>NZ_JBITRX010000011.1:0-133527 GCF_044540325.1 Streptomyces sp. NPDC086023
CCTACGGAAGCTCCGCTGCAGCACCAACCGGATCACCGACATCGTGAAGGCCGTCCTCGTCCTCCACGACGCCTCAGCATGAGGTTGGAAAAGGCTCAATGGCTTCGTAGACACCGAGATCACGGACAAGCTGAAGATTGCTTGCCCAGGCTCCCCTTGGGCTTGCCCGGCGGGCGTCGCGGTCAGCCGCGGCGGCGGAGCCGCGGCCCGGCCTGGCCGGCTCACGGTCGTCCTCGGGGGGCGGCGGCACGGCGGCCTGGAGGCGGGCGGCCTGTTCGCGGCCGACGTCGTCGGCGTGGCAGGTGCCGCACACGGTCAGGTCCCCGGCCGTCCAGGCGCCGCCGCGCGCGGTGATCTCCTCCCAGCGCTCGTCGGTGAACTTCTGCCCGCACCGCTTGCACACCGGCCGCTGCGCCTCCCGTTCGGCGGCACGACGCTGTGCCGCCCGCTCGTCAGCGCGGGTGGCCTGGGCGCGGTAGAGGGCGTCGCCGTCGGGATTGTCGAGCGCGGCCGTCAGCGTCTCCTCACTGGTCCGTCCCAGCCGCTGCCACACCGCTCCGCCAGCGCCGTGCTCCTGGAGCTGCTCCAGGGTGGTGACCACGACGGGCACCGCCTGGCCGTAGTCGACCGCGGTGATCCCCCGGTGGTAGGACTCGTACCGGCGCGGTGCCCAGTAGCGGCGGCCGGCCTCTTCCAGCACGGCGACCGTGTTGTCGACCTTCGCCTCCGTGGTGTCCGCGAACACGAACGCCACCGGGACCAGGCCCTCCCGGCCGGTCGGCGGGTAGACCCAGCGCCACAGCCGGCTCTCATGGTCGTCCGTCTCGATCGCGTCCGGCCGGGAGCGGACCAGGTCCACGGTGCGCTTGTCCGCGCCCGACGGCAGCAGCCGGCCCCACTCCCAGTACCGGCGCAGCTTCTGCACCAGCTCGTGGGCGTCCTCGGTACGGCGGTCGACCTCCACCAAGAGCACGGCACCCTGGCGCCCGGCGCCCGCACCACCAGGTCCGCCCGCTGCACGAAGCTGTTGCCCAGCCGGTGCCCGATCTCCGTCTGGAAGCCGAGCCGGTGACCGATCCCGGCGCGGTGGAGTTCGGCGGCCACCCCGGTGACCGCCGCGGCGTGGTCGTCGTATCCGGTGCTCAGCGGTTCCCCAGTGTCCGGGGCGCACTTCTCCTCGTGCAGCACCGAGACCCGTATCCCCTTCGGCTCCAGCAGCCTCTTCGCCTCGCCGTGTCCGCGCGTACCACCGGCTGCACGGCACCCTGGCCGCCCCGCGGGGTGCGGCGATCCTCGACGTGCAGGTCGGGCAGTGGCTGACGAACGTGCGCCGGCCCGGCGGGCTCGGGAAGGACCCGGTGCGCCCCGAGCGGCGGGCGGCGGCGCTGGCCGCAATCGACGAGGACTGGAACCCCGCGGCGCGTGGGTACGCCTACCACACCCAGCTCCTTCACGGAGGGCGCCCGCCTGAAGGCCATCACCCTCGGCATGACCCGGCACGGCGAGGACATCGGCCGGTGGCTGGCCACCCAACGAGGTACTGGAACCGGCTGAACGCCGAGCGGGGGCCAGGCCGGCCCCTTGTGGGACCGAGCCGTTCGATTGACAGACCCAGCTGAGGCGCTCTTCGCACCAGTGAGCCGGACGATCGAACCTGTGCAGGCGGCGAGCGAGGCTGTGGCCGCGGAGCGGAGTGGGTCCGGTATACCCCTGACCGGGAGTGCGTTCCGTGTTCCCGTCAACGTGCTCGATTAGGAGTTTGCCGTGGGGTCTCAGCTGTCTTCTCGTCGGACCGCAATGTTCGTGATTCCGGTATGCGCCGGTCTCCTTCTGGGCGGCCTGGCCGCTACGCCCGCGCACGCCGCCACCATCAACGTCGCTTGTAACACGACCGCACTCACCAACGCAGTCAACCAGGCGAACGCCAATCCCGATTCCACGACCCTCAGACTGGCCCGCGGCTGCGTCTACACCTACACCGCCGGCGACCCCTCGGCCTCGGCCACTGCTCTCCCTCACGTCACCACCCGCGTCGTCTTCGACGGACGCGACTCGACGATCACCCGGGCCGAAGACGCCCCCCTCTTCCGACTTCTGGCGATCGAGGCTAGCGGCGAGGTAGAGCTGAAGGACCTCACGCTGAGCAACGGTGACATCGTGAACAACGGTGGTGGGGCCATCGCCAACGGTGGAACGCTCACCATCAGCAACAGCCGCATCGTCGGCAACACCGTTCGTTCGCAGAACGGCGGGGCCATCGCCAACAGCGGCTCTCTGCGCATCACGGCGAGCCTTCTGCGCGACAACTCCGTGGTCATCGGGCCCAACCCGGGCGGAGGGGGTGGCGGAGCAATCACCAACGGCGTCAGCGGCGTCGTGCGCGTCGATGCCAGCGTGCTGACCGGCAACACCGCATTCCGAGATGGCGGAGCCATCGCCAACAGCGGGACGTTCACCATCACCGGCGGCCTGCTGACAGGTAACGAGGGGCGCGCCGGTGGGGCCATCGCCAACGGTGGAGACTTCACGCTCACGGGGGCCGTGCTCACCCACAACACGGCCACGCTAACCAATGGCGGAGCCATTACGAACGGCGGAACCCTGACCACCCGCCTGCTCGCCGTCACACACAACACCGCCGCCATCGACGGCGGTGGCATCGTCAACAGCGGCACGCTCAATGCCCGCTCGACCCGGGTAGAGAGCAACACCGCTGCCACCGGAACCGGCGGTGGCATCGTCAACCGCGGCGGTACCGCCGAAGCAACCCTCACCGACTCCCGCGTCACCCGGAACGCCGCCACCCAGGCCCCCGCCGGCATCCACAACGACGGCGGCCTCGTGACCCTCAACAACACCTCCGTCACCAACAACACCCCCGGCAACTGCGCCGGCTCCCTGCCCGCCATCGCCGGCTGCACCGGCTGAGGGTCTGTCAATCGGACGGCTCTGACAAGATTTTCGTAGCCGTTGATCGTCCGTCGGGATGGATCAGTTGAGCAGGATGCGGTGGCGGAGGAGGCGGAAGCCGGCCCGGCCGTACATCTGGCACTTGATCAGTTTCGTCTTGGTGTTGACGCCTTCGGCGCCGCCGTTGTGGAACGGAAGGGTGAGTCCGTTGACGACGGCGTCGAGGCCGTGTTCAAGGCCGCGGGTGAAGGCATGCAGGTGGGGGAGGTCGTCCTCGCGGACACGGGAGATCCACTCGTGGAGGCGACGGCCATGGTCCGCGGCGGGTTTGAGGAGGTCCGCGAAGGTGCGGATATGCCCGGTCAGGGCGGTCATCTCGGGGCAGGACCCGGTCAGGGCCGTGAGGAGCTCCTGGCCGGCCTCCAGGCCCAGCACGACGAGACCACAGCCCGGGCCGTGGGACTCCGCGACCAGATCGAGCACTTGACGAAGCGCGACTCGCGGACCTGGCCACTACCGCCAAGGTCATCGCCGAACTCGCACCGGCTGGAGGTGAGCCCGATCCGCCCGCGACGAACACCGTCTACCAGGCGATCGTGAACGTCTTCAACCAGCACCCCGATCAGGTATTCCGAGCCCGTGAGTTGCACGAACTCATCGACATGCCCACCGACGAGGCATCCGTCAACATCACCCGCAGCCGTCTCGGACGCCTCACCCGTCAAGGCTTCCTCACCCAACCCGGACGAGGCTGCTACCAGAAACGGGGACTTAACGTCCACTCAACAGGCTGCGCAGCAAGGCTTGGCAGGGCGGCAGGTGGTGGTGCGGGTGCTGCGGTGTGTGCCCCAACCGTACTTGTCACCCTCTCGCGAGAGGGAGGCTACCGCGAGACTGTCGTGCTTCGGTACATCGCCCTGCGCGGCCCCGCCCGCGACTTTCCCGGTCGGCGACCCGGTAAGCGCCTCGTCCGAATGGGCCTCCTCGTACGCCGCGATGGCACGCAGCAGCGTGTCGCACTCGTCGTCGCTGAGGGGGTGCCGTCGCCGTAGCAGGCGGCCGACGCCGCCAGGCGCGGTCGTAACGACCTCCGTGTAGGCGGCGGGCGAGAGCGGGCTGTGATGTCCGATGCAGATCATCACGCTGCCCGGCACTGACAACGGCGTCTGCGGGCCGCGCCGGTGTGTGGACGAACCCGGTCCGCCCGGCGGGGCTGGCAAGTGTCCGGGCTCGAGTCGTGACCTGCGGAAGCGCCATTTCGGCATGTGGCGCGATTCCGGCCGGCCGCCGCGAGCGGGTACCGGCGCCCGGTCACGGATGGTAACTGGCTCATCCGGCCGACCCCGGAGGACTGACATGACCGATCTCCACTCCCTGCGGACGAGCAACCTCATGGCCCACGGCCTGGCCGGCATGACCTTCACTGTGCAGCCGCTGACCCGCAAGGGCTGACCGGGCGAAGCCCAGCGAGCGGTTGGCCGGGCTGCCCAAAAGGACGCCCTCGGGGGTGTCCCTCCGTGCGCAGCGGGACAGGGCACCACCGTGGAACTCTCGGCCGTGCCGGTCCTGGGACCGGATTATCGATCAGAATTCCGAGAACGGGGCAGCTGTGCAGCCGAACGAGTACTACTTCACGGGAGAGCCCGGGCGACCGGACTATCTCGTCCGTCTTTCCTACGACGGTCGCGAATACCTCCTGACGGACTTCTACGGACGTGGGGTCGGGACGGCCGCGGCGATCGCGAACAACAACCACAAGCACCTCAAGACCATCATCACCGAACCCGGAGTGGGTGGCCTCGGCGCGCTCCTCCTCTACGCCTTCGCGTCGAGCAGCGATGCGACCGACGTCATTTCCACCGGCACGGTCGCCCTCGACGCCCGGGGGTTCTACGCGCACCTGGGCTTCAGGATCCCTCCGCAGCGGATGCGGGCGGCCGAGCAGCGCTACGACTCGATCTACCAGGAGATGAAGGTCGCGGGTGACGACCTCACCCCGCTCGGCCCGCGGGAAGAGTTCGTCGAAAGGATGCTACGGACCGAGAACTGGTACGTCCGGAAGGACGAGCTGCGTGAGAAGGCCCGGGCAAGTGCCGCCAAGAAGTGGAGACAGCTGGATTTCATCGCCTCGCAGGACGCCGTTCTCGGGGGGATCAACCAGGCCTACACGACGTCCAAGGACCACTACTCGGCGATCCTCGGCCGTATGCAGTTCTCGCAGCTCCCGGTCGCCCGGCTTCACGAGGACCCCGAGCTGGGAGTCGACGGTGCTCGGCAGTTGCTCGCTGGTCTCAAGGATTCCGCAGACGAGTTCGCCGCCCAGAAGGCCGATCTGGACCTGTACCTCGCATTCATATCGGACCTGCCAGGAGTTGCACCGGTGCGCATGTTGCTGGATTCACAGGCCGCGGAAATCGCCGGCTACGCCGAGTTCGCGGCCAACGCGAGCACCCTGATCACGGCGTACGGCTGAGCGCGTCCCCGTCGGGCGTCGGAGCGGCAGCGTGATGCCACGCCTGGGAAGGAGTCCGGTCAGGTGGCCAGGGAGGGGCCGTCCCCGTCGGCCGCGCCCCCTCCCCGTTATGTTCTCGGCAGTCCTGCAAGAAAGCCGCTGGCCTCCGGGCCCGGCATGCCTGTGTCCCGCTGTCGAAGGCATGACCTGGGGGGTGTCACCGGGTCCGAAGGGTGCCGTCGGAGACGCTGATGAGAGGTCCGACTGAGCTTGGCTCTGTCGGGGATCTTGGAGCTCCCCGGTGCGGCAGCTTGATCAACAGGCATGCTCGGGTTGTTCCAGTGGCCCGTGCAGTCGTCGAGGTGCTCGTTGTCCCTTCGCCCCCGTTCCGGTGGGCAAGTGCCCTCTCTGACTGCGCAGATCGCTCGGGCGAGCAACCCCGGTGGCACCACGGCGATGTGGGTGAGAGACCGGCTGGACGGGCTGTGGCGTGATGAGGACTTCGCCGACTGGTACCCGCGTGACGGTCGACCGGGTCTCTCACCCGCTCAGCTGGCCACCGTCTGTGTGCTGCACTTCCTGCTCGGCCTGTCGGACCCGGCAGGCAGCCGAGGCCGTCCGTGGGTGAGGGTCTCTTCCTTGTGCGAAAACCCGTCAACCCCAGCTGACCAGCTGTCACCGCCTCCCGAACACCGAGACCCTCGGCATCGACATGGAGATCACCGCCCGCAAACCCGGGACCGGGGTGTTGCACCGACTCTTGACCTCACCGTCGCTTCTTTCAGGATCTCGATCGTCTGCTGCTGTTCGCCGCCTCCCTGCGCAGCCTCTTGAGCTCCCTCGGCTGGTGTGAGGTAGCCGAGGGCGGAGTGCCGTCGGCGCGGTCGCTGTTGGTCTCGAGCCAGGCCTTGACGGCCTTGGAGCGGTGGACGGGGTGGCGGTCGGCGATCACGTGGACCTTTCGGCCGGTCTGGCGGGCGAGGCGATCGAGGAATGCGGTGAACACTTTCGCGGTGAACTTGGTGGTGAACACGGTGAAGTACAGGGTGCCGCGGGAGGCGATCGCGGACATGATGTTCACCCTGAACCGCCGGCCGGAGACCTTGACGATCGGGGTCTGTCCCTTCGGGGCCCATGAGGTCCCGGGCGGGGCGGTGCCCGAACGCAGCCCGCACTGGTCCGCCCAGGCCACCACCGCGTTCTCCTCCTTCGCCCGGGCGGCGACCTGCGGGTACTCCTCCTCGAGCCAGGCATCGACCTTCGCCTGGTCCTGCCGGTTCGAGCGCCGGTCCGGGCGTTGCGCGGAGAACCCGTGCCGACGCAGCCACTGCGGTGGGGAACCCGCACAGGTAGAAGGCAAGTTCCCCTGTGATGCGGTTGCGGCGGATGAGCAGGTGGCGGTGTTCGTCGGTGCCCATGTGGATCCATGCCCAGTCGTAGTAGCGCGGGTCCTTCGCGCCGGGGCCCGCGCTGTGCCGCTGCCAGGCGGTGGCGGGCAGGCGGCCGGCGACGGTGTCCACGCGGACGGGGGTGCGGCCTTGGTTGATCCGCACCCGCGTCGAGCAGGCGACGGCCATGGCGTAGCCGATACTGCGGTCTTCGAGGCGGGCACGTAGCTGCGGGTCCTGGCCGTAGGCTGCGCCGCCGGTCACCCACGGTGCCTCCACCCCGGCGTCCAGCCCAGCGGCGATCATTTCCCAGGCCAGGCGGGGCTTGGTCGCGAACTCGATCTCGTCGGGTATCCCGGCCGCCTCGCGGCGCTCGGCGTCACCGCACCAGGACTGCTCGGGCAGGTAGAGCCGGCGGTCGATCAGGGCCCGTCCCCGGCTGGTGGCGTAGGCGAGGAACACGCCGACCTGGGAGTTCTCGATGCGTCCTGCGGTGCCGGTGTATTGCCGTTGCACGCCCGCTGAGGCGCGGCCCTTCTTCACGAAGCCGGTCTCGTCCACGATCAACACCGCGTCGTCGGTGCCGAGGTGGTCGGCAGCGTAGGCGCGCAGGTCGTCACGGACGGCGTCGGCGTCCGAGCGGCCGTAGCGCAGCCAGGCGCTGCAACGGCCCCGGCCGGGCCAGGCCGGCCTGCTGCCAGCAGTTCTTGCGCTCGACGTTCGACAGCAGCCCGAGCAGATCTCAGCTGATCAGATGCAGGGTGAGAACGGCCTGGAGGAGGCTGGTGATCCGGGTGGTCGAGCAGCGTAGTCCGCCAGGACTTGAGGGTAGCGACGGCCCGTTCCACAAGGGTCCGGATCTTCGCATGGGACCGGTTCACCGCCTGCTGGCCTGCGGAGAGGGGTTCCCAGCGCCCCCAGCAAGGGGTGCGGACCGTGCCGTCGGCACCTCGGTAGCCCTTGTCGGCCCAGCACCGGATGTCGGCTTCGGCAAGAGCGTCCACGATGCCGTGCTCGCGGGCCGCGCGGACGTCGTGAACGGCTCCGGGCAGGGCAGGTGAGACCCACACCAGTCGGCCGAAGGGGTCGGCGAGAACCTGCACGTTCATCCCGTGCCTCTTGTGCTTGCCGGAGTAGAACGGCCGGTCCGCGGCGATGCGGTCAATCGGCAGGAGGGTGCCGTCCAGGAGCAGGTACGCCTTCGTCGATGCGGCGCGGACAGCGTCGGCCAGGGTAGGTGCGAGGGCGGCCAGAGGTCGACGGCCTCGGTGACGTAGCGGTATGCGGTCGTGGTACCGACGCCGAATCCGGCCGCGAGCTGGGCATAGGTGTGTCCCACCCGCAGGTGGGCGAGCGTGAGGAGAGCCTGGCGGCCGGCGCTCAGACGCCGCCAGCGGGAGCCGATCACGCGGCGGTGCCGGCGTAGCTCCTGGGCGAGGAAGCGAAGGGTAGACACGTCGATGCCCGACGGGTAAACAAGCACGTGAAGCCTCTGGTGGAGACAGATTTCTTGGCCGAAAGCCCATCTACCAGGGGCTTCACCCGTCTGTCAGCCCCACTGGACAACACGGAGCGCAGGTTGGAAAGCGCTCAGTTCCTGGCCGCGTTTACGGTCACGTCCGCTGGAGTGGTGTATCGAGGGCCACTCGGTGATCTCGGTTTTGAGGGTATGCGGTGAGTTCGGTCGGGATGGTGGGTTCGTGGGTTTCTGACTCGATCGGGTGGAGGCGGGCCTTGGCGAGGAGTTCGCGGCCCATGTAGCGGCGGGCTTCGGTCCATTCGTCGTTCTGCTCGGCCAGGACCGCGCCGACCAGGCGGATCACGGCGGTGCGGTCGGGGAAGATCCCGACCACGTCGGTGCGGCGGCGGATCTCCTTGTTCAGTCGTTCCTGGGGGTTGTTCGACCAGATCTGCTTCCAGATCTCGCGCGGGAAGGCGGCGAAGGCCAGCAGATGATGCTGAGCGGCGTCCAAGTGGGCTGCCGCCTTGGGGAACTTGGCGTCCAGGGCATCGAGGACGTGGCGCATCTGGGCGGTCACCGCGTCGGTGTCGGGCTGTTCGAACACGGTCCGCAGCAGGGTGGCGACCCAGGGCTGGGCCGATTTGGGGACCTGGCTGAGCAAATTGCGGGCGTAATGGGTGCGGCATCGCTGCCAGGATGCGCCGGGCAGGGTGGCGCCGATGGCGTCGACGAGCCCGGCGTGGGCGTCGGAGACGACGAGCTGGACGCCCGCCAGGCCGCGGGCGATGAGCGAGCGGAGGAACGCGAGCCAGCCGGCGCCGTCCTCGGCAGTGGCGACGTCCAGGCCGAGGATCTCACGGTGGCCGTCGGCGTTGACGCCGACCGCGATCAGCGCGTGGACGTTGATGATCCGGCCGCCTTCGCGGACCTTCTGCGTGAGCGCGTCGACCCAGACGAACGAGTACGGGCCGGGGTCCAGGGGCCGGTTACGGAAGGCTGCGACCTGCTCGTCCAGGTGCTTGGCCATGGCGCTGACCTGTGACTTCGACAGCTGGGTGACGCCGAGGGACTCGGCGAGCTTCTCGACCCGGCGGGTGGAGACGCCCAGGAGGTAGGCGGTGGCGACCACCGAGATCAGGGCCTGCTCGGCCCGGCGGCGGCGCTCCAGGAGCCAGTGCGGGAAGTAGCTGCCCTGCCGCAGCTTGGGCACGGCCAGTTCGACGGTTCCGGCGCGGGTGTCCCACTCGCGGGGGCGATATCCGTTGCGGTGGTTGACCCGCTCGTCGCTGACCTGCCCGTATTCGGCGTTGCACAGGGCGTCGGCCTCCGCGGACATGAGCGCATCGGCGAACGTCTTGATCATCGCGCGCAGCAGATCGGGACTCGCCGCGGCGAGGTTGTTCTCCGCGAGGGCGTGCAGGGGCACACTGTCAGGTGCGGTCATCGTGCTGATCTCCTTCGTGACTCGACATCTCGAAGATCAGCCGGTGGCCGTTCGTCTATGCAGGCCTCATCCCGATGCCGGAGCAAGCCCCCGGATCAGGTCGAACCCGTACACCACTCCCCAGGACGCAACCCCGTCAAGCCCCTACGACACCACCAGTTCAACCTCACTAGCACCCCAGACAGGTGCTGTCACGTTGTCGGTGGCGGGGTGGGATGATCTTCGGAATGTCCGTCCGGGGAGGGGCCCGAGCATGTCGTCGAGCGCGCCGTCGTACAAGAATCACCGTTACCCGGTCGAGATCATTTCCCACTGTGTGTGGTTGTACTTCCGTTTCCCGCTCTCCTTCCGTGAGGTGGAGGAGATGATGGGTATCGGGGCCTGGGCCGGGGCCCGAGCCCCGAGTAGGCGGGTCGATGCGGCTGGGCGTCTTCTGCGTGAGCGGTCATCTCGCCTCGGGCCTGCAGGACGTAGGCCAGCCCTCGTTCTTCCAGGCCATGGCGGAAGTCGGCGTTGGCGCCGTAGCCGGCATCCGCGACCAGTGCGGCGGGCCGCAGACCGATGCCGCCCACCTCGTCGAGCATCTCCAGCGCGAGCTCCCACTGGGGGCGGTGATGTTCGCTTTCGGGTATCCGGCATGCCCGTCTGCGGGCCTCCGCGTCAAGACCGTCCCAGGTCGCGGGCAGGAACAGGCGCCAGGACAGCGGGCACGAGGCGGCGTGGACGCTGACGCCGATCTGGCAGTTGCCGACCTTGCCCAGGGTGCCCGAGTACTGCCGGGCCACCCCGGGTGAGGCCTTCCCGTCCTTGGGGAAACCGGTGTCGTCCACCACCCACACCTGCGGGCGCACCACTTGCACGGCCCGCCACGCCAGCCGGGCCCTGACGTCCTCGACCGGCCAGGGCGAGGACGCCATGAACTGCTGCAACCGCTGATGATCCACCCCGAGACGTTCGGCCATCGGCTGCATCGACTTCCTGCGGCCGTCCAGCAGCAGGCCCCGCAGATACAACTGGCCCTTCTCCAGCCAGTCCCGCCGCGCCAACGGCGCGAACACCTCGGAAGCGAACTCCTCCAACCGACCCCGAACCGCGGCAAGCTCCCCAGCCCTCATACAGCCAGCGAACTACCAGACACCCGCCGAGACAAATCCGGCTAACAAAGCACTACTAGCACCTTGCGGGAGCCGATCGGCGGATACGGCGCCGCGATGTCGAGCGCAAGATCAACAAGGCCTCGGCGTCGCCGCGTGGCGTCGAGACCTTCCGATCATCACCGCACACCGAGGAGAATCTCCATGGGCAACTGGACAGCCGAGACCCGGGCGCGGATCGCCGTCCTGACGTTCCACCGGACGCCCGACAACCAGATGGACCTGGCGTCCCTCGACGAACTGGCCGGCCACCTGGAGGACATCGCCAGGCGCACTGACGAGGTCAGCGTCGTCCTCCTCAAAAGCAGCGTCGACGGCATCTTCATCAAGCACGCCGACCTGGACATCCTGCGTCGCGCCGCTGCCGGGACCCTCACCCCTACCGACGCCGGGACCTGGCCGCGTACGCTCGCCCTGTTGGAGTCCCTCCCCCAGCCCGTGGTCGCCGCGATCGACGGCCAAGCCTGGGGCGGCGGCCTGGAGACCGCTCTCGCCGCCACCCTCCGCGTCGCCTCGGTGCGCTCCCACTTCAGCCAGCCGGAGATCCGCAACGGCCTCATCCCCGGCGGCGGCGGAACCCAGCGCCTGCCCCGCCTCATCGGGTCGGGCCCCGCCGCCGACCTGATCCTGACCGGCCGTACGATCGGCTCCGAGGAGGCCCTACGGCTGGGAATCCTCAACGACGTGCTGCCCACCGAGGACTTCGACCGGCACGCCGAGGAGTGGGCCGCGCTGGTGGCCCGCAACCCGGCGCCCGCGCTCTTCGCCGCCAAGCGGGCCCTGCTCGACGGCCGCCCACTGCCCCTCACCGACGGCCTGGCCCTCGAAGCCGACCTCTTCCGCCAGGTCATCCCGTTCAGCGTGTTCGCCCCGACGACGGCTGCCTGACCGCTTTGGCCGGGAACGCCGGCGCTGGGCCGTCCCTTCCGGATACGCCGGTCAGGTGCGTCGCTCGGATGCGTTTCGGACGTCGAGCGGGCCTTGGCCGCTTCCGGCAGTTCCGTGGCTCCGCACCAACTCCCGCCCGGCCGCCGAGGTCCGGGATCGGCTGGGCGGGCGGGGCGGTGGCCTTTGGGTCGGCTGTCGACCCATCGGATGAGTGCGGGCCGTCCGACCTGGTGCGGGTGGGTTTGAGGATCGGCCCCGGGCGGCTCCCGGTGAGGGTGGTGAGTTGGCGACGCCGCGCCCTCATCTCGCCTCCGCCTCAAGAGCCGCTACCGGCATGCGCCGGGCGCCTTCCCGGACGATCTCGTCGATCAGGGGGCTACCGGTCTCGGTGGTGCCGTCTTCGTTGACTACGCTGAGCACGGGCGTGCCTTCCCAGCCCGCGCTACAACACGGGCCTACTCGGTGACCTTGAGTCGATCCCCGGGAAGGTACGCCCTCCGCGTCCCACGAGGCACCCCCGCCCCGGGCCGATCCACAAGTTCCGAGCATTGCTCGTGCGACGGCACCACAGGCGACACGATCAGGCCCCTCCCCAGACGGACAACCCGAAGATCATCTCACCCTGCCTCGACAACGTGACAGTGCCGTGCTGAGTGGAATCACCACGCCAACGACGAGGGGCCCTGCCTCGTCACCACACTCACTGACCAGCCGTTTCACCCTCCAGCACAGGATGAAAGAGGTTCACTGAGTGCTACCACACCGGCGAGGGAGGTTCCCCAGGAAGAAGCCAGGTGGCGCGAGGGGGTCTGTCCAGTAAACGGTGTAACCGGTTCGGTTGCTGAGGTCAGATTCGGTTGTTGGTGAGGCGGCCGTCGAAGGCGATGTCGAAGGCCTGGAGGGCTCGCTTCCAGCGGGTGGTCCAACGTTTGCGGCCGGTGCCGGTCGGATCGAGGGACATCACCACAAGGTAGACGCACTTCAGAGCCGCGTTCTCGGAGGGGAAGCGGCCATGGGCCCGTACCGCCCGGCGGATCCTGGCGTTCACCGATTCGATCGCGTTCGTGGTGCAGACGATCCTGCAGATCTCGGCGTCGAACTGCAGGAACGGTACCAACTCGGCCCAGGCGTTCTCCCACAAGCGGACGATCGCCGGATACTTGCCGCCCCATTCCTCGCAGAACTCCAGGAACCGGCTGGTGGCGGCGTCCTCGGTCGGAGCGGTTTAGACGGGCTTCAACGCTTTGGCGATCTTGTCCCAGTCCTGCCGGCCCGCATAGCGGAACGACGTCCGCAGCAGATGGACGACGCAGGTCTGCACCACGGTCTGGGGCCAGACCTCACCGACGGCGTCGGGCAGGCCCTTCAAACCGTCGCAGACCAGCATGAGGACGTCTTCGACGCCGCGGTTCTTCAGCTCGGTCAGGACACGAAGCCAGTGCTTGGCGCCCTCGCCGCTCTCACCGCCGGCCCACAGCCCGAGGATGTCGCGGTGGCCCTCGGCCGTGACCGCGAGGGCCATGTGGATGGGCCGGTTGGCGACCTGAGCCCTCGCGGATCTTCACGTTGATGCAGTCGATGAACACGACCGGATAGACGCGGTCGAGCGGGCGGGCCTGCCATTCGGCCATGCCCTCCATCACCGAATCGGTGTGAACCGTTCCGTGTTCGATAGAGACTCGATTCCGTGAAAGGATCGAGTCATGGCACGTCCCTCCTCCTATCCCCTTGAGCTGCGTAAACGAGCGGTCCGTATGGTCGCCGAGGTCCGCGGTGACTACCCGAACGAGTCGGCAGCGATCAAGTCGGTGGCCGAGAAGCTCGGCATCGGTTCGACCGAGACCCTGCGCAAGTGGGTCCGTCAGGATCAGATCGACTCCGGCACCCGCCCCGGCGTGACCAGTGAGGAGTCCGCGCAGGTCAAGGCGATGAAGAAGGAGATCGCCGAGCTGAAGCGGGCGAACGAGATCCTGAAGGCGGCGGCGAGTTTCTTCGCGGCCGAGCTCGACCGGCCACACCTGCGCTCGTAGCGTTCATCGACGAGTACCGGGACCGCTTCGGCGGTGTCGAGCCGATCTGCAGGACGCTCACCGAACAGGACTGCAAGATCGCCCCCTCCACCTACTACGCCCACCACAAACGTCTGGAGAATCCGTCCGCCCGCACGGTGCGGGATGAGGAACTCAAGCTCCTCATCCACGACGTGTTCACGACCAACTACCGCGTCTACGGGGCGAGGAAGATCTGGCGTGAGCTGAACCGACAGGGCCACGCCGTGGCCCGCTGCACCGTCGAACGCCTGATGCGTGAGCTCGGCATCGCCGGAGCCGTCCGTGGCAGGCGCGTGATCACCACGCTGCCCGGTGGGCAGGCCGAGCGGGCCCCTGACCTGTTGGACCGTGAGTTCGTCGCCGCCGCCCCGAACCGCTGCTGGGTCGCGGACTTCACCCACGTGAAAACCTGGGCCGGCGTCGTCTACGTGGCGTTCGTCGTGGACACCTCCTCCCGCCGGGTCGTCGGCTGGTCCGCGGCCACCGTGAAGGAAACGGTCTTCGTGCTGGACGCCCTGGAGATGGCGCTCTGGCAGCGCGACCGCGACCAACACCCAGTCCAGCCGGGCGAGTTGGTCCATCACTCGGACGCCGGGTCGCAATGCACGAGTTTCCGGCTCGCCGAACACCTGGACGCTGCCGGCATCGCCGCCTCGATCGGATCGGTCGGCGACGCCTACGACAACGCCCTGATGGAGAGCACGATCGGCCTGTTCAAGACCGAGCTCATCAAGCCCCGACGGCCATGGAAGACACTGTCCGACGTCGAGCTCGCCACCGCCGAGTACGTCGACTGGTACAACCACCGACGACTCCACGGTGAGATAGGCCACGTCCCACCCGTCGAATACGAGAACAACCACTACCGAGCGACCACGAAACCCCAGGTCACAACCGTTCTTCTTACAGACCCGGCGGGGAGTCCGTCTTGGTGCTGGGAGTCTTCCGCGCGCTGCCGGTGACGAACAGTACGCACGCGGTGAGGAGGCAAGCAGTGGCGACGAGGGTGAGAGGGAGCGCGAGTTCGCTTGTGGTGGGGGTGCTGTGGCGGGGGACGGTGCTGCTGGCGAGGACCATTCCGATTCCGCCGAGGGTGGTCATGGCGGTGAGGGTGACACCGGATGCTTCGCCTGCGCGTTCGGGCCGAATGGCGGCTTGGGAGGCGATAACCGCCAGGCGGGTCGCCAGCCCGACGGTTCCGCCCGCGGTGCCCAAGAAGAGGATGTAGAGCGGGAGGGCGGGGGCGACGCTCAGGGCGAGGACGGCCAGGCCGCTGGCCGCGGTGGCCGCGGTCATGATCCTCAGGGGCGGGTGGTGTTTCAACAGGCGGCTGGCAAGAGGGCCGGCTGCGGCTCTGGCTGCTGCGGGGGCCAGGAAGACCGTTCCCGTGAGCAGAGGTGATAGCCCCAGGTTCTCCTGGAGGTAGAGGATCGAGACGAAGATGTAGACGAGTGACGCGGCGCTGGCGACCGCGCCGGTGATCGTGACGATGACGTACAGCCGGTTGCCGAAGAGGTCGATACTGACCAGTGGGTGCCTCACACGCGCCTCGACTGCGGTGAACACAACTACCAGTACGCACCCGACGACGAGAAGCCCCAGCGTCCGCAAGGATGCCCAGCCCCATGAACCGCTGCGGTCCACCGCAACGCTCATGACCGCGATCGCCGACGCAGCAAGAACCAGCCCGGGCCAGTCGATGACGACGGACCCGCGGCGGGCGGGCGCGGCAACACGGCTGGCCATGACCATCGCCACCGCCGTGATCGGCACCTTCACCAGGAACACCCAACGCCATCCGGCCCACTGAGTCAGCACACCGCCGAGGAACGGACCTACCGCGGTGCCGATACCTGCTACCGCGAACGCAAGACCGATCGCGTACCCTCGCCGCCCCTCGGGCAGCACATTCGTCAGCAGCGCGATACCCACGGGCATGATAACGGCGGCTCCCGCGCCCTGGAGGACACGGAACGCGACCAGTTCCGGTACAGAGGTCGCAACAGCGCACAGAAGAGAGGAAAGTCCGAAGATCCCCACGCCGGCCATCAGCATGTGCCGGTGGCCGAGCAGGTCCCCCAGCCGTCCGGCTGCCAGCATCAGGGCTCCGCCGGCCAGGACGTACCCGCTGATGACCCAATGCAGGCTCACCGTCGAGACACCCATGCTCCGGGCCACCTGGGGCAGAGCGAGATTGACGGCGACGAAGTCGAGCCGCACGCAGAACATGGCCAGAGAGACAGCCAGCAGCGCAAGCAGGCCCTGACCGCTCATGTGACTGCGAGCCGTCGGCATCAGCCGTGCTCCCAAGCTGGACCTGAAACCGCGAGCATGCGCGTAGTGTCGACGAGGTTCGCTGTCGCGCACATGCCTGTTCCAGCGCGAGGTGCCCTGGTCAGGGGGCCTCGCCCCGCGGGGTCCCTGCGGGGAGCTGTCGTCACCAGGCGTGTTGGGGCCGTCGGCGGTACGAGTACGGCGCGAACCACAGTTGCTTCCCGATCTGTAGCGCGAGATGGTGGCGCCCCAGCTCCTTGACAGCGGCCCGCGCTGTGAGTGAGGGGGCGGTGGCTTCACTGAGTGCCACGACCGCGGCAAGTTCGCCAGGCTGATCGAGGGTGAACAGACGTAGGTCGCCCCATCGGCGGTCTCGGATCTGGATGAAGCCCGGCCCACGAAGCCAGGCGAGCTTTCCCAGATAGTGGTCGCGTCTCCACTGGCTGAGGACAGTACTTCCTGGGGAGCCGTCAATGCTGACCGGGGGGTGGAGGTGACTGAAGAGGCGCCAGGACGCGTCTGCATCCGGCAGATGCAACCGCCACTCCACGAATACGGCGTGGGAGGTCAGGTCACGAATCAGGCCGAGGGCCGCGAAGTCCGCCGCGGCGGGGGTGGCCAAGTCGACGAGGTGATTGATCCTGACCCGGCGTGCGCCCAGCCGCCACAGACTCTCGGCTGCGGCTCCCGACGGTTGCGCGATCGTCGCCTCGCCCAAGCTCATGCCCTCGAGGAGGCAGGCTTCTGGCTCGTAGTCGCGCCACGCCGTCACCGAGATCTCCGCGGATGGCGTCATGGCGCGTCTCCCGTGGCCCGCAGGACGTCGTCCGGGAAGCGGCGCAGGCAGTTGAGGCGCGAGAGGTGCTGGTTGACTGCAACCGGAGCGACGTGAATGAACTGTCCCGCGTCGGTGAAGATGATGCCGAGCTCCTGCCATCTGCCGAGAATGCCCTGAAGTTTCGCTTCCTGGACTTGGTGGCCGGCGTCGGCAAGTCTCCGCGCAAGCCCGGTCAGGGTGCGAGGATCTTCGAGAAGACGGAACACCGCCAGTTCGAGGGCGTCACGCAGCTCCAGGGTGCGCCATACGTAGTCGGGACGGCGGTTGACCAGGACGATACGATCACCCAGATCGAGATGGCTCAAGCGACTGCCTGGGTAGGATTTCCGCCAGACCGCGAGCCCCTCGTTCAGCCTGAGGATCGTCTCAGGCCCCACCCCGTGCTGCTGAGCATCAAAGACATAGGCGAGATCGAACAGCTCTTCTTCCGACAGGTCGTAGATCAGAGAGTAGTAACCGGCGGACTTCAGGGGTGAGAAACCAAGTTCAGGCCGTGTGAAGTACGGGCTGAAGCGTTCGATGGTGATGCGCCCGGACAGGCCTGCCGGTGGTTCGAGGTGGCTCAGGACGGGGAACTGCTCCACGACATCGTCGTAGTCACGGTCCAGTTCTCCAGGGAAGCCGTGAAGGTAGTTCCAGGCGATCGCGAGTCCGGCCGACTGGCCGTCGCGCAGGATCCGGACGTTCTGGCAGCCGGTCACTCCCTTGTCCATGAGGCGGAGCACATGCGTGCTCAGGCTCTCGATCCCCGGCTGGACGAATGTCATCCCGGCGGCGGCGAGCAGCCGCAAATGCGGGGCGCGCAGGTTCGACTTGACCTCCACATGGAACCGCAGATCGTAGTTGTCCTCGATAAGTGCGGGAAGGAGAGAGGTCAGGTATGACATGTCGAGGATGTTGTCGACGATGCAGACGTCGAGGACCTTGTGCTCGCGTACTTGTGCGAGGATCTCCTGGCGGAAGACCTCGGGCCGTTTGCTCCGGAACTCCATATGCGACCCGTTCAGCCCGCAGAAGGTGCACTGGTGTTTCTCGCCCCACCAGCAGCCACGGGACCCTTCCACCGGCAACGTGGGACTGGTCCACAAGCCCGCTGTCGAAGCAGCTAGCCTGTCGAAGTACCCCGAGAAGTCAGGTGGGACCAGCGCGGAGGGCGGGGTGGGTGACATCGGTATCGGGTTTGCGACCGACCCACCCTCTTTGCGCCAGCACAGCGCAGGGATGTCGGTCCGGTCCACTGCCGTGTCGGCGAGCGATGCCAGCAGTTGAGGAAAAGCGACCTCCCCCTCACCGCGGACCACGTAGTCGACGAAGGGGAAATTGCGGTGCACAGCCGCGCCCTGTTCGGCGTCGAAGCTGGATCCACCCAGCACTGTCACGACGGCGGGAGAGATCTCCTTCACGTACCGAGCAACGGCGAGGGCCGCGGTGGTCTGCTGGAAGACCGCGGTGAGACCGAGAACGTCAGGATGGAACTCCACGATGCGCTCCGCGAGGCCGCGTACGAATTCGGGAGCGGACGTGTGCAGTGCGACCGTCTTCTCTGTGAGGGCCTCCCCCAGCTCATTCCCGAAATATTCCCGAAACTCGCGCACCCGCCATCCGGGATCCCCGTAGAGCGCCGAGGAGAACACCCAGTCGCCCACCCCGTGAAAGTACGACTCGAACGAGTAGTACTCGTAGTCGTCCGCACTGAAGGAGGTCCGCTCGGTGATCCAGTCGACATAATCGAGGTTGGCGTCGATAGTGGTGACCCGCCCCTCGGGGACTTTCGTTTCCACCACCCGCCGCATGATTCCGAGGCCGAGTGAGGGCAGGTCCACGGGTGCCCAGGGCATGTTCACGAGCAGGACGTGCATAGCCGATCACCTTCGGAGGTAGGTGCGGACAGCTCCGTAACCACCGGTACCCGCTCCGGGAGGGCGGCTCAGAAGGACCCACCCCAGGGTCCGCAGCCGGCCTGGACAGGGCGGCAGGAGCCAGGCGATGTCCCGGCCGGCGCCCGCCAGGCTATATCCCTCCGGCCAGCTGCACGGCGAAGCTGCCGCGCGCGACGAGGACGCCGCCTGCCGCGCAGCGCGGCCGCACAGCACCGCTTCCCGGCCGACACTGCGGCGTCGACTTCATCGGCGGCGTGGAAAGGGAAGATCGCCAGCACATCGGGCGTGTCCCAGACCCGCTGGTCTGGGACACTCGGCATCCGCCGGACGGGACAGCACGGCCGCCCCCCGGGGGCACCGGAGGCACTGTTTCTCCCTCGGGCTTACTGGCACTTCCAGCCCTTCTCTGCGACCGGATCGCGGACGGCCTGCCAGTCCTCCGCTGAGGCATCCGGGACACGCACGTCCGGCAGCGGCCCCATCAGGTCACGGTCGAAGAAGCACTTGACCGTCATCCCACAGCAGATCAGCCACCCCGCCATGCTGCCTCGGCTCGCCGACCCGACGCACCCCCTTTCCCTTGGCCAAAGACATGGGGGCGCGCCCCACCGGTCTCGGGGGTTGCTTTTGCCCTGCGCGGGGGATCAACTTCCCTACATGCATGGCTGGTTGGGGAATCAGAGGCCTGGGGGCTACAGCATGGCCGGTGGGGTGGATCTGGCGGCCGCCGCGGTGGACGCGGTGGCACGGGCGGCCGGCGCCGCGGTGACCGGGGCCGGCGGTGCCGTGGGCACCCATGGCCGTCGAGCTGGTGCGGGGCCGGCTGAGCGGCGTACCACAGGGGCCCGAGGCCGTGTCAGCGGTCGAGCAGGCACCGGACGACCCCGACGCCCGCACACGGCTGCGCGAGAAGCTGGCGGAGGTACTGGACGAGGACCCGGCGTTCGCCGCATACCTGGCCAGCCTGCTGGTCCCGCCCATGCCGACCGCGCCACCCACCAACATGGGCAGCATCCACATCGACCGGGGCTCCCGGGCCCGCGGCAACTTCGTCCTCGGCGACCAGGCGATCACCAAGATCCGCAAGGGCGACCCGGTGGCGATCCTGTCCCTCGTCGCGGTGGTCGTCGTGCTCGCCCTGGCGGTCTACGGGCTCTCCGGCCTGGTCGGCGACGACGGTTCGCCGTCGGCCGACTCAGGGCACAAGGTCACCGTCCTCAAGGACCCCGAGGCGGTCAAGGCGATCGCGCCCGACCTGCACAGCATGCCGGCCGGCTGGACGAGCCGGTCCGAGCCGGCGGTCAGGGACTGTGACGAGTCACCCGACAAGTGCAAGGGGGTCCTGAGCGTCGCCCAGTCCTCCTTCCGTAACCAGTTCGACCAGTCGGCCCGCTTCGGTGTGGCCGCCTGCGCGTCGGTCGCCGACGCACAGAGGGTCTACCGCGAGACGACCCAAGCGGGGAAGAGCGGGAAGCCACTGGCCATCCCGGCCCTCGGCCAGGAGTCCTCGGCCGTCGAGATCTCGGCGAGCGAAGGCCAGGCGTACGCCAGGGTGGGCACCGTCGTCGTCTACGTGGCGGAACACGGCAGCAACGACGACTACGAGGTCAAAACGCTCGAATCGCTCGCCCAGATGATCGCCACCCGAGCCCAACAGGCCCAGGACGGGGAGAAACCCGGCGCACGGGCTCAATAGCAGGCACGCCGGCACGCACCGACGGCGCGACCAGCGGCCCGACCGGCGGCGGAGCACGTCGCGGCCAGTACACCGCGTCCGGTACAGGAAGACCGATCGCCGACCAAGCCCCCAGGACAGCCCGCGAGGCGGGGGCGGGCCGGGCGGCAGGAACCCCGGCCGGGTCCGGCGGCCTGCTGGGCCAGGAGCGCGGCGACGGCCTGGTCGATGCCGATGCCCTGGCCGTGCGCGGCGGTCAGGAAGGAGGCGAAGCCGACACCGCGCTGGTCGAGGAAGGCCATCTTCGCGGCCTTGTCCGGCCAGGCCGGGAGAACAGGATCGCATCGCGCACCAGGCCCTCGGGCATCGTCGCCTTGAGCAGCTTCGCCCACCGGTCGGTCCCCGCCGCCCGTATGCGGGACTGGTTGGCCTCCACCGCCTGATAGACGGTCTTGGCCACCTGGCCCAGCTGGGGCCGGAACGTGGTCAGGTTGACGCCAGCCCTCTGCAGCACCACCATCTGCCCCGATATCAGGTCGGCTTTCATGACAGCCAGGGGCTGGAGCCCTCGGCGCGGGGCATCCCGCCGATCCGTTCCCGCCGCGGGCCGCGTCGGCCTCGACCGGTCAGAGAGCTTGCTTCCCGCACAGGCGGCACACACAGCAACGAGGAACGCCATGACCGACTACCCGGCCGCCACCATGGCGATGCTCGGCCCGGCCCAGAACCGCTACGCGGACCCCACCGCCTGGGACCGACTCCACGCACAACTCGGCATCCGGCTGCCGACCGACTACCAGACCCTCGTGGACGCATACGCTCCCATCCGTCTCAACGGACACCTGTACCTGCTCCATCCCGCGACCGGGCGATGGAATCTGGGTGAGTGGATGACGGACACGATCCGGGCCTGGAGCGACGTGCCCTGGGATGAACTCGACCTGGACGCCGACGAAGATCCTCGTGTGCTGTTCGGACTCACGGAGCTGAGCTTCGGCACCCGTACCGGACTGTGGCCGGTCGCCAGCACCGACCGAGGCGAGACGATCTTCCTCATGGCCGCAGGCGACAGAGCCCCTTGGTTCCTGGTCGACGACGGTGAAGGCGGCTGGGCATGGTACTACATGAGCTTCGCCGAGTGGCTCTACCGCTATCTCATCGGTGAGGACATGGCCGGCCCCAACACCTCCGCCTTCTACCCCGGCCCCGTACAGCTGTGCCGACTTCCGATGACCGCCGACGAACGGCCGGAACCGTGGAGCGGGCCGGACCGCGGCATGTAAGCCTTCCGCCAGACAGCCACAGGCGACCACCAGAATGCCCGGAGAACGAAACGAGACGACCTCTACAGTAAGCCCCCTCCCCCGGGCCCGCGCTTACGCGGGGGCAGGCGCAGGCTCGCCATGCTGTCGGCAGTGCGCAGGGGCGGGCCGGGCTAAAGCTGCGCATCGTTTCCGCCAGGGCAGGACAGGCATGGGTCCGCGCGGCGCCCCACCCTCACGAGGCGAAGCGCGTGACGTCGGTGATCCGGCAGGTGATCTTGACGGTGATCGGGTCGAGCCCCTGGGCCGTGGCCTTGGCCCGCTGGCCGGAGGCCAGGTCGGAAACGCTGGCGAAAGCGTCTCCCAGGCGAGTGCCGGAGGAGTCAAAGAACTCGACCTGCACCCAGTAGGTGCTTGTCTTGCTCGACCTGTTGGTGACCAGCAGGTCCGCTTCGGCCCAGTCGGTCATGCTGCTCACCGTGCACCGCGTGATCTCCACGTCGCCTCTCGGGCCGGGCACAGTGTCCTGCGGCCGCCCCGACGGCGTTCCGGCCGAGTCCGGGCCACGGTCCCGTCCGGCAGTGGCGAACAGCACGACCAGCCCCACAACCAGGACGACGAGGGCGCCGATCACCGCGAGCACGATCACCAGCACGCGGCCTCCACCCCCGCCTGACGGTGAGCCTGCCAGGGGCTGGGGGCCAACCTGAGTCCGTCGGGGGGCCGCCGGGGCGGGGACCCCAGCCCTGCGGCTGCTCACCCGGAGGCGGATACGGATCCGACATTCACGCCTCCTCACGGGTCGCGCGCAGGGGGGATCGCCCCACTGGTGGAACACCAACACCTCCAGCGTCATCCCCCGCCCGCCACACCGCACCCTCACCCCCGCGGCCTCAGCCGGGAGCCCGGCTCCACCGGCTCCACACGACGGCCATCCGTGCCGTGTACCGGCCCGCCTGAGGGAGTCGGCAGCGTACCCGCGGCACGTGCACGGTGAGGCCTGCGCTTCGGGTGCGCCGCGGCGGGTGACGGAGCAAGGTGGTAGTCGAGACTGCCCGAGCTCAGGAGGTGGGGATGACTGACACAGGCAGGACGCCGGGCGGGCGAGGGCGGATGCGGCGGACGGCAGCCGTGGCGTTGGCTGCCTGTGTCCTGCTGTCCGTCGACGGGTGGACGGCCGCAGCCGCCCCGGGCCGATCGGCCGTCGCCGCTGCCGTCTCGCCGGCCCCGGCTCCCTACGAACGGATCGCCCTCCAGACGCTCGAGGACATCGTGGACGGCGACTTCGAAGCGGCCACCGCCCGCTTCGACGCCACGCTGCGTGCTGTCCTGTCTCCCGACGCGCTCGCCGAGGCCTGGGACAGCTGCCAGGAGACCTTCGGCCGCTACCAGTCACACGGGAAGCCCACGCGTTTCGCCTCGGGCGAGCTGTCAGTGGTCGACACACCACTGCGCATGGAGGACCGGCCCGCGACATTCCGCCTGAGTTTCCACAAGGACGGGAGCATCGCGGGGCTGTGGTTCCTCGACCCCGGCGTACCCGTCCCCTGATATCCGGCACCCACCGCGGCGTCGTCCCTTGCACGCTCGGCCGACACCGGCCAGTCCGAGCGGCCGCGCGCGGACGCCGAGGCCGGCGGCCACCTCGCCGTCCTCAGGAGGGCAACCCGGTGAGCCTCGGCGTTCGGCGGGCGCGGCTGGGCATGACGGAGGGACGGCGGTCTTAGACTTCCGCGGTGGCGATCGAACTGACCGACGAATTGATCAAGATCCAGATGCTGTCCGACGAGGCTCATGCAGAGGCCCGGCGTATCGCCGCCGAGCACGGCACCACCTCCCAGGGCTTGAGCGATGAGCAGCGCGCGGCGTGGGATGCCGCCCTGTCGACGTGGCGGGAGCGTGCCGACGAGGCCCAGAGTGCGATCACCGCGCATGCCGCCGCGATCGGGGAGCCGCGCAACAAGGTCGAGGCCGCGGTGAAGAAGGCCGTACGTCACCCCGAACCGGAGCCCGTCGAGGCCTGAGCCGGACGCACGCCCGGAGCATGCTGCTCGGGGGCTCATGCGTGTACACGGTCTCCGATGTAACACCTCGACGTCGAAGCGCGCCGGGAAAATGGTGCGTGCCGGCCGGTTTCACGCGCTCCGGGACGGAGTGCGCTGGTCTTCTGTGCCGTCGCCTTCCTGGCGGCGGGCTTCCGCGTGGTGGTCCTCTTCGCCTTGCCGGTGGGTAGGTCGTGGACGGTGGCGGGCTCTTCCTCTTCGCGGGCGGCGCGGGCGTCGGCGACGGACTGCTGGACCATGGCCATCTCGAGCGCCTTCGCCGTCGGCAGCGGCTGGATGTGGCCGATCTCCTCCGCTGACAGCTCCCGTCCGTCGAGCTCGCAGGCTTTGCGGGTGCGGACCCGGCGTCGTACGTGTAGCTGCGGCGGACCAGAGGCGGCGGGTTGCGGCGGTCGGGGGCGGCACGTCGGACGTGCGCGTCGAGGGGACGTTTGCGACGTCTTTCGGTTGGCCTCCTGCGTGGCCCGCAGGGCGGCCGCAGTAGGTAAGGACTCCGTAAGGTCGGCTCTCCGCGGTAGAGGCCGGCGCGGCCGGTAGCTGCACCGGTGGTGAACGGCGGCCCCTGCCATCTGGCGGGAAGCACGGGCAGTTGCAGGGCCGCGGACCATGGGAGACGGCGAAGGGGGCGGCCATGGCGTGGCCGAGGACCATGAGAACAGCGGTGCCGGCCTTGGTGGCCGCGCTGCTCGTATGGATATGCGCGACGCTGCCCACAGCCCGCGCAGCGGACCGGCCGGTGACCTTCTGCGTTCTCCGACGCTGCGCAGGACTGTGCCGGCCTGCCGGCCCGCTTCGACTACGAGCACTTCAGCACGGTGCAGACCGAGCAGGGCGCGCAGGACAACCGCATGGCCAACCGGGATGACTTCCAACGGTTCAACGATCACCTTGCCCGGTGCGAGGAAGAGATGGAGCGGCAAGCCGCCGTTGCGGGGGCGGGGGAGGTGGTGACCGCGTTGCTGGACTGCGCCCGCGAAGGGAACGAGGACGGGCCCGCGAACACCGGCTCGGACGGTGCGGGCGGAAACGCCACCCAGCCCGACCCCGATACCGACGGCCGGTTTCCCGGTCAGAACACCCAGTCCGGAGACTGGCCATCGGTTCCGGCCTCGGCGTGGGCGCGATCAAGGATGAGCTGGAAAAGCGGGGCCTGCCCCAGCTCCCCGCGGCAGCCGGCACCACCGACGTACGAATGCTCCCCCTGGGAGACTCCACCACCTACGGTGTCGGCGCGCAGGGCGGCTCAAGCTACAGGGGCCGGGTCTGGGACTTCCTCGCACACGATCTGCGCTCCTTGGACTTCGTCGGCACGGTGAAGTCGGGCACCGGCCCTGACCGAGACCACGAAGGGCACAAGGGTTGGAGCATCGGCCAGATCGACGCCATCGCCGACTGCACCGTGGCCAGGTACCGGCCGAACGTGGTCACCCTGCACATCGGCACCAACGACATGAACGGCAACGCAGATGTAGACCGGGCACCCGCACGGCTGCGCACGCTGATCGGCAAGATCGTCAGTGCCGCCCCGGAGACCACCGTCCTGGTCGCCACTCTCGTGCCGTCCTCCACCCATGAGGTCAACGAGCGGATCAAGCGGTACAAAGCCGCAATCCCCGCCGTCGTCAACGGCTTCCGGGCCGCCGGTGACCATGTGCGGCTGGTGGACATGAACGCCCTCACACCCGAAGACCTCAACGACTGGCTGCACCCCAAGGCCATCGGCTACGAGAAGATGGCCAACGCCTTCTACAGGGGAATCCACCAGGCCATCAGCGATGGCTGGATAGCCCGCCCGCGTCCGCAGGACCCGTCCCCGTGCGCTACGCAGCGCCCGGCCACGGATGACGGCTGGGACTGGAAGGGCACCGTCGCCTCCGGGGTCGGCGCCCCCCGATCCGACCTGCGGTGGGCCGATCTCAATGGCGATGGCGGGGACGACTACCTCGTCATCGACGGCCAAGGCCGCACCCGGGCCTGGCTGAACAACGGCCCCGCCGAAGGTGGAGGCTGGGCCTGGCAGTGGACCGGTGAAGTTGCCTCCGGGGTCGGTGCCCCTCACAACAACGTCGACTTCGCCGACCTCGACGGAGGTCAGCGCGGCGACTACCTGGTGGTCAGGGACAACGGGCCGGCCACCGGCTGGCTGAACAACCGGCTCCCCCGCGGCTGACACCGGGCGCCCATGCCGCGCCCCCTGCCGCGGTGTGACCGGACCCGGCAGGGGGCGCGGTTGTCGACATCCCGGGGTAGGTGCCATGCGGCGGACCGCGCCACCGGGTTGCGCTCCAGCAGTGGTGTCCGACGGCGCGCCCTACCCCACGGAATCGCCCCCCTTCGGCGCCGCCGCCCCCACCCCGCCTCAGTACCGGGACGCCGAGGACGCCATCCGTCGCCGCGTGTCACCGATTCTTGAGCATCGGGCCCCGGGTCGGGGTGCGGGCTGCTGCCCCTCTGCGCAAGGTCGGGGAGACGGACAGTCGCGTCAGTCGTGCTGAGCTTTCAGGCGCTGTGGTTCCAGACGGAATCGAAGCGGGAGACCGTGACCCCGGTGGTGCCGCGGTTGTCGGCGCCGGGGTGGACGGGCAGCGCGAAGCGGCCGGAGGCGGGCAGCCCACGGACCGACCCTCTGCCGTCGTCCTTGCGGACGGTGCCGGACCCTGTCCGCCGGCCCTGGGGGTCGCCAATTCGGCGGCGGGATCGGCGGGAAAGGTGGAGCCGGTGAGCCCGAAGGCGGCGTCGTCGCCCTTGGCCGCCGTGAAACGGACCTCGGCGGAGTTGCCGGGAGAGGGCACCGGAACGGCGGCGGGGGTGGTGGCCATGATGAGGTGCTGTCGGTGGACTCGACCTCGTCGTTGTCGTCGTACGAGACGGTGAACGGCGTGTCGGTGGCCGCGCGGCCGTCCGGTGTGCCGAGGGCGACGAGACCCGTGGTGGCACCCGGCGGCTTCACGGCGAGGGACGCCCTCACCGCTCGTCCTACGGCCACGGGCACGCCCGCCAGCAGATCGGCTACGGTCCGACCTGACGGGGCTCAGCAAGCGCGGGTTCAGACCACGGGGGGACACATGCCGATACGCCCGCGCAAGCGCGCCTGGATCTGGGCAGCACTCGTGGCCGGTGTCCTCGCGCTGATCGGCGTCGTCACGACCGGCGCGAGCGAAGAGCAGACCCCTGACACCGCGGTGCTCCGAGAAGCTCACGACACCATCGTTTGAAGCCACCATCCCCGCGTTGTATCCCCTGGGCAACACCGTCCACATGTCCGTCCCCGGTCGCGGAGCCCTGCTCGCGCCGGGCAACCGCCCAGGGGTCCGCTACTGCGACTACGGCTACCAGACCACCATCGACATCTGGTGCCCGGCCGACGGGCAGGGCGTCCTCCGGGCACGAATCACCGGCACCCCGGGGCAACGCAGTCAGGTCGCCACCATCGTCGGCGGCGAAGACGAGAAGGTACCCGTCTTCGCCGGAATCGAGGAGCCCTGAC
Organism: Streptomyces sp. NPDC086023; assembly: GCF_044540325.1. Lineage (NCBI taxonomy): Bacteria > Bacillati > Actinomycetota > Actinomycetes > Kitasatosporales > Streptomycetaceae > Streptomyces > Streptomyces sp. NPDC086023. The sequence goes on from NZ_JBITRX010000011.1 coordinate 27,229, forward strand.
ACCCACCGTCCCGACGGCCTCCGACGCACTCCACCGCGGCGGTCTTTGTGTCGGGCACTTTTGGGACGGAGCCCGGCCTCCGGCTCAGGTTCCGGGGAGGATACGGCGCGTTTCGTAGGCCCACATCGCGATCTCGACACGGTTGCGGGCGCCGAGTTTGGCCATCAGGCTGGCCAGATGTGTCTTCACCGTGCTGAGGCTGATGTGCAGCACATCGGCGATCTCGGTGTTGGTCAGTCCGCGGGCGACGGCCAGGAGCACCTGCTCCTCGCGGGCGGTGACCGGGGAGACCGGCTGGGCCACGGGCCGGCCGGCGGGCAGGTCCGCGAATGCCTGGAGCAGACGGACGGTGACGCTGGGGGCGATGAGCGCCTCGCCGTCGGACGCCGACCGTACGGCCTGCGCCAGAAGGTCCGGTCCGGTGTCCTTGAGGAGGAATCCGCGGGCGCCGGCGCGCAGTGAGCCGTAGACGTACTCGTCGAGGTCGAACGTGGTGATGACGACCACGGCCAGTGGGTCGGCGACGCCGGGACCGGCGACCAGCCGGGTGGCTTCGAGCCCGTCGAGTACGGGCATGCGGATGTCGAACAGGCAGACGTCGGGGCGTAGTTCGCGGGCCAGACGTACCGCTTCCCGTCCGTCGGCGGCCTCGCCGACCACCTCGATGCCGGGCTGGGCGTTCAGCATGATCCGCAACCCGGTGCGGATGATCGTCTGGTCGTCAGCGACGAGGACGCGGATGGGCACCGCTCTCGGTCCTCCCCCTGGGCAGCTCGGCTTCGACGTGCCAGCCCTGGTCGGGGCCGGGACCAGCTCGTAGTCTGCCGCCGAGCAGGGCCGCACGCTCGCGCAGTCCGGTAAGTCCGTATCCGTCGCGACCCCGGCCGGTGCGCCGGCCGTTGTCGCGCACGCTCACCCGGACCGTGTGCCGTTCGGCGGCGACCCGGACGACGAGCTCGGTCGCGTCCACCGCATGGCGCATCGCGTTGGTCACCGACTCCTGCACGATCCGGTAGACGGCCGCGTCCACGGGCGGGGGCAGGGTGTCCAGTTCGCCGTCGAGCCCCAGGGCGACCTTGACGCGACCACCCGGGGTGCGCACCAGGCGCTCCAGATCCGCGACTCCGGCGGGCGGCGCCAGCTCGGCGCCGACGCCACGGTCGCGCAGCGCGGCGACCATGGCGCGCATTTCCTCCAGCGTGCGCGCCCCTTCCTCCTCGACCCGCTCCAGTGCCTCGACGGCGGCGGACGGATCGGTGCCCGCGAGCACCCGGCCCGCCTGGGCGATGATCACCATGGCCGACACGTGGTGGGCCACCGTGTCGTGGAGTTCCCGGGCGAGCTGCTCGCGCTCGCGGGAGCGCACCTGGTCCAACTGCCGCTCGCGAGCGGTCACCCGGAACCGCACGGCAGCCCCGACCACGCCGGGCAGCATCAGGAAGACGAGGCCCACGACCTTCTCGACGACCGGGGTGTCGTCCGTCACGACGCACAGGGCGCCGGCCGCGAGGATCACCGCACCGCCCAGCACGACTTCGCGTCCCGATCCCCACCTGGGCAGCGCGTACACCAGCACGAGCACGACCGTCCCGGTGTACAGGCCGACGGACTCGCGGGGCGCGGCGACGAGCGAGGCCAACGGAAGCAGGACCACCGAGCCGAACGCCAGCGTCACCATCGCCAGCGGGCGGGTCCGGCGCCACATGGGCAGCAGGCACAGCCATGCTCCGAGCACCACCGCCACCGGCCGCCACACGACGTTCTCGCGCAGGGTGGCCTCCAGCACCACGCCGCCCAGACCCGCGGCGAGCAGCACCCAGTCCCGCCACACGCGGGCGGGCGCGTCGGGCGGCCGGGGTTCGGTCCACAGGGTTCGCAGGTCGTCTCGTAGCACGGTTCCCAGCCTAGGCACCGCGCCGTGCCGCGCATCGGCCGAAAGGACGGGGCGTCAATCCGCCCCGGGGCCTACGGATCAGCGGCCCGGGAGCCGATGCCGCGGAGCGCCGTGGCGACGAACCTCGGCATCGGCGGCCGTACAAGGACGGCCGACGAGGTGGTTGGAGGACCCGATGCTCTCGAAAGCCCTGTTGCGCCTGGGCGCAAGCGCCGCCCGCCATCCCTGGCGGGTGATCGCGGCATGGCTGGTCGCCGCCACGCTTGCCGTCCTGGCCGCGATCGCCTTCGGCGGGCGGACCGCGGACTCGATGACCGCTCCGGGGCTGGACTCCCAACGGGCCGCGGAACTGATCGAGCGGGCCGGCACCGGCCAGGAGGGGATGACCGCCCAAGTGGTCGTCACCCCCCTTGACGGCGGTACGACGTTCCTCGACCCCGGCAGCGCGCGCACCGCTCTCGCGCGGCTGCAGACCGAGGTGAAGCGGCTGCCGCACGTGCTCGGCACGAGCGACCCGGCGGGGGCGCTCGACGCACGCGGGGACACCGCCGTGCGCGGCGGCCTCGTCTCGGCCGACGGGCGGATCGCAGTCGTCCGGGTGCAGTATCCCGACCAGAGCCGGCTGTCGGCCGACGACCTCGACGCCCTCGTCGGTCTCGGCGACCGGCTGCGCGCCGAGTTGCCCCTGCGCATCGAGATGGGCGGCAGCCTCTTCTACGCCTTCTCCGACCCCAACGGCGGTGCGAGCGAGCTGATCGGCATCCTCGCGGCGGCCGCGATCCTGTTCCTGGCCTTCGGTTCGCTCGTCGCCGCCGCGCTGCCGATCGGCATGGCGGTCTTCGGACTGACCATCGGGGTCGCCACGATGACGCTCCTGGCGGGGGTGACGGACGTCCCCACCTTCGCCCCCGTCCTGGGCAGCATGGTCGGGCTCGGTGTGGGCATCGACTACGCGCTGTTCGTGCTCGCCAGGCACCGGGAGCATCTCGCGGGCGGGCTCGAACCCCACGAGGCGGCGGGGCGTGCGGTGGCAACGGCGGGGAGGCCCGTGGTCTTCGCCGGCGGCGTCGTCGTCGTGTCGATCCTCGGCCTGGCGGTCGCGAACGTGCCCTTCATGACGGTGGGCGGGCTCGCCGTCTCGATCGTCGTTCTGACCATGGTGGCCGCGTCGGTGACGCTGCTGCCGGCCTTCCTCGGCGCCGCCGGCCCACGCCTGGCCCGGGCCGGCCGGATCGGCCGGGCCCTGCAGACCGCGAAGCCGGGCCGACCCGCACGGCGGCGGGACACGGCGGCGGGTGCCGCTCCCGCCGCAGGTTGGCGGCGCTGGATCGGGCACGTCAGCCGGCACCCGGTGCCGTACGCGATCGGCGCGGCGGGGCTGCTGCTGACCGCGACGCTGCCCGTGCTCGGCCTGCGCGTGGGCCTGCCCGACGACGGCTCGCTGCCTCACAGCCGTACGGAGCGCCGCGCGTACGACCTCGTCGCCGAGGGGTTCGGGCCGGGCACCAACGGTCCCCTCGTCATCGCCGCGGACCCCGCCGGTGATCCGGGGGTGCTGGACCGAATCGTCGGGGCGGTCGCGGCGGATCCGGGCATCGCATCCGTCGCACCGACGCACATCGATCGGGCCACCGGCATCGCGACCGTCGTGGTGTTCCCGACCACCAGCCCTCAGGACAAGGCCACGACCGACACCATCGCCCGGCTGCGTACCGACGTGCTGCCCACGGCGATCGGGCACGGCCCGGCCAGGGCCCACGTCGGCGGCGCCGCCGCGATCCTGTCGGATGTCGGCCGACGCACCAGCCAACGCCTTCCGGTGCTCGTCGCCGCCGTACTGGCGATGTCGTTCCTGCTGCTGATGCTGGTCTTCCGCTCGGTACTCGTACCGCTCAAGGCGGTTCTGCTGAACCTGCTGAGCATCGGCGCGGCCTACGGCGTCATGGTCGCCGTCTTCCAGTGGGGCTGGGGAGGCGCACTCATCGGGCTGGAAGCGACGGTTCCGATCGTGTCGTTCATCCCGATGTTCCTCTTCGCCATCCTGTTCGGCCTGTCGATGGACTACGAGGTGTTCCTCCTCTCCCGCGTACGCGAGGAGTACCTGCGCTCAGGCGACAACGGCACGGCGATCGTCGAGGGCATCTCGGGCACCGCCCGGATCATCACCTCGGCCGCCCTGATCATGGTGGCGGTCTTCCTGTCCTTCGCCGTCGCAGAGGACCCCTCCAGCAAGATGTTCGGGCTCGGCCTGGCCACCGCGATCTTCATCGACGCCACGGTCGTACGCATGGTGCTGGTACCGGCGGCCATGACGCTCCTCGGACGGACCAACTGGTGGCTGCCGAAGTGGCTGGACCGGATGCTTCCCGGCGGTCCGGTCGGCGCCGACGACACCGACGGCGCCGACGCGGAATCCACGGGTGAGGCCCAGCGTCCACGGCTGGTCGACCGCTGACTCGACTCCTGCCCGCCCCTCTTCGCGCCCGAAGGACACGGTCCGCTATGCGGCGGGGTTCAGTTCGGCCTGGCCGAACAGCAGGGCGTAGCCGGTGGGAAGCTGGTGGAGGATGCGGGCCATGAGGTCGGGGCCGGCGTGGGCGGCGACAGCCGCGAAGACGGAGCCGGTGTCCCATCGGGTGGTGGCCAGGGAGGCGCCGGAGCGGGCGGCGAGGTCCTTGACGAAGGCCCATCCCGTCAGCGGTCGGGTATCGGGGATCTGCGCAGTCAGGACGCGTGCGGCCTCCAGGGGCAGGCAGGCGGCCAGGTCGACGCGTTCGTCGCCGGTCAGCTGCCGTCCCAGCCCTGCCAGGACCAGGCGGACGGCCTCGTCGGCCCTTTCGCGGGTGGGGTAGGCGCCTTCGTAGCGGACCTTCTCCAGCATCCGCCCGTACGCCGTCTCGGACGGCTGCCGGTGCTCAAGCGGTACGCGCACGTCGGTGATCACTGCGGTGCATGCCTTTCTTGCGAGCCAGGGTGGGGTGGTGCCGGTGTGAGGCACCGGTGGTCAGGTGGGCTGGTGCCGGCCGAAGAGAAGGTCGTAGACCGCGGGGAGCCGGAGCAGGATCTGCCGCAGCAGGTCCTCGCCTGCGGCGTCGGCGACCGTGGTCAGCACGACGCTGACGTCCCGGGTCGCGGTCTGCTCGGTCTCAGCCGGCATCCCTTCCTGTACGTCGGCCTTGCCCAGGGGGTGCGGAGGGCGGGTGAGGGGGAGATCAGGTGCCCGTCCTCCGCACCTGTCCGGCCGGTGTCAGCCGGCGATCTCCTTGTGGCCGGTCCCGACGCCGATGGAGACCTTGCGGGGCTTGGCGCGCTCGGCGATCGGGATGCGCAGGGTGAGCACGCCCGCGTCGTAGTCGGCCTTGATGTGCTCGGTGTCGAGCGTGTCGGCGAGCACGATCTGGCGGGAGAAGACGCCCAGCGGCCGCTCGGACAGTTCCATCTGCACGTCGTCGGCCTTCGCCGCCGGCCGGCGCTCGGCCTTGACCGTGAGCATGTTCCGCTCGACGTCGATGTCGATCGCGTCCGCCGTGACACCGGGAAGGTCGAAGGACACCACGTACTCGTCGCCCTCGCGGTAGGCGTCCATCGGCATCGCCGACGGCCTCGACCAGGTGCCCGGACCCGTCAGCTGCTGCGCCAGCCGGTCCAGCTCGCGGAAGGGGTCAGTCCGCATCAACATCGTGAAAACACCTCCAGCAGAGTCAGGCAGTTGCTGCCCATGCGCCTCACTGGCACCGTTGTAACACGTCATCCGATGGATGACAAGGATAATGTCGTCCATCTGATGACCATCGTGTGCGGGCGGGGGAGGCAGCAGGCCCAGGTCGTCGACCTGGGCCTGCTGGTGGGGCGGGCGGGCTCAGCGGAGGGTGAAGGGTGCGACGTGGGTGGTGGTGTCAGCGCCGCTGATGGTGAACTGCAGGTTGTAGCTGCCGCCCGGCAGGTCCCGGGTGGGGACGTTGACGATGTAGCCGCGCAGGCCTGCGTCGTAGCGGAAGGGGGTGGTGAAGGGACGGATGGCCGGCCCGACGATCTGGCTGGGGGTCAGCGTGATGGCCGGGCTGGAGAGGTTGTTGCCGTTGGCGTCGCAGATCCGCAGGCGGATCGGCATGGTGCTCTGGCCGCCTCGGGGCGGCTGGGTGGGGTCGTACAGGAGGCAGATCCGGTACGCGACGGTGTAGGTGACGCTTCGGCTGGAGGGGTTGGTGGCGTTGTCGGTGGCGGTGAACGTCACCGTGGTGGTGCCCTCGGCCGTGACCGGGACGGCGGCGACGGCGCCGGAGGCGTCGGTGGAGGGGATCGCCTGGGCGCCGGCGGCGCTGTAGGTGATCTTCTGGACGCCGGAGCCGCAGGAGTCGTCGGCGGTGATGTTGACGATGGTCGGGCTGGTGGTGTTCCAGCCGGCGCCGTTCGCGGCCGGTGACAGGCTCGCGCCGGCGGTCGGCGCGGCGGTGTCGGCATCGTAGGTGTACCGGTCAGCGGCGGTGACGGGGCTGGTGCCGTTGGGGGTGGTCACGGTGACGTCGACCGTGCCCGCCGGCTGCGGCGGCACGGCGGCGGTGAGGGAGTTGGGGCCGGTCACGCTGACGCTGGGCGAGGTGGCGGTGCCGAACTTGACGCTGGTGCCGCTGGTGGGGAACTCCGTGCCGGTCACGGTCACGGTGTTGGTGCACGTGGAGCGTTCGGGGCCGCGGTTGGGGATGACGCCGGTGACGGTGGGCGGGGAGAGCGTGACGCGGTCCATGGCGGTGCCCCAGGGGCCGCCGAAGGGGGTGCCGCCGGTGCTCAGGCCGCCGATCTGCTGGACCGTCCAGACGTCCTTGGGGTTGGCCGGGTCGCGGGCGATGCCCGAGTAGTCGCCCCAGCGGCGGTTGGCGGGCTTGGACGCGGTGTCGCAGGCGCAGGTGTAGGCCTGGTCCCCCGCGGCGTAGAAGTCGCCGGAGAGGACGGCGGGGAAGTTGCCCTGGGGGACGCCGATGGCGACGCCGCCGGCGAAGATGCCGGTGAAGGAGGCGGTGAAGCCGGCGAACAGGTCGTTCTCGTCGTTCAGCGCCACCGAACCGTAGTAGATGTGTCCGCCGTTCAGGCCGAGGTTGTGGTTGGTGGCAAGCGTCCGGCCGCCGCCTGCGGTGTTGATCTGGATGAAGCGCTGGCAGGCGCGGGTGACGGTGTCACCGGGCGGGATGCACGCGACGTTGAAAACGCCCCACAGGTGGTCGTTCTGCCAGGCCACCGACAGCATCCGGTCGTCGTTGGTCTCGATGATCGAGTCGCCGCCCGAGGGCTGCTCGGCGTCCGGCGGGGTGTCCGCGGTGCCGATCGCGATGGTGGTCTCGCTCTGGTTGACCGGGCTCACCCCGGGCACGCCGGTGATCGTCAGGACCTGCACGTCGGTGCTGTTGGTGTCGTGCGACATGGTGAGCTGGTCGTTGACGGACGACAGCGAGGTGGCCGGCACGACCTGGAACTGGTTGGCGTCCTGTGCGAAGGTCGCGAAGGTGATCGTGCCCTGCGCCAGCAGCTCGGCCTTGTTGACCACCACCGTCTCCACGCCCAGGAACGGGCGGTCGGTCATGCTGTTGTCGTAGTTGTTCCAGCTCAGCGTCACCTTGTCGTTGGTGTAGCCGAGCTTGGGCTGGTCCTGCAGGACGTTGGAGGTGTTGCTTCCGACGTTGTAGCGGGTCCAGGTCCCGTTCGGGTCGCCGTCGTCGCTGACCGCGAGCTGGATCTCGTCCCCACCCGAGCGGTTCGCCTCGTAGCAGGCGTAGAAGCGCCCCGCCGCGGCGTCGTAGTGCACACGCGGGTCCGTGCCGGTGCCGGCGGTGAACCCGAAGAACGCACCGAGGTCGAACGGCGAGCCGATCGCGTTGCCGGCCTTGTCGTAGATCTGCCCGCTGATGTTGATCATCTGGATGATGTAGTCCGGCCCGACCGCCAGCTGCGTGTCGGACGGCGCCCGGCTGTTGACGTTGCCCAGCGTCGGGAACGCCGTCAGACGCTCCAGCACCGCCGACGCCGGCACCGCCCTCGGCGCGGCCGGCGGGACCCCGGTCCCGGACGGCCGCGACGGGGAGACCGCCGCAGCGCCCGGCTTGCGCGTCAGGCCCGACGTGGAGACCGGTACACCCGGCACCCGCGGCTTGCCGGGCAGCGCCCGCTGCGGAGCCGGGAGGAACGGATGCGGCAGGGGCGCGGCATCACGCTTGGGGCGCGGCAACGACGCCACGTCCACCCGGCCTGCCGGACGCATCCGGGACAAGCGCGCCTGATCACCAGGCTGCGACCCGCTGGAGGCCCGGAAAGCCCGTCCCCGAGGCATGGGCTCACCCCTTCCACACAAGGGCCGGAGCACCCACGCCCGGAGCACCAACGGCAGAGGAAGGCCACCATTCAACTACTCTCAGTGACCGCGCATGGACGCTACATGACACACAGTCACCGGGGTGTGGCAGGCCTGCCCACAGCGACGCGGCGTTTCGCACGGACGGCCCACTCCCGACCCGCTACGCGGCGGAGATCCGGCTGCGGAAGGAGGGGTAGGACGGTGAGGACTGGGCAGGGGTTGAGTACCAGCCTGGTCTGGTGGGAGACCCCACACCACCATCCGGTCACCGAGGGGTGGCTGACGGCGGGTGCGGGTGGTCTCATTCGGCTTTGCCCGGCACGATGCCGCGGCGCTTGACGGCCTCCTCCGCCCCACTTGGGGAGCCGACCGTGATGGGCTCTCCCCATAGAACGGCGGACCAGCACATGCCTGGCGCCATCCATACCGACACCACCACCCGCCCCGACCGGGTGGTCCTCGCCGTCTCCGGCGAACTCGACATGGGCTCCTGCACACGGCTCTCGACGCTCACCGACGCCCTGATCCTGAGCGGCCGGACCCTGGCGCTGGAGATGTCGGCCGTGACCTTCCTGGACTCCTCCGGCCTCCACCTCCTTCTGACCCTGCGCAACCGCGCGCTCGCCCAGGGCGGAAGGCTCGAACTCCACTGCGTCCCCCACCAGGCACAACGGGTCCTGGACCTCACCGGCACCCGCCACCTCTTCACCCTCCGCCCCGGCACCCCCACCGCCTGACCGGCCACGGCCAGGTCGACCGGTGGCGGCCGTCGGGAAAGTACGGCTTAGCCTTCGCGGCCCACTGATCGGCGGCACGGCCGCCACCGCTGCCCGCACGCCGTCCCGCCTCCGCCCTCCGCGGACCCGCCTCCGCGAGGGGTGACCGGCGGGTTGCGGGGTATGCGCGGCCGGGAACCCCCCTCTGTCAGGCGAAAGAAGGTGAACAGCCAATGAGCACCGTCGGAAGCCGTCCCGGCCATCGCAGCGACGAGTCGGTGGGCGAGCTCGTCACGCGGGCGTCGCAGCAGATCTCGGAACTGGTCCGCGAGGAGATGCAACTGGCCCGCGCGGAGATGGCCCAGAAGGGCAAGCGCTACGGCATGGGCGGCGGCCTGTTCGGGGGTGCCGGCATCGTCGGCATCCTTTCCGCCCAGGCCCTGGTCGCCGCCGCGATCGCGGCCCTGTGGCTGGTCCTGCCGGTGTGGGCGGCGGCCTTGACCGTCGGCATCGCGCTGGCGGCCGTGGCGGCGGTCCTGGCCGTGGCCGGCAGGAAGCAGGTTGCCCGGGCCGGAAGTCCCACACCCGAGAAGACCATCGACAGCGTCAAGGCCGACGTGGCCGAGATCAAGGAGAGGGCACACCGATGAGCCACCAGTCCCAGGGCGAGCAGTCCGCACCGACCCCCGAGCAGCTGCGCGAACAGGTCGATCACACCCGCGATGAACTCGGCCGGACCGTGGAGGCGCTGGCGGCCAAAGCCGACATCAAGGAGCAGGCCAGGGAGAAGGCCGCCGACATCAAGGAGCAGGCCGGACAGAAAGCGGCACTGGCCGCCGACCAGCTGCGGCACACAGCCGCGCAGGCAGCGGAGACGATCAGGGAGAAGACCCCGGCCCCCGTACTCGACAAGGCCGCCCACGTCCGTGAAAGCGTCACCCACACCAGCCGGTTGGCAGTCGCCAAAGCCGGGGAACCCCTACTTCAGATGGCCGGGACGGCCGCCACGAGGGTGCGGGCCAACCCCACGCCGCTGCTGGCCGCCACCGCCGCAATCCTGGTGGTCCTCCTCCTGCGCCGCGGCCGTCGGCAGAGGTGACGCCCGGGCGACGAAGACCAGGAACCGGCCCGGCTACCTCGCCCGTCTGGCCCCGGCTGGGTCCGCCGGACCGGAGGCGGGCCGGCGACGGGACACGGCGACGCCGGAGAGGCACAGCGCACCGCCCAACAGCGTCAGCCACGCCGGCACCTCGCCCAGCAGCAGCCAGCTCAGCAGCACCACGATGGCCGGGACGGCGTACGTGGTCGCGCCCAGCTTCGCGGCGGGCATCCGGGCCAGGGCGTACGTCCAGGTGGTGAACGCGAGGGCGGTCGGCACCACACCCAGATAGAGCATGTTCAGGGTCGCGGAGAGCGGCGCCCGGGACGCCTCCGCGACCAGCTGCCCGGCGAAGGGCAGGCAGACGACTGTCCCGACGAGGCAGCTGTACGCGGTGATCTGGAGCGGCGACCCGCACGCGAGCGCGGGCTTCTGGGCGATCACTCCGGTCGCGTACGCCACCGCCGCCAGCAGGCAGAGCACCACGCCGAGCACGGACGTCGAGCTGCCCCCTCCGGCACCGGCGTCCGCGGCGGACATGGACAGGCCGACGACGACCGCGCCCACGAACGAGACCCCCATGCCCAGCAGCAGCTGCGGCGGCAGCCCCTCCCCCAGCAGCCGGGCGGCGAGCAGGGCCATCAGGATCGGCCCGATGTTGACGAGCAGGGCGGCCGTACCCGCGTCCACCAGGCGCTCGCCCCAGTTCAGCATCACCGTGTACCCGAAGAACCAGACGACGCCCGAGACGAGGATCCCCCGCCACGCACCCCGTGGCGCCGGTCCCTCGCGGCGGGCCAGGAGCAGCAGCCCGAGCACAAGGGAGGCGGTCAGCAGCCGTCCCAGGGCCAGGGCACCCGGAGAGTAGGCCGCGCCCGCACTGCGGATCGACACGAAGGCGGAGGCCCACGCGAGCACGGTGAAGGTGATGGCCCCCAGGGTCGGCAGGTGGATCGGCAGCGGCGACCGCGGGGGCAGCGCGTGGGGTCTCATGGTTCCACCCTAGCCCGCAATATTTCGGTGTCCACCGAAATATTGCGGGTTCAGGCGTACGCCTCCGGCGCGAGGCCGAGCAACTCCCTGAAGGCACTCTTCCCGGCCGCCGTCACCAGCAGTGCCCGCCCGCCGGACGCGGGCCGCTCCACCCAGCCGGCGGCCAGCGCCCGGGCGCACAGCCGGGCCCCCGCCAGCCCGCCCAGGTGCCGGCGCCGCTCCGTCCAGTCCAGGCACGCGCTCACCAGGGGCCGGCGTCCCTCCTGCGCCAGATCCACGCCCGCCCCGACGCACCACTCCCGCCCCGCCGCGGTGAGCTCGAACACCCCGTCGGTCCGCAGCAGCCCGCCCCGCTCCATGGCATCAGTGACCGCCATGCCCAGGCGGCCCGCGAAGTGGTCGTAGCAGGTACGGGCCCGTGCCAGCGGGTCGGGGGCGCCGACCACCGGCACCGTGTGCGCCGCGTCCCGGTCGGGGATCGCGAACGAGGCCAGCCCGTCCACCAGACGGGCCGTCGCGGCGTCGGCGATGCGGACGTACCGGTGCCGGCCCTGCCGCTCGGTCACGCAGACACCCGTCTCCTCCAGGCGCACCAGGTGCCCGGTGACGGTGGACGGCGCCACCCCGGTGATCCGGGCCAGCTCGCCCGCCGTCCAGGCGCGCCCTTCCAGCAGCGCCATGCAGATCGCGGCCCGCGTCTCGTCGGCCAGTGCCCCGGCCAGGCTCGCCAGCCGCGCGGCCGGAGCCGGGGACGCCGGCCCGCGAGTTTCGGTCGGATTCCCGGAGGGCGTCTGATTCATCCCTCCAGCTTGCCTCAACATTTCGCCCGATGCCGAATCAATCAACATGCCGGACGGGTGGTGGTTCCTCGGTTCCTCGGTTCCTCGACCGCTCCGACGACGGAGCGCACCGAACGGAGCCCGGAGGCAGGTGCATGATCGGATCGGTTCGCAGCGGTCGGGTGCCGGCGGGGTGCCCGCTGCCACGGTGGGAGTCGAAAGGAGGCCTCGTGATCTCGGCACTGAACCGGCTCGTCGACCTCGTCGAGGAGCATCTCGCGGAGGATCCCGACGTCCGCGCACTGGCGGCGTCGGTCGGCTCGACCGAATACCACCTGCGCCGGATGTTCTCGTCGCTGGCCGGCATGCCGCTGTCGGAGTACGTGCGGCGTCGGCGCATGACCGTCGCCGCCGCCGAGGTCGTCCGCGGCGAGCAGGACCTGCTCGGCATCGCGGTCCGGCACGGCTACGGCTCGACCGAGGCGTTCGGCCGCGCGTTCCGGGCGGTGCACGGCGCCGGCCCCGGCGACGTGCGCCGCGAAGGAGGCCCCCTGCGTACACAACCACAGCTCAGGTTCCGCCTGACCGTCGAAGGGAGCGTCCCCATGGACACCCGCCTCGTCAACCACCCCGCGTTCCGGCTGATCGGACACGCCGCCCGGGTCCCGCTCGTCCACCAGGGCGTCAATCCCCGCATCCAGGAGCACATCGCCGCGCTGCCACCCGCAGAGCACCAGCGCCTCAAGGCGCTGGCCGACACCGTCCCCGAAGGCCTCCTCCAGGTCTGCGACGACGTCGACCCCGACGGCAGGGAGGGGAGCGAACTCACCTACCTGCACGGAGTGGCCGTCACCCGGGACACCGCGGTCCCCGTGGACCTGGACGCCATCGAGGTCCCGGACGGCATGTGGGCGGTCTTCCGCACCAGCGGCCCGCACCCCCAGGCCCTCCAGACGGCCTGGGCGGCCACCGCGACCGACTGGTTCCCGTCGAACCCCTGGCGACTGCGCCCGGGCCCCTCGATCGTCTCCACCCTGGACCACGCCCCCGACTTCACCACCGCCACCTGCGAACTGTGGCTGCCCGTGGAACCGGAATGATCCGCCGGCAACCTGCCGACAGCGAGCGGCGATCGGCGTACCCGGGACTCAGCCGAGGCGGCGCACTGCCGGCGGCGGCCAGGCCGTCCTGGGCCGCTGCCTGACGGTGGATGAGGCGGCCCCCCGTGCGCAGCTCGGCTGCGCACGGGGGGCCGCAGCCAAACGAGTTGATCTGCCGGCACTCGATGATGCCCTGGAAGCCGCACGCACAGGTGCGCACCTCGCCCGGGGGCGTCGGCGGCGACACCACCCTCGTCGCCAACGACACCCTCTGCAACCGCCCCATGGACGGCTGGACCGCGGGCGGCTCCACCGGGCGCAAGGTCGGCAACGGGGTGAGGACAGGAGCTTCGGCCAGGCGCTGCTGGTGAAGGCTCCGCGCAGCGGTCACGGGGATGTCGGCGGAGCTCACGCCTGCGGGCTTGTACGGCCGCCTCGGGGAGCGCGTCCCGATGCGCGACCGTCCGACGGGCTGGGCCCACGCCACCGTCCTCGCCGTCGGTGACGTGGACGGGGACGGGCAGCCCGACCTGGTGGGCCGCAGCACCAACGGCCGGTACCTGCACCGCGGCACCGTCGGCACGAACCCCGCTCTGCCCCGCGGCGTCGTCGTCCTCGGTGGCGCGGAGTGGTCGCCCGCCGGTCTGCCCGAGATCCTCGCCCCCGGTGATGTGAACGGCGACGGCCGGGCCGACCTGCTGCTCACCACCGCGCCCCAGGGCACCAACACCGGGAACCTGACGTTCCTCCCGGGCGACGCGGCGGGTACCGGATTCGATCCGGCTGTCACGATCGGCGAGGGCGGCTGGCGCTGGATCCAGTCCCTGCGCTGACCCACCGCGGCACCCCGAGGCGCCCCCGGTATCCCCTGCCGGGGGCGCCGATCGGACGAAGGTGATCGGCCTAACGGAGTAGCGGCGGCTCGCGGTTCGCCGGTGTGCGGGGTGCCGGTGGTTGCGTGGTCTTCCCGCACTGTCACCAACGGCGAAGGCCCGTATGCCCACCTCGTTCCACCTGCTGGCGGATGCCCCGGCGCAGCTGCTCCCGGCCAGGGAACTCATGGCCTTCACCCTGGCGTCGCACATCATCCTCGTGCCGCTGGGCGTCGCCTTCCCGTTCATCACCCTGGTGATGCACTACCGGGGGCTGCGCCGCAACGACCCCGCAGCGCTGCTGCTGGCGCGGCGGTGGTCGGCCGTGATGGCGGTGCAGTTCGCGCTCGGCATCGTGACCGGCACCGTCCTCTCCTTCGAGTTCGGCCTGCTCTGGCCCGGTCTGATGGGCCGGTGGGGCGATGTGTTCGGCATCGGTTTCGGTGTCGAGGCGTGGGCGTTCTTCCTGGAGGCCGTGCTGATCGCGATCTACCTGTACGGGTGGCGGCGGCTGAAGCCCCGTACGCACTTCCTGCTCGGGCTGCCGCTCCCGGCCGCCGCGCTGCTTGGCGCATTCGGCATCCTCGCCGCCAACTCGTGGATGAACACCCCTCGGGGGTTCACGCTCGACGCGCAGGGCAACCCCGTCGACGTGAACGTCTGGAAGGCGATCTTCACGCCGATGCTCGGGCCGCAGTACTGGCACTTCGTGGTGGCGATGGTCCTCACCGCGGGCTTCGTGGTCTCCGGCGTCTACGCGACGGGCTGGCTGCGGGGGCGGCGCGACCACTACCACCGGCTCGGTTTCGCCGTGCCGTTCACCATCGCGGCCGTGGCGACCCCCGTGCAGTTCGTCCTCGGCGATTCGCTCGCCCGGTCGGTGTTCCGGCAGCAGCCGGTGAAGTTCGCCGCCATGGAGATCGTCTGGAAGACCGACACCCGGGTGCCGGAGTACATCTTCGGGCGGCTCCAGGAGGACGGGAGCGTCAAGGGCGGCATCCGCATCCCGATGCTCGATTCCCTGCTGGCGGGGTTCAGCGTCGACACCGAGGTGCGGGGCCTGTCGTCCGTCCCCGCAGACCAGAGACCGACGGCCACTCAGGCGACGATCGCGCACTGGGCGTTCGACGTCATGGTGCTGATCGGGTCGGCGCTGGTGCTGCTCGCCCTGTGGTACGGCCTCGTCTGGCTCCGGTACCGGCGGTTGCCGTCGTCGAAGTGGTTCTACCGCTGCGCGGCCTGCGCCGGCGTCGGCTCCGTGGTGACCGTGGAGGCCGGCTGGGTCGCAGCCGAGGTGGGCCGGCAGCCCTGGATCGTGTACGAGAACATGCGGGTCGCGGAGGCCGTGACCTCGACCCGCTCCACCACCCTGTGGGTCATGCTCGGCCTGGTGGTCGTCGTGTACGTGTTCCTCTTCGGCTCGTTCCTGGCCGTGTTGCTGGGCATGCGGAAGCGCTGGCGGCTCGCGGACGCGCAGCACGCCGCCGGCGGACCCGCCCCCGCGCCGGAGGCCGACGCCCCGTACGGACCGCGCGGGCCGCTGCCGGTGGGGGACGGCCTCCCGGCGCGGGCCGGCGGCGGGACGGCCGGCGATGACGGGCCCCCGGCCGGGTCGGGCCGGGCCGGGGAGGGGCGCCCGTGACCGCCGATCTGATCGCCGTGGTGCTGCTGCTCGCCGTCACCGCGTACGCCTGCGCGGGCGGCACGGACTACGGGGCCGGCTTCTGGGACCTGACGGCCGGCGGGGCTCGGCGCGGCAGGCGGGCCCGGTGGCTCGTCGACCACGCGATGGCTCCCGTGTGGGAGGTGAACAACGTCTGGCTGATCTTCGCCCTCGTCATCATGTGGACCGGGTTCCCGGCGCTGTTCCAGGCCGTGTTCTCCGCGATGTGGGTGCCGCTGGCGCTGGCCGTCGTCGGCATGGTCCTGCGCGGGGCCGGTTTCGCGTTCCGCAAGCCGTCCCGGCGGCCGGCCGGCCGCCGGCTGTACGGTGCGGTGTTCGCCGTGGCCTCGGTGGTGACGCCGTTCTTCCTGGGGGCCGCGGTGGGCGGCGTGGCGTCGGGGCGGGTGGCGCCCGGTACCGAGGCGTCGGCGCACGCCTGGTCCGGCCCGACGTCGCTGGTCTTCGGGCTGGGTGCCGTCACGACGACGGCGTTCCTCGGCGCGGTGTTCCTCATCGGGGACGCCCGCCGGTTCGGCGCGCCGGACCTGGTCGGGTACTTCCGGCGGCGGGCACTGGGCAGCCTCGCTGCGCTCGCCGTGCTGGCCGTGGTCACGGCGTTCGTCCTCCGCGACGACTCCCCCTACGTGTGGCACGGGCTGACCCGCGGGGCGGGGCTGTTCTTCGTCGCCGTGTCGGTGGTGTCGGCCGTGGCGACCGGCGCACTCCTCCTGCGGGCGCCGGGGGTGTGGGTGCGCGCGACGGCGGTCGGGGCGGTCGCGTCCGCCGTGCTGGCGTGGGGCATGGCGCAGCGCCCCTACCTGCTCCCCACCTCGCTGACCGTGGCCGAAGCGGCGGGCGCGCCCGCCACCCTGACGTGGCTGGCGGTCGTGACGCTGGTGGCCCTGCTGCTCGTCGTACCGGCGGTGGTCCTCCTGTACTGGCTGGACACGCACGGGGAACTGGAAGAACTCACCGACGCCGAACTCCGCAGAGGGAGCGGGGCGGGCACCCCGGACGACTGAGGGCGCGGCGGCCGGCAGCTGACGGGCCGGGGACCGGAGCGAAGTCGGTCCTGTACAGCCCACGTGGTACGAGCACCTGGGCGCCCGGCGGCGAGAGGCAGGTACCCGGAACCCAGCCGGGGCCGGCTACCCGGCGGCCCGCCCCCAACTCCGCCGCATCCAGGCGTGGTTCATGGGTAGACGCGCTCGCATGACCTGGACACTGGCGCGGATCGGCAAACGGTTCACTTCGGGTACCCGGCGCACGGCGGCGGTGGGGAAACCACCTCCGCGGTCCGCGGGGAGGGAAAATGCGGCGGCGCCCCGGCGGGCGCACCCCGTGGTCCGGGCGCTCGCCATGGTGACGGCCTTCGCCGCGACGGTGGCGTTCAGCGTGCTGCTGGCCCGCCTGACGCTGCAGCCCTCCGCGGCCTCGGCGGCACTGGTGCACAGCAACGTCCACCCCGGGCGCTCCATCAGCCTGTACCTGGGCGACGCCCCCGCCCGCGACGCGGTGCGGCAGCTGGGCGGCAACCTGCTCCTCGGCGTGCCGCTGGGGGTGCTGCTGCCGGTGCTGGTGCCGCCCGCCCGCGGGTTCCTGCGGGTGGGGGTGGTGACGGCCGCCCTGATGACGCTCGTCGAACTCATCCAGGGCGCTCTCGTCACCGGCCGGGCCTTCGATGTGGACGACGTCATCCTCAACACCGTCGGCGCGCTCCTCGGCTACCTGCTCCTCGGCCGACGGCTGGGGCGCGCGGTGCACCGCCCGCGCCGGCACTGGTGGCGCCGTCGGACCGCACGGGGCGCGGCACCGCCCGGCTGAGGGGCGGGGGCGGGCCGTAACGGTACGGGCCCGGCCCCGGCCGCCGCGGGGGCGTCGGGGCCGGGCCCGTACCAGTGCCGGGGCCGGGGCCTTCAGGCCGAGGCGTGCACGTAGAGGGCCCGTCGCTCCTCCTCGGTCAGGCCGCCCCACACCCCGTACGGCTCCCGGGAACTCAGTGCGTGCCTCCGGCACTCGACCCGCACCGGGCACGCCGCGCAGACCTTCCGCGCCGCCTCCTCCCGGGCGGACCGCTCCCGGCTGCTCTCGCACGGGGGCCGGAGGAACCCCTCCGTACCGAGACCTCGGCACGCGGCACGGTCCGGCCACGCCCGGCGGTCCTCGGCCCGGTCCAGCAGCGGCCACACGTTCGCCATCGGTCGACTCCTCTCGCACGGGGACCGGTATCCCCACGCAGCTCAGTCCTCGTCTGGCCCGACGGCGCGTTCCGAAACGTCCGCCCTCGCCGTGACGCCGGCGCGCGCGGTCGGTGCGCGGTGCCGGCGTCGGGGGGAGGCGGGAGGGCGCCTCGGGGCGCGGGAGGCCGGCGTACGGGGCCCGGGGCGAGCGGGGCGGGCGTGGCGAGGGCGCGGAGCAGGCCGGGACCGGCGGCCGAGGAGGAGTTCCTCGTAACGGCCCAGTGCCAGCAGGACGCAGAGCATCACGGCCGGCATCGCCACGGCGGCCACCGCCATCACGGGGTCACCGGGGCCGGGCATCGCGGAGCGGGTCGGTCGAGTCGGCTTCGGGGGCGGGGCCTGCACCGGCGAGGTCCTGTTCCGTACGGCTGGAGGAGAAGTGTGAAGGGGGCACTCGCCGCTGCTGCCCCGGTGCGGAGTGCGCATGCGGGGTCGATGGGGGCGCCCGGCCCGGCGGATCCGCCGGGCCGGGCGTCGCGTCCGGTTCAGGAGAGGATCTCCACGTACCCGTCGGTGCCGTGCACGCGGATGCGCTGGCCGTCGCGGATCAGCCGGGTGGCCCCGTCCACGCCCACGACCGCCGGCAGGCCGTACTCGCGGGCGATCACCGCTCCGTGGGTCATCAGACCGCCGACCTCCGTCACCAGGGCCGCGGCGCCGACGAACAGGGGTGACCAGCTCGGGTCGGTGAAGGTCGTCACGAGGATGTCGCCCGCCTCGAGGTCGGCGTCCGCGATGTCGAGGACGACACGGGCCCGCCCCTCCACGGTCCCCGTCGAGACCGGGAGGCCGGTCAGCGCTCCGGGCGGCACGTCGTCGCGCCGGTACGACCCGGTGAGGGCTTCGCCCTCCGAGGTGAGGACGCGGGGCGGGGTGAGCGCCTCGTACGACCTGAACGCCTCCTTCCGCTGCCGGATCAGCTCGCCGAGCCGGGCGGCCGTCGCGGACCGTTCGCCGGCGCCGGACCCGTACGGGTCGCGGCGGACGACGTCGCGGAACTCCTGGAAGGTCAGGTGGAAGACGTCGTCCCGCTCGGGCAGCACGCCGGCCTGCACGAGACGCGCGGCCTCCCCGAGCAGGGCCTGCTTGTAGAGGAAGTAGCGGCTGACGATGCCGTACTTCGGATACTCGCGGTACCCGGCGAAGGCGCGGACCGTGTCGATCATCCGCTTGGTCTCTTCGGCCTTGCGGTCCCCGTCCGGCAGCTCGCGCAGGCGCGCCAGTACCTCCTGCGCCTTGTCGTGCGCCTTCCGGCGGCCCTCTTCGAAGCGCTGTGCGGCGGCGCCGGGCTCGAAGTTCCTGACGTTGTCGAGGATCACGGGTACGAGGGCGCCGGGGCGCTCGTGCCAGCGCGGCCTGGTGATGTCGATCTCGCCGACGCAGCGCATGCCGTAGCGGGCCAGGTAGTCCTCGACGGCCTTCCGGACGCCGGGCCCGCCGGGGAGTTCGGCGAGTCCGTCCAGGAAGCCGCCGTCCTCGACACCGCGGTCGTGTACGTCCTGGAGGAACGCGACGACGTCCGGGAGCGGGCGGACCGTGTCCGCGACGGCGAGCAGGTCCAGCCCCATCTCCGAGGTGATGTTGTCGGGGGCGGACAGGGTGAGGGTGTCGGCGGCGTTCTTCTCCCCCAGCCATTCCTGCAGCTTGTCGTTGAGCCACCAGGCGGCCTCCATGCCCGCCATGATCGCCCGCATGTTCAGCGGGTCGCCGACCACCCGCTTGTGCTCCTCGAAGGCCTCCTCCAGGTAGTCGAACAGCTCAGGTCCGCTCTTCGTCCGGATGTCGCGCTCCAGCGCCGCGACGGACGCCCGGCTGCGCTCGATCAGCTCGCCGACCACGGCGGGATCGGTCTCGACCGCGCCGGGTGCACCGTCCCGCCCGCCCGCCGCTGCCGGAACCCCGCCGGATTCGGCGTCCGGGAGCAACGGGACGAAGCCCCGGTCGAGGACGGTTTCCAGGGCGTCCCTGACCAGTGGATCGCCCTTCCCGAGGGCGTCCAGGAGTCCGGCGCGGCTCGCGGAGTCGGCGAGGCGCGCGGTGACGTCGACGAACAGCCGTCCGCCGGCCTCGTGCATCGGCACCAGGGCCGTCAGCTGCCACATGGAGTGGCCCAGGGCTTTCATCGCGTCGGTCATCATCTGTCCGTGGCCGACCGAGACGTAGACGTGGTTGTCCTGGTCGGCCGCCGCGGGGACGGGGAAGAGCGTCGTGATCGGGCGGCTCTGGACGATCCGGAAGCCGCCGTCGGCATCCAGACACCATTCGATGTCCTGCGGGCGGCCGAAGTGTGCCTCGATGTGCCGTCCGAGCCGCACGAGTTCGACGACCTGCGCGTCCGTCAGCGCGGGCTGCTCCTGCTCCTGGGCGCCGACCGCGACTTCCTCCGTCCCGCCGCCCGGCAGCGGCCGGACGGCACGCTGCTTGGCGGCGATCGTCCGGGAGACGACCCGGCCGTCGCGGACCGTGAAGACGTCCGGGTTGACCAGGCCGGAGACCAGGGCCTCACCGAGGCCGAAGCCGGCGTCCACGGTGGCGACCTTCCGGTTGCCCGAGACGGGGTCGGCGGTGAACAGGATCCCGGAGGCCCGGGGGAACACCATCCGCTGCACGACCACGGCCATGTGGACCGTACGGTCGTCGATTCCGTTGCGCCGGCGGTAGGTGACGGCACGTTCGGTGAACAGCGAGGCCCAGCACCGGCTGACGTGCCGGAGGACCTCCGCCGGTCCCACGATGTTCAGGTACGTGTCCTGCTGGCCCGCGAAGGACGCCGTCGGGAGGTCCTCCGCCGTCGCGCTGGAACGGACGGCGCAGGGGACGTCCGCGCCGAGCCGGGCCAGGCCGCGGGTGACCGCCGCCGCGAGGTCTTCCGGGAGCTCGATCCGCTCGATGGTCCGGCGGATCTGCGCGCTGAGCGTGCGGACCGCGTCCCGGTCGTCCGGGTCGAGGCCGGCCAGCCGGTCGAGCAGACCCGCGAGGGACGGCGCGCGCGCCACCACGTGCCGGAAGGCGTCCGTCGTGACGCAGAAACCGTCCGGCACGCTGATGCCCTCGATCCCCGACAGGCTGCCCAGGTGCGCGCCCTTCCCGCCGACACGCGCGATGTGCGTCTCGTCGATCTCGTGCAGGCCCACCACGTACTGCTCGATCACTCGCTATCCACCTCTGGCTGAGAAGACGACTGGGAGGACGACCCCGCCTCGCGTCGCGCGCCGCAGCTGCGCAGGCGGGGGCGTGGTGGCCTCAGGCCGACGATTGTGCGTCGTGGGCGGGGGCTTGCCGCAAGACCCCCGGTGCGCTATACGTTGAAGAGGGCAAGGAGATCGTTCTTCTTGCCCTTCGTGTTTTCCGGGCCCTTCAGGATGTCCCGGCGGGTCAGCGCGGAACGCGCCCCGAGTGAGGCCTGCACGGCCAACCACACGTCCCCCTCGCCGCGTTCGGCACCGCGTGCCCAGATGTTCCCACCCGTACCGGGCGGCACCCCCTCCCTTTTCGTCCCCTTGACGATATGGACGACTGCCGTTATCGTCAGGTCGACGAAATAGAGGGGGTCCACCATGGCCGACATCACCCGGCGCTTCGGCTGGCGTCATCTGCGCTCCGCGCCCACCGCCCACATCCGCCACCACAAGCGCGGCCGGCTCGTCCACGACGGCCGAGGTCTCAGCTTCTGGTACCGGTCGCTGTCGGCGGCGTTGTCCGAAGTTCCCGTCGACGACCGGGAGCTGGCCATGGCCTTCCACGCCCGTACGGCCGACTTCCAGGACGTCACCGTGCAGGCCACCGTCACCTACCGGATCAGCGACCCGGCCGAGGCGGCGGACCGGCTCGACTTCTCCGTGGACCCGGACACCGGCAGCTGGCGCGGCGCGCCGTTGGAGCAGATCGCCACCCTCCTCACCGAGACCGCGCAGCAGCACGCACTGGACGTGCTGGCCCGGACCCCGCTGGCCGGGGCGCTGGTGGACGGTGTCGCCTCCGTACGGCAGAGCGTCGGCGCCGGTCTCGCCGCCGAGCCCCGGCTCCCGGCCACCGGCATCGACGTGGTGGCCGTGCGCGTCGTCGCCATCCGGCCCGAAGCCGAGGTGGAGCGCGCCCTGCGCACACCGGCCCGCGAGCAGATCCAGCAGGAGGCGGACCGGGCCACCTACGAGCGGCGGGCCGTGGCCGTCGAGCGTGAGCGCGCGATCGCCGAGAACGAGCTGGCCAGTCAGATCGAACTGGCACGGCGCGAAGAGCAGTTGGTGGAGCAGCGCGGCATCAACGCCCGGCGTGAGGCCGAGGAGAAGGCGGCGGCCGACAGCGTACGGACCGAGGCCGAGGCCGCGCGCAAGGTCCGCCTGGCGCGCGCGGACGCCGAGGCGTCACGCGCGACGGGCTCGGCGCGGGCCGAGGCCCAGGCCGCCTGGCTGCACGTGCACGACGAGGCCGGACCGGGCACGTTGTACGCCCTGGCGGCCACCCGGCTGGCGGAGAACCTGCCCCGGGTGGAGAGCATCACGCTCTCCCCCGACGTCCTCACCGGCCTCCTCGCCAGGCTCGGGCGTCCGGACTCCGGGGCGGACGCGTGAGCCTGGCGCCGCGCGCGGTGCTCGTACACCGCAGGACCGAGTACGAGGAGCTGATCGACCGGCACGGGACCCACGGGCAGGCCGCGTTCTTCCTCTCCAGCCGGGGCCGCTCGATCGGCGAAGTGGTCGAGCGCCACGGCCGGAACCGGCAGGCGCTGCGGGAGGTGGCGGCGGCGGTACCCCTCACCTGGCGCACCTCCCAGGTGGAGCGGTCTGACCTGGACCGCTTCCTCTTCGCACCGGAGGACGTGGTGGTCGTGGTCGGGCAGGACGGTCTGGTCGCCAACGCCGCGAAGTACCTCACCGGGCAGCCGGTGATCGGGATCGACACCGACCCGGGACGCAACCCAGGCGTCCTGGTCCGGCACCGCTGCGCCGACACGGCCGCCCTGCTGCGCGCCGCGGCCACCGGGGGACGGACGGAGGACCTGACCATGGTCGAGGCCGTCGCCGACGACACCCAGCGGCTGCTGGCCCTCAACGAGATCTACCTGGGCCCGCCCGGGCACCAGACGGCCCGGTACCGGCTGGGCCCGGACGGCGAGGAGGGCCAGGAGGAGGCCCAGGCGTCTTCCGGTGTGCTCGTCGGTACCGGGACCGGAGCCACCGGCTGGCTGCGCTCCCTGTGGCTGGAACGCGGCAGCACCGAACGCCTTCCCGATCCGTGCGAGCGCCGGCTCATGTGGTTCGTACGCGAGGCCTGGCCGTCGCCCGCGACCGGAACGTCCAGGGTGGCGGGGCAGCTGTCACACGGTCAGGGACTGCGGCTGACCGTGGAGTCGGACCGGATCGTGGTCTTCGGCGACGGGATGGAGGCCGACTCCCTCCAGCTGACCTGGGGCCAGAGCGTACGGCTGGGCATCGCGGCGACATCGCTGCGACTGCTGACGTAGCCCGCCGGGACCGGCCTTCCGCGCTCCCGCCGACTACTCGCCTCCGGCGCGACCGGCGACAGGTGTCACGTCGGGGGGTGCCAGGGCGGTGTCGGCGTGCCGAGGTCGGTGTACTTGCGGGCGTACTCGGGCCACAGCGTGCCCAGCACGAGGACCGGACCGCGCTCGCCGTGTCCATCCCGCCCTGGCCGAGCAGGGTGCGGCGTCAGGACGGGGCGAGGACGCAGAACTCGTGGCCCTCGGGGTCGGTCAGGCAGGTCCACGGGCGGTCGCCCTGGCCGAGGTCGAGGTCGGTGGCGCCGAGGGCGCGCAGGCGGGACACTTCCGCCTCCTTGTCGTCGCCCGGGTAGGGCAGCAGGTCGAGGTGGACCCGGTCCGGGGCGGCCTTGCCGCCGGGCGTGCGAAGGAACGCGAGGTACGGACCGACGCCCGCGGCGGACCGGAACACCGCCCGTTCGTCCGTCACTTCGTGCGCGGTCCAGTCGGTCGCCGCGCCCCAGAAGCGGGCCATGGCCCGCGGATCCTCGGAGTCGACCACCACCACGGCGACCGGCCCGGTGTCGCGGTAGGTCTCGCGGGGCTCCAGCACGCAGAACTCGTTGCCCTCCGGGTCCGCCAGGACGGTCCACGGCACGTCGCCCTGTCCCACGTGCGCGTGCGTCGCGCCGCGGTCCAGCAGCCGTGCGACCAGTTCGGCCTGGTGGGCGGCCGACCTGGTGGCGAGGTCGAGGTGCACGCGGTTCTTCACCGCGGTCTTGGGTTCCGGAACGGGCACGACGTCGACGCCGAGGACGACCGGGTCCGGCCAGACGAGGCCGCCGGCAGGACCGACGTACCTGGTCGCGCCCGGGCGGTACGCGGTCCAGCCCAGCGCCTCCGCCCAGAACAGGCCCACCGCCTCGGCGTCGACGGCCTTCAGGTTCACGTGAACGGGTCGCAGCGCCATGCGGCGATCCTACGCACCCGTCCCGTGGCGGCTGTCGGCGCCGCGGACGTCGCCGGCCGGTGCGGCCCGGCGGTTCAGCGCTCAGTAGCGCTCACGGCCGGCCTTCGCGTAGGCGTCACCCGCGCGGAACGGTGCCGCTGGTGCGGCGAGGACTTCGCGCTGCCGACCGGCCGGCAGGTCGAAGTCCAGTGGGGCGCGGCGTACGGCGTCTTCGCGGGGCCAGGGCGTGTGCGGCCAGCAGGCGCCGGGCGCGGATCGGGTCGCGTCGGCACACCGGCCCCTCGTACCAGGACCGGAACCCGTCGCGGTCGCCGGGCGGGACTCGCCGGAGGGCCGGTGCCGTGTGCCAGTCGGCCTCGCGGCGCACGCGCAGCCAGATCGAAAGGCTGTCAGCAGCGGTCATGGAAGTCCTCCAGAGCCGCCGTTTCGCGGTGGTCCCGGTACGGGGCGTGACCGGTGAGGCCGACGGCCAGGTCCTCGCCGACGGATTCGATCAGCGCCCGTTCGGGGGTGACCCAGCTCTCGAACCGGCCGCCGATCGCGGCCTCCACCAACCGGCCGCTCGCAGGCCCGGCCGGCACCGTGGGGCGGTGCCGGCCGGGTGGTCGGGGTGGGTCAGCGCTTGGGGCAGGCGGCCTGGGTGACCTTCCCGGCCTTGCCGCCCGTCGTCGCGGGGTCCAGGGTCAGGCACTTGCCGGTCCACTGGTTGACGAAGTAGTAGCCGTGCGACTTCCCGTTGCTGTCGATGTTGGTCGGCATGACCTCCCACAGCTGGGTGGCCGACGACCATCGGGTCTCGCACGGCCACCAGAACAGCTGCGTGCCGTCGCCGGGCGGGGTGCCGAGGTTCCACGGGATCGTGAGGCAGTGGCCGTTGCTCGCCTTGATCCAGTAGTAGCCCTTGCCGTCGTAGTCGGGCTTGGTGGCCGTCCACTGGTGGCTGCTGGGCGCGGGGTTCGCGCACGCCCTCTGCGTGACCAGGCCGCCGGAGCCGTCGGGGAACTCGTCACCGCGGACCATGCACCGGTTGCCGTTGTAGGTGCTGACGTACTGCTTGGAGTCGCTGACGGTCCACACCGCGGGGTGCGGCTCGAACACGTAGTTGTCGCGGTTGAGCTGCTCGACCACGGACGACGGGGTGTGGCCCGAGTTGTCGGAGACCTGGTAGTGGTCCACCGCGACGAAGTTCGGGTTGCGGCCCGCGGCGGGCCGGCACGACTTCTCGATGCGGCTCTTCAGCTGGGACCCGTTGTCTATCTTGGCGTAGGCCGCCGGATCGAGGTTGTCCGAGCTGAACTGGTTCATGGTGAACAGCGGGGTGAGGTTGGACGTTCCCGGCATCGGGTTCTGGTTCAGCGGCCTGCTCTGGCCGCGCTGCTCGCAGCCGTACGGCTGGCCCTGGCCGTAGCTGTACCGGTTCTCCACGGTGTGGGTCCAGGTGTTCATCAGGGTGCCCTGGCCGACGGCGAGGTCGCTCCAGCTGTCCTGGAAGATCACGAGGCGCTGGTTGTCGGCGACCATGTCGCGCAGGCGCGGCCAGTTGTTGGTGTTGATGCCGTAGTTGTTCTGGTTGAAGAGCAGCCCGCCGGCGCCCTTGGCGTCCAGCATGTCGGTGATCGTCTTGCTGAGGGTCTGCTGGCCGGCGTAGTTCTCCAGGAAGACCGTCACCACTTCCTGCTGGTTCTTCTGCAGGAAGTTCACGATGGTCAGCAGCGCGGACTTGAAGTCCTCGTAGCACAGGGCCGTACCGCCGTGGCACAGTGCGACGGGCCCGGTGCCCTTGGGGTCGTACGTGTCGAGCATCAGGCCGCGCACCCCGTTGTCGAGCTGCTCCTTGATGCTGTGCGACTGGTTGGGTGGTACGGGGAACTGGCTCCAGTCGTCGGCGTAGGAGTTGTGCGTGGTCACCCATGACCACTGGTGGTAGCGCGAGTTCCCGTATTTGCTGCCCGCCGCCATCGCGCCCGTCGGCGCCGTGAGCATCGAGGCGAGGACGAGGAGCGGGATCACCGGCACGACGAGCAGTCGCAGCAGACGGGCCCGGTGGCCGGCACCCGGACGGAGCGCGGCACCACTGGTTCTCATGTGAATTCCCCTGGTCGGTCGAAGGCGGTCGCCGACGTCCGCAGACGCAGACGCGGTTGCGGTTGCGGTTGCGGTTGCGGTTCGGCGGCGACCGGATGTCT
This sequence comes from Streptomyces sp. NPDC086023, assembly GCF_044540325.1. Lineage (NCBI taxonomy): Bacteria > Bacillati > Actinomycetota > Actinomycetes > Kitasatosporales > Streptomycetaceae > Streptomyces > Streptomyces sp. NPDC086023. Next base: position 53,524 of record NZ_JBITRX010000011.1, read on the forward strand.
GGCGGTTCCCCCGAGTCCGGCGCGGGACCGCCCGCGGAGCGTGGGCGGGGCGGCGGGGCCGCGACGGACCGGCCCGGAGGGGGGCTGGTCGGGCCCCCGTCCGGGTCGCCCACAGCCAACCGCGCGGCGGCGGAGGCGGACCAGGCGGTTCCACCGGCGGAAGTACGGTCCGGCATACTTCTGCCGGAAGGATTCGGCGGACCGGCCGGTCCGTGCGGCACCGGGGGACACAGCAGGCATGGGGACGGACACACCGGCCACCGGCGGGTTCGGCGACCGCCTGCTGCGCCTGCGTACCGCCGCCGGGTTGAGCCAGGAGGCACTGGCCCACGCCGCGGGCATGAGCGTGCGGGCCCTGTCGGACATGGAACGCGGCCGGTCCCGGGGGCCGCAGCGGCGCACCGTGGAGGCCCTGGCCACGGCGCTGGAACTGGATGCGACCGGCGCCGAGGAACTGGAGCGGACGGCCGCCCTGGGACGGCCGCGCGCGCGGCGGGCCACCGGACGGCCCCCGGCCGGGGCGGGCGAGCCCGCCCGCCCGGAGGCGGGGTCCGCCTGCGGCGGCGTTCCGGCGTGCGCACCGCGGCCGGAGCCGGCCGGTCACCACCCGCTCGCCCTGCCCCGCGACCTCCGTGACTTCACCGCCCGGGGCCCCGCTCTGGCGCGGCTGACCGCCCTGGTCGAAGACCCCGCCCCCGGCCACCCGCCGACAGCCGTGATCAGCGGCCAGCCGGGCCTGGGCAAGTCCGCCTTCGCCGTGCACGCCGCCCACGCCCTCGCACCGCACTTCCCGGACGGGCAGTTCCACGTCGACCTGCGCGGCATGGACCCGCGGCCGACCCTCCCCCGCGACGCCCTCGCCCGGCTGCTGCACGCGCTGGGCGTCGCCGGCGGCGCGGTACCCGCCGCCACCGAGGACCGCAGCGGCCTGCTCCGTTCCGTCCTGCGCGACAAGCGCGCCTTACTCCTGCTGGACAACGCGAGCGACGAGCAGCAGGTACGCCCCCTGCTGCCCGGCCAGGGATCCTCGCTCACCCTGGTCACCAGCCGCCAGTCCCTGGCCGGCCTCGAAGCGGTGCACCGCACCGAACTCGGCCTGCTGCGCCGCGAGGAGGCCGTGGAGCTGCTCACGCGCATCGTGGGCCCCGAGCGGGTCGGGCAGGAGGGCCAGGCCGCCCGCGACCTCGCCGAGCTCTGCGGCCACCTCCCGCTGGCCGTACGGATCGCCGGGCAGCGCCTCGCCGCCCGGCCGGGCGAACGGATCGCCAAGCTCGTCGACCAGCTCGCCGAGCAGGGCGGCCGGCTGGACACCCTGCGGGCCGGCTCGCTGGAGGTCCGGGCCGCCTTCGCGCTGTCCTACCGGCAGCTGAGCCCGCAGGCCCGCACCGTCTTCCGGCGCTCCTGCCTCGCCGCCGGCCCCGACTTCAGCCCCGAGACCGCCGCCCTGCTCGCCGGCCTCCCCCGCCGCCAGGCCGCCCGCTGCGCCCAGGACCTGACCGACGCCGGGTTGCTCCAGCCGCATCCCACCGCGGACCGCTACCGCTACCACGACCTGCTGGCCCTGTACGCCGCCGAGCAGTTGGCCGAGGAGGACGGGCCCGAGGAGATCGCCGCCGCCGAGGACCGGGCGGCCCGCTGGGCCCTGCGCCGGGCCACGGCCGCCGCGCTGCACTTCGACGCCGACCACCCGCCCGTGCCCCGGACCGCGGCCGACGGCGACCCCGACCCGGCCACCGCGCCCGCCGGGCCGGACCGCGCCCACACCTGGCTGGAGAACGAACGCGCCCAGTGGCTGGAGGCCCTGCGGCGGGCACAGGCGGCCGGCGACCACCGACGGGTGGTCGACGCGGCAGAGGCGATGCACTGGTTCTCCGACCGGACCATGCACTGGGAGCTGTGGGCGGAGGTGTTCCGGCGCGGCGCCGACTCGGCCCGCGCCCTGGGCAGCCGGCGGGAGGAGGCCGTCCAGCTGAACTACCTCGCCTGGGCCTACAACGTGTGCCTCTACGACCACGCCGCCGCGCTCGCCACGGCCCGGGCCGCCCTCGGCGTGGCCCGCGAGACCGGCGACGAGGTCCAGGTGGGCTGGGCCATGGGCTACGCGGCCGGCGCGCTGCACCGGCTCGGCCGGACCGACGAGGCCATCGAGGAGTTCCGGCGGGCGGCCGACCACCTCGCCGTCCAGACCGGCGCCCAGAGCCGCCTGGCCGAACTCACCGCCCTCAACCTGCTGGGCCAGCTGTTGCGCCAGGTCGGCCGCGCCGCCGAGGCGCTGGCCATCCACCGGCGGAGCGAGGCCCGCTGCCGGGCCGGCGTCCCGGGGAAGCCGCAGGAGGTGATCGGCCTGTACCTCGCCGCGAGCCGCCAGCACATCGGCAACGACCTGGCCGCGCTGGAGCGGTGGCAGGAGGCGGAAGCGCCGTTGTCCTACGCACTGGCGCACTTCGAGGGGGCCAGGATGCCCGCCTGGAGCGAAGCCGCCCGGCTCGACCTCGGGATCGTCCTGCGCCATCTCGGCCGCGGCGACGAGGCCCGCGCATCACTGACGGCCGCCCACGAGGCCCTCGTACGCCTCAACAACCCCCGGCAGCTCGAAGCCGCCGCCGAACTCCGCGCCCTGGACGACGCGGGCCGGACCGCGTGAGGGTCCGCCGGCACGTTGCACGCCCGGGCGGGCGGAGGGGCGAGGTCACGGGTGGGTGAGGACGGTCTCGGGGGCGCCGTCGAGGACGAAGCCGTTGTCGAAGCGGACGCGGGCGGTGGCGCGCCCACCGTGCTCCTGGAAGTCGGTCCACTGCGGCTCCAGTTCGCGGACCTCCTCCTCAAGGCGTTGCCTGCTCGCCTCGGGCATCGTGTGGCCGTAGTCCGCGAGGAGACCCCGGAGGCGCAGGTACTCGCGGACGCCGTGGCTCTCGCGCGGCGGACCGTCGACCCGCTCGACGGTGCCCTCGCTGCCGGCCGCCAGGGACAGGAAGCCTGCTGTGGCCCCAGAGGTGCCGTCGACCGCTTCGCCCAGGGAGATGTCCACCACCAGCTTCACGCGCTGCCCCTGCGCCAGACCCATGTTCTTCCGTTCCCAGTCGCCGCCGGCCGCGCGCCGGGCGGCCGCGGTCGTCCCCATTGTCCCACCTGCGGTGCCTGAGGTCGCCGGCGGAGGTCACCGGCGGGACGTTCGGACCGGCCGCCCGGGGAGCGCGTGGTGCCAGCGTCCGGCGGCGTCGAGGAGCAGGGCGTCGGCGTGGTGGCGGGCGATCAGCTGGAGGCCGACGGGCTCCCCGTCCGGGGTGCGGCCGGCGGGGAGGGTGATCGCCGGGTGGCCGGAGAGGTTGAAGGCCCAGGTGAGTGCCACGCTCATGCGCGGGCCGGGGCCCTCGTGGCCGTGCGGTGGGTGGGGCGTGGTGGGCGTGGCCAGGAGATCGGACTGCTCGAACGCCTCACGCAGGGTCTGCGCGTTGTCCTCGGCGAGGCTCGTCGTGTTCTGGTCGGGCGTGCCTGCGCGCAGCGCGGTCCACGCCGGAGCCGGATCGCGGAGCTCCACCGGCCGGTCGACGAGGCGGCACAGCCCGGCGCGGACGAGGTGGTGGAGGGCGCCGAGGGCGGTGGCCGCGACGGCCGGGGCGGTGTCGGCGTACCCCAGGGTGGCGGTCCACGTGACGCGGGGGGTGCCGCACGACACCGGCGTCGGGGGCGGGCCGGGCACGACGGCACGGAGGTAGGCCAGGGCGTCGGCCGGGTCGCGGACGAGCACGCCGGGGGTGTTGAGTCCGGCCCGGTCTCGGGCGGGCAGCAGGCCGTTGGTGGGCTTGAAGCCGGTGACGCCGCACCAGGCCGCGGGGATGCGTACGGATCCCGCCCCGTCGGAGCCGGTGGCGAGGGGTACGAGACCTGCGCCGACGGCTGCTGCGGAGCCGGCCGACGAGCCGCCCGGCGACCAGTCGGGGTCGAGGGGGTTGAGGGTGGGTCCTCGGTCGGTGGCTCCGTACGTCTGCCAGCCCGTCCCGGCCCGGGGCACGGAGGTCGCACCGATCGGTACGCAGCCTGCGGCGACGAGGCGCCGGTTCTGCACCGAGTGGGTGCCCTCGCTCGACTTGACGGCGATCGGTACGCCGGCCAGCGGCAGCCTCAGCCCACGGGCCACGTGGGCGTCGACCTCCTTGGCCCGGCTCCGGGCGGCATCGGCCCACAGGGCGGTGAACGCCCGCAGTCCGCCGTCGCGCCGGGCGGTGACGGCGAGCGCGATGTCGACCGTCTCCGCGGCCGTGACCTTGCCGCGGTTGACCAGGTCGGCGATGTCGACGGCGGAGAGTGAGGCGTACCGGTGGTCGTCGAGCATGGGGACCTCCTGGCGTGGTGTCGTGCGGCGTCCGCGGTGAAGCGTACGGTCGGGGACTGTCAGGGCCGTCGGCGGCCGGCCGCTCTCGGCCGCTGACGGCCGCACGAGTTCGAAGGAGGAACCAGCATGGCAATCCAGCGGATGGACAACGTCGGCATCGTCGTGGACGACATGGATGCCGCCATCGCGTTCTTCGTGGAACTCGGCATGGAGCTGGAGGGCAGAACGGAGGTCGCCGGCTCCTTCGCCGACGAGTGCACCGGACTCGACGGCGTGCGCTGCGACATCGCCATGGTCCGCACCCCTGACGGGCACGGCCGGCTTGAGCTGGCGAAGTACCACAGCCCCGCGGCCATCAGCGGCGGGCCGCGCGACCGGCCCCACAACATCCTGGGCACGCACCGCGTCATGTTCGCCGTCGACGACCTTGAGGACACCGTCGCGCGACTGCGCCCGTACGGCGCCGAACTCGTCGGCGGGATCGCCCGTTTCGAGGACGCGTACCTGCTCTGCTACGTCCGCGGGCCGGAAGGCATCATCGTCGGGCTGGCCGAGGAACTGCCTTCGCACGGGCCTTCGTCCTGACGGCCCGGCAGCCCTGCGAGGGGGCCGGATCCCGACGCCTATGATCCCGGGATGGAAATCGAACTGTCCGATGCGCTGGACGAGCTGGCCGAGCTGCAGGAAGCGACCGATGAGGCGCACGCCCGGTTGACACGCCTTCAGGAAGAGCTCGGGGATTCAGCCGGGTGGACCGACGAGCAGCACGTGACCTGGCGGGACGCGTGGGAGGACGCCCGCGAGCCGTGGTGGCTGCTGGATTCTGCCCTGGACCTCTACGCGGAGCAGTTCGGCATGGACCGCGAGGAGCTGGAGGCCACGGTGCAGGAGGCCGCCGGCCGCGCGGTGCAGGACCGGGACTGACGGTGCGGGTCAGCCGTCGAAGCAGCGCTCGGCACCGGGCTCGGAGGCTCCGCGGCGGTCCGGGGCGTCCGGCCACGTCGCTCGGAATGCCGGGCAGTGCATCCGCCGAAGGGTGGCTGCCGGAAGTCGTTGTAGGGAGAGCGGCGAACCGCTGAGGAGACGGCCATGATCCGAGTTGCCCGCACCATGCTGGTCCCCGTCGCGATGCCGGACCTCGTGGCATACCTCGCGGACTTCACGCACGCCGAGGAGTGGGATCCGGCGACCGTTTCCTGCGTCCGCCTGGACGCGGGACCCGTCGGGCCGGGCTCGCGGTGGCGGAACACCTCGCGCTTCCGCGGACGCGACGCCGAGGTGTCGTACCGGCTCGATGTCCGGGAAGGCGACCTGCTCGTGTTCAGCGGCGAGAACAGGACGGTCGCCGTCACGGACGACCTCCGCTTCACGCCGGCGGAGGAGGGGGCGACCCGACTGGTCTACACCGCGACGTTCCGCTTCAGGGGCGTGGCCCGGCTGGCCGCTCCGTTCGTACGCAAGGAGGTCGAGCGGCTCGCGGACGGCGTCGCCGCTGCCCTGCCGCGCGCCGCGGCGCGCTGACTCCGGTCGGCAGCGGTCGGTCGCCCGGGCTCCGGGAACAGCGGCCGCCCGGCAGCCCGCTCCTCGGGACGGCCGGGGCGAGGCGCTCCGGGGTGGGGTGTAAGCACCTCTCAGGGCGGGTTGCCGTCCTGTCGTCTGCCTGTGTGCAGGACCTCCTGGATGTCGTGCAGCCGGTCAAGACCCTGTACGGCTCGGGCGGTGCGCGGGTTGGCGGCCAGGCGGGTGCGGTGCCGGTGGACGAAGGACCAGTACCCGGTGGTGTACGGGCAGGCCTGGTCGCCCGTACGGACGCCGGGCCGGTAGGCGCATCCGTCGCACAGGTCGCTCATGCGGTGGATGTAGGCTCCCGCGCTGGTGTACGGCTTGGTGGTCATCATGCCGCCGTCGGCGTACTGGGACATGCCGATGACGTTGGGGAGCATCACCCAGTCGTAGCCGTCGACGAAGCACCGGTGGAACCAGTCGGTGACCGCGCGGGGGTCCCAGCCCTGCTGGAGCGCGTGACTCCCGAGGATCATGAGCCTGGGGATGTGGTGCGTCCATCCCGTGTCGCGGACCTGGGCGAGCACCGTGGACAGGCAGCGTGCGGTGACGGCGTCGGCGTCGAGTTCGAGGAACCAGTCGGGCAGAGGTGCCCGATGTCCGAGCGCGTTGCGGTGGCGGTAGTCCTCGCCGAAGTACCAGTACGTGTGCCACACGTACTCGCGCCAGCCTGCGATCTGCCGGACGAAGCCTTCCGCGCTGTGTACGGGTACCCGGCCGGCGCGCCAGGCGTCCTCGGCGGCTCCGACAACTTCCGCCGGGTCCAGGAGGCCCAGGTTGAGCGCCGAGGACAGCAGGCTGTGACTCATCACCGCGTCGCCGGCGAGCATGGCGTCCTCGTGCGGTCCGAACGTGGCCAGGCGGTGTTCGGTGAAGCGGCGCAGCGCGGCCAGTGCTTCGCGGCGCGAGGCCGGGAGGGTGCGCGGGCCGTCGCGCCCGACGAAGTCGATGCCCTCGTCGCGTTGCCAGCGGTCCAGGTCGGCGCGTACCTGTTCGTCGATGTCGTCCTCACGCGGCCGGTACGGTGCGGGGACCCCGAGGGCGGCTGCGCGCTTCGGCGGTGGTTCCCGGTTGGCCGGGTCGTGGTTCCAGCGTCCGCCGGCCGGCTCGTCGCCGTCCATGAGGAGGCCGAGTTCTTGGCGCGTCCACCGGTAGAAGTCCTCGTGTCTCAGCCGCTCGCGTCCCCCGGCCCAGGAGCGGAAGGCCTCCGCGGGCACCAGGAAGCCGCGTGCGGGCAGGACCCGCACCTTCGGCAGCGACCCGACGAGGCCGTGGGCGGCCCGTGAGGTGGGGTGGTGGACGGTCAGCGGTGCGTCGCCGACGGCCCGGCGCAGGCCCTCCCGGTAGGTCTCGGCTCGGACGTAGTGGACGCGGTCTCCGAGTTCGGCGGCGCGGTGCCGCATGGCGGAGAGCAGGAGGTGGGCCTTGGCGCGGTGGAACCTCCGTCGGCGGAAGACCGATCGGGCCTCGACCATCACGACGGGCGCGTCCTTGGCCGGTCCGGTCTCGCCGGTGCGGAGGAAGTGGGGGCCGAGTTGGTCGCCGAACAGCCAGTGCCACACAGCCACGGGTTTCCTTCGCGCAGTCTGATGAGGATCCAGCTATACAGCCGTCCGGTGGGGTGGCGAAGGGCGCCGCGCCGGTGACGTCCGCGAGGCCGATGGACCGGCTTCGCACGAACCGTCGTCTCGGCGGGTCACGGGGTGTTGTTCTCGGTACGCGCCCCACCGGTGCCCGGCGGGCACCCCTCCTTCCGGGTGCCCGCCGGGCCGTCACCGCCGGGACGGTGGCCGCGCCGGCGTCAGGCGAACTTCAGGCGGGACGGATCCGTCCAGCCGGCCGACACGAGCCGGGACGGACCCCAGCCGCCCGTGCCCAGCACGTCGTCGTTCGGCCAGGCCCACAGCTCGCCGTTGCCGTTGGCGCTGACGACCTCGTCGCGCCGGTCGCCGTCCAGATCCGCGAAGAACGCGCGCGCGGGGTCCGAGAAACCCGAGCCGACGATCGCGGACGGTGCCCAGTCGAAGTCGATCCCGTTCCGGTTGGCGAATGCCCGCAGACGTCCGTCGCCGTCGATGCTCACCAGGTCGTCTCGCCCGTCCCCGTTCAGATCGGCGAACCGCGTCCGTGCCGGATCGGTCCAGCCGGATCCGACCTGGCGCTGCGTGCCCCACACGCCGTCGATGCCGCGGACGTTGGGCCAGGCCTGGATCGCGCCGTCCGCGTCGATGCGGACGAGGTCGTCGCGGCCGTCGCCGTCGAGGTCGGCGAAGCGCAGCCGCGCCGGTTCCGGGAAGTTCTCCCCGACCTTGCGCCCGGTCCCGTACCCGTCGTTGAGCCCGTCGACGTTCGGGTAGCCGCGCAGCACGCCGTCCGGCTTCAGGTACACGAACTCCTTCTTCCCGTCACCGTCCAGGTCCGGGAAGAACGCGCGCGCCGGGTCCGTGGACGTACCGGCCGAGTAGCGCTCCGCGCCCCACGCGCCGTGCAGACCGTCGATGTTCGGCGCCCCCCACAGCGAGCCGTCGGCCTTCACCCGTACGGTCTCGGCGCGCGAGTCACCGCTGAGCGAGGCCCTCTTGCCGTTCACGCCGAGCCCGGCGGTGACCCGGCCGTCCCAGCGCAGGCTCCGCGTGAACGCGGTGCCGTCGGAACTGCGGAGGGTCCACAGGACGGTGCGGGAGGCGGACGAGCGGTCGACCACCACCACCTCGTCCGGCCCGGTGCCGTCGGTGTCCGCGGCCGACGGCTCCAGGGCGCCCCAGCCCAGCGCCTCCGAAGAGCGCTGCACCTCGGGGGCGAAGGCCACACCCCCGACGTTGCCGGTACTGGTGAGCGTCCAGAAGGTGGTGGAGTTCGCCCCGGCGTCGTAGAGGTGGCCCAGGTCGTCGCGGCCGTCGCCGTTGAAGTCGCCCACGACGGGCTTGAGCCGGTTCCAGTCCGAGCAGCCGCTGTCCCGGGCCCCCGAGAAGCCCTGCGTCAGCGAGCCGCGCGCACCCGTCTGCCGGAAGGTGTCGACGCTCCAGTCGCAGTTGCCGTCCCAGCGGTAGAAGAGGGCGATCTCCTGGCGTCCGTCGGCCGCGTCGTCGAAATCGCCGACGACGGGCTTGACGCGGTCCCAGCAGTACCCGTTGACCCCGCTGGCCCACGCCGGCTGGCCGAAGGAGCCGGCGAACGCCGTCCCCGTCGAGTAGAAGGTCCACAGCTTCGTCTGGCAGCTCGGATGCGAGGCGAAGACCGCGAGGTCGGCCTTGCCGTCGCCGTCGAAGTCCCCCGCCACCGGCTTGAGGCCGCCGAGGTTCCAACCGGGGTTGCCGGCGGTGTCCAGGGCCGCCGCGGCCGGCGGCTCGTACGACGTGCCGTCCGACCGGTAGATCCACCCGGTCACCCGGTCGCCCGCCTCCTGCCGGAGCACGGCCACATCCGTGCGGCCGTCACCGTCGAAGTCGCCGCGCACCGTCTGGACCGCCGTGGCGGCGTACCCGTTGTTGACCTCGACGCCGACGGGAGGGTAGCTGCCCGTGGCGCTCGCGTGCCAGGTGTAGACGGAGTTCTGCGTGGAGCCGTCGGAGAACACGGCTGCGGTGTCGGCCAGGCCGTCCCCGCCCGCGTCGCCGCGCCGCCCCGACGGGCTCTTCGGGTCGTACGCCGCCGACACGTCGAAGGACGCCGTTCCGGTGCTCTCCTGCCCCGACCGGTGCACCGCCTTGACGTACAGCCAGGTCGGATCGCTGGTCCACTGCGTGACGGGGACGGTGGCGGTGCCGTCCGGGCCGGCCGCGACCGACATCGTGAGTGCCCCCTGCCTGGTGCCGTACCGGTATCGCACGATGCCCGTGTCACCGGGCGCCGGGCGGAACGTCACGGGCCGGACGGTGCCCATCGGCGGGCCGAACTCCCCGCAGACGGACGGGTCGCACGGCGAGGTGACCAGCGGGGTACGCGCCTCCCCGAGGTCGATCTCGAACTCGCAGCCCGGCGCCGTGGCCCCGCTCCAGGCCAGCCCGTCCCAGGTGGCCGCCCGGTACGTGTAGACCACCCCGGCCGCGAGCCTGCCGTCCGGTACGGGCGCCCAGGTGAGGCTGTCGCCGCTGCGCACCGACAGGGCCGGGTTCGTCCCGGCCGGCGGGTCGGAGTACACGACCTGGCCGTCGCTCTTGCGCACGACCTCCAGCCGCCCGCCGACGTTGTCGCCGTTCGGGTCGGACAGCTTCGCCGTGAACTGCGGCGAGGACGTGGTGAGGTAGGTGCGCTCCGCACCCGTCGCACACGGCTTGGCCGGGACCATGCCGAGGACCGCCGGGGCGCTCGGCGCGTGGTTGTACTCGATCACCAGCCGGGTCGCGCCGGGCGTGAGGGTCTTGTAGACCCCCGCCGAAGCGGTGTTGACGCCGAAGGTGATGCCGCCCGTCCAGCGGTTGTTCGCGGCCTCCTGCACCTTGCCGCGGAAGGCGTCGTTGGAGGGGAAGTACAGCCCGTTCGCGTCGCCGCAGCCGAAGGCCGAGGACATCCAGCCGCCCCAGCCGGAGTTGGACCAGGTGGCGTACTGCGGGGTCTGGGACGTGGTGTGCAGGTTCATCGCGGTCGACGCGTCGCAGCTGCTCGCCGCGCTGACCGCCACCTTGAGGCGGGCGCTGCGGATCTCCGCGCCGAAGACCGGGTCGATCCAGAAGCGGAAGATGCCCCGCCACTCGCGGGCGCCGTCGTGGCCGACCTTGATCTGGGTGCCCTGCACGCCCCAGTAGTTGGTGGTCGTGTGCTGGTTCTCGAAGAGGTTCCAGTCCCACATGGGCCGTTCCAGGAACGTCGGGTCGATGACGAGCGGGAAGCGGGCCCCCGGGTCGGTGAGCATGGCGCGGTCGGGCGTCACCTCCAGGGCGGCGCCGGCCCCGCGGCCGGTCACCTTGACGCCGACCCGGGCCCGGCGCGCGCCGCCGGGGTCGGCCTGGTAGGTGGGGAAGGGGGGAGATCCGATGGCGGCGCGGTCGTTGCGGACCGCGCCCCCCTCGACGGCCTCGACTCCCTTGGGGCGCCCGTTGCCGGCCTCCGCGGGCGAGTCCCACATGACCGGCCGGGCGGACACGAACACCGCCTTGCCGGCGGCGTCCTTCGCGGTGAGCGCGCCGGCCGCGTCCGCGGTCGTGGTCAGCCCCTCACTGCCGCGAAGCCCGAACCGGACGGTCCGCAGGGCCGGGTTCGCGGCCGCCCGGGCGTTCTTCACGATGAGCAGGTGGCTGAACCCGGTCGGCGTGGCGCGTACGACGAGATCCGTGCCGGGCAGCACCTCGGCGTAGGTCGCCGCGTCACCCTTCAGGGCAGGCTTCGGCAGGGGCACGGGCCAGCTGAGCGCGAACCGCTTCCCGTCCTTGGTCATCCGGGCCAGCGGCCCGCTCCCGCCGCCGGAGAACACGACGTCGGCCGCGGCGGCCCGGGGCCGTACGGTGCCGTCGGCCCCGGCGGCCAGGGTCGTGTCGACGGCGGCCCAACCGCCGTCCGCCTTCTTCACGCGCACGGCGGTGGGCGCGAACTCCCCGGTCAACCGCCCGTCGGGGTTGGCGAACACCTGCCCGCTCTCACTCCTGCGGGCAAGCACCTCGACCCGCCGGCCGGCCTTCCTGGCCTCGGCGAGTGCGGCCCCTTCGGGTGTGGCGCGGGAGACGGCCGGGGCACGGAGGGCCGCCCCCGGCGTCAGTGACGCCGCGGACGCAGTCGTCGGGTCGAGTGGTGCCAGTGCGCTGAGCGCGGTCAGACCGACGAGCGCAGCCAGGACTCTGAGCGGGGGCCTTCCCCGCCGTCGGGGTACGGAATGCATGGTGATCTCCAAGAGTGAGCCGAGCGAGGGTGGCCCCAGTGGGCCGGATCGCCGGGTGGCCGCTCGGAGGCGGCCACCCGGACGGGCCTCAGGTCCAAGGGAAGAGGAGCCAGTTGGGCCGCCAGACCGAGGTCGAGGTCGTGCCGGTGGTGACCGAGGCTCCTGGCGTCTTGACGCCGACCCCCAGACCGCCTTCGACGGTGTGGAACTCGCGGCCGTCCCGGGTGGTGCCCACCGAGTACTGGCCCTCGACGGCGAGCGGCACGGGGGTCCTCCCCTTCAGTACGTTCGTCATGCCCGAGACGCCGTTGGCGTCGTTGCGCTGGTCGTCGACGTCGCCGTCGGACACGATCCACTTGAACCCGGAGGCGTACGCGGAGAAGCCCCTGGTCGGCTCGTTCTTGGTGCGCCGGCCCAGTACCGCGAGACCGTGCCGGTCGACGCCCACGCACGCTGACCCGGACCTGCCCCCGAACGGGCTGTTGAAGCTCCCGTTGAAGGGACAGAACCCGTACATGCCCGTGATGTCGCCGTTGTCGTCGCGCAGCCGCAGGTCCCGCGGATCGGGCAGCGTGGGAAGGCTCTTGCACATGCCGAACACGCAGACCGGCTTCAGCTTCGGAGGCGCGGGCCTCGGCGCCGGGAGCACGGCCCCCGGCTTGGGCGCCGGGGCGGGCGCGGACGCCGGACGCGGCTTCATGTAGTCCCGGCTGTAGTCCATCCGCTCCTGCCCCTTCGGCTGGGTCGCGTTGACCGGGCGGCCCGTGTCCGGGTCGAGGGGGATGCGGCCCGACGGGTCGCTCAGGGTCACCGGGTTGTTGCTCCCGTACGCGTAGCCGTTGAGCTGCTGCGGGTCGGCAGGGTTCAGTACCGGGTCGACCGAGATGAAGCGGCCCAGGGCGGTGTCGTACTCGCGGGCGTCCAGGTGCGTCAGGCCCGTGGACGCGTCGCGGGTCTTGCCGAGGAAGCCGTGGTCGTCCGGCCACGTCACCTGCGGTCCCCGCTCCTCGCCGAAGGGCAGCGTGCGGCGCCGGGTCACGGCCAGCGTGTCCGAGGCGAAGGCGAGCGTCGCCGTGCCGTGGTGGTCCGCCGACAGCCACACCGGCGCGCCCGACCCCGTGCGCATCGCGACGATCCGCGAGCCCAGCCCGTAGTAGCGGGTGCCCGTCACCGAGGTCCCGGAGAGCCGCAGTTCCGTGCCGCCGACGTACAGGGTGGCGCCGGTGGAGTCCTTGCGCAGCAGGCGCGTGCCGTCCGCGTCGTACACGTACTCCGTGACGTCCTCGTCCGTCGTGACCTCGGCGAGCCGGCCCTCCGGGTCCCAGGCCAGCTGCTGCCCGGGGCGGGAGAGGGTGTTGCCGGTCGCGTCGTACGTGTACGCGGACGTGTGCGCCGTACCGCCCGGGGACGTGGTGGTCACCGACGTGACCAGGTCCGGCTGCGGCTCGCCGGCCGCCGGGTGGGCGTACGCCGAGGTGGTGGTGCCGGAGCCCAGGCGCAGGGTCCTGGCCGTCCGGTTGCCGGCCTTGTCGTAGGCGTACGAGTCCCAGTACTTCACCGGGTCCCCGGCCGGCGGGGCCGTCGGCGTGCCGCACGCGGCGGAGGCCGGGGTCCACGCCTCGGTGAGCCGCGCGAGGTGGTCCGCACGGAAGCACTGGTGGTCGGCCGGCACGCCCGTCGTGCTCCCGGGCTGGTCGGAGACGGAGGTGACGTTGCCGGACGGGTCGTAGCCGTAGCGGGCGTCGCCCTGCGTCTTGCCGGTGACCTCCCGGTCGGTGACGGCCCTGGTCAGGCGCCCGGTGGCCTGGTCGTACTCGCTGCTCAGCCACACGGATTTGCCGAGTGCGCCCAGGCTGACCTGGGCCGTCTGGCCGAGCGGCGTGTAGAGGGTGTTGCGGACGTAGGTGGTCCGCACGGCGCCGTCGCCGTCTCTCGCCTCAAGCTTCACGGGGTTGCCGAAGCCGTCGTACGTGTGCACCAGCTTCTCCGCCGGCAGGCCGCCCACCGCGGGCTGCTGCGAGGACGCGAGTTCGCCGGTCGGCGTGTACGTCATCGTCACCGCGTACGTACCGGCGAGCGCACCCTCGGCCGGGGGGACCGTGACGGACATGCCCGTCGGGCGGTACCCGTCGTCGTACCCCGTGGTGCGCAGCACGTACGCGGCACCGCCCACGTGCCGGGTGGCGGAGGTGAGCCGGCCGCGCGCGAGGGTGTCGTACTCCCAGCTCGCCCGCAGGGTGCCGGTGGCCGAGGCCTCGCGCAGGGAGGTCCGGCGCCCGGCGTCGTCGTAGCCGTGGAACAGCTTCCGGCCCTCGGCGTCCACGGTCGACACCAGCTGCCCCGCGTCGTCGTACGTGAAGCCGGTGGCGCCGCGGTCCGGGTCGGTGGTGCGGACCTTGAGCCCGCGCACGTCGTACTCGGTGCCGAAGACCCGCCCGGCCGGGGTGGTGACCGTCGTGGGCCGGCCCGCGCGGTCGTAGCCGTAGCGGGTGGTGTCGGCCGCACCGGTCGGCGTCGCCGCCTGGTACTGGCGCAGCTCGGTGATCTGGCCGCGCGCGTCGCGCACGGTGGCGGTGGCGGTGCCGCCGGCCGGCGGCGTCACCCGCACCTCGGAACCGTCGTGCGCGGTCAGCGTCGCCCACTTCTTGACGCCGGAGCTGTAGAGGGCGGTGGACGTGACCCGCCCCGCGCCGTCGTACGCCGTCCTCGTCTGCGACGGCACGGCCGTGTCGGCGGCCACGACCAGCTCGGAGCCGGCCGGGGCGCTGTTGTAGTAGGCGGCGTTGGACTTCACGGCCTGGCCGCGCGAGTCGTACACCGTGTCCGCGATGGTCCGGCCGCCGGCCGGGGTCGGGGCCTGGGTCTGCCGGGACCGGCCCAGGCCGTCCAGCAGCGCGTACGACGTGCGGTACCCGCCGTCGGGGCCCAGCGTGAGCGTGGTGACCACGCTCGCCTTCCCGCTGTTCAGCGCGTACTGGTACTCGCTGTTCGGCCCGTCCGTGCCCTTCGTGCGGCCCGGCAGCCACACCTTGCGGACGCGGCCGAGCGGGTCGGTCTCCGCCTCGGTGCGCTTGCCGTTGGCGTCGGTCTCGGCGGTCGCCGCACCGCGTACGTCCTTCTCCGCGACCACCGCGTGGCCCAGCGGGTTGGTCACCTTCACCCGGGTGGGACCGGTCAGGTACGCGGTGGCGGTGGTGCGGCCCAGTGCGTCGGTGACCGACGTGGGGCGGCCCAGCGCGTCGTACGCCGTGCGGGCCGTGGTGACGTACTGCGCCACGGCGCCGTCCCAGCCGGACAGTGTCTCGCTGCGGGTCGCGTCACCGCGGGTCGGCGCCGCCCCGAGGGTGCCGGAGCCGTCGTAGTAGGTGCGGGTGTCGGACAGCACGTCCGCCGGGGCGGGCGCGGCGGTGCAGTCCCCGGCCATGGTGACCACCCGGCTCGGCAGGCCGACGAGCCATGCCGCGGTGTTGCGCGCGTACTCGGTGCGCGTGCACCGGTCGTCGGCGGTCGTGGCCAGGTCGCCCTGGTCGAGGGACTCGGTGGTGCTGCCGTGGACCGGGTCGTACACCGTCTGCGTGCCGGTGCGCCGGACCACCGCCCCCGCCGCGTCCCGGATCCGGCTGCGGGTCTTGGCCACGCCGGTCAGCCGCGCCTCGTCGGTGCCCCAGGGGCGGACCCTGGTCGCCGTCGGGGCGGACACCCAGTGGTCGTTGACCGTGCCGGTGACCTCCTGGCCGCCCACCCCGTCGTACGTCACCGTCTCGCGCACCGCGCCGGCCAGCGCGGCGGCGTCCGGCACGGCGGTGCCCTCGGAGTCGGTCACGGTCACGGAGCGGGTGCCGGCGGGCAGCTTGTCGCCGTCCATGCCGCGGAAGTAGGTGGTCTCGGCCAGCGAACGGGCGCCCTCGGCCGCGTTGCCGCCGATCGTGCGGACCTTGCCGTAGCCGCGCCACTGCGACCACGTCTTCTGCGAGGCGGGCACCAGGCCGTCCTCGCCCGCATACGCCCAGGCCGGGGCTCCGACGTACTCGTACGCCGTCTCGACCGGGGTGGACAGGTCGCCGGGCAGGTTGGCGTTCTGCACCACGCCCGTGACCACGTACTTGTGGAAGTACTCCAGCTTCGGCTTGCCGTCCTTCTCGTACACGGTGGGCAGACACCGGCGCGTGTTGCTCTCGGGGGAGGCCGGCAGGGCGCCCGGCGCGCAGTCCCTGCCCGAGTAGGTGACGGTCGTGGTGCCGCCGAACTCGTTGCGGATCGAGCGGACGCGCCACCAGTTCATCGGCGGGCCCTCGGCCTCGTCGACCCGGTTGGGCATCTGCACGCCGTCGAAGACCACCTCCGGCATCGCCAGGGTGCCGCCGACGTGGCCGGTGCGGGTGATGCCGTCGAGCCACAGGGAGGCGGGAGTGCCGTCGCCGTTGCTCGGGAAGGAGTGCCGCAGCGTCCAGGAGTCGACGTCCGCGTACGCGCTGCCGTTCCACGTCTGGGTGACGACCCGGGCCAGGCGCTTGCGGGTCCAGAAGGACGGGCCCGTCTGCGTACAGGCGCCCGGCCCGCAGGCGAGGTTCACCGGAGTGTCGGGCAGGACGCCGGGGGCGCTGGTGCGCTCGGCCGTCTCGAAGACGACGCGCGCGGGGGCCGGGCCCGGCTCGCCCTCGCGGGTGCCGTAGTCGATGCGCTCCAGTTGGCCGCCGCGGGTGTACGAGGTGCCGGACGCGGTGTTGCCGCCCCGCGCGTAGTGGTTGGTCTCCGGCGCGTAGGTGTACGTCATCGTGTTGCCGTGCCGGTCGACGACCTGGTCGAGGTGCCACTTGTAGGCCTGGTCGCAGGAGGAGTCCGCGTACGCCGCCTTGTGGCAGGGCTCGCCGTCGTGGTTTCCGTGGACGGGCACGCCGTACACCGACTTGGAGGCGGCGCGGGAGCCGAAGTGGTAGCGGGTGCCGTCCTGCGCGGTGACGGTCCAGGACTCGCCGTCGTCGTCGCCGTTGGCCGTGCCGGTCACGCGCTGCACGCGCATGCCGTTGTCGTTCTTCAGCCGCCACGTGGTGCCCTGGGCGTCGACCGGGATCAGCTCGCCGCTCGCGCCGTCCATGGACAGCGTCGCGTTATCGGTGCCCCAGCACAGGTCCTGGGTCCGGGTCTGGCCGTTGTTGCCGCCGAGGTCGTCGGCACAGGACTTGTACCGGCGCTCGATGGCGCCCGGTGCCAGGTCCCAGCCCTGGCCGGCCCAGGAGGGCTGGTTGTTGGTGGCCGCGGTACGGCCGTCGACGCTCTGCGACGAATAGCCGAGGGCCACCTTGGGGACGAGGCCGCCGTCCACCGGCGGCACCGCCATCGGGTAGCTCCAGCCGAAGTCACCCGCCGACCCGCCGGCGCTCCAGGTCGCGGACGGCGCGAGGGAGGTCACGGCGAAGCTCCCCGACGGCGCATCGCCGCCCGTCGCTGCGGCGGAGGCCGCCACCGCGGTGAGGCCCTCCGTGCGGAGCTTGACGGTCCGGTCCGCGCCGACGTGCTTCGACACGTTCGTGGACCTCGCGGCCCCGGCCGCCTTGGACACGGCGCCCGGAGTGGTGACGGGCACGGATCTGGGCGCGCGCGGGCGGTGCGGTGCCAGGTCCTCCGCAGCCAGCGCGGGCGCCGCCTGCAACAGCAACGCGGGCAGGACGAGCGCGAGCACCACCGCGCCCGCCCGCTTCGATCTCCGGCGCTCCGGCGCCGGTGCACCTCTCGGCATGCAGCCTCCTCGGGTCCGGCCCCGGTCCGGGGCCCTGTGCCGAGGCTCGGCGGGCGCTGTTGCGCTGGTGTTGCCACCGGCTTGCGCGGGGCCGAGGTCGTCCGGATACGGTGGCGCCCGTGGAGTTCCGGCTGCTGGGAGCCGTCGAGGTGATCGACGGGGACACGGGTGAGAAGCTGGCCGTCCCGCGCAAGCGCGAACGGCTGCTGCTGGCCGTCCTGCTCCTGGAAACGGACCGGGCCGTCACCGACGACCGGCTGACAGACCTGCTGTGGCACGGGCACCCGCCGACCGGCGCCCCCGGAGCGCTGCGCAGCCACGTCAGCAGGCTCCGCGCCCTGCTGCCGCCGGACGTCGCCACCCTCGACCGCCAGGGCGAGGGCTACCGGCTGCGCACCGACCCCGAGCGCGTCGACGCCCACCGCTTCCGCACGCTGGTCCGCGCAGCCGGTACCGAGCAGGAACCGGCCGGCCGCTCCGCGCTGTTGACCTCGGCCCTCCGGCTGTGGCGCGGTCCGGCACTCGCCGACGCGGCTCCGGAAGCGGTCCGCTCCCGGCTGTGCGCGGGCCTCGACGAACTGCGCCTCCAGGCCCTCGACCAGCGCATCACCGCCGACTTCGCCCTCGGCCGGCACCGCGACCTCGTCGCGGAACTCACCGGCCTCCTCGCCGACCACCCCGCCCACGAGGTCTTCGCCGCCCACCTCATGCTCGCCCTCTACCGCTGCGGGCGGCAGGCCGAGGCACTGCGGGTCCACGCGGCCACCCGCCGCGCGGTGGCCGAGGAGCTGGGGCTCGACCCCGGTCCCCGGCTCCGCTCCCTGCACGAGCGCATCCTGCGCGCGGACCCGGGCCTGGACGCCGACGCGGACCGGATGCCGAGTGGGGCGGACGCGAACCGGACGCCGAGCGGCGCGGACGCGGCCGCTCCGGCCACCGCCCTCACGGCGCCCCGGGCCACCGCGGAGATCCCGCCCCAGGGGGCAGCTCCGGTCCCACCCCGGGGCGCGGCCCCGGCAGCAGCCACGGCGCCCACAGCGACCCCGCCGACCCGGGCCCCGGCCCAGGCCCCGGTGGCCGTCCTGCCCGCGGCACCCGCCCCGGCAGCCCCCGCGCCCTGCACCCTGCCCTACGACGCCCCCGACTTCTCGGGCCGTGAGGCCGAACTCGCCCGCCTCCTGTCCCTCGCCGCCCGGCCGTCGGCGGGGGCCCCGTCCCTGATCACCCTGGACGGTATGGCGGGCGTCGGGAAGACGACCCTCGCCGTCCACGCCGCCCACCGGCTCGCCGAGGGGTTCCCGGACGGCAGGCTGTTCGTGGACCTCCACGCCCACGCCCCGAACCGGCCCCCGCTGGACCCCGGCACGGCCCTGGCCGGCCTGCTGCGCACGATCGGCGTTCCCCCGGAGCGGATCCCGCCCTCCGCCGACGAACGCGCCGCCGCCTGGCGGAACGAACTGCAGGGCCGCCGCATCCTGCTGGTCCTCGACAACGCGGGCGCGGACCAGGTACGGCCGCTGCTGCCCGGTAGCGCAGGGTCGCTCGTCCTGGTGACCGGCCGGCAGCGGATCGCCGGCCTGCCGGGCGCCGCCGAGGTGTGTCTGGACGTGCTCCCCGCCGAGGAAGCCCACGCACTGTTCGTACGGCTGGCCGGCCCCGAGCGGACCGAACCGCAGCCCGCCGAGGTGGGCGAGGCCGTCGAGCTGTGCGGCCGGCTCCCGCTCGCGATCCGCCTGGCCGCGGCCCGGCTGCGTCACCGCCCCCTGTGGACGGTGGCCGACCTGGTGGCCCGGCTTCGCCGTGGTGCCCGGCTGGACGAACTGGCCGTCGGAGACGAACGGGTGGCGGCCGCCTTCGCCCTCTCGTACGAGCAGCTGGACCCCGCGCAGCAGCGGATGTTCCGGCTCCTCGGCGGCTGCCCCGGCCACGACGTGGACGCGTACGCGGCCGCCGCGCTCGGCGGGCTGACCCTCCCGGCGGCCGAACGGCTGCTGGAGGACCTGCTCGACGTACACCTGCTCACCCAGCGCCTGCCCGGCCGCTACGTCTTCCACGACCTGGTCCGCGAGTACGCCGGCCGGCTCGCGGGAAGCGACCGGGACGCCGTACGAGAGGCTGCGCACCGACTCCTCGACCAGCAGCTCCACCTCACGGGCGTGGTCCGCGAGGCGTACGGCCCCGGGCGGCTGGCGGAGCCCCAGCCGCTCACCCACCCGCCGCGCGAGGTACCCGAGTTGACCGGGCACCGGCAGATCGCCGACTGGTGCGAGAACGAGCGCGCCAACCTGCTGGCCTCGATCACCGCCGCGGCGGACGTGGGGCTGCCCGCGCACGCCTGGCAGCTCACCTTCAACCTGGCCGACTTCTTCCGCACCGGCGGCCACCACGACGACTCCGTGACCGCCCACACCGCTGCGGTGGACGCGGCCCGGGCCGCGGGGGACCGCGCGGCCGAGGCGCTGAGCCTCCTCAACCTGGGCGTGGCGCACTGGGGCGCGCAGTCCTTCCGGGCCGCGGTCGACTGCGGCGAGCGGGCGCTGAGGCTCGTACGCGCCCTCGGCGACACCAGGCGCGAGGCCGTGGCCCTGACCCGGACGGCGATGTTCCGCCTGCACCTGGGGGAGTACGAAAGGGCCCGCGACGACCTGCGGCGGGCGCTCGCCGTGGTCCGGGAGACGGGCCCGCGCCGGGAGGAGGGCGTCGCGCTGTGGCTCCTGGGGGACGTCCTGTTCCACCTGGGCGACCACGAGGGCGCCATTGCGGCCGCCACGGCGGCGATGGGGATCGACCACGAGATCGGCGACGACTTCGGGGTGGTGCTCAGCCTGATCCGCATCGGCGCCGCCGAGGGCAGGCTGGGCCGCCACACAGCCGGGCGCGAGCACCTCCGCGCCGCCCTGGACGGCTCCCGAGCCCTGCACGACGCGGCCCACGAGGTGACGGCCCTGGTGGAACTGGCCGACCTGGAACGCTCGGCCGGCCGGACCGGGGACGCCGGGCCGCTTCTCGACCGGGCCTTCGCGCTCCTGAGGGACCTGCACCGTCCCGAATCGGCTGCCAGGGCCCACCTGGTGGCCGGTGAGGTGCACCTGGACGAGGCCGAGCCCGCCCGCGCGCTCGCCGACTTCGAGTCGGCCCTGCACCTCGCCACCGGGCTGGGCCACACCCACCTGGAGACGCTCGCGCGGAACGCCGTGACCCGGGCCAGGTGCGTGGTCCCGGGACGTCGGTGACACGCGTGCCGGGTGCTTGAATGGGATGAGGCCCTCCGGGTTCGGTATGGATTGCGACATCCCGGCCGAGCTCAGCAGCCCCTCGTGCCCCACCGCCGCGCGCCGTTGCCCGAGACCGGGCGAGTCGAACGGTGGCGCCCCAAGTCCCCCGGACCCCCTGGTCCGTGAGCTCGTCCACTGGAACGACGGCGGGGGCCGCGTCGACGTGCAGCGAGGCGACCCGATGCTCAACAGCGGCGGGTCGGCCCTCGCACAGGCCGTGCTGGTGATGTTCACGAGTTCGGGAGCCCGCCGCTGACCTGATGGGTACGTGCACCCCGGACTCCAGACGCCGAGCGTTGTGACCTGTGGCGCCGGGGGCGTCACCGGCTTCAACCAGGCTGGCGACTGCGCCCGCAGGCATGACCCTGCCTACACAGCCGCATCGGTCGGGGTTCCGTGCCGCTCCGGGAGCAGCTCGGGCGTCCCCTCCACCAGCACCACGACGCCGATTACCCCACCGGCCTCGGAACGGCCGACCCACACCGGGTAGGTACCGTCCCCGGCCGTCGCGAAGGACATGAGCTCGCCGCCGGAAGCCTCGTCCCAGGTGCGCTGCATGAACATGGAACCGTCGTCGATGTCCTCGTACCCGTCCAGGTCCAACTCCCCCTGGATCAGCCCCCGCTCGAAGAGCGCGATGAGCGGCTCCCAGGCCCCGGCGTCAGCGAAGCAGCCGGTGGCGCCGTCAGTGTCGAAGCCGGCTGTCTGCTTCTCGATGAACAGCCGGGGATCGTCGTCCGGACCGAGGGCCATCTCCCAGGTGGCGGCGGGGGGTTTCGCTGATGAGCAGGCGGACGGCCGTGGCTGCCGTGGTCGTGACCTCGGCGTCCCGCCACTCGCAGTGGTGGCTGAAGCGGACCCGCGCCTCGTCGAGTACGTACTCCCCGGGTGGGACGGGGACCGTGATGGACGCCCCGTCACCGTGGTCGATGTCCGGGCCGGAGACGGCCAGCAGCCGCTGGGTACGCGCAGGGTGCCCACCCGGCACGGCTCCACGACGGTCATCTCGGGGTGGTACCCGTCGGTCACGCGCGCCCCGGGCCGGAACAACTCGTCGATCGGCCCGGCCTGCGCGGGGCGCGGCGGACGCCAGCACGTGGCGGGGGCGTGTCCGTCACCTGGCTCGGCTGTCTCGGCCACCTCGGCCGCCTCGAAGGCCCTTCTCCGGGGCCGACGGATGGTCGCCGCCGCGGCGGTCCGGGCGTAAATGCGTCGACAGAGCCCCTCGGCCCCGGCAGAGTGGCCGTCCGTGACGAGCAGCGAACTGTGGACCCGCGCGACCGCCGAGCGCTACGACGCCGAGGAGACGGACATGTTCTCGGCAGGCGTCCTCGGGCCGACCCTGGACTTCCTCGCCGAGCTGGCCGGGGACGGCCGGGCACTGGAGTTCGCCATCGGAACCGGACGTGTGGGCGTCCCGCTCCGGGAGCGCGGTGTGCCGGTGGTCGGTGTCGAGCTGTCCGAGCACATGGCGGCGGTGCTGCGACGCAAGGCCGACGGGGACACGCTGCCGGTCGTCGTCGGGGACATGGCCACCACCGTCGTGCCCGGTGAGTTCACGCTGGTGTACCTCGTCTACAACACCATCTCGAACCTGCTCACGCAGGACGAGCAGGTCGAGTGCTTCCGCAACGCCGCACGTCATCTGGCGCCCGGCGGCCGGTTCGTCATCGAGCTGGGGGTGCCGCCGCTGCGGTTCCTGCCGCCCGGACAGGTCGCGGTGCCGTTCGACGTCTCCGAGCGCCATCTCGGCTTCGACACCTTCGACCTGGTCGAGCAGGTACTCGTCTCGCACCACCTCACCCGCGACGGCGACGACGGCCGCTACCGCCGCGGCAGCTCCCGGCACCGGTACGCCTGGCCGGCGGAGCTCGACCTGATGGCACGGATCGCCGGGCTGGAGCTGGAACGCCGGGTTGCGGACTGGGACGGGACGCCGTTCGGCCAGGACTCCACGAAGCACGTCTCCGTGTGGCGCAAGCGGATCACCGTGCAGTGACCGGCATGACCTCCGAGGTGGTCGCGGGCCCCGGCCGCCCCTGCCAGGATGTGGTCAACGGCCCGCACGGGCAGGCCCGCTGAAGGGGGAAATGCCATGACCACGTACGCCATCGGACACATCCGGCCCGAGACGGTGAACGAGGACGTCCTCCGCTACATCGAGGGCATCCAGGCGACGATGGATCCCTTCGGGGGCCGCTTCCTGGTCCACGGCAAGGAGGTCGAGGTGCTGGAGGGGCCCTTCCCGGGCACGGTCGTCGTGATCGCCTTCCCGGACATCGAGCGGGCCCGCGCCTGGTACGCCTCGCCCGCCTACCAGGAGCTCCTGCCGCTGCGCACCCGCCACATCCGGGGCGAGGTCATCCTCGTCGACGGCGTCCCCGAGGGCTACGACGCCACGAAGACCGCCGCCGCCCTCCGCGCGGCCGCGGGGCTCTGAGCGGGAGGCCTCCGCAGTCGTGGGAGGCCTCCGGTGCCAGGTGTACGGCGGGAAGCACCGGCAGGGCGGGCGGTGCCGGGCGTTCCGCACCCAGCCTGCCGGTGGCGAGGTGCAGGACGCGGCCGGGGTCCGGCGGGTGCCCGCGCGGCGGAGCTAGATGCGCGAGTTGCGCAGCGACTGCCACACGGCGCCGGCCAGTGCCCGCGTCGCCCGCGGGACCGACAGGTGCTCGTGCTCGCGGTAGAGGGCCCAGTTGTACTGCACGAGCGACAGCTTGTTCGACGACAGCGATCCCGCCTGGTGGGCCCGGTACACCGCGAGCGGCTCGGCCAGGCCCCGGGCGTCGGCGCCGTCCCGCATGATCGACAGCCACAGAGCGTAGTCCTGGCGCTTGCGCATGTCCGGCATGAGCCTCGTGCCCAGGACGTTCCGGTCGTACATGGCGGTGAGGGCGCCGATGTAGTCGCGGACCAGCATGGCGCGGTAGTCCACGTGCTCCCGGGCTCGGACGACGCGTCCGTTGGGGACCCAGTCGGTGCTCTCGCCGGCGTAGTCGGCGTCCATCTTGTAGTACGAGGTGAAGGTCAGGGGCGCGGTGCCCTCCGCCGCGAAGGCCAGCTGCTTCTCGGTCTTCTCGGGCAGCCACATGTCGTCGCTGTCGAGGAAGGCGATGTAGTCGCCGCGGGCCCGCTCGATCGCGAGGTTGCGGGCGCGGCCGGCACCACCCTGTTCGGGTGCCGACTGCGGCAGGACGCGCTCGTCCTGCTCGGCGAACTCGCGGAGCAGATCCATGGAGCCGTCGGACGACTGATCGTCGGTGATCAACAGCTCCAGGTCGGTGTGCGTCTGCGTGAGCACCGATCGGACGGCTGCCCCGAGGGTGGCGGCCGAGTTGTAGACGGGCATCACGACGGACACCAGGGGCACAGCGCTTCTCCTTGCAAGACCGGGAATGGGGGTCCATTCAAGCACCGACTTTCCGGTGCTGCGGACTCCGCCTCCGGTTCGGCGTTCGCGAGGGCGTCGCGGCAGTCGCTGGTGGCGTGGCCCGGGCCCGCGACGGCGGCCTTCCGGGACCACACCTTGTCGGCGCGTGGGTACGGCAGAGGGGGGCCGCGCAGCGTCAGGGCCGGCCCTCCGACCACGCGGGCGTCCTGCCGGTGCTCGGGCTGCCGGGCGCTGAGGCCGGGCCCTGGCCGGGCAGGCTGCCTGCCCGGCCAGGTCTCGCCGCTCGTCAGGGACAGGTGACCAGGACGATGGAGAGGGCGGTGCAGGAGGCCGCTGCCGTGTCGTTGGCCGACTGGGGGTCGGTCGGGGTGGAGGCCGTGCGTGCCGCGGTGGCCTTGACCGGGCCGAGGGTCAGGAGGTGGAGGGGCACGCGGAAGGTCTTCGACGCGCCGGCCTGGTCGGCGATGGTCCCGTAGGTGCACGTGACGGTGGCGGCGGTGGTCGTGCAGCCGGCGGACAGGTGGGTGGCTGCGGCGCCGGGCGGGAGCGTGGCCTTCAGGGTCGCGGAGGTGACGGTTCCGGGGCCGGTGTTGCGGGCGGTCAGGGTGTAGGTGATGTAGGGCGCCAGGATGCCCAGGTTCGGCTGCGCGGTGAGGTCGACGTCGATGTCCGCGGGCGGGGCGAGGTAGGCGTACCGGCCGGCCGGGGTCACCGGGCTGGTGCCGCCGGGGGTGGTGACCCGTACGTCGACGGTGCCGGGCGCGTGGGCGGGGGTGGTGACGGTGCAGCTCGTGGCGGTGCACGCGGTGATGGTCGCGGGGGTGTCGCCGAAGGTGACGGCGGTGGCGCCGGCCAGGTTCGTGCCGGTGACCGTGACCGTGGTGCCGCCCGCTGCCGGGCCGGAGGCCGGGCTGACGGCGGTCACGGCCGGTGCCGCCGTGCCCAGGCTCAGTACGTCGAGGGTCTCGCTGCCGTTCTTGACGACGTAGGCGAGGGTGCCGTCCGGGCTCACCCCGGCGGCGACGGGTCCGCCTCCGACCGCCACGGCCTCGGTGACGGCGTTGGTCGCCGTGTCGATCACCGACAGGGTGTGGTTGCTGATGCCGGGCACGTAGGCGGTCGTGCCGTCGGGGCTGACCGCTGCGGCTCCCGGGTTGGCTCCGGTGGTGACCGTCGTGGTGACGGCGAGCGCGGTCGGGTCCACGACGGATACGAAGTCGTCCAGGCCGTGGCTGACGTACACCGCGCCGGAGACGGGGTTGACCCTCACCCCGAACGGCCGGGCGCTCAGGGCCACGGTTCCGGTCACCGTGAGGGTGGCCGTGTCGATGACGGTCAGTGTGTTGTCGCCGAGGTTGCCGACGTAGGCGCGCCACCCGTCGGGGCTGAGGGCGACGTCGCGCGGGGACGGACCCACCGCGATCGATGCGGCGACCGTGTTGGTGGCGGTGTCGACGACGCGGAGCGAGCCGTGGGGGGCGGCGGTGTCCACGACGTAGGCCGAGGTACCGGACGGGGAGACCGCCACGCCCCGCGGGTCCTGGATGCCGGTGACGGTGGCCGTGACCGCGTGGGTCGCGGTGTCCACGACGCTGACCGTGGCCGAGCCGCGGTTGACCACGTAGAGGCGTGTGCTGTCGGGAGTGACCGACAGGGCAGCCGGGCCGTTCCCGACCGGGATGGTGGCACCGACGGTGTTCGTGGCCGTGTCCAGCACGGTGACGGTGTTGCCCGGAGTGCCCATGTGGACACCGGAGTTGCTGACGTAGACGTGCCTGCCGTCCGGGGCCACGGCCACGTGCTCGGGATTCGCGCCCAGCGGCACGGTGGCGATCACGCTCGGCGGGGCCGCGGCCGCCGGGGGCGCGCCCAGGGCCCCGAGGCCGGTCGCGACGAGGGCGAATGCGGCGGCGAGCGAGGTGCGGCCGCGTCGGCGGCGCTGGTGCGGGCGGTGGCGGGTGCTCGGGTGGTGCGGACGTAAGCGGGTGATCGCGGACACGATGAATCCCCCCTCGAAGGCCGCGCCACCACGGCGGGAAGCGGAGGCCCCCGGGGAACCGGTGGTGGCGCGACGGCAGAAACAGTTCTGTGTTGCGGACCAGGCTCAGCGGGTCGCCGACATCGTCGCAGCGCACGATCACCGGCCGTACCGAAGTTTCACACTTGCCCATTTCAGATCACATGCTGACCGTATTGATCGCCTGGAGTGCCCCCACGCCATCTGCGGCCCCACCCGGGTCAGGAAGGGACCACAAGCACCCCGCCCACTCCCCCGCCACGCCGGCGGGCTGAACCGAGGAGCGGCCCTCCGGGGGTTGGAGGGCCGCTCTCGGGTCGGGGGTGGTGGGGTTACGGCGCTACCTTCAGGAGTTTGTTCGGGGTGCCGGCGGTCGGGTTCTTGATGGCGTCCGGTGTCGCCGCGGCCGTGAGGGCGGCGGCCGTGTCGGCGGGGGTGGCCGACGGGTTGGCGGCCAGGTAGAGGGCGGCCGCTCCCGCCACGTGGGGCGCGGCCATCGAGGTTCCGGAGATCGTCTTGACGCCGGTGTCGCTGTCGTTCCAGGCGGAGGTGATGTCGGAGCCCGGCGCGTACAGGTCCACCACCGACCCGAAGTTGGAGAAGCCCGACTGCTCGTCGTCCTCCGTGCTCGACGCGACGGTCAGGGCCGCGGGCACCCGCGAGGGCGAGCCCTGGCCGGCGTCGGCGGACTCGTTGCCGGCCGCCACGGCGAAGGACACGCCGGACGCGATGGCGCGTTCCACGGCCGCGTCCAGTGCTTCGTCGACGCCGCCGCCGAGGCTCATGTTGGCGACCGACGGCCCGGTGTGGTTCTGCGTCACCCAGTCGATGCCCGCGACGACCTGCTCGGTGGTGCCCGAGCCGTTGTCGTCGAGGACCCGCACCGCGACGATCCTGGCCTTCTTGGCGACGCCGTGGGCGGTGCCGGCGATGGTGCCCGCCACGTGGGTGCCGTGGCCGTTGCCGTCGTCGGCGGTGTCGTCGTTGTCCACCGCGTCGAAGCCGTGGCCGGCCCGGCCGCCGAAGTCCTGGTGCGAGATCCTGACGCCGGTGTCGATGACGTACGCGGTCACGCCCTCCCCGCCGTTGTCGGGGTACGTGTACTTCCGGTCGGCGGTGGGGTCGGCCTGATCGATCCGGTCCAGGCCCCAGGACGGGGGGTTCTCCTGCGTCTCGTTGATGCTGAAACGCTTGTTCTGCACGACGGTGCCGACGGCGGGGTCCGCCGCGAGCCGCCTGGCCTCCTTCACCGTCAGTCCGGATGCGGAGAAGCCGTTGACCCTGGAGCCGTAGCTGCGCTCCAGTTTGCCTCCGTACTTCTTCGCGAGGTCGTCCTTGTTCGCGGATGCGTCGAGGATGACGACGAAGCTGCCGTCCACGGCGCCAGGGGCGCCGAGGCCGTGCACGGTCCCTTCGGCCGGCGTGGCCGCCCCTGCGAAGGGGCTCGCGAACAGGGCCGCGGCGGCCGCGGCAGCGGCTCCCGACGCTATGAGCCCGTTGCGAAATCGGTGGGATCGCTTGTGAGTTGCCATGGAGAGGATGCTCCTCGTCGTGACGTGTGGGGCGTCAAACGGTCTGGAGAACCCTGTTCCGATTGACAGGAGCAAATCAAGAGCGAACCCGGGGTGGGGAGTTGTTCAACAAGGTTTCTTTAAAGGTCCTCCACATCACACCCCACTCGCACACGCGTTCAGGCGAACTCCTTTACAGGGCTGGCACGTTCCGGCCCGTTGGACGAGCGGTGAGGAGGGGCAGGCCTTCGTTGCGGCGAGTGCCTAGCGGCGGCCGAGGGCGAGGGTGAGGATCTCGTGCCAGTCGACGGGCGGGTACGCCGTGGGAGGGCCCGGGCGCAGCCTGGGGACCCGTACGCGCAGGGCTCCGGGGCGTACGGAGCAGACGACCGGGGTGGGCACGGTCAGGGCCTCGCCGTCCACCGCGACCGGGATGCGCGCGGCATCCGACTCGACGACGATCCGGGCGGAGGTGAGTGCGTGGAGGCCGGCGGCCCCGGCACCCCGGAGGGCGACCTCGGCAGCCTGGGCCGCGCTGTTCACCCGGATCGCCACGACACCCAGCAGCCCGCTGTCGAGCCTGGGCCTGCGGCCGCCGGCGGCCATCGGTTCGGGGGTGGCGTAGGGGTTGTTGCTGATCAGGAGGGCCTGCCGGTCCTCCAGTCGGCCCGAGTCCGTGACCGCGTCCAGCACGTTGCCGGCGTATCCGAGCAGGAGGTCGGGCATGGCCTCCAGTGCCGTCCGCGCCTGCGCGTCGCGGTATTCCGGGCGCTGCACGACTTCGGCGTAGACGCCGAAGGAGGCGGTGTTCACGAACACGTGGCCGCCCACCACGCCCAGGTCGACCCGGAGTTCCTCGCCGTCCGTGAGCGCGTCCAGGCAGCGCACGGGGTCGTCGCGGTCCAGGCCGAGGTCCCTGGCGAAGTGGTTCCTGGTTCCCGCGGAGACCACCAGGAACGGCAGGTCGTGCTCGGCCGCGACCTCGGCCACCTTGGCCTGGGTGCCGTCGCCCCCGGCCACGCCCAGGAGGTCCGCGCCCTCGGCCACGGCGCGGCGGGCGATGGCGGCGACGTCCGTCGCGACCGCCGTGTCCAGCAGTACGACCTGCGCGCCCAGCGCCTCGGCCTTCTCCACCAGGCCGAACCGGACGACCTTGCCCCCGCCGGACTTCGGGTTCATGATCAGGACGGGCTTCCGGGGGGTCGGTCCGGGCATCGCCCGCATGCCGTGCGGCCGCCGCACCTCCCGCAGCGCCGTTCCCGCGCACACCAGTGCCGCCAGCCACAACGCCAGGGCGGTCAGCGCCGTGGGCCACAGGCCGGCGCGGGCGAACGTGACCAGTACGGCCAGCGGAGCGGCCACCATGAGCAGGCCCCCGCCCAGCCGCAGCCAGCCGCGGCGGGACAGCATCCACCACGTCCCCATGGCGCCGAGCACCACGCCGGCCAGCCCGGCCACCACGATGACGAGGCCGCTGTGGCCGAAGGCCGCCACCAGCGCCACCAGCGCGCCGAGCGCGCACACCAGCGCCAGCCTGGCCGACCACCGGGCGCGCGCCGAGGTGCCGGTGCCGGTACCGGCGCTGACACCGGTGCCCGAAGGGGGTGACAGTGCCATCCGCCTCACATCCTCTGGCCGGTCCCCCTACCGGAAGAGCAGGTGGGAGGTGCGGCGCGGTCCGGGACGGGGACCGGGTCCCGTGCCTTCACGGTACGCGGGCGGGCGTGCGGGCGCCGACGTGACGGGGCCGGGCGGCCGGCGCGTACGCATGTCACGGGGCCATTCGGGTGCCCCGGGGCCCGATCCGGCGCGTGGCGGGCGGGGGCCGCCGGAAGATCGGTGTAGGTCTGCCTGCCGGGCCGCCCCGGCGCGGCGGCGGGAGGCCCTGGGCAGGAAGGCCCCTGGGGACACGGGGCGGGGAGCACCCGGTGGGAGGGGACACGCATGGCCGACGCAATGGTCCTGAAGGCGCAGAGGTTCATCAACAGCTACGCCGTCGACGGCATCCCGGACGTCGAGGAGGACGGCCGGACCAGCTGGACGGTGATGTACGCGCTCACCCGCGTCCTCCAGCACGAGCTGGGGCTCTCCCCGCTCTCCGACAGCTTCGGTCCCGCCACCCTCGCCGCGCTGGCGGCGAGGTTCCCGGTGATCGACGCGAGCACCCGGCACGAGGCTGTCTGCCGGGTCGTGCAGTCCGCCCTGTACTGCAAGGGGTACGACGGCGGCGACATCGAGGGCACGTACAACCCGCGCGTGGCCGCCTCCGTGGCCCGGGTGAAGCAGAACATGGGCGTGCAGGCCGCGTACCCCGGGGACGGGGTCACGCCCAAGGTGTTCAAGGCGCTGCTCACGATGGACGCGTACACCGTCGTGGCGGGGGGCACCGAGGAGATCCGCTCCGTCCAGCAGTGGCTCAACGGCCGGTACGTGGGCCGCCGGAACTTCTTCGTCGTCCCGTGTGACGGGAACTTCTCCCGGGACGTGCAGAAGGCGCTCATCTACGCGATCCAGTTCGAGCTGGGGATGGGCGACGACACCGCGACCGGGGCGTTCGGCCCCGCGACCCGCGAGGGGCTGATGCGCAACCCGGTGTCGCAGGGTTCGACGGGCACCTGGGTGAACCTCTTCAGCGCGGCCATGATCTTCAACCGGCGGGGCGGGGTGACGTTCACGGACTCCTTCGGCGCCCACCTCGCCTCCTGGGTGCGCGACTTCCAGTCCTTCGTCAAGCTGCCGGTGACGGGGCGGGGCGACTACCAGACCTGGGCCTCCCTGCTGGTCTCGACGGGCGACCCCACGCGCAAGGGCACCGCGTGCGACGGCGTCACCGAGGTCACGGGCCCGCGGGCCCAGGCCCTCCGGGACGCCGGCTACCGGATCGTCGGCCGCTACCTGGCGAACCGGGCCGGGTCGTCGCTGAACAAGCAGATCCAGCCCGGCGAACTGCGGCTCATGGCCTCGTACGGTCTGCGGACCTTCCCGATCTACCAGACCAACGGCGGCGAGGCGAGCTACTTCAGCCGGGGAACGGGGATCGCCGACGCCCTGCACGCGGTCGAGCGGGCTCGCCACTACGGGTACCAGCGGGGCACCCGCATCTACTTCGCCGTCGACTTCGACGCGCTCGACGCACAGGTGACGGAGCGGATCCTGCCGCACTTCCGCGCGGTCAGGGACACCATGAGCGAGCACGGCCCCGAGTACGAGGTGGGCATCTACGGGCCCCGCAACGTGTGCAGCCGGGTCCGCGCCGCCGGCTACACCTCGGCGAGCTTCGTCAGCGGCATGTCCACGGGCTTCTCCGGGAACCTCGGCTGTCCGCTGCCCGAGGACTGGGCCTTCGACCAGATCTCCACCGTCGAGGTCCGCTCCGGCGAGGTCCGCATCGAGATCGACAACAACATTGCCTCGGGACGGGACGAGGGCCAGGGGAGCTACGACCTCGAACAGTCCACGGCGGACCTCGACGTCAGCTTCGACATGGCGCGGCGGGGCGCGATGCTGGCGGACGTCCGGTCGTACTTCGTGAACGAGATGGGCGTGCCCGAGAAGGGCGGCGCGGGCGGTCTCGCCTTCAGCCTGCGGACCACGACGCAGTGCTTCGACATCCTCATGGACTACGACTGGCTGATCACCCGGCTCGCCCGGAACCTGCGGATGCGCAAGGCGCTGATCCAGTGCCCGCTGCTGTGGGAGATGCGGGCGTGCAACTCGGGCGACGTGCTGGCCGACGAGCTCGTCATCGACCACCACAAGGGCGGGCCCAGCACGAAGCGGGACTGCAGCACCGGCCCCGGGCAGATCTTCGCCAACACGGCGATCCGCGCACGCAACCACTGCATCCGGGAGGGCCTGATCGGCGGGACGATCATGGACGCGGCCAAGGACGGCGACCTCTGGGCCGTCTGGCAGCGGCTGCACGAGGACACGGTCTACAACATGAGCACCGTCCCGCTGGTCCTCATCGAGGGCGCCGACGAGATCGGCGTCGGGCGCCCCGGCCTCGACACCCCCGAGGAGCAGAGCAGGCTCACGCTCGCCCGCTACAACGGAACCGACGAGAGCGCGCAGGGCTACGGCACCGCGTTGCTCGGGCTGTACCGCGTGTTCGAGAAGTACCACGCCCCGCTGCGGGCGTAGGCGCGGTGGCCCGCGGCCGCCCGCGACCCGCCTGCTCGTGTCCCCTCCCGTCGAAAGGCGCCCGGCATGACCTCCTCCGCATCCGTCCACGTGCCGCGACGCTCGGTGCTGCGTACGGGCGCCGGCCTCGCGGTGGCGGCAGACCTCGCGGTGTCGGCGCGCACCGTCGCGGCGGCCCCGGTACGGGCCGCGGAACCGGGCGCCGGGCCGGCGTCCGGCCCGGGTGCACCCGGCGCGCTGCGCGCGGGGCGGACCAGCGCGAACGGCTGGCCCGTCGAGGAGGCCGCCGACGACGGCGGGGCGGTCTGGACCGTGCCGGTGCCGGGCAGCCCGCTGTCCGTGGCCCTGCGCATCGGCGACGTGTCGGCCGTCCTCGTGCACGTCCTGCGCCGGTACCACTACGAGATCGACACGCTGTCCGCCGGCGAGGCCACGGGCTTCCGGCCGCTGTCCGGCGCTCTGCGGGGACACGCCACGGACCACGCCACGGACCACGCCTCGGGGACCGCGGTCGCGGTCCGGCCCGGGTGGTTCCCGCCGGGTGCGCGCGGCGGGCTGTTCGCGCACCAGGTGAACGTGGTGCGCGACGTCCTGGCGGAGGCTCAGGGAGTGGTGGGGTGGGGCGGTGACTGCCGCGTCCCGGACGAGTCCCGCTTCCACATCGCCGTACCCCCTGCCGACCCGCGCCTGAAGCGCCTCGCGGACCGCGTGCGCGGCTGGGCGGACGTCCCCGGGGCGGGGGCGGGGACCCGCGTGGTGGGGTCCTGAGGCCACCGTCCTGACCTGCCCCCCGTTTCCTCCGTCGTCGACGCCAGGAGTCCTCGTGTCCCACCGCATCCGGCCGGTCCATCTGCTGCGAGCCGTTGCGGCAGCCGCGGCCCTCACCCTGCTCGCCGTCATGCCCGCCTCGGCGCAGCCCGCCTCGGCGCAAGCCGCCGCGTCACGGACCGCCGCGGGCGCCCGGCCTTCGATCTTTCCGCCGGACGGCCACGTGGGGCGACTGGTCAACGTGGGCAGCAACAAGTGCCTGGAGATCGCGGACGGTTCGCACGCGGACGGCGCCCGCGCGCAGCAGTGGGACTGCGTGGGCGTACGCCACCAGTCGTGGCGCTGGGTCCTGGTGGGCGTGGCGTACGACCAGTGGGAGCAGGAGTGGCACAGCTACCGGCTGGTGAACGCGGAGAGCGGCCTCTGCCTGGAGATCGCGGACTTCTCGCGCGCCGACGGTGCCCGGGCCCAGCAGTGGCGGTGCGCGAACGCGGCGTCCCAGATCTGGAGCGTGCCGTACGCGCACCACCGGCGCACCCTCGTCTACAACAACCACAGCGGGAAGGCCCTGGAGATCGCGGACGGTTCCCTGGCCAACGGCGCCCGGGCGCAGCAGTGGCAGGTTCCGCAGTACGTCCCCCCGCACATGTCCTGGGACTTCTAGCCGGACCGGGGCCCTTGTCACGCGGGCCAGCGGACTAGGGGTCGCCTCCGCCGCCCGATCCGTCGGCGGCTGCCCGGGGCTTGGCGCGGCGCCAGAAGCTCTCCGCGAACTCGATCACCCCGAGGACGACCAGAACGACACCGGCCGGCTGCCCCTCGAACCAGAAGAACCTGCTGTCGGGGAACGCGGTGACGAGCACCACCCCGACCACGACGAGAACGACCCCCACGGCCTGCTTCATCTTCGCCGACATGATCGAACGACCCCTCCTCTGCCCGTTCCCGAGGTGACGGCAAACGGGTTGCACGGACTGTCAGTTGGCGACGAAAGCCTTACCCGCCGATGGTCGACCGCACAAGGTGACGCCGAGCCTCCCCGACTGCGGGTGGCGGGTGTCAGGCGTAGGACGTGAGGGAGGTGCTGAGCAGGGCGTACACGTGGTTCGCCTCCGGGGTGAGGACGGCTTCGATCTCCTCGTTGGTGTGGCCGGCCAGGGTGAGTTCCTGGATGCGGCTGAACAGCAGGCGGTCGGCGGCCGCGATGAGGGCGGCGGCGGCGCGGGGCGCGATGGCGGGGGCGTCCGGCGGGGTGGCGGAGGCGAGGGCGGCGGCCAGGGCCGCTTCCCTGAGGTCGTGCAGTTCCCGCAGGCGGGCCGTGAGGGTGGGGCTGTCGGCGACCATGCGGGCGAACGCCGGGCCGGTGAACCCGGCGACCGGGCTGTGTTCGGTCAGCGTCGCGCGGAAGGCCCGGCCGAGCGCCGCGAAGGGGCTCTCGCCGGGGGCACGCCCCGCCACCGCGCCGGCCAGGCTCTCGGTGAACGCCTCGTGGTGGTCGAGGGCCAGGTCCTCCTTGCGCGGGAAGTAGTTGGTGACCGTCTTCTTCGCGACCCGGGCCGCGGCGGCGATCTCGGCGATGGTGGTGCGCTCGAAGCCCTGGTCGATGAAGAGGCGCGTGGCGCTGTCGGAGATCGCCCGGCGCGTCTCCTGCTTCTTGGACTCGCGGAGTCCCGTCTCGATGGCCATGGGCTCAATCTTACGCTCGACGTAAAAATGCCCTTGACCGAGCTCGGCGCGCCTCGTAAATTTACCTCTGTAGTAAAAATCGTCCGGACCTAACTTGGAGTCGCGCTTGCGAGTCACCACCTCGGCCCTGTCCCTGACCGTCGCCGACCCGTCCGCCTCGCGGGACTTCCTGCGGACCCACCTGGGCTACCGGGTCGCGCACGAGGCCGACGGCTTCGTTTCCCTCACCCGCGACGACGCCGCCGCGGACGTCGTGCTGCTGCGCCAGGGCACCGAGGTACTCCCGCCCGAGCAGCGCCACCAGCGGGCCGCCGGGCTGATCCTGGCCCTCACCGTCGCCGACGGCCTGGAGGCCGAGGAGCGCCGGCTGCGCGAGGCCGGCGCGCCCGTCACCATGCCGCTGCGCGAGGAGCCCTGGGGCGAACGGCTCTTCCAGCTCACCGACCCCAACGGGGTCGTGGTCCAGCTCGTCGAGTGGGCGGCGCCCGACCCGTCCGAAACCGAAACCGCCCGGGAGGCCGGGCATCCCGAGGAGACGCCGGAGACCGCCGTGCAGGTGCTGACCCCGACCGAAGAGAACGCGATCGAGACCCCGAACGCGCGCATGACCACGCACGCCTCCCCCAGCCGCGGCAGCTCCGAGCTCAGCGCCTGGACGGTCGCCATGAGCGCCGGACAGGCCGGTCCCGACCACTCCGTCGGCCGCGAACAGGTCTGGACGGTCACCTCGGGCGCCCTCGAGGTCGTCAGCGGGGACCGCAGGGAGCGGGTGGCGGCCGGTCAGACGCTGGTCCTCGGCCCGGGGGTGGTGCGGCGGATCGAGGCATCGGAGGACGTCACGGCGTACGTCGTCATGCGCGCCGACGGCGTGGTCGCCGTCCCCGGCACCGAAGGCACCCGACCCCTGCCCTGGGCCGAGTGAGCGTGCGGTGGCGTCGGCAGGTCTGCCGCGAGCCTCGCGCGCGGCTCCCCGTCTAGGCTGCCGGCATGGGGATGGATCTGTCGCTGTTCATGGCGGACTGGGAGCGGCTGGCCCGCCTTCCCGTCGAGGACCGGGCCCGGGCGATGGAGGACGCCGTCTGGCCTCCCGGGCGGGACGACGAGCACCAGCGGTACCCGGTGTCGGGTGGCTGGATCTGGCCGCCGGAGCGGGTGGAGGCCTGGTGCGCCGAGTACGACTTCGCCGCCACCACCGGCGCCTACAGCCCGCACTTCCGTGCCGGCGACGCGTGGGACGACATGCGGGGGCTCGTCGACGTGCCGCTGCGCGAGGCGATGGACACGTTCCTCGGCGGCCTGATCTGGGACGAGGACCCGGAGGCCGATCCCGCGCCGACCGGGGGCGGAGGGTTCTTCCCGCCGGCCGGCGACGACGGGCGGCTGCGCGTCCTGCTGGTGTGCCCACCCGGGTCGGTGAGCGGCAAGGCACGGGCGTGGGAGCGGGCGGAGGCGCGGCTGGACGAGCTGCGCGAGCCGTTCGCCGTGGAGTGCGCGGGGTGGGCGGGGCGCCCGGCGAGCTTCGAGGACTTCACGGTGCTGCTGCGGGAGTGGGGTGCGGTGACCGCTGAGGCGGCGTACCGCGGGTGGGGCCTGGTGGGCCTGCCCTGAGGGGAGGCCGGCGGGACGTGGCCGGAGCAGACGCGCCGGGAACCCTCGCCGGTGCCGGACCGGTCGTACGTCAGGCCGGAGCCGGCCCAGGACGGGCCGACGGCATCGGCAGAAGATCGACTTCCCGGCCCGGGCGCCGCACACCAGACTGGGAGGAAGCAGCCGGCACGAGACCGAACCGAGGTGTCTGATGGCTGAGTCGGAAGAGGATGCCTCCACCATCCGCCTCGTGGCAGAACGCCTGATGAAGGCGCATCCGCACGTGGACGTCGACGTGGTGCGCGGGTCGGTCCAGACGGCGTTCGAAGAGCTCAGGTACGCGCGTGTGCGGACCTACCTCCCCGTGCTCATGGAGCGCCGGGCCCGGGACCTGCTGCCGGCCGAGGGGCCGGGCGAGTTCGACGGCTGACCGGCCGCCGGCTCGCCACGGACCTCGCACCCCACCGGGTGCTGGGGCAGGAGCCGACGCCGACGGAGGCGCTGCCGTCCTCGCCCAGGCGGGTCGAGGCAATCATGACCGTGCAGGGCACCGCCGTGATCGCCTCCTGCCTCGCCGCCGAGCGGGACGCGGGGCGCCTGGCCGATGACATCGACGTCGACACCCCCTCCCCCACCCTCGTCGGCGCCGGGCACCTGCTGTTCGCCGACCGGACGAGCGGCCCGCCGCAGGCCGGCGCCGTGCGGAGGATGGTGGCCACCGTCCTGGCCGGCGCCGTCCGACCGGTGCCTGTACTGCCGTATCGGCGTTCGGTTAGGCTTGCCTTGCTTGGCGTACGGGCGTGCAGGTTCGGGTCCCGGTGGCGCAGATGGCACCCTTAGGACGGAACGGGCAGAGGCAGGCGCAGGTGAGAGACGTTGAGCGGGCTCGTGTGCGTCGTGCGCCCGGCCGGGGCCGGGCGCCCCTGCGGATGACGGATGCCCCGGGGTTCGGGCCGGAGCTGGGGACGGGGTGCCGTGGATAAGATCGCGCTCACGGCCGGTGCCCTGTACTTCATCGTCCTGCTCCGCGCCGGAGGCACGTTCGCCCTCGGGTGGCTCGCGGGTGCCGGTGCCCGGCGCAGCCGGTTCGCCGACC
This sequence comes from Streptomyces sp. NPDC086023, assembly GCF_044540325.1. NCBI lineage: Bacteria > Bacillati > Actinomycetota > Actinomycetes > Kitasatosporales > Streptomycetaceae > Streptomyces > Streptomyces sp. NPDC086023. The sequence goes on from NZ_JBITRX010000011.1 coordinate 90,440, forward strand.
GGATCTCCTCGGCGAGGTTCCGGCGCGCCGAGCGGGCGATCCAGCGGTGGGGCGCGCCGGTGGTGGCCGTCTCCTTCCTCACGGTCGGCTTCCAGACCGCAGCCAATTTCCTCGCGGGCAGCATGCGGATGCCGCTGCCGCGCTACCTTCCCGCCCTGTTCCTGGGCGGAGCGGCCTGGGCGCTGATCTACGCGACCGCGGGCCTCGGCATCCTCGAAGTGCTGGGCCGGCTCTTCGCCGAGCAGACGGCCCTCGGGGTGGCCGGCGTGGCCGCTCTCGTAGTGCCGGCGTGCGGCGTGTTCGCGTACCGCCGCCGGAGAACCGCCGCACCGCCGTCCGCTGCCCCAGCGGCCGAGGAAGCGTAGGCCGTCGCGGCCGAGGCCGCGGTGCCGGGTGAGTACGGCGAGTTCCATGACCGCGGAGGTGCGGTGCCCGTCTTCGCGGGTGAAGGCCGGGGGTGGATCGGGTGCCGATTCTCGCTCACGTGCCGCTGCCGGCTCTGCCGGCCCGGGTGGGGCGGCAGAGCCGGGCGTTGGGTCAGTGCGGTCGGGGGGCCGGGAGTTGTTGGGTGATGCAGTGGATGCCTGCGTCGCCCGTGGCCAGGGTGGGGGTCTCGACTCCTACGACACGGCGGTCCGGGAAGGCCTTGGCGGCCGCTTCCAGGGCCTCGGCGTCGCGGCTGGTGCCGGCCAGCGGCATGACCACTCCGCCGTTGGCGATGTAGAAGTTCATGTAGTTCACGACGGCGTCCTGGCCGTGGACGCGTACCGGCTGCTGCGGCGGCAGTTCGAGGATCTCCAGGCTCCGGCCGGCCGCGTCGGTGACGGCTTCGAGGACGGCGCGGTTGGCCTGCAGGCGGGCGTGGTCGGGGCGCGCGGGGTCGCCCGGCGCCTCGACCAGGACCCGTCCGGGGCCGATGAACTGGCACACGTGGTCCACGTGTCCGTCGGTGTCGCCCGCGAGGTGGCCGTACGGCAGCCAGATCACCTTGGTCGCGCCGAGCAGGGCCTCGAACTCGGCCTCGATGTCGGCCCGGCCGAGCCGCGGGTTGCGGTTGGCGTTCAGGACGCACTGCTCGGTGGCGATCAGGGTGCCTTCGCCGTCGACGCTGATCGCCCCGCCTTCGAGGACGGTCATGGTGGCCCGGCGCTCGATGCCCAGGACGGGGAGCAGGCGTTCGGTGATCCGGTCGTCCTGGGCGTAGGGGTGGAAGCGTTCGCCGAAGGAGTTGTAGCGGAAGTCCACCCCGACCCGGCCCTGCGGGCCGTGGACCACGATCGGTCCGGTCGCGCGGAGCCAGGCGTCGTCCATGGGGACTTCCACGGTGGTGACGTCGACATCGCAGAGCGCCCTGACCCGCTCGGCCTGGCCGGGCCGGACGAGCAGGATCACCGGTTCGAAGGCGGCGATGGCCCGGACGGTCTCCGCGTACTCCCGCTCGACGGAGGCGAAGCTGTCGCCCCACAGCGACTCGTACGGCGGCCAGGCCAGCATGCAGGCCTCGTGGGGTTCCCACTCGGCCGGCATCAGGTGGCCGGTCATGCCGTCCCCTCGGGGAGGGGGAAGGATGCCACTGCCTCTTCCGCGGCCTGCCAGTCGCCTTCGAAGCGCCCGGCGAGGACGTGCAGCCACCGCTCCATGCCGAACGCGACGCACGAGGTGTGGGCCTCTTCGCCCGCGTAACGGATCCCGGCGCGCTCGCCGAAGAAGTTGCGGTGGTAGTTGACCGAGGCGATCGCGAGGCCGCCGTCGGCGACGAACTCCTCCTTGGTGGGGAAGAGCCGCTGCATCACGGCTCGGGAGCCGTTGGCGTCGAAGAACGGGTCCGTGGCGACCTCCGTCGTGAGGTCGAGGCCCAGGTGGGCGGCGAAGCCGAGCACGAGGTCCTTGTGGGTGGTGAGGTGGCCCTTGACCGTTTCGGCGTCGCCGACGGCGATGATCTCGCGCATCGTGAAGCCGTGCAGGCGGCGCAGGCCCTCGTAGTGCGTCTCGCGCCGGAAGCACTGCGCGAGGGTCGTGAGCCGGACCGGCTCGTCGAGCCGGCTGCCCGACAGGGACAGGTAGGCGTTGTAGCAGGCGGCCGAGGGCAGGACCAGGCCGGCCTCGGCGAGCTGGTGGCCGCCCAGGGTGGTGCCCGGCTCCGCGGGGTGCGCGGGCAGGTCGGCGATCGCGTCCGTGTTGACCGCCGCGGCGGCCAGGACCAGGTGCGGGAAGTTGGTGAAGTAGTCGAAGCGCGCCAGGTCGGCGACCGGGATCAGCGGCGGGTAGAGGACCTCTGCGGCGCCGGCCGCGGCCGCCCAGCCGGTGAACACCCGGTCGAGGGCGGCCCGGAGGCGGACCGCCTCGGGGCCGAGCGTGACCAGGCCGTCGGTGACGTCGACGGGGGCGCGCAGTCCCGCGTCAGGCGTGCGCATGGCCGGCACCTTCCGTGAGGAACGCGTCGATGCGCTCCAGCGTGCGGAAGTGGTTGACGTCCGTCGTGGCCAGGTCGACGGGCTCGCCGGTCAGTTCCTCGATGAGCAGCAGGAACTCGACGAAGGCCAGCGAGTCGAGGATCCGGGCCTCGATGAGGTCGCGGTCCCAGGGGATGGTGTCCACGGAGGCGTTGAGCTTCCTGAGGAAGGCGAGGACGGTGTCCATCGACGGGTGTGCCGTGGTCGGGTTGGTGCCGGTGTTCTCACGCGTTGACATGGTCGGTCCCCCAAGAGGTGCTGAAGATTCCGCCGGCGACGAAGAACCGGTCGACCCGGGCCATGAGCTTGACGTGGAACGCCTCGCGCACCGGGTGCGAGAGCGCCTCGCGCCGGACGGCGAGGGGGTTCTCGACGCCGCAGTCACGGAAGATCTGCGGGTTGTAGAGGCTGCGCACGGAGTACGTCATGTAGTCCTTGACGTACTTCTCGATCTCCTCGCGGCGGTCCGGGTCCGCGGCGAGGGCGCGGTCGTAGAGGCGCTTGACGAGCTGCTTGCCGAAGGCGACGTGCCGGCTCTCGTCGTGGTGGTGGGCCGCGTGGATCTCGCGGAGGATGTCCGGGATCAGCTGGTCCTTGCCCATGCGGCTGTTGTAGTAGTCGAAGATCTCCTCGAAGATCAGGATGCGGGAGAAGACGATCACGTCGTCCCACAGGTTCCCGAAGCCCTCGCGGCGGAGCGGGGAGGCGGCCTCCGGGTAGATGCCGCCGGTGTACCGGTGGCAGAACTCCGCGAAGAACCACATGTGGGCGTTCTCTTCGCCGATGAAGTGGTGCAGGTACTCGTTGTACTCGGCGAAGTCGGGCGTGTGGATGCGCTTCGCGACCTCGATCATCAGCTCGCGGATGCCGTGGACGTGCAGGCTGAAGAAGTTGACCGTCTCGTAGCGGGCGAGCGCCTTGAGCGTCTTCTCGTCGTCGATCAGGCCGGTGCCGGAGACGGTGAGGTAGTCGGGGTTCATCCACCACTGGTCCTCGGGCACGGTGTCGGGCCACGTGAACTTGGTGTACGGGTTGTAGTACTCGTCGCGCGACTTCTCGGACAGGCGCGCGAGCATGGTGCTGAAGCCGGAATCGTCCATGGTGATGCGTTCTTTCGGGTTGGTGCCGGTGCGGTCGGCCGCCCGGATGGCGGCCTCGGTCATGCGGTGGAGTCGGCCAGCGCGACGAGCGAGCGCTCCAGTTCGCGCAGGAAGGACTCCATCCGGGCCTCGGTGATGTGCCGGATGTCGCAGGTCAGGGAGAATTCGAGGTACTGGCCTGCGCCCTCGCCGGCAGCCCCTGCTGCTTCCTCTCCGTCGTCGACGATGAGGTAGAAGGGCTCCTGCTCGGTGACCGGGAGCCAGGTGAGGACGGTGCCGGACAGCAGGTCGGCGGCCGGGACGTCGCGTCGTACGGCCCGGTCCGCCGGCAGCGTGCGCCGGTCGTTGAGGCAGTACGCGAAGCGCAGCGGCGCGTCCGGGCCGTCGCCCAGCTCGGCGAGGAGCCGGTTCATGCTGTCGGCGTCGCATCCGGACCTCTGGAAGGCGGTGATGGCCGCGGGCCAGGACCGTTTGACCGCCTCGGGCAGGTCGGCGCCCGTGAGGTCCACCGAGAAGTAGCTCTCCTGCATCATCGTGGCGATCGTGGTGCGGCTGTCCCGGCCGAAGCGCTGCGAGCTGGTGAGGTGCAGGTCGACGCGGTCGCCTCCGGTGAGTTCGCGCAGCAGCAGGGCCGTCGCGCCGACGATGACCGCCGCGACGCTGAGACCGGTGTCCTCCGCGATGCGGGCGGCGGCGTGCTGGGCGGCGCGCGAACGGAGGGCCGCCTGCCGGTACGCCGACGCTTCGGGGAGGTCCGCGACCGCCGGCGGCAGGGCGAGGGGCGGCCGGTCGCGGTACAGCGCGGCCACGTGGGCCAGGGTGCGGTCGCGCCGGCGGATGCCGTCGGGCGACTGCTGCCACTCGGCCAGGCCGGCCGAGGTCATCGTGCCGGGCGGCAGCGGAGCGAGCGTACGCCCGTTGCGGAAGTACTCGGCGACCTCCTCGGCCAGGTGCTGGAGGGCGTACCAGTCGACCGCCATGTGCGAGAAGACGTACACCCCGCCCCAGACGCGGCCCTCGGTGACCAGGAGCACCAGGCGCATCGGCAGTTCGTCGGCGAAGGAGAACCGCCGGGTGGCGAAGAAGCGCTCCAGTACGCCGATCTCGTCACCCGTGGTCGTGGGGGTGTCCACGAACTCGACGGGCAATTCGCCTTCGGTGAGGACGCGTTGGACGACACGGCCGTCGGGCGTGCGCGGGAAGACCGAGCGCAGGGCCTCGTGGCGCGTCAGGAGGAACGAGAGCGCGTCGAGGCACTCGTCCTCGGTGGGGCGGACAGCGGGCGGTACGCGGAAGGCCTCGACCACGTTGTAGACGTGGTGGTCCGGCGCCGACTTCTCGATCAGCGCCCAGATCTCCTGCTGGCTCCAGTTCAGCCCGGCTTCGACGGCGCGCTCGCCGGTGAAGGGCGCGCGGCGGACCCGCGCGGGCAGGGGCTGTCCGCTGTGGTCGGGGTCGGCGTTCCGGTGCATGCCGGTGAGGGTGTTCACGTCCGTACCGCTCCCGATTCCGTCCGGGTCGCCGCGAGTTCCTCGGCCACGGCCGCGGCGAAGGCGTCGACGTCCTCCGGGGTGGTGTCGAAGGAGCACATCCAGCGGACCTCGCCGACCCGTTCGTCGCGCACGTAGAAGGGGTGGCGCTTCTGCAGGCGGGCCGTGGCGTCCGCGGGCAGCACGGCGAAGACCGCGTTGGATTCCACGGGTCGGCTGACGCGTACGCCGGCCAGCGCCCCGACGGCTTCGGCCAGGCGGCGCGCCATGGCGTTGGCGTGGCGGGCGTTGGCCAGCCACGCTCCGGACTCCATGAGGGCGATGAACTGGGCCGATACGAAGCGCATTTTGGATGCCAGCTGGGCCGCGGCCTTGCGCAGGAACGCGGTGCCGCGGACGGCGTCCGGGTTGAGCACGACGAGCGCTTCGCCGAGCAGGAGGCCGTTCTTGGTGCCGCCGAAGGAGAGGACGTCCACGCCCGCGTCGGTGGTGAGGGCCCGCAGGGGGACGTCGAGGGCGGCCGCGGCGTTGGCCAGCCGGGCGCCGTCGAGGTACACCGTCATGTCGTGCTCGTGGGCGTAGGTGCAGATGTCGGCGATTTCCTGCGGCGTGTACAGGGTGCCGAGCTCGGTGGGCTGGGTGATCGTGACGACGGTCGGCTGGGCGCGGTGCACGTCGCCGCGCCCGCCTGCCTGCTGCTCGATGAGGGCGGGCGTGAGCTTGCCGTCGGGCGTCGGCACGGTGAGCAGTTTGAGGTGGGCGATCCGCTCCGGGGCGCCGCACTCGTCGGTGTTGACGTGGGCGCTTTCGGCGCAGATGACGGCGCCCCACGGCTCGCTCATGGCCTGGAGGCCCACCACGTTCGCGCCGGTGCCGGTGAGCACGGGGTACACGCTCGCGCCCGCGCCGAAGTGGTCGCGGAAGACGTGCTGGAGCCGTTCGGTGTAGGCGTCGTCGCCGTACGCGGTCTGGTGGCCCTCGTTGGCGGTGGTGAGGGCGGCCAGGACGTCCGGGTGGATGCCTGCGTTGTTGTCGCTGGCGAAGCCCCGCGAGGCGGGGTCGTGCAGTCGGGAGATCAATCCTTCGTCCTTCACTCACGCGGCGCGCCTCGTCCGGGCGCCGCGGTGTCGGCTGGATCACGGGGATGCGTGGGGCATGCGGGGATGCCGGGACGCGTGGGGGATCCGGATGAATGGGGGGGGCGCAAGGTGTCATGGGCTGCTGGTGGCAGCCGTACCTTTCCCACTCCCCTCGATGTCCGGTGCGAAGATCCTACGAGATGATCTAGTAATCAGCGCAAGCCTTCCGGCACACTTCTGATCAAGAAGAAATCCTGCCGTGCAGCCTTGACGTGCCTGGCAGTTGCCCGTATGAGCACACAGGAAGACGGAGCATGCAGACTCCCCCGGCAAGCGCCCTGCGGCGCGCCCACAGAGGTGTCCTCGGCACCTTCGCCCTCGTCGGTGTGGTGAACGGCATCCTGGCCGCCAGACTCCCGGGACTGGCCGCCAAACTCGGCCTGGACGCGGGCGACGTGGGGCTGGTGATCCTGTCCTGGGGCGTCGCGGCGACGCTCACCATGCAGTGCATGCGCTGGATCGTCGCGGCGGTCGGGAACCGGCTGCTGCTGCGGATCGGCACGCCGCTGGTGACCGTGTCCGTGGGCCTGATCGCCCTCAGCCCCTCGTTCCCGCTGCTGCTCGCCGCCGCCGCGGGCTTCGGCGTCACGTCCGGTGTGGCCGAGGCGATGATGAACGCGCAGGGCAGCCTGGTCGAACGGCGGTCCGGACGGCCGATGATGAACGGGTTCCACGCCGGGTGGAGCGCCGGCGCGGTGGCCGGCGGCCTGCTGGCCGTGCTGCTGGCCGCGCTCGATGTCCCGTACACCGCTTCGGTGTTGGGCGTCGCGGCCGTCGCGCTGCCGACGGCCTTCGCGGTGGGCTGGACGTACCTCGACGAACCGGCCGAGGAGGAGGAGACCGAGCAGCGCGGCAACCTGCCCGGCATCGTCTACCTGATCGGCGCCGTCGCCTTCATGGCCCTCCTCGTCGAAGGGCTGGTGGCGGACTGGAGCGGACTGCTGCTGACGCGCGAGCTGCACACCACGGAGGCGGTCGCCGCCCTCGCCTACCCCTTGTACGAGGTGGCCACCTTCACCGGCCGGCTCTTCGGCGACCGGCTGCGCCTGCGCCTCGGCAGCCGCCCGCTCCTGGCGGCGGCCGGCAGCGCGACGGCTCTCGGAGTGCTGCTGGTGGTCGTGGCGCCGTCCGCAGCCTGGGCGATCGCCGGGTTCGCGCTGACGGGACTGGCCGTCTGCATCGTGGTGCCGCTGTGCATGTCGCTGGCCGGCGCGGTCGTCCCGGGCCGCTCCGACGCCGCCATCGCCCAGGTGTCGGCGATCGGGTACGCGGGCCTGCTCGTCGGTCCGGTGCTGATCGGCTTCGTCGCGGAGGCGAGCTCGCTGCGTACGGGGATCGCCACGGCCATCGGCGTCGCGCTGTTCATCGCCGTCGCGGCGAGCCGGATGCCGCGGGGGCTCCCCGCCGCCGGCTCCGGTGCGGAGCCGGCCGAGGCGCCTGCCGCCGTACCGGCGGGCCGCGGCGACTCGTGAACGCAGGGGCCGGCGGATCGGTGACCGGCACGGGTCCGCCACCGGTCCGCCGCCCGGCCCATGCCGAAATCCGCCTCGCAGGGCGGTACCGGGTGCCACTAGGCTCCGCGGAAGCCGGGCCGCGGGCGTGGCCGGCACGGACGGGGGCACGGGAATGGCCGAGGCGGATCACGGGGACGGCGGTGGCGTCCGGCAGGCGACCGAAGTGGTCGTCAACGGGGTGGCCCAGGGGCTGCGGAGCCTGGACGACGCGGTGGCGTGGTTCTCCGGGCTCTCCCCCGCGCATCGGGAGACGGTGCTGCGGGACGTTGCCGGGTACGCCATGCAGGCACACATCACGCCCGCCGACGGGCGCGAGGGCGTGCTGCGGTCGGGTGTGAAGCCCACGGCGAACCCTGCGGTGATGGTCTGCCTGGACCCGCCCCGCTACGGGTTCCACCGGCTGCCGCCGGACGAACACGTGAGGGCGTTCCGGGTGCTCGTGTCCGTGTTCGCCGTCGCCGACGCGCGGCGCAGGGAGACGTACTGCAAGGGTGCGTGCGGGCACCCGTGGCACCGGTTGCCCGCTCCTGCCGAGGGGCTGTGACCCCGGACGCTCCCCGTGCGGGGCGGCTCAGGGGCGGTAGCTGTCGCTGAGGGTGGGCGGGGTGCCGTGCAGCAGCATCGCGTTGTACGACATGCGGTCGTTGTGGGCCTGGACCCGGCGGTCCTGTTCCAGGCGGAGGCCTTCGGCCGTTTCGGCGCCGCTGGTTCTGCGGCGCATGATCGCGACGATCAGGACGACGGCCAGCGCGATCATGATCGCGAAGAGAATGCCAAGTGCCAGCACGGAACCCCCCGGACGTGCGGTGTGTCGGTCGGGAACGATGATGACACAGGTGGTCCGGGCGGTGGGGTTCAGAGGGCCACGAGGATGCCGTAGACGAGGAAGAACAGGGCCACCAGGACTGCGAGGACGATGACGATGGTGAGCGGGCCGCCGCCCCAGCCGCGCTTCAGCGGGCGGTACGGGCCCGTTCCCGTTCCGGTGCCGGACTCGGCCGGCGGGGTCTCACCGGGCGGTACGGATCCGCCGCCGGTCAGCCCGGGGGTGGTGCGGGGGTCGGGGTCGGGGTTGCTGGTGCTCATGACCCGCTGCTCCCCGCATGCCGGACCGGCATGCGGGTGCGGTCGGATTCGTTCCGGGCACCGGCGGGTGGAGATGGCGGAGCGTGGTGGCGCGGGCGGGGTCGGTTACGCCTCGGGGGTGCGCCCGCTGCCGCGGCGGGCCGGGCCTCAGCCCCAGGCCGGGGCGGTGTCGCCCCGGGGTCCTGCGGCAGGCTGCGGGCCGGCGCGCAGGGGCGCACGCGAGCGGCGCCCGGGCCGACACGGGTATGCGGAGACCGGCCGGAGGGCAGGTGAGCACGTACGGTCGGGCGTGCGGGCCATGACTGGCTGTCACGGCCGTCGTGCCTCGCCGTCGGGGACCGGACCGGTCCCGTCCGTCGATGCCGCCGGAACAGGAGCACGCCGATGCGCCTCTACGCCCAGACCCCAGCCCGTCGCCTCCGGCAGGTGCTGGCCGACCTGACGGCCGTGGTCCTGGTGACCGTCGCCGTCTGGTTCGCGCTGGCCGTTCACGACGCGATCATGCTGCTGGCGGAGCCGGGGCGGAAGGTGGAGGACGCGGGCGGGAGCCTGGCGTCCGGGCTCCACGACGCGGGGGACGCGGCGTCGGACGTTCCGCTGATCGGGGACGTGCTGAAGAAGCCGCTGCAGTCCGCCGCCGACGCCAGCGACGGGCTCTCGGACGCCGGGCAGTCGCTGCAGGACCTGGTCGGGCGGGTCGCCAATCTGACGACGTTCGCTCTGATCTTCTTCTCCGTCGTGTTCGTGCTGGTGCTGTGGCTCCCGCCGCGCGTGCACTGGATCCGGCGCAGCGCCCGGATCCAGGCCCTGCGCGATGCACCCGGCGGCGCCGATCTGCTGGCCTTGCGGGCGCTGACCGGGCCGCTGAAGGACCTGGCCTCGGTCCCGGTACCGGCGGGGGGCCTGGCCGATGCGTGGCGGCGCGGGGACGCCGGGGCCATCGACGACCTGTCCCGGCTGACGCTCCGGCGGGCCGGCCTGCGGGCCTGAGGGGTACGGCTCCCAGGCGGCCGGAGGTCAGACCCTCGGGAGAGTGGGGTGGGGGGTGTGGGGGGTGGGGGTCGTGAGGGACCAGCGTTCGTGGTCGCGCCAGGCACCGTCGATGTAGAGGTAGGCGGGCGAGAGGCCTTCGTACCGGAAGCCGAGGCGGCGGACCAGGGCGCGGGACGGTTCGTTGCCCGGCTGGACGTTGGCCTCCAGGCGGTGGAGGAGCAGGTCGGTGAAGGCGTGCCGCAGGATGGCGGTGAGGCCCTCGGTCATGTAGCCGTGTCCTGCGGAGGGGGCGAAGGCCGCGTAGCCGAGGGACGCGCCCTGGTAGCGGCCCCGGATGATCGAGTTGATGTTGACCATGCCGGCGGCTGCGCCGGTGTCCCGGACGCGGATGAGGAAGCCCAGGTTGGTGCCGTCCTCGAAGCGGTCCATCCAGGCGGCGAACTCCGGTGCGGTGGCGGGCAGTTGCATCCACGGCCCGTGCAGGTCGGAGCTGGCGCGGACCAGGGCGCAGAACTCGTCCTGGTCGGATCGGGTGAGCGGGTGCAGTTCCACGCGTGACGGTGTGATCGGCATGGGCCAACGCTACGGCCGGTCGGCCGGCGGGCCGGCACCGGCTCCCGTACCGCCGGGCGGGCGCGGCGGTACGGGAGCGGTGCGCGGTCAGCAGGTGAGGGTGACCTCGTGGGCGACCGGGCTGGCGGAGCGCGGGTAGGACGCCACACCGAAGGTGCCGTGGACGGTCGAGCCACAGGGGTACTCGCCGGCGAGGCCGCGCACTTCGAGGGGTGCGGTCAGGAAGATGACCTCCCGGTACCGCGTGTCCGGCGGCGTGGAGCTGCCGACGACCTGCGCGGAGAGCGTCGTGAGCAGTTCCTTCGGGGCGGGCGCGGGGCTGCCGGGCGAGGGCGGGCCCGCGAGGCCGACCGTGCCGTAGAACTCGACGGTGGTGCCGGTGACTTCGGCGCACAGCCGGGTGGACAGACCCGCCTGGAGGCCGGAGGGGCCGCACGTCACGACCGTCTCGGCGACCGCCGCCGGGGGCGTGGCCGCGTGGGCGGGGGTGAGGGTGAGGGCGGTGAGGCCCGCGAAGCCGGTCGCGAGGGCGGCTAAGCGGGTCTTGGTCGTCGACATGGTGAGCTCCTTGTCAGGTGGCCACCCCTGCGGTGGCATGACATGTGATATTTCACATGTCATTGTAATGGGACGTGATCAGCGGGTGAACACCGGCCGCCCCGCACATGGCGGTCGGGGGCTTCCGCGGGCGTCAGGCCGAGCGGCCGGGCAGCCGGTGCAGCCGTACGTCCTCAAGTCCGGCAGCCGAGACCCGCGCCGTCATGTACGTGCAGTGCGGCTCGCGCCGCCGGTCCGTCGGCGACCCCGGGTTCAGCAGCCGCAGCCTGCCGTCGGCCACCGAGTCCCACGGGATGTGGCTGTGGCCGAAGACGAGCACGTCGGTGTCCGGGAAGCGCTCGGCGCAGCGTCGTTCGCGACCCTGGGCCGGGCCGGTCTCGTGCACCACGGCGAACCGCAGGCCGCCCAGCTCCGCGTACGCGACCTCGGGCAGCCGGGCGCGCAGCTCCGGGCCGTCGTTGTTGCCGTACACGGCGACCAGGCGGCGCGACCGCTCCTGGAGGAGGTCGAGGGTGGCGGCGTCCACCCAGTCCCCCGCATGGACGACGACATCGGCGCGCGGCACCGCGTCGAGCAGCTCCGCCGGCAGTGACCGGGCCCGTGCCGGGACGTGCGTGTCCGAGATCAGCAGCAGCTCCATTCCCCCACGCTAGGCCCTCTCCCCGTCCTATAGCCTCAGGTGACGGGAGGGACGTCGGATGCCGGGTGCGTCCGCGGTGAGGAGGCGACGGTGCTCGGTAGGGGCGGGCGGTGGCTCGCCGGCACGCTGGCCGGCGCCTGCGTGGTGCTCGTCGGGCCCAGCGCGCCGAGCGGTGCCGTCTACGGGAGGCCGCTGCCGGCGGGAGCCGTCGGGCACGTCGTACCGAACCGGGTCATGACGTGGAACCTCTGCAACCCCTGCGGGGCGAGCAACGCCGACCGGGCCGCGCAGATCGCCGCGTACGCGCCCCAGGTCGTGGCCCTCCAGGAGGCCTGCACTGCCGACGTCGGCAGGATCCGGGACTACCTGGAGGGGCTGTACGGGCTCGCCTACCACGTCGAGTACGGGCCGGTGCTGCGGAACCGGTCCCGCTGCGGCGGGCTGCCGTGGCGGCCGGGAGGTTACGGCCAGGCCGTCCTCTCGGCGGCGCCGCTGACGGACCCCGCCACGGTGGAGTACCCCGACGGCGGTTCCGAGGACCGGGGCTACCTGGCGGTCACGACCACCGTGGGCGGCCGGTCCGTCCGGGTGTTCAACACGCACCTCGCCCAGCGGCGGCAGGAGGACGTGCGGGCGGCGCAGACCCGCGTCCTCGCGGCCGCCGTCGCCCGCCACGACCGTGCCGTGGTGCTCGGCGACTTCAACGCGGTGCCGGAGGCGCCCGAGTTGGCCGTGGTGCGGAGCGTGGCCGCGGACTCGGAGCCGGGGTGTGCGGCCGCCGGGGACTGCGTGCCGACCACCGACTGGCAGCTCACGTTCGACTACGTCTTCCTGCGGGGTCCCGTCCCGCTGGGGCACCGGGTGGTCCCGACGCCCCGGTCGGACCACCACCTGGTGTACGCCGACCTCGGCGCGGGGTGAGGGGCGCTCCGCGGGCCGTGGCGGCTGCCGGCGCCACCGGCAGAAGTACGCGGGGCGTCATTCCTGCCGGTGCAACTGCCTGGCCCGGGCCCGTGCGCGCCGTGTTGGGTGGGGGCATCCCGGGCGATGCCGGACGGTTCTGCCGCGCCGCCCGGTCCCCTCAATCCCTGCCGACCGCCGCGCCGTTGGCGCGCCGGTCGCCCCACCAGTGTGAAAGAGAGACATGCGGACTACAGGCTCTCGTGCCGTGACGGCCGGGACCGGAGGCGGCGGGCCCCGCCCGGGGACCCTCCGCCGTACACGTACCCTGCGGCAACTGGCCCTGACGGCGCTTTCGTTCCTCTTCCTCGCCGCCGCGCTGACGGCACCCGCGCCCGCGGCCGCGGCGGACAGCAAGTACGGGGCCGCGCGCTTCGACCAGTGGTCGTGGGTGACCACGCACAACGCGTACGCCAACACCGCGATCGTGCCGGGGCCGCGCGCGCAGTCCCGCTCGATCTCGGACCAGCTCCGGAGCGGGGTGCGCGGGCTGATGCTCGACACCTACGACATCACGGTCAACAGCGAGACGCAGGACAGCGACGTCCTGCTGTGCCACACCGAGTTCCTCTGCTACTCGTGGTTCGAGAAGGACCTCGAGACGATCGTCGACTTCCTGAAGGCGAACCCGACGGAGGTGGTCACGCTCTTCCTGGAGAACTACGCCAGCCGGGAGACGCTCACCCGGACGATCTCGGACGTCCTGAACGCCAAGGGCGCCGGCAACATGCTGTTCTCGCCCGGCGCCTACAACATCACCGGCAGGAACTGGCCGCTCCTCAGCAGGATGGTCTCCGACAACCGGCGCCTGGTGGTGTTCCAGGACAGGTGGGCCGACGACGTGGCCGTCGGCTCGGGCGCCCTGATGTACACGTGGGCGCACACGGTGGAGACCCGGTACTCGTACGACGGCCGGCCGGCGGGCTGTGAGCGACGGGGCCAGAGCCAGGCCCTGAACCAGAACCCCATGCCGAACAAGGGTGTCCTCACCCCGGTGTTCACGATGAACCAGTTCAACTCGAACGACGTGGTACCGGGCAGCAAGTCCGACGCGGACAACGGGATCAACCTCAAGAACCGCATCGACCGGGACTGCAGGCCCGCTGCGGGACGCAACCCGAACTTCATCGCGGTGAACTACTTCGAAAGCAGCGACACGCCCGGCGTCACCCCGCTGTCGGTGGTCGCCGAGCTCAACCGCAACGCGTACGTGCAGGAACCGCACCCCGCCGTGTGGACGGTCAACTCCGGCAGGCAGTACGTCGGCACGACCGCGACGAACCGCTGCATGGTGCGCGGCGACACGTTCAGCGACGGCCAGGGCGGCCTGGTGACGCAGCGCGCCTGCGCGAACCCGGCGCCCAGCAGCCAGCAGTGGACCGCGATGCCTCCCCAGTACGACGGGAAGGGCTACTACTGGATCCGGGCAGGCAACGGCAACTGCCTCACCGTCCCGTACAACAACGGCACGCCGCCGGGCGACGGCACCCAGATGTTCTGGTGGCCGTGCGAGACCCGGTGGTCCTCCGGCAGCCAGTTGTGGAACGTCATGCCGGTGAACCTGCTCGGCGGGGCGCGCGGCTACTACTTCATCAACCAGTGGACCGGGAGGTGCCTGACCCTGGACCCCGGTTCGACGGGTGCCACCGCCGGCAAGGTCACCCAGGCGGCCTGCCCCAGCCGCTGACGTCCCGAACGCGGGGAGCGCGTGGGAACGCCCGACGCCGACGCCCGGCGTCGGGCGTTCCCGCAGCCGGTCAGGCGCCTTCGTCGAACATCCCGGCCTCCACCTGGAGGGCGAGCGTGCGCAGCACTTCGGCCGAGGAGACGTCGTCCTGACCGCCGTCGTGGGTCATCGCGAGGCTGGTGAACGCCAGGGTGAACCCCGAGATCATGGTCTGCAGGACCGGGCCGAGCGCTCCGGCGACGCTGCGCGCCACCTCCTGCGGGGTCGCGTCGGCCGGCACGCTGATGGCCGGCAGCATCTCGTTCAGCATCTGGGTGACCACGCTCGGTTCGAGCTCGGCCTTCTCGTCCTCCTCACCGGCCTCCACGGCGCGGCGGATCTCCTGAGCTTCCGTCAGGATTCCGATCACTCGCTTGAGGATCTCAGCTCGCTGCATTCCCGGAGCCTAGCCGCGTCGCGGCGGCGGGAGTAGTCCACACCGCCGGGCCGGGTCGGGCGAGGGGCCGGGAGGCGAGTCTGGCGGGTCAGGCGCCGGGGCGGACGGTGACGTGGGGGGCGAGGGCGGCGAGGAAGTCGGCCGCGTCGAAGATGCGGCCGGCCGAGGCGACGCCGGTGGTGCGGGTCCGTCCGGTCAGGACGCGGTCGAGGGCCTCGACGACCAGGGGCGCGGTGACGGCGTAGATGTCCCGGCCCTCGGCGACGATCCGGCGTTCCGCACCGCCCGAGCGGACGACCACGTCGACCAGGAAGGTCTGGTCGGACCGGCCGAGCTCGTCGGTGGCGGCGGGCGGAGGCGTGTCGGACGAGGCGATGTCGCGGGCGGCGCCGGCGGCCATGTGGGTGTGGACGTCGCGGATCGCCAGGTGGTCCGTCACGGTGACGACGTCGGCCATGGTGAACTCCGTGACGACCTGTCGGGGGCCCATCGGCGCGGGGAAGGGCCATTCGGCGGCGGGCGGGGCGTCGGTGCGGCGCTCCCAGCCGCCGCCGCTGTAGCGCAGGCGGTGCTCGCCGCGCCGTTCGCGCGAGACCGCGCCGGACAGGCGGGTTCCGGCGGTGGGGTGCCAGTTGCTCAGGCCGTACGCGATGTGCGCCTCGTCGGCCGCGCTCCAGTCCCCCATCGCGGCCGTGACCAGCAGGTCGCCCAGCCCGCCGAAGAAGGCCATGGCCGGAACGACGACCGCCTTCGCCTCCCGGGCCCGGTCGGCGTAGTGGGCGAAGGTGTCGAGATTGGCCTCGAGTTCGGCCGCCACGTCGAGGTACGGGATCCCCGCGCGCAGGGCGGCCTCGATCACCGGGCCGGTCGTGGAGGCGAAGGGGCCGGCGCAGTTGATCACGGCGGCCGTGCCGGCCAGTGCCCGGTCGAGCGCCGTCGCGTCGTCGACCGCGGCGGGGCGGGCCTCGTACCCCGTCGCCTCCGCGAGCCCGGCCAGCTTCGCGGCGTCCCGGCCGACGAGCACCGGCCGGTGGCCGCGGGCGGTCAGCTCGGCCACGACGAACCGCCCGGTGTGTCCGTAGGCGCCGTAGACCGCGACCGTGTGCTGTGCCGTGCCGTTCATGGATGCCACTCCCCTGTTCTCGCGTGTGCCGGCCGCTCGCGCCGCGCCGGCTGTTGACGGGATTCATCCTGGCCGGGGCCGCTCCCCGCCGACAGTGTCCGGAACGACACGGCCCGTACACTTCCCGACATGCGAAGCGTCGCGTTGGCGGTCACTGACGGAATGCTCCACTTCGAGCTGTCCCTGGCCTGTGAGGTCTTCGGCTCGGACCTGACCCACCTGGTGGACCCCTGGTACCGGTTCTCGGTGTGCGGGCCGGGGCCGGTACGCGTGGACCGGTTCCGGCTGGAGCCGGACGAGGGGCTGGACGGGCTGGCGCGGGCGGACACGGTGATCGTGCCCGGCTGGAGCGACGTCGACCGCGACCCGCCGGCCGAACTCGTGGACGCGGTGAGGGCCGCCCACGAGGCGGGGGCACGGGTGGCGTCCCTGTGCACGGGCGCGTTCGTACTGGCCGCGGCCGGGCTGCTCGACGGGCGGCGCGCCACCACCCACTGGGCCCACACCGACGAACTGGCGCGCCGTCACCCGGCCGTCAGCGTCGACCCCCACGTGCTGTACGTCGACAACGGCAGCGTCCTGACCTCCGCGGGGAAGGGCGCGGCGATGGACCTGTGCCTCCATCTGGTCCGGCTCGACCACGGGACCACGGTCGCGAACACGATCGCCCGCCGGCTGGTCGTGCCGCCCCACCGCGAGGGCGGCCAGGCCCAGTTCGTCCGTACGCCCGTCCCGGCCCCCGGCAGCCACC
The DNA here is from genome assembly GCF_044540325.1 of Streptomyces sp. NPDC086023. Taxonomy (NCBI): domain Bacteria; kingdom Bacillati; phylum Actinomycetota; class Actinomycetes; order Kitasatosporales; family Streptomycetaceae; genus Streptomyces; species Streptomyces sp. NPDC086023. The sequence continues at coordinate 106,943 of NZ_JBITRX010000011.1, forward strand.
CCCTGGCGGAGCTGCTCCCCTGGATCCTGGCCCGCCTCGACGAACCCCTGACCGTGGAGGACCTCGCCCGGCAGGCCGGCATGAGCTCCCGCCACCTGACCCGGCACTTCAGAACCGTCACCGGCACCACGCCCCTCCAGTGGCTGCACACCCAGCGCATCCGGCACGCCCAGGAACTGCTGGAGGGCACGGACGCCACCGTCGACGCCATCGCCACCACGACGGGGATGGGCACCGCCACGACGCTGCGGCGGCACTTCCACCGGACGGTCGGCGTTCCGCCCGACACGTACCGCCGTACCTTCCGCAGCCTGGAGCGGGGCGGGTCGGGCGGCTGACCCGGGGGTCCTGAACGGGGCCGGAGGGAGCCGCCCGGGCCCGCCGGGATGCGGCACACTCGATACGGGACGCCTTCCGGTGCGGGCGCGGGCGCGTTCCGTCGAGGGGCGAGGGCGGGAGAAGGGCGGCAGGTGATGACGGTGTCGGACTCGGGGTCGGATGCGGGAGCGCGGTCCCTCCTGTTCGACAGTGCGAGCCTGGAGGAGACCGAGGAGTTCCTGTCCACGGCGTACACGCCGATGAGGATCGGCGGACCGGTCGAGGACGCGCGGGTGCGCATCAGCCGCCGCGCGGCCGGACCTCTCGCGATGGACCGCCTGGACTTCGGCTACACGATGGCCTACGACGCCCGCAGCCTCGGTCAGGTGTGCCTGATCAGCATGCACGAGGGCACCCTCGCCGACCTCACCGACGGCCGCGAGGAGGTCTTCGGCCCCGGCGAGACGTTTCTCATCGCCCCGCCGGACCGGCCCTACCGGGGCGAAGTACGGGCCGCCCGCTACACGATCGCCCTGTTCGACACCGCCCTGCTCGACGCCGTGGCCCCCGTCGCACCCGGCGGCCCCCCGGTGCGGCTGACCGGGCCGCGGCCCGTCACGCCGGCCGCCGGCCGGCAGCTGGCCGCCGCCGTGGCCTACGTACGCGACCACGTGCTCGACGACCCGGCCGCCGGCGCCCACGAGCTGCTGGTGGGGACCGCGGCCCGGCACCTGGCCGCCGCGACCCTCGCCGCCCTGCCCCACAGCGGCCGCGACGACGGGAGGCCGGCCGACACCGCCGACGCCACCCCCGCCACCGTGCGGCGCGCGGTCGCGTTCATCGAGGCCAACGCCCACCAGAACATCACGCTCGCCCACATCGCCACCGCCGCGTACGTCACGCCGAGGGCCCTGCAGTACGCCTTCCGCCGCCACCTCGACAGCACGCCGCTCGGCTACCTCAGGCGGGTACGGCTGGCCGCGGCGCACCGCGACCTGCTGGCGGCCGACCCCGGGGCCACGACGGTGACGGCGGTCGCGAGGCGGTGGGGCTTCGCCCACCCCGGTCACTTCGCCGCGTACTACCGCGACGCCTACCGGGTCGCGCCCAGCGCCACGCTCAACTCGTTCTCGTGAGACCCGGCGCAGGGTGGCCCGCATGGTCGGGGGCCAAATGGACATGCGCCGACCATGAGGCTTACGAGGACGACATCGCATGACGGGGAGGGCCCGCCGGACCGGCCCGCGGAGCTGCCCGGGCGGTCCTGGCGGGCCGCGGTGCGCGGCACGCTGAAGGAGTTCCAGGACGACGAGCTGGCGGACCGGGCCGCCGCGCTGACGTACTACGGAGTGCTGGCGCTCTTCCCGGCCCTGCTGGTGCTCGTGTCGATGCTGGGCGTGGCGGGCGAGTCGGCCACCCGGCAGGTGCTGGACGGCCTGCAGAAGCTCACGCCCGGCCAGGCCCGCGATGTGATCACGAAGGCCGTGGAGCAGCTGCAGGGCAACAGCGGTGTCGGCTCGCTGCTGGCCGTCGCCGGCCTCGTCCTCGCGGTCTGGTCGGCTTCCGGGTACGTCGCGGCGTTCATCCGGGCGTCGAACGCGGTCTACGACATGCCCGAGGGGCGGCCGGTCTGGAAGGTGCTGCCGCTGCGGCTGGCGCTGACCGTGCTGCTGATGGTGCTGGCCGTGGTGAGCGCGCTGATCGTGGTGTTCACGGGCGGCGTGGCGCGGCAGGCGGGCGACGCGCTGGGCCTGGGCGACACGGCGATGACGGTGTGGTCGATCGCGAAGTGGCCGGTGCTCGTCGTCCTCGTCACGATCATGATCGCGATCCTCTACTGGGCCGCGCCGAACGCGAAGGGCCGCGGCTTCAGGTGGATCACTCCGGGCAGCTTCCTGGCGCTGGCGATCTGGATGGTCGCCTCGGCCGGGTTCGCGTTCTACGTGGCGAACTTCGGCTCGTACAACAAGACGTACGGCACCCTGGCCGGCGTGATCGTCTTCCTGGTGTGGCTGTGGATCACCAACCTCGCCGTGCTCCTGGGCCTGGAGTTCGACGCCGAGATGGCCCGCCAGAGGGCCATCGCCGCCGGGCTGCCCGAGGACGAGGAGCCGTACGTCGAACCGCGGGACTCGCGGAACTGGACCGAGGAGGAGCGGCGCCGCCTGGAGTGAGGGGGCGGGGGGCGCACAGGACGTGGCGGGTGCCGGAGGGGTGTGGGACCTCCGGCACCCGCCGTGGCGGCTCTTCCTACTTGCCGACCTTCTTCTTCACGACTTCCTTGACCTGCTTCTTGATGTCCTTCTTCACCACGGTGCCGCCGGTACCGGTGCCGTCTCCGCCCACCGCGGTCGCGTCGCCCTCGTTGTAGGCGTCGGCGCTGGCATTGCCGCCCGTGGCGTTTCCGGTGGTCACTGTGCACTTGCCCTTGCATTCGCCGACTCCGGAATTCGCGTTGCCGCCGGTGGCAGTACCGCCGGCCGTGGTGTTCTCGGCATTCGCGTCGCCGCCGGTACCGATGCCGTCGGCGCTGTCGGCAGGAGCCAGAGTCACCACGGCCTGCGGAGCGGGGGCGGCCAGCGCGGTGGCGGGGAGGGCGATACCGCCACCCACCAGCGCCAGGGAGGAACCGGCCAGGACAACACGATGGGTCAGGGAAAGCGTGAACATCGGAATTCTCCATCTGGGGTGATGTGGTTCGGACGATCCTTCCGGGAATTCCGGATGAATGGTCCGGCCTCGTTTTCCGGGAAGGGATTCCCCGGTGGGGCCGTGCTTCAAATAAACCCCGGACGCGGGGCCCGGTCACGCCACTGCAATACGTGGCTTGACGGAATGGAGAGGGGCCGGTAAAAGCCGACGCGTCGTCCGCGACGCGGGTGCGGGTGACGGCCCCCGCGGAGCCCCTCCGGCGCCGCAGCTCCCCCGGGTCCGGCGGGTCCGGCCGGACCGGCCGGACCCGCCGGCGTGGTCGAACGGGCCTTGCGTGCGCGGTGGTTGCGCGGTTCGATGAGGAGAGGCTGGGCCACGGGCGAGGGGGCGGCGTGCGATGAGCGGGCGCGCATTCGGCGAGTTTCCGGACGGTGTACAGCAGCTGGCGTTGCAGTTCCTCGGCGCGCGGGGCCCCGGGGCCTGCGCCGAAGCCTCGTTCACGGGTTCCGAGGGCAGCGAGGGGACCGAGGGGAGCGAGGGCAGCGAAACCAGCGAGACCACGGAGAGCAGCGAGAACAGCGAGTCGACCGAGCGCAGCGAGTACAAGGAGTACGAGCGCGGCTGGGGCGTCGACCGGGTGCCGGGCGGGCCGGGCGCCGAGCTGACGTGGGAACCCCGCTAGGCGGGCCGCCGTGCGACGAGGAGGCGCTCTTCGTGCCGCCCGAGGCCCGGCCGGACGTGGTGAGCGGGATCGGGGAGCGCGCCTGGCTGGTCGCCGAGGCACTGCGGGCCTTCGGGGAGGGCGATGACGCTGCTGGTGCTGGCGGAGGACGGTGACGAGACCGCCGTACGCTTTGCCCGCTTCGCCACCGGCCGGGGCGTGGACACCGTGGTGGCGGCCGGCTTCGACCGCCTCTCGGTGACGGTCAGGGTCTCCCGGGGGCTGCGCCACCGCAGCACCGTGCTCGTCGACGGCCGGCCTCCGGTCGGGATCCTCTGCCGGGGCCTGCCGGCGGCCTCGCCCTCGCCTTCCTCGTCGGCCTCCCCCTCGGCGGCCGCCCGGTTCGCCGCCGCCGAGCGGCAGGCCGCCTTGTGGGCGGCCGTGGCGCTGTGGCCCGGCCCGGTGGTCAACCGGCCGACGGTGTACGGGTACCCGCCCCGGCTGGACCCGCTGGAGCTCGCGGCGTCGTCGTCCCGCATCCTCGCGGCCGGCACCCTCACCGACGGGCCGGACGAGCCCGGGAACCACGCCTACCGCCTCGACGACCACGCGGAGCTCGACCCCGCCGCCCGTACCCCGTACGACGTCGTGCACGTGACGCGGATCGACGCCGGGCGGACGCGTCGGTTCCTCGTCGCCGGAGCCGCCACGTTCGGCCTCGGCTCCCTCGGCGACCGGCTGGCGCTCGCCCGCCGTGCACGGGAGGTGGCCTCGATCCGCGACTGGCTGCACGCCAGGCGGACGGAGTTCGCCATCGTCACCGTGAGCACCCCCGACGGGGACGACCGGGACGAGCGGGACGACCGGAACGACGGGGCGCTGCTCCTCCTGGAGGCCTCACCCTGGGCGAGCCACCACCACTTCGGGCCGGTCGAGGACGCCGCGTACGCCGCACTGCTGGACCGGCTGGTCCCGTGATCCTGTGCGTCGGCGTGGCCGCCGACCCGACGTTCCTGGCCGGACTCCACGCCGTACGGGCCGCGGGCCTGGACCATGCCGCGGTCGACCTGGCCTCCCTGGCCCTGTGCGGATCGGTGCGGGTCCCCCTCGACGACCTGGCCGGCGCGACGGTCGGCACCGGCCGCCGGGTCATCCGGATCGGCGAGGCCGAGGCCGTGTGGTGCCGGCTGCTGGACGTGTCCGCCCATGCACCGGACGCCGGCTCCGGGCGCGCCGCCGCCGGCCACTACCAGGCGCTCCTGCGGCTGTTCGAGCACCTGCCGGTGCGGGTCATGAACCGTCCGCTGCGCGAGGCCACCGGGTTCACGAAGGTCCTGCACGCGGTGACGCTGGCCGCCGTGGGCGGCTGGCTGGTGCCCCGGACGTGTCTGACCTCCGACCCCGACGAGGCGCGCGCGTTCGTCGCCGGCTGCGCGCGGGGGGCGGTGTTCAAGGGCGCGTCCGCCGTGAAGACCTTCGCGCAGGTCTACGAGGCGCGCCATGCGGAGCGGCTGGACCGGCTGGCCCGGGTGCCGGTGCTGTTCCAGGAGCGGATCGTGGGACCGGACGTACGCGTGCACACCGTGGGCGACGAGGCCTTCGGCGAGGCGATCCACTCTCCGGTGCTCGACTACCGCACCGTCGCGGGCGTGAACGACTACCGGCCGATCACGCTCCCGGAGTCCGTCCGCAGCGGCTGCGCCCGGCTGACCGCACACACCGGGGTGCCCTTGCTGGGCGTCGACTTCAAGGTCGACCGGGCCAGCGGGGAGTGGTACTTCCTCGAAGCGAACGCGATGCCGTGCTTCGAGGGATACGACCGCCGCGCGGGCGGTGCGATCACGCGGGCGATGGCGCGCTGGCTGGCGTCCCCGGGCGGCTAGCACGTACGGGCGGGGGCCCGACCGGGGCAGGGCTCGGCGGAGGCGGTCATCCCTTGCGCCCGGCCGGGGTCGGGAGGCGGTCGCGGAGGCGGCGGCGGCCACCGGGGCGGCGGGTCCGGCGGGCGCGGGCGTGGCGGTCGAGTTCCTCCATCAGGCGCTGGGTGCGCTTCTCCACGCCCAGCTCGTCCAGGACGCGGTCGATCTCGGCCAGCAGGGCGCCGTACAGCTGCCACTGGGCGGGGTGCTCGCGGACCACGGCCCACAGCAGGACGGCAAAGCGGTCCCGGCTCGCGCGGGCGACCGCGAGCTCGTGGGAGAGCCGCTCCTCCGCCTCCTCGGCGTTGGAGCTGACCTGGGCGGAGATCAGCTGGGCGAAGCTCACCACGGCCACGGCGGTGTGCTCCAGGACGCTGCGCAGCGCCTGGTGGGTGCCCGGGGGCAGCTCCGGCCCGTGCTGGTCGGCGGGGCGGGCCTGTGCCATGTCGGTCAGGGTCCGGCAGGCCACCCGCAGGACGACCGCGCAGATCTCCAGGGTGTCCAGACCGGTGCGCAGCACCAGGCGGAACAGCAGCCCTTCGCGGACGCGGGGGTTCAGGCGGAGGCTGTCCTCGGCCTGCCGGAGCGCCGCGTCGACGTGGGCGATGTCGTTGTCGAGGCGGCGCGCCTCGTGGAGTCGCGCGGCGGCCTGGCCGACGTCACCGGTGCCGGCGGCGATCGGGGCCTCGCCCATGTGGACGAGCAGGCGGCTCATCCGCTCCGCCAGGCCGGTGATCGCGTCCCCGGCGGGGCCGAGCCAGACCGGCGGCGCGACGAGGAGGTTGACCAGCAGACCGACGGCGGCCCCGATCAGGGTCTCCAGGATGCGGTCCCAGGCCGTGTCGGCGACCCGGGTGACCCCGAGGACCAGCATGGCGCTGATCGCGACCTCGGGAACGAACTCGTCGACCCGCACCAGATGGCCGACCAGCAGGGACGCGAGGATCAGCAGGCCGAGGCTCCACCAGCTCAGGCCCACGAGCGCACTGAACGCGATGGCGATCAGGACGCCGGCGACGACCGAGTTCATCCGCCGGATGCCGGTGGTCAACGTCGAGTAGAGGGTGACCTGGACGACGAGGAGTGCGGTGAGCGGGGCGGTGAGGGGCGCCGGCTCGCTGCTGAGGCGGAGGGCGACGACGTAGGAGAGTACGGCGGCCAGCGTGGAGCGGAGTGCCTGGACGACGACGGGCTCGCGGCGGCGGTCGCGGACGGTACGGGCAAGGCCGGTGATCTTTTCCTGCATGATCGGGCGTCTGCCCGTCCGACGGCGCCGCTACCCGGATTGCCCGACAAGCCCGCCGCCTGGCGCATTCCGCGGCCTGCCCCGGACGCGGGGGCGCGGAGACACGGCGGACACCGGGCGCGGCCGGCGTCCTGGCCGCCGGGTCGCGGGCGTCATGCCGGCTCAGCCCCGGGGCCCGTGCGCCCGGCGGGCCGGGCGCACGGTGGGGGGGGTCAGTTGCGGTAGCGGTAGAGGATGCGGCCGCGGGTCAGGTCGTACGGGCTGAGTTCCACCAGGACCCGGTCCTCCGGGAGGATCTTGATGCGGTTCTTGCGGATCTTGCCGCTGATGTGCGCCAGGACGCGGTGTCCGTTGCTCAGCTCCACCGTGAAGTTGGCGTTGCGCAGGCAGTCGACGACGGTGCCTTCGATCTCCAGGCCGTTCGCTGTTCTCACCAAGGTGTCTTGTTTCTCGATTCGTTGAGTTGGGTCGGGTTGGGCGGGGTCGGGGAGGGGGCGGGGGTCGGGGCCTTGCGGCTGTGGTCAGGTGCGGGCCAGTTCCAGGCAGGCACCGCTCTGACGTGCTCCTGCCTGCTTGAGCAGGGCGATGGCGGCGGTGTTGGACTCGTCCGCTTCGGCCCACGCCGATGCCGTGCCCGCGTCGTGCAGTGCGCCGAGGGCATGGGCCAGGAGCGCGCGGCCGACGCCCCGGCGCCGCTCGTCGGCCCGTACGGCGATGAGCCCGATGCGCGCCCGGCGCGGGACCGGCACCACCCGGACGTGGCCGACGTACCGGCCGTCGCGGACGGCGACGGCGTAGTGGGACGGGTCCCCCAGCGTGTCGCCGCCGGGGAGCACCAGCACCTCGGCCGGCATGGTCCGCCATCCGACGGTGGCGCCGACCTCGTCGCGGACCGCCCGGTCCAGCAGGCGCAGCCGCGCCTCGTCCGCCTCGCCGCCGCGCACGATCTCCAGGCCGGCGGCCGCGGGCGGGGTGGCCAGGCCGGTGGCGGCCGGGTCGGTGGGGAGCACGTACTCGCGTTCGCGGCGTACGAGCGTGAAGCCGGCCCGTTCCCAGCGCGCCCTCAGGGCGGTGTCGTGCTCGCCCACCAGGGTGTGGACGGGCGTCATCGGGAGGTCGGCCAGGACGGCGGTCACGAGTCGGTCGAAGAGCGCGTCCTGCCACACGTCGATGCTGACGAAGAGCCGCCCGTCGGGACGGTACGAGACGTCGCCGTGGCCGACGACGCGGTCGTCCGCGACGGCTTCCCACCGCGTTTCCGCGGTCCGGGTGATGTGCACGGGGTGGAAGTCCATGGGTTGTCGCCTTTCAGGAGTGCCGTGTTGAGGCGCTCCCGACGACACCTGGGTCAGTCGCACACCGTGACGGAAGGAGGGAGCACCCACCTCGATCGTGTGTTCATGGGTCCCACCTCCTGGCGTCCTGTCACGGTGTCCCGCACGCTACCAACCCGCGGCCCGGCGGCCCACTTCTTTTTGCGCGGGCTTCCCTTTGCGCGGGCTTCTCCTTGCGCGGGGTCCGGTCGCGTACCCGTGCGGGCGCTGGTCCACTGGGGGCATGGAGGCAGCGCGCACCGGCACCGTCGTGGTGGCCGGCGGCCGGCCGGCGGCCGGCCGACCGCCGCGTCCGGGCGTGCCGTGACGGGCCCGGACACGGCGGCGGGCGGCCGGCTGTTCCCCGAGGGACACCGGTTTTCCGGGCCGGCACCGCTGTTGCTGGTGCTGACGTTCGTGAGCGGGCTGGTGGACGCGGTGAGCTTCCTGGGGCTCGGCCGGGTGTTCGTGGCGAACATGACGGGGAACGTGGTCTTCCTCGGCCTGGCGGTGGCCGGGGTCGCGGGGCTCTCCGCCGCCGGGCCGGCGACGGCGCTGGCTGCGTTCCTGGTGGGTGCGGTGGCGGCCGGGCGGTGGCCCCGTGCCGCGGTCGGCTGTCGGCTGACGGCCCTGCTGGTCGCCGTGGAGGCGGTGCTGGCCGGGGTGGCGCTGGGCTGCGAGGTGTCCGGGGCCGGGCGGTACGCGGTACTGGTGCCGCTGGCGGCCGGGATGGGCCTGCAGAACGGGATGGTGCGCCGGCTGGACGTACCGGACCTGACGACCACGGTGGTCACCCGGACCCTCACGGCGCTGGCCGGCGCCCGGGGCAGGCCGGCTGCGGTGCGGAGGGCGGTGTCGGTGGCGGTGCTGTTCCTGGGTGCGGCGACCGGGGGGCTCCTGTACGCGGGGCCGGGGGTCCGGTGGGCGCTGGGGGTGGCTGTCGTGCTGCTGGTGGGGGTCGTGGCCGCGGCGGTACGGGCCGGGGCCGGCCCCGCGCCCGGGTGAGGTGGACTGGGGCGATGAGCGACAGGCCGACCGTGTTCGTGATGGGCGTCTCCGGCGCCGGGAAGACCACCGTCGGGCGGCTGCCGGCCGCCGCGCTCGGTCTCCCGTACGCGGAAGGGGACGACTTCCACCCGGCACGCAACCTCGCGAAGATGTCCCCCGGCATGCCGCTGGAGGATGCGGACCGATGGCCATGGCTGGACGCCGTCGGGGCGTGGGTGCGGCGGCAGGGCGACCGCGGGGCCGTGGTCGCCGCCTCGGCCCTCAGGCGGAGCCACCGGGACCGGCTGCGGGTGGCGGCGCCCGACGCGCTCTTCGTCCACCTGGCCGGCGAGCGGGAGCTGATCGCCCGTCGGATGGCCGCGCGCACGGGGCACTTCATGCGGGTGGCCCAGCTGGATTCGCAGTACGCCGTGCTGGAGCCGCTTTCCGGTGACGAGCGCGGGGTCACCGTGCCCGTCGACGGCGGACCCGAGGAGACAGTGGGGCGGGCGCTCGACGGGTTGCGGGCGATGGGCGTGGTGGGGCGTCGTACGGGTGGGGCGTGAGGGTGGGGGCGGTTGCGGAGGGCACGGCCGTCTGGCCGTTGCGGCGACCGTGACGTCCGTGGCGTCCGCGCGGGGCACTCAGCGGAGGGTGTGGGCGACCAGGTCGCGGATGCGCCGCAGGGCCGTGGCCGCCTGGGGTGCGGTGACCGGCGCCGCCTGGGGGTGCAGGGCCGGGCGGAGGGCGGCGGCGCAGTCCCCGAGCAGCCGGCCGGGGAGGCCGCGCACCTGCCGGGCGGCGATGGCGACGGCCGCGCAGGCCTCTGCCAGCCGGGTCCGGTCGTGGGGTGCTGCCGCCGAGGCGTCGACTTCGGCCAGCAGGGCTTGGAGGGCCTCCCTGTCGCCTTCGGTGAGGTTCCAGGAGGTCGCGAGGAGGGCGCCCTCCGCTTCGCACAGCGCCTGCTCCAAGGCATCGCGCTCGTGGGTGGTGGGGGTCGTCGCCGGGTGCGTGGCCGGAGTGGGCTCGCGGGCCCCGCGGGTGCTTGCGTGTGTGCTGGACGTCGCCCCCTCCATGCCGGGGACGGCGCCGTTCGTTTCCCGGGGCGTGCGGTCGGTGCGGGGAGTGGCCGCGGGCCGGAGCGGCGCCGCCCGGTGCGGGCCGGGGGCGGAGCGTCCGTCCGGGCGCGTGACGAGGCCTGCGGTGACCTTGACGCCACGCGGCTTGCCGTCGGCGGCGCGGAGGGCACGGGCGACGGTCCGGTGGGTGGGGAGCAGGTTGGCCGTGCCGGTGAGGGTGAGCAGCCGGAGCAGCTGCGTGCGCGGCGCCGCCAGAGCGACTCCGAGTCCACGGGCCTGCGCTTGGCGGTGGAGCTGGATCAGGGCGTTGAGCAGGGTCGAGTCGCAGAATTCGAGCCCCGTGCAGTCGACCACGACGGCCTCGGTGGCGCGGGCGACCGCCTGGGAGAACGACTGCCGGACTTCGTCACGGCAGTCGATGTCGATCTCGCCGGTGAGGCGGCAGACCACGACGCCCGCGGCATCATGAGGCGGGCTGTCCAACACGACGGGGACGCGGACGGTGTCGGCCATGCGGCCTCCCCTCGTGGGCGTTGCCGGAGGGGTCGCCACGCGCGGGCAGGGCACGCGCGGGCAGGGACGGGCCTCCTGGTTGTGTGGACACCAGCATGACTCGCGGCAGGGCCCGGCCGCCGCCCTCTCAACGAAGCCGTGGGTACACAAAACGAAACGCGGGCGCCGGGCCTGCGGCACGCGCACACCTGCCGGCACACACGGCGACCCTCCCGGCTCCACGACCGCCCAGCGCATGGCCGGGGCCCCCGCACCGGAGCTGCCGGCCTGCCGGTCCTCCGGTCCTCCGGCCTCGGGATCGTCCCCCGCCGCTGCCGGCCGGCGCTCAGCGCGGCGGGGGCACCGGGCTTACGACAGCCGCCGCGTACGGGCCCGAGCCCGGCTCGGCCCGGTCCGGCTGTCCGGCGGCCGGGCCGGGCCGAGGGCGGCCACCGGCCGAATTCCGTACCGGCGTTGCCCGCGGCCGGGCAACCGGCGTGGCCGTGCCGGGGCCCGGCCGGCGGGTGTGGCGTGCCGGCCGGGGCCCGGCTCCGGTGGGGGTCAGCGTTTGAGTGTGAAGGTGAAGTCCCCGGAGGTCCGCGCGTTCAGGCGGACCGCGGAGACGATGCTCCCCTCCGTGACGAGCCGTTCGACCTCGGCCCGCGGGAGTCCGCAGCCCTCGGCGATCAGCCGCACCGGGCGGACGGGGATCCGCGCCGCGAAGCGGACCGCCACGTCGATCGCCTCGCGGTCCGGGCGCACCGTGGCGCCCGTGTCGAGGCGCCAGGCACCGGTCCAGTCGAGGGCTATGCGGTTGCGGCGCTGCAGGGCGGGGTCCTGGAGCAGCTCGGCCGTCAGCCCGGCGTCGTTGTCGTGCAGCCGGTCCAGGAGTCCGGGCCGTACGGAGCGTACGTGCGCCCGCTCCAGGACCGTGAGCTTCGCGGTCTCCCCGCACCCCGTGCAGAGCACGAGGAGCCAGACGTCGAGGAGCTTGTGGTTCGCGTTGACGCGGAACCTGCCGGTGGGCCGGAAGCGCTCGGCGGCGCAGCCGTGGCATCGGCGCAGGACGAGAGGAAGGCAGGTGGGAGTGACCACCCAGGTTTCAAGCACAGGAGTACACCTGTTCCGGTGAGAAGTCCGCAGCAGAAAGGGGCACGGCGCGCGGGATGCGCGACGCGCGACGAATCAGCGCTCGGGAGGTCTCACAGGGTGTACAACGGCACGTCCTTCGCCAGACGACTGGGGCGGTTGCACGGTAGCGACGCGGGCCGGTCCCGTTCCACCGGTTTTCCGGCAGCGACGCACCGGACGTCGCGGTCGACGTCGCCGTGCACGCTCGGGGCGCGGTAACCGCGCCCGCCCGAGCCGATCCTGACGCGCTGTCCGAAGGAGCCAGGCCGTACGCGGCTGCGGCCGGGATGCCGGGCGGTGAACGAGGATCCGGCGAACGCGAGGCACCTGCCGGGCTGCTGCGGAAGTGCCGGCACCTCTTCACCGGGCCCGGACTCGACGCCGCTCGGCGGCTGCCGCGGCCGGCGGCCGACCGGCCCGGGGCGGTGCCGGCGCCGACGCGCTGCGGTGGATGCGGGCAGCCGTACCGGGTAGACGCGGCACCGGACGTCAGGAACGGGACGAGGTGAGGGCGTTGGAGCTGCGTGCGGTGGGCTGGGCACATTCCTTCCCGGTGGCGGAGGGGGCGCGGGCTGCCCGCGCGTGGACCTCGGAGCACCTGGCGCTGCTGCCGTGGACCGCGGATGCGCCGGACACGGTGCACTCCGTCCTGCTGGCCGTGTCCGAGCTGGTGACCAACGCGCACCTGCACGCCTCCGGGACCGCCTACCTCGTGCTGACCTGGGACGGCAGCTGCCTGCACGTGAGCGTCGCCGACACGGATCCCCACCTGCCGAAGCCCCGGGAGGCGGGCGCGGGCGCGACCTCCGGGCGGGGCCTGGGCATCGTCGACGCCCTGGCCGACACGTGGGACGTCCACGCCTGCCACCGCGGCAAGGCGGTCACCGCCTGTTTCCGCCCGCCAGGAGGGGCGGCGGGGGACGGGGACGCGACGGGGCACGGGGACGGCGGTTGAAGGGGCGAGGACCACGGCGCGGCGGCGGTCGGCCGCCTGGCAGCATGGCGCCATGACATCCCACCGGCAGACCGTCGGTTCCGGCTCGCCCCTCGAACCGCAGATCGGCTTCTCGCGTGCGGTCCGGCTGGGCGGTCACGTGGCCGTCGCCGGCACGGCACCGATCGCGGACGACGGCACGAACGCCGCGCCGGGCGACGTGTACGCCCAGACCGTACGGTGCCTGGACATCGCGGAGCGGGCGCTCGTGGCCGCGGGCGCCACGCTGGACGACGTGATCCGCACCCGCATCATGCTCACCGACGTCACCCGCTGGAAGGAGGCGGCGCGGGCGCACGGGGAGCGCTTCGGCGAGGTCCGGCCGGTCACCACCTTCGTCGGGGTGTCCCGCTTCATCGACCCCGAGTGGCTCGTGGAGGTGGAGGTCGACGCCGTGCTCGGCTAGTGCTGTGGCCGGGTCGAAGGAGGTCCGGGGGCGCGGGGTGCCGCCCGTGACGCGGGCCGGCGTACGGCCGGACAGACGGGTTCCGGAGCCCCGGACCCCGGCGGCGTACGCTGGGCCGTATGCGCACGCGCCCCACCCTGAGCTGGATCCCCGACGAGGACCTGCCCCCGGGCACCACGGACCTGGAGCCCGTCGTCGAGGCGCTCCGCGGCGGTGACGTGCTCGTGCTCACCGGGGCCGGCATCTCGACCGAGTCGGGCATCCCCGACTACCGCGGCGAGGGCGGGAGTCTGAGCCGGCACACGCCGATGACGTACCAGGACTTCACCGCGAGCGCGGGCGCCCGACGCCGCTACTGGGCACGCAGTCACCTCGGGTGGCGCACCTTCGGGCGTGCCCGGCCGAACGCCGGGCACCGGGCCGTGGCCGCCTTCGGACGGGCCGGACTGCTCACGGGGGTCGTCACGCAGAACGTCGACGGGCTGCACCAGGCCGCCGGGAGCGAGGGCACGGTCGAGTTGCACGGGAGCCTGGCGCGGGTGGTCTGCCTCTCGTGCGGCGCCGCAGGCTCCCGCCGTGAGCTGGCCGGGCGGCTGGAGGAGGCGAACCGCGGGTTCGCGCCGCTGCCCGCCGCGCTCAACCCGGACGGCGACGCGGACCTCCGTGACGACCAGGTCGGCGGCTTCCGCGTGGTGCCGTGCACCGCGTGCGGCGGAATCCTCAAGCCGGACGTGGTGTTCTTCGGCGAGACCGTGCCGCAGGCACGCGTCGCGCACTGCCGCGAGCTCGTCGACCGGGCCGGTGCGCTGCTGGTCCTCGGCTCCTCGCTGACGGTCATGTCCGGCCTGCGGTTCGTGCGGCAGGCGGCCGGTGCCGGGAAGCCGGTGCTGATCGTCAACCGGGACGTGACGCGCGGCGACCGGCATGCCGCCGCGCGCGTCGCGCTGCCCCTCGGAGCGGCCCTCACGTCCGTGGCCGCCCGGCTGGGCGTCCCGGTGGACGGGCCGCCGGCCTGACCGCTCCCCCGGCACCGCCCGCCGTCACGCGTCCCAGGTGACCGGCAGGTTCTTCACCCCGAAGATGTCCGCCGCCTCCGGGCGCAGCGCGACCTCGTCGGCCGGTACGGCCAGCCGCAGCGTGGGGAAGCGGTCGAGCAGCGCGGAGAAGGCGATCCGCATCTCGACGCGGGCCAGTTGGGCGCCCAGGCACAGGTGGATGCCGTGGCCGAAGGCCAGGTGCCCGCCGTCCTGCCGGGCGAGGTCGAGGACGTCGGGGTCGGTGAAGCGGCCGGGGTCGCGGTTGGCCGTGTGGTACGAGAGGACGACCGTCGTGCCCGCCTCGATGGTCTGGCCGGCCACCTCGACGTCCTCCAGTGCCGTGCGGTGGAAGGTCTTGGCGACGCTCAGGTAGCGGAGCAGCTCCTCCACGGCTCGGTCGATCAGCTCGGGATCGGCGCGCAGCGCGGCCAGTTGCTCCGGGTGCTGCAGCAGCGCGAACGTACCGAGGGACAGCATGTTCGCCGTCGTGTCGAAGCCTGCGGCCAGCAGGATCAGGCTGATGCCCCGCAGCTCCTCGTCGGTGAGGTCGCTGTCGGCGAGTTCGCTCAGGACGTCGTCGGTGGGGTCGGCGCGCTTGGCCGCGACGAGCCGGCCGAGGTATTCCTGGGTGGCGGTGTAGGCGGCGATCAGCTCCTCGTCGCCCGTCTCGCCGTTCATGAACGTGTCGATCTGCTCCTGGAAGGACGCCCGGTCCGCGTACGGCACGCCGAGGATCTCGCAGATGACGATGGTGGGGATGGGCTTGGCGAAGGCGCTCACCAGGTCCGCCCCGGGGCCCGCCTTCTCCATGGCGTCCAGGCACTCGGCGGTGATCTGCTCGATGCGCTCGGTGAGCAGCCGCATGCGCCGGGCGGTGAACCTCCCCACCAGCGGCTTGCGGTAGCGGCTGTGCTCGGGCTCGTCCATGAGGAGGAACTCGCCGGGCGGCGCCGGGGGGAGCTCGAAGTCGACCACGTTCATGAGGTCCTTGCGCGAGCTGAACCGTGGGTCCGCGAGGACCGAACGGACCTGCTCGTAACCGGTGATGAACCAGCCGGGTTTCCCGCCGGGATGGGTGTAGCGGCTGACCGGGCCGTGCCGCCGCGCTTCGGTCAGCTCCGCCGGCGGGTCGAAGGGACAGCCGGTCCGGCGCTCCGCCGGCAGCGCGGGCACGGTGTACGGGGATTCGCTCACGGTGATCCTCATCTCGCGACATAGCGTGTTTGACGTATCGCGAAAGCTACGTTGCATTCCTAAAGTAGTCAATGCCGTAAAAGTGAACTACCCAGCTCCACATAGTGAGATCGATGCAATGGCGATGAATCGAACGCAACGCTTCGTTGCAATGACGAAAGGCGAAGGCAATGCGGGCGATCCGGCCTCACACCCTGGTACCAGGCCGCGGCCGGTACCCGGGTATGACGTGACCGAGGGTGGGGCGCGCCTACCCTGGGCCCGCCATGAACGATGAGAAGCGGCGTCCGCCGCGCACGCCACAGGCCGGGGTCCGGGCGCAGGAACTGCTCCGAAGCCTCGGCACCGCCCTCGCCACGCCCACCCGTCCCGGTGAGGCCCTGCTCGCCCGGGCGTCCTCGCCCTGGGTGCGCCGGCTGCCGTACGCGGTGGCCTTCGCGAGCGCCGCCGCGCTCCTGCCGGTCACGGTCGTCGTGCTCGTACAGGACTACCGGGTGCCCGGCGGCCTGGCCGGGGCGCTCGCCACCGCGCAGACCCTGCCGCTGGTGCTCGCCGTCACCCGGCCCCTCCAGGCCTGGTGGGCGATCTCGGCCGCGGACGTCGCAGGCGGTTTCGTGCTGCTCGCATCGAGCGGCGTCGACGGGCGGCCCTGGCCGTGGACGCCCATGGTGATCGTCGGCTACCTGGTGCTGATGACCGCACTGGGGCTGCGCGAAGGCCGGCGCGCCCTGGTCGGGGTGTGGCTGGCGACCGGCGCCGCCGGGGCGGTCTTCGAGCTGCTCTCGCCGAACCGGGCCGCCGGTCTGACAGTGCTGCTGTTCGTGCTGACCGGCACCGTGCTGCTGGTCACGGCCACCCTGCGGGGGCGCGGCGAGGCGGAGCGGCGGCTGGTGGAGCAGGAGACCATCAGCGAGGCCGAACGGGCCCGCCGTACGCTCCTGGAGGAACGGGCCCGGATCGCCCGCGAGCTGCACGACGTGGTCGCCCACCACATGTCGGTGATCACCGTGCAGGCGGACTCCGCCCCGTACCGGCTACCGGACCTGCCGGAGGGGGCGCGGGACGAGTTCGCCTCCATCGCCGCCGCGGCCCGAGAGTCGCTGACCGAGATGCGGCGGCTCCTCTCCGTGCTGCGCAGCGAGGGGGCGGAGGGCGAGCGGGCGCCACAGCCCGGGCTCGACCGGGTGCAGCAGCTGGTGGAGGCCACCGTCCGGGCCGGGGTGCCGGCCGAGCTGTCGATGGCGGCGGACCTGCCGGGGCCGGGCGAACTCCCGCAGGCGGTGGGCCTGTCGGCGTACCGGATCGTGCAGGAGGCCCTGGCCAACGTGGTGCGGCACGCGCCCGGCTCCGCGACCCGGGTGTCCGTACGGGGCGACGGCGAGGGCTGGTTGCACGTCCTGGTCGTCAACGGCCCCGCCGCAGAGCCCGCCGCTCCGCTGGAGGGCGGTACGGGCACCGGGCACGGCCTCGTCGGGATGCGCGAGCGCGTACGGTTGACCGGCGGCTTCCTGGACACCGGGCCGCTGCCGGACGGGGGCTTCCGGGTCGCCGCCCGGCTGCCGCTGACGACCCCGAAGGACCTCCCGTGACCATCCGCGTGCTCATCGTCGACGACCAGGCCATGGTGCGGGCGGGCTTCGCGGCCCTGCTCTCCGCGCAGTCCGACATCGACGTGGTGGGCGAGGCGGCGGACGGGCGGCAGGGCGTCGCCGTGGCACGCGCCGTGCACCCCGACGTGGTCCTCATGGACGTGCGGATGCCCGAACTCGACGGACTCGCGGCCGCGCGCGAGATCCTCGATCCGCCGCCGGGCGTGCTGCACCGGCCCAAGGTGCTGATGCTCACCACCTTCGACGTGGACGACTACGTGTACGAGGCGCTGCGCGCGGGCGCCTCCGGCTTCCTGCTCAAGGACGCGCCGCCGGCCGACCTGATCTCCGCGGTGCGCGTGGTCGCGGCCGGGGACGCCCTGCTGGCCCCCTCGGTGACCCGGCGGCTGATCGCCGACTTCGCCGCCTCGCGTCCCGCGCCGCGCGCCGACCGGGCGGCGCTGCGGCTCAACGGGCTCACCCCGCGGGAGACGGAAGTGCTGGAACTGGTCGCCCGGGGGCTGTCCAACCAGGAGATCGCCGGACACCTGGTGCTGGCGGAGCAGACCGTCAAGACGCACATCGGGCGGGTGCTGGCCAAGCTGGACCTGCGGGACCGGGCGCAGGCGGTGGTCTTCGCGTACGAGTCCGGGCTGGTGACGCCCGGCGGGCGGTAGCCCTTCCCGGGGGCAGCCCTTCCCGGGGGCAGCCCTTCCCGGGGGAGGGCTACACCCGCTGCCTGGGGGAAGCCCCACCTCCGGCCTGGGGTCTCCCGGTCGTCGACCCCCTACCCCGGTATGAGTCGCGGGTTGGCTCTCCGGTGTGACGTGCCGTCACCCGCCTCCTTCCTACCTTCCTCTCGCTCACCCCGAGAGGGACGGGAACGGAAAGGGAGGCCGTCGCATGCGCCGGTTCACGAGGACCAGGCTCACCAGGATCCTGGTCGCCGCCACGCTCACCACCGCCGCGGTCGCGGGCACGGCGGGATGGGCGTCCGGCACCACCCAGCTGCCGGTGATCGGGCCACCGGCCGGCACGGCGGCCTGGCGGGCCGCCGGACTGCCCGAACCCGAGGCCATGACTCCCGTTCAGACCGCCCGGTACTTCGCCGGGTTGGGCGAGCGGCGGCGGCAGGAGCTGGCGAGCGCCCACCCCGGCGTGGTCGGCAACCTCGACGGCGCCCCGATCGCCCTGCGGTACGCGGCCAACGCCCGTACCGCGGGTGCCCGGTTCGCGGGGCAGCAGGTACTCGCGTACGACCCGCGCGGCCGCGGCCAGGCCGTACTGGTCTACGGCGACCTCGCTCGGGCGCGGCACGTGGCGGTGGTCGTGCCGGGGGCCGACGTCGACGCCGGTAACCTCGGCCGGCTCGTCCGCAAGGCCACCGCCCTGCGCGGAGCCACCGGCGACCGGACCGCGGTCGTCGCGTGGGCCGGGTACACGACGCCCCTCGGCGTCGGCCTCGACGCCGCCGGCGGAGACCTGGCCGCGGCCGGGGCGGACCGGCTCGTCCGGTTCACCGAGGGGCTGCGGGCCGTCGGCGCGGCCGAGCCGGCGCTGTTCTGCCACAGCTACGGCTCGGTGGTCTGCGGGCTCGCCGCGCACCGGGTCAGGGCCGAGGACATCGTGGCGGTCGCCTCGCCCGGCATGCGGGCCCGCAGCGCGGCCGAGCTGAACACCACGGCGCGGGTGTGGGCCGCCAAGGACCCCACCGACTGGATCGGCCTGGTCCCCCACGTCGAGTTCGCCGGGCTCGGCCACGGTCCCGACCCCGCCGGCCCGGGGTTCGGCGCCCGCCGCGTGCCGGCCGGGGACGCGCGGGGCCACGACGGCTACTTCACGCCCGGCACCGCCTCGCTGCACGCGTTCGCCGCCATCGCGGAAGGGGAGGCCCGGTGAAGGCGCTGCACTCGCTCCGGACGGCGGCCCGCACCATCGAGGCCCGGACGCCCGCCGGCCGGGACCGCCCGATCGACGGACTGCGCGCCCTCGCCCTGCTGGCCGTGCCCACCGGGCACTGGCTGCTGGGCGGCTTCACCCTCTCCCCCGACGGCGCCCTCCACAACGCCAGTCCGCTGGCCGCGTTCGGCGGCCTGGCACCGGCCGGCTGGGTGCTCCAGATGCTGGGCGTCTTCTTCCTGGTCGGCGGCTACGCCTCCGTCCTCTCCTTCCGCCGCCACCAGGGGCCCACGGCCGACTGGCTGAAGGGGCGGCTGGCCCGGCTGGGCCGGCCGGTGCTCGGGGTCACCGCCGTGTGGGCCGTGCTGCTGCCGCTGCTGCACCACGGCTTGGCGGTGCCGGCCGACACCCTGCGGACGGCGTCCACGCTCGTGGTCCAGCCGTTGTGGTTCGTCGGGGTGTACACCGTGCTGACCGCGCTCACTCCCTCCTGCGTGCGCGCCGCGCGCCGGCTGGGCGCGTACGCCGCGGCCCCGCTGCTCGGCGCGGTGGCGGTCGTCGACTTCCTGCGGTACGGGCCGTACGACGACGCCGTGCCGTCCTGGCTGGGCGTGCTCAACATCCTTCCGGGCTGGCTCTTCGCGTACCAGCTCGGCGTCTCCTGGGGCGAGGGCCGGGTCACCCGGCGGCACGGGTGGGGGCTGCTGCTCGGCGGGGCCGCGCTGTTCGCCGCGCTGCTGGCCTGGTTCGGCTACCCGGCGTCGATGGTGGGCGTACCGGGTGAGGCCCGTACGAACTCCCACCCGCCCTCGCTGCTCGTCCTCGCCCTCGCCGCCGCCCAGAGCGGTGCCGCCGTCCTGCTCCGGGACCGGCTCGGCGGGTGGCTGCGGCGGCCCGCGCTGTGGGCGCCGGTGGTCGTGGTCAACCTGTCCGCGATGACGATCCTGTGCTGGCACCAGACGGCGATGCTGGCCGCGGCGGTGCCCGCCGCGTACACGGGCCCGGTCGCCGGTCTGGTCGGGGCGCCCGACTCGGTGGGCTGGATCCTGGCGCGGCTGGCCTGGATGCCGGTGTTCGCGGTGCTGCTGGTGCTGATCGGCCGGTACGCGCGGGGGTTCGAGTCCCCGTGGACGCGCACCGGCACGATCCGGCGGGCCCTGGCGGGCGTACTGGCGGCGGGCTTCGCCGTGTTCGCGCTGGGCCTGGCGTGATCCGAAGGACACGGCCTAACCTCGCCGCATGCGCCCCGAGCGAGCACGGCCGCGTTGGACCGACCTGACCGCCCGCGCGTTCGGCTGCGCGGCGGTCCTCGCCGCCGCGGCCGGTTCGCTCGGTTACGACGTCCCCCTCCTGCTGCTGCTCCTCGCACCGGCCCTCGCCTTCGCGGCCCTGGCTTTCAAGGCCCTGGGCCTGGAACGCGGAAGTGCCCGCACCGTCCTGCTGAGCGCAGCCACCCTGCTGGCCACCTGCGCCGTGCTCGGCGCGCTGCTGCTCAACGGGATGGCGGAGGGCTGACGTCCGGTCAGGCCGGATCGGCGGCGGGCCGGCAGTCGGGGTGCCCCCAGCGGGTGCCGAGTCTGGCGATGTCCTCACCGGCGGCGTAGCCGCGGCCGCAGGGGCAGGTGCCGCGGTACTTCGCCTTGATGGTGCGGGTGGCCGAGCCGGCGCCGGAGGCGGGGCGTGTGCTCCGGGCCGGCTTGCGGCGGGGCGGGGCGGTGCGGTCCGCGGCGGGAACCGGGATCTCCTCCGTGCCGAGCGCCGTGCCGGCGGGCTCCTGGCTGGTGGCGGCGTCGCTGGCGGCCTGGTCGGCGATGGCGTTGAGGTGGTCGCCGTCCTCGCGGTGGGCGGGCACGTAGCGGAAGTCGACGTCCCGGTCGGCGAGGAGGCCGTCGATGGCCTGGACGAGCTCCTGGTTGGCGACGGGCTTGCCCGCGGCCGTGCGCCAGCCGTTCCGCTTCCAGTTCGGCAGCCACTGGGTGACGGCCTTCATCGCGTACTGGGAGTCCATCCGCACCTCCAGCGCCGTCCCCTCGGGCACGGCCTCCAGCAGGCGCTGGAGGGCGGTGAGTTCCCCGACGTTGTTGGTGGCGCGGCCCAGCGGCCCGGCCTCCCAGCGCTCGGCGCGGCCCTCGGAGTCGGCGATGACCCAGGCCCATGCGGCCGGGCCGGGGTTTCCCTTGGCCGCCCCGTCACAGGCGGCGATGATGCGATCGGACATCCCACGATGATGCCCTACCGGCCGGGCCGCCCGGTCAGGCGAGCGCGGCGCGGACCGTGGCCCAGTCGGCCGGCAGCGCCGGGTACCGGTCCCGCCGTGCGGTCGCGGTGTCCTTGAACCCGCTGGAGGTGGCGACGCACACGGCCGGGCCCTCCTCGGCGGCTCCGGTCCCGGCCGGGTGGCCGGCCCGGAGGGCGGCCAGGCCCGCGGCCGCCGACAGCTCGACCCACATGCCCTGGGCGGCCAGTTCGTCGCGGGCGGAGCTCAGTTGTGCATCGGTCAGGGCGTGCGCGGTGCCGCCGCTCTCCCTGAGGGCGACGACGCCGCGGTAGCCGCTCACCGCGCAGTCGATGGCGTACGCGTCCGTGGGTCCCACCCGGACCGTTGCGGCCGGCCGGCCCGTGCGCACGGCAGCGGCCAGCGGCGCTCCGGCGGCGGGCTCGCACGCGTGGACGCGGGGGGTACGGTCGGCGAGGCCGAGCAGCACCAGTTCCCGGAAGCCCTTCCACACGCCGAAGAGCAGCTCGCCGTAGCCGGTGGGGACGTAGACGTCCGCGGGCACCTCGCCGGTGGGTGAGTGGGCGGCGGGCGGGTCGGGGCGCGGGGCGGTTCTCCGGGCGGGGCGCCGGCCCCGGGGCTGGTGTGCGCCGGAGGCGGGGGCGCCGGGTCGCGGCGGGCGGGCCGCGGCGGGCGGGCTGAACGGGTACGCGCTCGACGCCGACGGCCCGGTCCGGGCCCGGGCCGACGGCCGGCCCGCATTCCGCAAGCAGGGTGCGGCAGAGCCGTCAAGTCACGAATTCGAGTGGCGTGACCCGCATGACCGCCGGTGATTCCGTGGAGGCACACGCCCGGCTCCGGCCGGGTCCTTTTCCCCGCCCGAACGGAGAATTCCGATGTCCAGCAAGCTGCCCGGGAAGTACCGGACCCGCATTCTGCTCGCCGTATCCGCGCTGCCCCTCGTGGGTGCCGGCATCGCGCTGCCGGCGGTCGCGATGGAAGCTCCGGCCGCCGTTCCACGGCAGGTCGGGACGCTCGTTCCGGAACAGGCCGGGACGCTCACCCCGGCCGACGCCGACGTGATCATCGACGAGGCGACCGCCACCGCGATCTGCGGTGACGGATCGAGTGCGGACAGCGACGCCGTCAAGGCGGAAGTCAAGAAGCGCATTCTGGAAAAGCTCAAGGCGAAGCTTGCCGGCTGACCGCGGAATTCCAGGCGGCCGGCTCGCCGATCCGTCGCGCCGCCGTCCGCCAGGCCGCCGTGACCGCCTCGTGGGCCGTCCTGGTGGCCGTCGGCACGTCCGCGGGGAGGTGGAGCGCCTCGCCCAGGTGGACGTGCAGGCGCGGCCGACGGGCCGGCGCCGTGACGATCCCGGCGAGCTGCTTGGCACGGCTGCCGGAGGTGATCCGTCGCGCGCCCGCCTGTCCCAGGGGGACCACGGGTGCGCCCGTGGCCGCCGCGAGGCGGGCCGGGCCGCTGCGGAAGGCGCAGGGCGCGGCCTCGGCGGCGTCCCTGCGCTGCGGCAGCCGGCCCTCCCCGTAGATCAGCACGTCGCGGCCGGCGGCCAGGGCCTCGGCCGCCGCGTCCAGCGAGGCCGCGGCCCTGGCCGTGCCCCGGTGTACGGGGATGTGGCCGCCGGAGCCGAGCAGGCCGCGCAGCAGCGGGATGCGCCACAGGCCGGCGGTCGCCAGGACGACGGGCTCGATGCCCATGCGGTGCAGGCCGGCCAGGACGACGCCCGGGTCGGCGAGGGAGCTGTGGTTCGCGAGGATGATCCTGCCCGCCCGGGGCGAGGAGGCACGGTCCGCGCTGACTGTGAGGTGCCCGAGCACCGGGACGACCGCTGCGGCGATGCGGCTGAGCACGGGTGACTCCCGAGGGTTGACGACGTGTTGGCCCTCATCGTCGTGCCGCGGCACTGCCCGGGCCTGAGTGCCCGTACTCACGCGGGCCCGCGCGGGAACTCATCCCGCCGGCGGCGTGTCAGGCCGGCGGAGTGCAGGGCCGGACGGGCCAAGGGCCGGGGCCGGGAGTTCACCCCTGCGGATGCTCGGCCGTCGGTGGGCGAGGTGTCTCCGTCGCCGTACCGGGTTGCGGCTCCTCCCGAGGCGGCCGCGATCGGCGAGGCCTTCGGTGACCGGCCGGCCGAGACGGTCGGCGTGCACGCGGCGGAGGCCGTGTGCGGGCCGCCTTCGCCGCCCGGGAGATCCCGGGCGGCGCGCAGGCCCGCCGGCCTCCCTTCCGGGTCAGGCGCGGCAGCGGAGCGTGCCCAGCGCCGGGTTGGCCGTGAAGTCCGCCCAGAACTCCTCACCGTACTCCTGGATGCCCGCGGCGGAGATCTCCAGCGGGGCCCAGGTCAGGTCGGTGAACCCGGCCGCCAGGAGGCACTCCTCGTAGGTCTTCCGGCTGGGCGGGCTGGCCTCGAACGAGATCGGCCGGTCGAGCAGCGCGGTGAGCCTGATGCGCGGCCCGACCGCCGTCTCGCCGATCTGCTCGCACAGGAAGCCGTACTTGGCGAGGGACGGGCCGTCGAAGCGGTAGTCCGGGTGCTGGAGGAAGAGGAAGAAGTCCGCTCCGGGCACCAGGCTGCGGTGGACGTTGCGGAACATCCGCTCGACGGTGGCGACGTCGTCCGCGTAGTTGAACGCCTGGACGGCGACGGCCACGTCGAAGGGCCGGTCGAAGGGGCGCAGTTCGGCGATGTCGCCGACCTCGTACCGGATGCCCAGCGGGTCCTTGTCCTCGATGGCCCGGGCGGCGGCGATCATCTCGCCGGAGATGTCGACGCCCAGGACGTCCGAGGCGCCCCGGCGCTTGAACTCGCGGCTGTAGAAGCCGGTGCCGGAAGCGAGGTCGAGGACCGACTTGCCCGCCACGTCGCCGACGAGGGCGAGGAAGCCCGGCACCTCGCCGTAGCGCGCGAGGGGCAGGGTCTTGAAGCCCTCGAACGCCTCGCCGATCCCGTCGTACAGCTGACCACTCATCGTGCTGTCTCTCCCCGTGTCCTGGCGTCGGCCTTCGGAACGGCCGCGGCCTGTGGGAGAGAGTCTTGCCGCAGGCCGGCGAGGGTCCGTACAGGCAGAAGACACGAAGTCGGGACCTTCTCGTGTTCGTATCTGACGATCAGACAACTCCGTCCGGCCGTAAGGCAGCAGCCCCGGCCGGCCGGACCGCACCGGCCCCGGCCGGCCGACCACCCGCGGCTGCTGCGGTCAGTCGTCCCGCAGCAGTTCCTCGCGCAGGCTGCCGAGGGTGCGGGAGAGCAGCCGGGAGACGTGCATCTGGGAGAGCCCGATCTCCGCGCCGATCTCGGCCTGGGTCATCTCCTGGCCGAAGCGCAGCTCCAGGATGCGGGTGGTGCGTTCGTCCAGCCGGGCGAGGAGGGGGGCCAGGGCGTGGCGGTTCTCGACCGCCTCCAGGTCCGGGTCCACGCCCCCGAGGGTCTCGGCGAGGGTGCGTGCGGAGCGGTCGGCCGCCCGTGCACCCGACCCCGCGGAGATCTCCTGGGGGGCGTCGAGGGAGTGGGCGGAGTAGCCGTTGGCCGCGACGAGGCCCTGGCGGACCTCGTCCTCGGGGAGGTCGAGGTGCGCGGCGAGTTCCGCGGGGGCGGGGGCGTGGCCGGTGGCGGAGGTCAGCTCCTCCGTGGCCTTGGCCAGTTGGGAACGCAGCTCCTGGTGACGCCGGGGAACCCGTACGGCCCACGTGGTGTCGCGGAAGTGCCGCTTGATCTCGCCGGTGATGTAGGGCATGGCCAGCGTGCTGAACTGGACGTTGCGCTCGGGTTCGTAGCGGTCGATGGCCTTGATCAGGCCGATGGTGCCGACCTGGATGATGTCCTCGGTCTCCGGGCCGCCGGGACGGTCCCGGAAGGGGCGGGCGGCGAAGTGCACCAGGGAGATGTTCATCTCGATCAGCGTGTTGCGTACGTACTGGTACGCGCGGGTGCCCTCTTCGAGGCTGCGCAGGCGCTCGAAGAACACCCGGGTCAGCTCCCGGGCGTCACAGGTCGGCACCTCGCGCGGGCAGGGCACCTCGGGGAGGCCGAGCAGGTCGGGGTCTCCGGTGCCCGCAGCGCCGGGCGGCGCGGGCTCCGGCTGCTCGTGCCCGGGGCGCTCGGCCTCGGGGTGCTCGGCTTCGGTGTGCAGGGCCTCGGGGGTGGCCGTGAAGGTCATCGTCTGCGCTCCTTGGGCACTTGGCTTGCGGTGCGTTGGGCGATCGCGGTCAAGCGGAGGTCACGTTCCGCTCACCCAGCACCCTGCCGGGGGATCGGACACACGTCAAGGGATACCGGAAAACTGGTTCGGGAATTGCTTTTCGCGAGTTGTGGCTCAAGAATGTCGGCGTGGAGAACGAGCACACGGACGCCCGCCGGAACCGCTGGACCTTCCTGACGAACCACGCCCGGGTCCTGGTCGCGATCGCGCGCGACCCGGGGATCCGACTGCGCGACATCGCGGCCGGCTGCGGCCTCACCGAGCGCACCGTGCAGGCGATCGTCACGGACCTCCAGGCGGACGGGTACCTCACGCGCACCCGCGACGGCCGGCGCAACCGCTACGTCATCGCCCCCGGCGCCCGGTTCCGCCATCCCGCGGAGGCCGGCCTGGAGATCGCCGGCCTGCTGGACTACCTCGCCGGCCATCCCGCGGAGCCGGCGGCGCCGTCCGCCGAGGCCGCCGCCGCCATGGCTCCGGTTCCGGTCTCTGTTCCGGTCCCGGTCCCGGTCCCGGTCTCGGTCCAGGTCCCGGTCTCGGTCCCGGCTCCGGTTCCCGACGAAGCCGTGTGAGTCAAACCCGGGAACCGGGGCATGCGAGGTCCGTGGCGACGCCGCCGGCCCCGGTCCGGACCCGGGCCGGCCTGCCGTCGCCCCCGACGAATCGCCGAGAAGGGAAGTTGCTCCCATGACCGACAACATCTGGGTCTACCGCCTCTCCGCCGGCAGCCTGGAGGGCACCGATCTGACGGGCTACAAGGTGGAGGCCGTGGACGGCACCATCGGCAAGGTCGACAAGCACTCGTACGAGACCGACGCATCCTGGATCGTCGTCGACACCGGCCCCTGGATCTTCGGCAAGGAGGTCCTCCTGCCCGCCGGCACGATCACCCGCGTGGACACCGCGGAGGAGAAGGTCTACGTCGACCGGACGAAGGAACAGGTCAAGGAGGCCCCGGAGTTCGTCCGCGACAAGCACCTGGGCGACCCGGAGTACCACCGGGAGGTCGGCGGCTACTGGGGCGACGCCCCCCTGGGCCGCTTCTGACCGCGCCGCGCCGCGGTCCTGGAGCCCGGCGGGGGGGGGGGGGGGGGGGGGGGGGGGGGGGGCCCCCCGCCGGGGGGGGGGGGGGGGGCCCGCCCCCCCCCCCCCCGCCCCCCCCCCCGCCCCCCCCCCCCCCCCACGGGGCGCCCTCCCGCAGCGGGCGCGTTCGCAGCCACCCCGGTTGCCCCAGG
>NZ_JBITRX010000011.1:133537-301100 GCF_044540325.1 Streptomyces sp. NPDC086023
GGGGGTGGTCCGCGGCCCCCCGCGGCCGGGGGGGGGGGCCCGGGGGGGGGGGGGCCGCGCGCGGGCCGCCCCCCCCCCCCCCCCGCCGGCGTGTGTCGGCGGTGGCCCGGCCGCCGTGGGCGTCCGGGCCACTGACGTCAGGTCAGGCCGCTTCGTCCAGCACGGCGCGGATCAGCCTGCGCTGGTCCTCGGAGAGGCAGCCGTCCTCGACGTCGACCACCTGGTCGTCCACGGTGATCCGGTAGTGGAAGCCGTCCGGGGTGCCCGACAGGGCCCTGAGGGCCAGCTCCTCCCAGTGCGCCGCGTCGCGGCGGCCCGAGGTGTCGAGCTCGCGGGCCTTCTCCACACCCGCGAAGCCGCCGGATCGCGTGACGATGATCCGCATGTTCGTTACCTCCGTGGTCCGGTCGGCCGCCGCGGGGAAGTCCGGTACCGGTCCCCCGCGGCGGTGGCGGCGCGTCGCCGCCGCCCCCGCGCCTGCCCCGCATCCGCGCGCCCGGGCACCGCGAGGGCCCGGAGCGGCCCGATCCGTCCGGAAAGCGCCGCCGGTTGGCCGAGAGGAGCCGGTTAGGGTGCCTGCCGCGGCCCCCGCCCCGCTCCCGAGAGCCCGGTGGTCACAGCCGCCAGTACGTGCCCGTACGGGAGTCGACGTGGACCACGTGCCGGCCGACGCGTACGACGTGGTGGTCCCGGCCGGTCCAGGAGCCGCTGTCGCCCTCGGCCCCGGGGAGCGGCGTCCAGACCTCCAGGAAGGTGCTGCCGTCCGGGTTGGCGCCCCACTCGACGAGGTCCGTCCCCTCCCACCGGAAGCTGCCCGCGTCCTCGCCGGGCTCCCCCGTCAGGTGGTGGAAGTGCACCCGGCGGCCGTCGAATTCGGTGGTGCCGGCGAAGCCCCGGCTGTCCGCGAAGTACGGGCCGTCCTGAAGCCAGACCACCTCCTGGTCCTCGCGCAGGGGTCCGCCGTCGCGGCTGATCCCGCGCCGCAGCCACGCGCCCCGCTCCGGCACCGGCACGCCGGGCCCGCCGGGGGCCGGGGTCCCGGTCGGGACCGGGTACCGGCTTCGGTCCGGCGGCCCGGGCGCGGCGGCCGGCTCAGGCATCGGCCGGGCCGCCGTCGAGCGCCCGGAGCGAGAGCTCGATGTTGCCGCGTACCGCCTGCGAGTAGGGGCAGACCGCGTCCGCGCGGTGGAGCAGGGGCAGCAGGTCGGCCGCCGTCCAGCCGGGCACGGAGACGGTGAGGCCGACGGCGAGGCCGTAACCCGCGGGCGTGTCCGTGGTGCCCAGCCGGACCTCGCATGCCACGCGGGCGGCCGACGCGTCGGCACCGAACTCGCCGGCCACCTCGGCCAGCGCGGAGGTGAAGCATGCGGCGAAGCCGGCCGCGAACAGCTGCTCGGGGTTGGTGGTGCCGGGCACCTTCTTGCGGGGCGGAGCCAGCCGGACGTCCAGCCGTCCGTCATCGGTGACGACCGCTCCGGTGCGGCCTCCGGAGGCCTGCGCGGTCGTGGTGTAGAGGGTGCGGGTGAGCGGCACGGTCATGTGGTCGGCCCATCTGTGCGACGAGGGAAACGCTGCCCGGGGCCGGACAGCGGTACGGCGCCTGCCGGTGGGACGGCGCCGTGGGGCGCGTCGTCGTGCGTAACCGGGTACGGCGCATCTCGTCCGGGGCCTCGGGTGGGGCCGCCGCACAATCTAGCAACGGACCGCCGGGACCGGGTCCCGCCGGTGACCCTTCTCACCCCGGAGGGCACAGCAGGGGCCGGCTGCGGGCCGACGGCGGCCGGCGCGGCGGCCGCTCGCCAACGGGACCCGGCCGGGACCGCACCCCGCGCCCGGTGGGACCGGGCCCGCGTGCGGGCCCCCTCAGCCGCGGCGGGACTGGGCCGGTACGGCCCCCGGCCGGACGGCGGACAGGATGAACCCGTGGCCCGCCGGGTCGGCGTAGCGGCGCACGCTGGTACGGCTGCCCGGCCCGCTGCCGGGGTCCTCGGCGGCCACCGGCCGGGCCCCGAGCGCCACGGCCTCGCGCTCGGCGTCGTCCAGGTTCGGCGCGGGGACCAGTATGTGCAGGTGGGCCTGCTGGGAGCCCTCGGGGAGGGGCCAGCTCGGCGGGGCGTGGTGCGGGTCCCGGCGGACGCCGAGGACCACGCCGGCGGGGCCGGACACGAGGAGCAGGTCCCCGTCGTCCGGGGCGGGCGCGGCGGTGCCGCCGAGGAGGTCGGCGTAGAAGCGGGCCAGCGGCTCGGGGTCGGCGCTGTCCAGGACGAGGACTGTGGTCTTGGGTACGGTCATGCCGCGCGTGTGCCCGGAGTCCGCGCCCGTACACGGGGCGTGTCCGGACGTCAGTCCCAGGCCGGGCGGCGCGGGCCGTCGCCGTCCGACGAGACGGCCGGGGCCACCGCCAGGCGCGGCAGGGCGTGGGGGTGCTTCTCGGAGAGCCAGGCGACGAGGCGTTCCCGTACCGCGCAGCGGACGGTCCACAGGTCGTCGGCGTCCTTGGCCGTGACGATGGCCCGGACGACGATCGTGGAGGGGGTCGTCTCGGTGACGGCGACGTCCCAGCCGCGGCCGTCCCACGCGGGGCAGCCGCGGAGGATGTCGTGCACGTGGTCGCGTATGAGGTCCACCGGCGCGGAGTGGTCGCAGTGGAGGAAGACGCTGCCGGTCATCTGGAGGCCGCCGCGGGACCAGTTCTCGAACGGCCGGGTGGTGAAGTACGAGACCGGCATGGTGATCCGGCGCTCGTCCCAGGTCCGCACGGCGAGGAAGGTGAGGGTGATGTCCTCGACCACTCCCCACTCGCCGTCGACGACGACCGTGTCGCCGATGCGGACGAGGTCGCCGAACGCGATCTGGAAACCGGCGAAGAGGTTGCCCAGCGTCGACTGGGCGGCGATGCCGGCGACGATGCCGATGATCCCGGCGGAGGCGAGCACGGAGGTGCCGAGTGCGCGGAAGCTCGGGAAGGTGAGCAGCATCGCGGCGACCGCGACGACGGCGACGACGGCGGTCACGACCCGCATGATCAGCGTCACCTGGGTACGGACCCGGCGCAGCCGGGCGGGGTCGCGGGGGCCGGTCGCGTAGCGCGCGTAACCGGACTCGACGGCGGCGGAGGCCACGCCGACGATCAGCCACGCGCCGGCGCCGATCAGGACGAGGGAGAGGACGTGGCCGACGACGGCCTCGTGGTCCTCCAGGGGCTGCCAGGCGGTCTGCCGGTAGGCGCCCCGCAGCAGGGCGGCGAGCAGCACGATCTGCAGGGCGGGGCGGCAGCGGCGCAGGGCGTTCCACAGGGGCGTTTCGGGGTGGCGGGCGTCGGCTCGGCGCAGCAGCAGGTCGACGGCCCAGCCGGCGGCGACGGTGAGCAGGACCGAGCCTCCCAGGACGACGGGCAGGCGGAGGGCGCTGTTCATGGCTCCTCGGCGGGGTAGACGGCACGGACGGGGGCGCGCCTGCCCAGCGGAGCGGGAGTCACACAACGGACCGGGAGAGGGAGCGGTCCGGGGCGGTGGAGGCGGCCCGGCCCGCGTTCGGTGTCCGGTGGCCGGTCAGGTGGGGTGTCCGGGGTCGATGTCCTTGACGTCGTGGTACGTCAGGACGCCGGGGCCGGCCGCGGCCGGCGGGGACACCTCGGCGGGGGCCAGGAGGTGGCCGATGTGGTCGCCGCCGTCGACCCTGGCCTCGATGCGTCCCTCGAACCAGGCGTGGGCCCCGGTCAGCAGGGGGCTCCCGCCGGTGCCGGGGCGCCATGCGACCCGGGTGAACTTGTCCACCTCGTCGCCGGTCTCGCCGCCGAACAGCTCGGCCAGGGGCCGCTGGTCGGGGCCGAGGAGGTGGACGGCGAGGTGCGAGGCGCGGCGGGCGACCCGGTACGTGTGGTTGAGCGTGGACAGCCAGACCATGAAGCGCGGCGGGTGGATGGAGCACTGCGAGGCGAAGCCGACGAGGCAGCCCGCACGTTCGCGGCCGGCGGCCACGGTGACCACGTACACGGGCCCGTCCAGCCGGTCGGCGAACGCGTCGATCGACGTTCCGGTCACGACCCCACCGCCTTTCGTGTGTGCTGCGTCCGGCCGCGGCTCCCGTGCCGGCTTCCGGCCCGGATCCCGCGCGCCCGTCCGGGCGCGCCCGGCCCGTGTGACCGGCTACCCCGGTCATCGGCACCGAATCCCGGCCGCCTGAGACCCGGTCCCCGGGGGTGTACGGCAGGCCGGCGGAAACGGCCGCGTGCAAGGCGCGGCACAGCGGGTAGACGCGGGCCATGATCACTCCCAGCGCCCTCACCGCACCCGCCCCCGCGTCCCTCCCCTCCGCCGCACCCGACGCCGCCCCGTTCCCGTCCGCCGCACAGCTCGCCGCCTACGGTTCCCCGTCGCTCCTCCTGATCCTGGCCGGCCTGGTCGTCGTCGCGGTCCTGCTCGGCGCGTTCTGGTGGGGCAGCCGGCGGGCGGCGGCCCGCAAGGACCCGGGCGCGCGGCCGGCGCGCCAGCCACGGCCCGCGCGCGCCCGGGAGGACTCGTGGCAGACCCCGGACGAGTCCGCACCCGGCGCCGACGACCACCGTCCCTGAACGAGGGACTCCAGGGGCGTGTGGATCATGTACGCATGACACACACGTCACGCCGCACCCTGCTGTCGGCGCTCGCCGCCTCCGCCGTCCCGCTGTCCGTACTCGCCCCCGCGCCCGCCGCCCGGGCCGCCGAAGGCGCGGTCGCGGCCCCGCTCCCCGCCGGGCTCGCCGGGCCCGCGTCCTCCGTGACCGTGGCGCCCATGGACGCCTCCTGGTTCACGCAGGTCACGCTGACCTCGCCGCTCACCGCGACCGTCCTGCCGGGGACCCCGGCCCGTACCGAGGTCACCTCCGGAGGCCGCCGGGTCGCCCTGCTCACCCACGGCGCCCGCACGGTGGTCGTGCCCGGCCCGCGGCGTACCTTCGCGGAGAACAAGCGGCCGTTCGCCGAGGACTTCGACCGCACCCTGCCCGACCCCGCGCGCAACCCCGCCACGCGTCCGTACTGGGGCAACTCGCCGGGCGGCGGCACCTGGGAGACCGAGGGCCCCGTGTCCGGCGACTTCTCGGTGTCGCCGGGCCGCGGACTCATCGCCCTCACCACGGACGGCGCGAGCCGCTACGCCACGCTGAAGGACGACGGGATCACCGACGTGGACGTGACTGCGGTGGCGGCCTTCGACAAGGTGCCGACGGGCGACGCGTGTTCGTACGCCCTGCTCTTCGGCTACGCATCGGCGGAGAACCACCTCCGGGCCCGGCTCTCCTTCCTGACCACGGGCGCCGTCGAGCTGCGCGTGGAGAAGGTGACGGGCGGCGCCCCGGCCGCCCTCGGTCCGGTGCTCACCCTCGCCACCGGCGTGCCCGCCGGCACGGCGTGGGGCATACGGGTGCTGCGGGAGGGCAACCGCATCCGGGTCAGGGCCTGGCGGGCCTCCGCCGGACAGCCCGGCACCTGGCATGCCGACGTCACCGATGCCAACTCCCCCAAGGGCCGCATCGGTCTGCGGGCCCTCGCCAACCAGGGCTGCACCAGCCTGCCCGTCACGTTCTCCGCCACCGCGTTCCAGGTCGCCGACGCCGCGTGGGCGACCCCGCCGAGCGTCACCCACGGCGACTGGGTGCGGGTGCTGCCCGCGCCCTTCGACGGCACCTGGACGCCCGCCCTGGAGCAGACGGTCCGCGGCTGGACCGGCTCACTCGCCCCGGACGTCCTTGCGTACGCGGCCATGTTCCTGCCCGGCGCGCCCGCGGTGACCAGCGGTGCGGGCCCGGCCGCCGGCCGGAAGGTGCTCGGCGAGGCGCAGTACAGCCCCGCCGACCCCTACGGCGACCGCACCGTGGGCGCCGACTTCCACGAGTTCATGGGCGTGGACTGGACCTTCCCCAACGGCAAGGTGAAGACGGCCGACCCGGACTTCCTGGGCTCCCTCGACTGCTCCGGCTACACCCGCATGGTGTACGGCTACCACATGGGCGTTCCGGTGGCCGACATGTACGACGCGTCGCCGGCCCGGCTCCCGCGTACCTCCGAGCAGATGGCCGACCACGCCACCGGTGTGCGCCTGGCCCGCACCACCGGCGCCACTCCGGACGTCCTCGCCCTCCTCCAGCCGGGCGACCTGCTGTTCTGGGACACCGACAGGGACGGGGAGGTGGACCACGTCGGCATCCACCTGGGCACCGACGCCTCCGGCAAGGCGCGCTTCGTGTCCAGCCGCAAGACCGTCAACGGCCCGACGATGGCCGACGTCGCCGGTGCCTCGCTCCTCGACGGCGGCGGCACCTACGACACGACGCTGCACACCGTGCACCGGATCTGACCGCGCGGGGCGGCCGGGAGCGGAGGAGGATCGGTGGTGTCGCGGCCCGGGAGACCGTGCGCCACCGGTCCAGTGTGTGGAGGTACGCCATGGAACCGTTCGACGACCGCCCCGGCTCGGCCGGCGTCATCCGGGCGGCGGCATGAGCACCGCACCGGCCGGCGGGCGCTACGGCGAGGACGTCTTCCGCCCCGAGGAGGCGGGCGAGGGGGAGCGCATCGACTACGGTGCCCTCGCCTACGACGACACGACGATGGCGCGGCTGCGCGCCCTCGGCGTCGGCCCGGGCTGGCACTGCCTCGACGTGGGTGCCGGTACGGGCACGGTGTCCCGGCGGCTGCTGGACGAGGCCGGGGTGGCGAGCGTGCTCGCGGTCGACCGGGACGTGCGGTTCCTCCCCGACCACCCCGGGCTGGACGTGCTGGAGGCCGACGTCACCGCCCGGGGCTTCGCCCCCGGCCGCTTCCGGCTGGTGCACGCCCGCTTCGTGCTGATGCACCTGGCCGAGCACGAGCGGCTCGTCGGGCAGCTGGCGGAACTCGTCGAGCCCGGCGGGTTCCTGGTGCTCGGCGACGCCGTCGACCTGACGGGCGACCGGGCACCCGGCACGCCGTACACCGAGGTCATGCGCGCGATGTGGCAGGGGCTGCGGGAGACCATCGGCACGGACGTGTCGTGGGTGCCGTCGTACCCGCAACTGCTGCGCGGGGCCGGGCTCGTACCGGTGGCCGCCGAGATCCACGTACCCCCGCTGGAGCCGGGCAGCCCCATCAGCCGCTTCTGGGCGGACACGTGGGAGCGGAGCCGGGCGGCGATGCGCGCCACCGGCCTGGTCGACGACGCGGCCGTGGACGCGGCGGTGCGCTACCTGGACTCCCCCGAGTGCGCATCGCTGTCGGCCGGCATGCTCACGGCCTGGGGCCGCAGGCCCGTGGAGGGCGGTGCCGCCGCCTGATGCCGGCCCGTGCCCGTCGCCGCCCGGGGCCGCGCGCCGGACGCGCGCGCTCCGGGACGCCCGGCCGTACACGGGTGCGCCGCTCCGCCCGCGTTTGAAACGGGGAATCCGGTGAAGACGGTGGGCAAAGTATTCTCGTAGGGAGAAGTGGACCTTCCGGGGCTTCCCCACCCGGATTCTTTCGATCTTTTCCCGCAACCGGGAGGAGATCCCCGTGAAACCCGATCTGCGGCGGCGCAGGCGACGGTGGCGGAGGCGGCGGACACTGGCCCGCTGGACATACCGGGCCGTCCCCCGCCGAATGCTCCTGCGGCTCAGCCTGCGCCTCACGGGGTGGGGCGTGCGGCTGGCGATCCGACGGCTCCTGCGCGCCGCTTTCTGACGGTCCCCCCGAAATCCCTTTCCGGTTTTTCGCCACCGGCCGCCCCTTTAGCGTTTACGAAGCGCCGGACGGTAAAGAAGCGGAATCATCACCGGCCTCACGACGAGCCAGGAAGGGATCATGGGAATACTCGCTTGGATACTCCTCGGGCTGCTCGCGGGCATCATCGCCAAGTGGCTGATGCCCGGAGACGACCCGGGCGGGATCATCGTCACCACGCTCATCGGCATCGCGGGCGGCCTGCTCGGCGGATGGCTCGGCAAGGTCATCTTCGGCGTCGACTCCGTGGACGGGTTCTTCGAACTCTCCACGTGGATCGCCGCCATCGTCGGCTCCCTCATCCTGCTCGCCCTCTACCGCCTGTTCACGCGCCGCAAGCACGCGTGACGGCCCCGGGCCCACGGGCCCCGTCGGACGCGGCTCCGCCCTCCCCCTCCGGGGCGGAGCCGCCACTCGTGCCGTCGGGCGATTTCGGCCGCGCCGCACGGCGGCCCCGGGCATCACACGGCATAGTGGTCGGGTGATCACCGAACGTGGCGATGCCGGGGTTGAAGAGGCGCAGGTCATCGTGGTGGGGGCGGGGCCCGCGGGATCCGCGGCCGCTGTCCACCTCGCGCGCGCGGGTCTGGACGTACTGCTGCTGGAGAAGAGCGGTTTCCCCCGGGAGAAGGTGTGCGGGGACGGGCTCACACCCCGCAGCGTGCACCAGCTGGTGCGGCTGGGCGTCGACGTCAACGAGCCGGGCTGGATGCGCAACAAGGGCATGCGGTGGGTGTGCGAGGGGAAGACGGTCGAGCTGGAATGGCCGCGGCTGGGCAGCCTCCCGGACTTCGGGCTCACCCGCACCCGGCACGACTTCGACGACCTGCTGGCCGGGCACGCCCGCGCCGCCGGAGCCCGGCTGCGCACGCAGGTCAAGGTGACGGCCCCGCTGACGGACCGCGCGGGCCACGTCACCGGGGTGACCGCCGTACGCGGGCCCGACGAGGAGCCCGTACGGTACCTGGCCCCGCTGGTGGTGGCGGCCGACGGGGCCTCCGCCCGCACCGCGCTGGCCCTGGGGCTCGACCGCGACGCCAGCCGGCCCGTCGCGGCGGCGGCGCGCCGCTACTACCGCAGCGAGGCCCGTACCAACGACCCGTACCTGGAACTCTGGGCCGACCTGCGCTGCCCGGGCAGCGGCCTGGACCTGCCCGGCTACGGCTGGGTCTTCCCGCTCGGCGACGGCCGCGTCAACGTCGGCCTCGGCGCCCTGCCGCAGCAGCGGCGGCGCCGGCCCGTGGACCTGCGGGCCACCCTGGACCTCTGGCTCTCCCGGATGCCCGAGGACTGGGGGCTGCGCGAGGAGAACGCCGACTCGCCGCTGCGCAGCGCGCCCCTCCCGATGGGCCTCAACCGGCGGCCGCAGTACCGCAAGGGGCTGGTGCTGGTCGGGGACAGCGCGGGCATGGTCAGCCCGTGGAGCGGCGAGGGCATCGCCCAGGCCATGGAGTCGGCGGAGACGGCGGCGGAGATCATCGCCCTGGCCCTGGCGCGGCCGGCGGGTCCGCGGCGCGAGCACGCGCTGCTGCAGTACCCGTCGGAGATCCGGCGGCGCTGGGGACGCTACTACCGGCTGGGCAACCTCGCCGGTGACCTGCTCTTCTCCCGGTACGGCTTCCGCCCGGTGCTGCACCCGCGCGTGATGGCCTCGCCCCAGCTGATGCGCACGCTGTCCCGGCTGCTGATCCACGTCGGCGACGAGCCGGCGCGCGACGGCGTGGACGCCGTGCTGCAGACGCTGCTGCGACTCGTCCCGCGTCCGAGCCGCTAGCTTGTGGTGAGCCCCTGTCGGCGTGGCGTCTGCCGGGCTCGCGCCGTCGCCGACCACTGCGCGAGCGGATCGGGGGGATGCCCTTCACCAGCGGTATGCGGGCCTGGCTGTCGTGCAGGTCGGGCCCGGACATGCCGACGGATATGGGCAGACCCGGCCGTTCCATGATGAGGTGGATCGTCGAGCCGTACGTGCCCCGGTCGACAGGCTCATCGAGGACCAGGCGGTGGAGCTTGGCCCACACCCCGGCTTTCGACCACTCCGAGAACCGCCGGTGGGCGGACTCACCGAATACCGAGTCACCCCATTGAGATGGCCTCTTGACGTCCTCTGAGGGCATAACGGAGAGCCTCCCTTGCACAGGGCTCCGCATTGACTAGGTTTGTCACGGTTTGGTCGGCTCGGAATTGGGAGTGATGGATGCACCGTTTGCGCGCGCTGGCAGTGGCAACTGTTGTCCTGGCTGCGGGAGTTTCTTCCTCTCCGATGGTGGCGGCGCAGGGACATGACCCCGCACCTGGGGGTTCGGTCGTGTTCAACAACGGCAACAACAACGTCAACATCTTCGGGAACGGCAACAACGCCGCCGGCCGCGACAACCTCGTCGGCACCGGACACACCGCGGGCAGCGGTCACAGCATCGGCTCGGGAACGACCTCCCCCCTTCCGTGTCCCATCGAGGTCTTTAACTACACTGCGGAAAACCTGACACTCCAGGGCGCTCCCCCCGCCAACATGTCCCCGTTCATGGGGCAGCAGATCCCCGCGGAGACGCCTCTGGGCGTCTGGATCGGGAACATGCCGCAGGCTGCGACGGCAACTCTGAGATACCAGTCGCCTGGTTCACCCAGCGCACTCACCGTCGTCATGGGACTCACCTCCCAAACAGCCCCGCCGGGCGGAATCTGCGAGGGGGCGGACGACTCGTCAGTCTGCGCGGCGAGTGCCGGCTACTGGTGCCAGGTCTCGGACGGTTCCATTTCCATCGGGGCAGGAGACCCTCCCCCGACCCGACGTGCTTCCGCCAAGACCAAGCGCTGAGACGAGAACTGCAGGGCCTGTCGCGGGGCGCCTGGCTGCCATCTCCTCTGGGTGACGCGGTATTCCGTGAGTCCTGGCGGGGATCGTTGAGCGTCCGGAGCGGCCGGGGTGTGGGCCAAGCTCCACCGCCTGGCCCTCGATGAACGGCTCGCCGAACGAGACGACTTCTATTCATCGAGCGAGGGCCGATCGGGCGGGAGCAGGGGGCCGAGGGGCCCGAGGTCGAGGTTGAGGTCTTCGAGGCCGTAGCCGTGCTCGGCGCACAGTTCCGTCATCCGGTCGTGGAGGGCGAGCAGCGTGGCGCCGAGCTCCTCCTCCTGCTCGTCGGTGAGGTCGCCGGCGTCGACGCGGCGCAGGGCCTGGCGTTCGATGAGCTGGCGCACGAGTTCGACGAGGGTGAGGACCAGCTTCAGGAGGTCCTCGCCCACGCGGTCGGGGTCGGTGCGCAGGCGCCGGGCCGGGGCGCGGGGTTCACCGGGGGGCTCGGGGGGTGCCTGGATCAGCCGGAAGGCGGTGGCCATGGTGTCGCTGACGGTGTCGAGGCCGGGGGCGGGGGACGGGTCGGGGGTGGTCATGGCTGCTGCTCGCGGTGGTCGTTCGGGCCGTACGCGCCGTAGGGGGTGAACGCGTCGGAGCGGTCCTGCGCCTCGCTGTTCACCGAGGTGACGAGGGCGCGCAGGGAGATGCGTACGAGGTCGATGTCGGCGATGGACAGGACGAGGTCGCCGCTGATGACGACCCCGCCGGCGAGAAGCCGGTCGAGGAGGTCGACGAGGGCGACCTGCCTGCCGGGGAGCGGCTCGTCGTGGTCGGCGATCGTCATGGGCTCGGGTGTGCCGTGGGGCTGCCGGTGGTCCCGCCGGGGGCGGTGCGCGCCGCGTCGGCCCGGTCGGGGGCGAGCGGGAGCGTCGCGAAGGAGTAGGGCGCCCAGGGGCCGGTGACCTCGATGCGGACACCGGGCAGGCCCTCCCCCGCCTGCTGGACGGCGGTGCGGAACGCCCCGGCCTGGTCGTCCCGGACCAGGTAGGCGTCGTTGAGGACGTTCTCCCCGCTCTCGCCCCGGGTGAGGGGGCCGCTCTGGGTGGGGTGGCGGACGCGGTGGGAGGCGTACGAGGCCGCTGTCGCGGCGATGCGTTCCGCAGCCCGGGCGGCCTGGCGGTGGCGGTCCTCGCGGGCGTGGTGCTGGGCCCTGCGCGCCCGGAGGTACGCCTTGCCGGGGCTCGCGGCGGGTGCGGGGGAAGGTGCCGTCGACGGGGTGCCGGACAGGGTGTCCTCCGGGGCGGGGCGTACGTACGCCTTGACGCCGTACTCGCGGTGGTGGGCCAGGGAGGCGAGCCGGTCGGCGAAGGCGCGGTGCTGCCGGCCGAGTGCCGCCAGGGCGCGGTCGCGGTCCTGGTAGAGGGTGGCCATGCGCAGCGGCAGGACGGTGGTGCGGTCGGTGAGGGTCTCGATGACCCGGTGGTGGGCCCTGGCGGTGTCCTCAAGCCAGCCGAGGTCCTCGAAGCGTGCCTTCAGGGGTTCCTCCGCCCAGTCGGCTTCCGGGACCTGGCTGGTGAGGAACACGGCGGTCGGCGGGCCGCCGTCCTGCGGCTCCAGGAGTTCGACGGGGGCGGCCGCGACCCCGCGCAGGCCGGAGACGGCCTCGCCGAGCCCGGGTGCGGGGGCGGCGACCGCGTAGACGTAGGTGAGGGTGCGGTCGGGGTTCACGGGCTCTGCCGCTTCCTGCTGCCGGCGCCGGCGGCGCGGGGCCGGGAGGCCCGCTCCCCGGGGGCGCTCCGCCCGTCGGGGGCGGGGGGCTGCCCGTCGGAGGCAGGGGTCTGCTCGCCGCGGGTGAGGGTCCGCTCGTCGCGGCCGCCGGCCGCGGGGGCGAGGCGCTCCCGCCGGAGCGACTCCAGCTCGGCGCGCAGGCGTCGGTTCTCCTCCGC
The DNA here is from genome assembly GCF_044540325.1 of Streptomyces sp. NPDC086023. Taxonomy (NCBI): domain Bacteria; kingdom Bacillati; phylum Actinomycetota; class Actinomycetes; order Kitasatosporales; family Streptomycetaceae; genus Streptomyces; species Streptomyces sp. NPDC086023. Next base: position 145,990 of record NZ_JBITRX010000011.1, read on the forward strand.
GAGCGGGTCGCCGCTGTGCCGGGAGGAGAGGGAGGGGTCGTGCTCCCACCAGTCGATGCCCATCTCCTTGGCCTTGTCCACCGAGGCGATGAGGATGCGGAGTTTGATGGTGAGCAGCTCGATGTCGAGCAGGTTGATGCGGATGTCGCCGGCGATGACGATGCCCTTGTCCAGGACGCGTTCGAGGATGTCGGCCAGGCTGCCGGTCGAGGCCGGCGGGTACGACATGGCGCCGGCCCGGGACGGCAGGGGGCCCAGCCGGTCGGCGAGTGGGTCAGTCACGGTCCTCGGCCTCCCCGGTCGTGGCGGGCCGGCGGGCCGCGTCCCCGGTCATGACAGGCCCTGCCGGTGCCGGGCGATCTCGTCGAGCCGGTCGAGGAGTTCGTCCTCGGCGCTGTCGAACGCGGCCTGGTCGATCTCGCCGGCCCGCAGCTGCCGTTCGAGGTCCGACAGCGCGGCGTAGACGGGCCGCGGGTCGTAGAACTCCTCCTCGGCCTTGTCGAGGACGCGCTGCGCGACCCACGCCACGCCGCGCACCGGCAGCAGCGGTGCCGTCAGCAGGCTGGTCAGCAGCCCCATGGCTCCTCCTGACGCCCGGCGGGCCCGGACCGCCCGCGGCGGCCGGGGCCGGGACCCTAGACAAAGCTGTACGGGGGCAGTGGTCCGGCGAAGCGGAAGGCGACGCCGTGGACCTGCTCGGCGAGGCTCGCCTCGGCCTGGGCGAGCTCGTCCTGCCGCTCCCGCTCGACGAGCAGGGAGAGGTTGACGATGTCGCCGTCGGCCGGGGCGCGCACGGTGTGGTCCCGGGCGAAGGGGATGAGTGCCTGGACCAGTCCGGCAGCCAGGGCTTCCTGGCGGTTGCGCACTTCGCCGGCGACGAGTTCGCCGAGCTGGAGCGGGAGCCGTGGGTCCTGGTCACCCTCCTTGATCCGGTCGTTGAGGCGCCGTGCCCGGGGGGAGTCGTCGAGGATCTCGCGCAGCAGCCCCTCTTCGTGCTGGGCGGCGCGCACGTGGTACTCGGCGCAGCCCTCCAGCCGCTCCAGCGCTTCGCGGTAGGCGTCCGCACCCTGTTCGAGCACGTCGGCGACCGCCTGGTCGTCGTGTGCGATGTAGCCGAACTGCAGTGGCAGGACGGTGCCGTCGGCCATCAGGCGCTCCTGCACCTCCTGGTGCGCCGTCAGGTCCCGGCGCTTTGCCCGGATCTCCTCGTCGACGTCCTGGACCACGGCGCGCAGCCCGCCGGCGGTGACGGTGCGCAGCGGCGCGGGTTCGGCTCCGACGCCTGTGAGGCCGTCCAGGCGGCACGGGTGCGCCGCGCCGGTGATCGAGTACACGTACACGGCCATCGCCTACTCCCTTGCGCGGCGGGGGGCCGTGCGGCGGGCGGGGCGGCGTCGGCGCGGGGCCGGCTCCTCCTCCGGCTCCTCCTCCGGTTCCTCCTCCGCCTCTTCCTGCGGCTCTTCCTCTTCCGGCTCGTCCTCGTCGTCCGACTTGCCGCTGAAGGCCTGCGTCACCGCCTCGACGGCACCGCTCAGGGCGCCCTTCGACTTGCCGTGCGCCCCGCTCTCGACCGCGTTGCCGACAACGTCGGTCAGCTGGGTCGGCGCCTTGCGGCCCGATTCGAGGTCGAGGCGGTTGCACGCCTCGGCGAACCGCAGGTAGGTGTCGACGCTGGCCACGACGATCCGCGCGTCTATCTTCAGCAGTTCGATCCCGACGACCGAGACGCGGATGAACACGTCGATGACGAGGCCGCGGTCGAGGATGAGTTCCAGTACGTCGTAGAGGCTCGCCGTGTTTCCGCCTCCGGTTCTGCCGACGCTGCTCGCGCCTTGCGGGACCACAGTCATGGGCCGCTTCCCTTCGCGGGGGCCGGTCCTCAGGCCGGCCGGTCGATCATGCCCCGGCTGTAGCGCCGGGTCTGCTCGTACGAGATCAGCTCGCCCTCCCCGTCGATGGTGACCTTGTAGCTGGCCATGACGCTGGTGGTGTCGGGGATGCGCGCCAGCTCCAGGACCTCGACCTGGGCCTCCCAGCCCTCTTCGGTCGGGCGCAGGGAGGACACCGATTCGGGCTCCCGGCCCAGCAGCTGGGCGAGCTGCTCCCTCGCCGAACGCATGGCCGACGCGGCACCGGTGACGCCGCGGCGTGCGGGCGCCTTCCGGCGGCGGGCGGGCTGTGCTTCAGCCATGAGCCACTCCCCTCGCGGGCTGACTCGTTCGCCTGCCCGCTCACTCAAGGGGCAAACAACACCTTGTCGATTGAAAACCATCATTCTCTGAAATTCGCTCTCTTTACGGCGCATAAGTGACGCCGTGGCGAGCAGCACGCCCACTGACCCGCCTGCTGAAGGGACAGACTCATGCAGGACACGACCAAGATCGCCCTGGCGGCCGCGGTCGCCGGTGGATACGTACTGGGCCGGGCGAAGAAGGGCCGCCTGGCCTTCTCCCTGGTGACCTACGCGGCCGGCCGCAAGCTGGGACTGGACCCGAAGGAAATCGCGGCCCAGGCACTGAAGCGGCTGAGCGAGATGCCACAGGTAGCCGAGCTCGGCGAGCAGCTCAGGGGCGAGGCGCTGGACGCGGGCCGCAAGGCCGTGACGGCGGCCGCGAACCGCAGGCTCTCCCAACTCGCCGACACGGTCCACGACCGCACCCTGGCCCTGACGCAGGGCGACAGCGGCGGCGAGGAGGGGGAGGAGGACGAGGACCGGTACGAGGACCGGTACGAGGACGAGGACGAGGACGAGGACCGGTACGACGATCGTGACGACGACCGCGACTACCGCTACGACGACGAGGACGAGGACGAGGAAGAAGCCGAGGAAGAACCGGACGAGGAGTACGAGGGGTACGGCGACGAGGAGGACCGGGAGGAGGAGCCGCAGGACCGGGCTCCCGAAGAGGAACCGGACGAGGAACCGGAGGAAGAGCCGGAGGAGGAGCCGGAGGCCCGTCGGCGGCCCGCACGCCGCTCCTCCCCCGCACGCAAGGCCCCCGCCAAGAAGGCGGCCGCGGCCAGGAAGGCGGCCCCGGCCAGGAAGCGGGCCTCCACGGCGAGGTCCTCGGCCGCGAAGAAGACCTCCGCGGCGAAGACGTCGGCCGGGAACGCCCCATCGGCGAAGAAGGCTGCTGCCAAGAAGGCGGCCCCGGCCAAGAAGTCCGCCGCCCGGAGCGGGGCGGCGAACTCCTCCGCGAAGAAGGCGACCCCCTCCGGCAGCAAGGCGAAGCCGTCATCCGGCTCGCGGCGCTCCGCGCCCTCCACGTCCGCGGCGAAGCCGGCGTCCAAGGCCACCACGAAGAAGGCACCGGCCAAGAAGGCGCCCGCGAAGAAGACCACGGCCCGGCGGCCGGCGTCCAAGACGGCCGCCAAGAAGACCACGGCCTCGAAGAAGTCGGCCGCCCGCACATCGACGGCGAGGAGGTGAACCATGGCCACGACGGAGCGCGACGCGAAGGGCGCACAGTCGGGTTTCGACAAGCTGATGGACGAAGTCTCGGGGTTCCTCTCGGCCCAGGCCGGCCAGCTGGCGGACAAGGCCGTGGACAAGGTCGGCGACCTCACGGACCGGCTGCAGGACTCGGCCGAGAACGGTAGCCCGTTGCCCGGGATCGGGGGCCGGCTCCTCCAGGGCGACTCGCCGCTGAAGGCGGCACTGGGCCAGTCGATCGAGCCGGTCAAGGAAAAGGTCAAGGAAGTCGGTTCGAGCCTGCTCGGCGGCAAGGGCAAGGGCAAGGGCCGCAAGGGCAGCACCAAGGCCATCAACATCGTCGAGAGCATCGACGTGGGAGTGCCGCTGCGCACCGCCTACGACCACTGGACGCAGTACGAGAACTTCAGCAGCTTCGCCAAGGGCGTGCGCAGCGTGTCACAGGGCGACGACACCACGTCCGACTGGAAGGTGAAGGTCGGCCCCTCGACGCGGAACTGGAAGGCAACCGTTCAGGAGCAGATTCCCGACGAGCGGATCGTGTGGAGCTCGGACGGACCGAAGGGCACGACCCGCGGCTGCGTGACCTTCCACGAACTCGCACCGTCCCTGACCCGCATCCTGCTCGTCGTCGAGTACTACCCCGCGGGCCTGTTCGAGAAGACCGGGAACATCTGGCGGGCCCAGGGCAGGCGCCTGCGCCTGGATCTGAAGCACTTCGACCGGTACGTCAGCCTCTCCAACGAAGAGCCCGAGGGCTGGCGCGGTGAGATCGAGGACGGCGAGGTCGTCGTCAGCCACGAGGAGGCCCTCGAACGGGAGGCGGAAGAGAGCGAGAACGAGGAAGAGGGGCAGGAAGGGGCGGAAGACGCGGAAGAGGAGGGCGAAACGGAAGGGGACTACCCCGAGGACGAAGACGAGGAAGGCGGGGAGGACGACGAGGAGCGGGGGCAGGAGCCGGAGGACGAGTACACGGAGGAGGACGAGGACGAGGACGCAGAAGACGAGGACGAGGAGGGGGACTACGAAGACGAAGACGAAGACGAGGGCGAGTCCGAGGAGGAGGAAGAGCCCCGTCGGGCACGTCGGCGCCGCTGAGCCGCTCGCGACCTTCCCGCCGCCGTGGCCGCAGCTCTCCCGCTCGGCCACGGCCTTCTGCCGTCCCGCCGCTCCGCTCCGCACACCGGACCCGCACACGGGAAGGCCGGCGGTCGCCGTTGCGACCGCCGGCCCCGTGACGCGCCCGGTCAGTGCTTGAGGGTGTCCTTCGCCTTCTGGGCCGTCTGCTTCGCGTCACCCGCGGCCTGCTCGGCCCGGCCCTTCATTTCGAGGCTCTCGTTGCCGACCGCCCTGCCGGTGACCTCCTTGGTCTTGCCCTTGACGGTCTTGCCGACGTTCTTGGCCTTCTTCCCACCGGCCATTCCTGCCACCTCCCATTCAGCGGTCATCGGTGCATCGACACCGGTTCCTCCCGGCCGCTACCCACATTCGCCGGGACAACGCGCCCGGGGGCCTCCCGGCGCACGGCAAGGGGGACGACGGATTCCGCTCTGGCGAAACCGGAATCGCAAATCGTATAATTCCGGACATGGAACCGATGGAGCGCCGGTCCAGCTGGACGTTCGTCACCAATCACGCCCGGATCCTCGCGATGATCTTCCGTGATCCGGAGATCCGGCTGCGCGACATGGCAGCGGCCTGTCAGGTGACCGAGCGTGCCGCGCTGGCCATCGTCACCGACCTGGAGAACGCGGGGTACCTCACGCGGGACCGACGCGGCCGGCGCAACCACTACCAGGTCACACCCGGCACCCTCTTCCGCCATCCCGCCGAGGGGCAGCACGAGATCACCGACCTGCTGAAACTGCTGGGCGGACTCGACCCGTCCGGCGCAGCACCCTCCCCCGCGCGCCCCACCCGTCCCGCTCACCCCACCGACCTGCCAAGCAGACACCGCCCATTCGCCTGACACGCCAGTGGAGACGACGATGCACAGCACCGCTTGGACCGGGGGCCCGCCACTCCCGGACGTCTGCGACCTGTGCCGGGAAAGCACCCGGGCCGGCACTGCGGTCTCCGGGCGCGCACCCGACTCCTCCTTCGCCCATCCCTCCGACCCCGAGCAGGACGGCGCCAGGCCGCTGCTCGCCTGCACGGAGGCCCACCTCGTCGAGCTCCAGCGCCACTACGGCGCGCGCCCGTACGTCGACGAGGAGCTGTGGAGCGTGAAGATCGACCGCGCGATGCACCGGCATCCCGAGGGGCTGAGCATCGACGGCCTCTGCCGTGTGACGGGGCTCAGCACGGCCCAGGTCGAGTCGGCCGCGGCATGGCGGCTGCACCATCTCCGCCGCGCCGGCTCCCCCCGGCCGCCGGGGGCCCGGGGACCGGCCGAGTGACGGGGCCGGCCCGGCGGGCGTGTAGCGCCCGCGACCGGGGGGCCCGGGGCGAGGATGCAGGGGCCCGTCTCCCTACTCGGCTGGAGTTCCTCCGTGCTCGAACGCAAGCAGCTCAAGGGCCGCACCCAGGTCACGTTCATCCTTCCCGAGGACAGCCCGGCCGGCCCGGTCAGCGTCGTCGGGGACTTCAACCACTGGAACCCGGCCGCCCACCCCCTGACCCCGCGGGGTGACGGGACCCGCGCCGCGAGCGTCGCCCTCCCGGCGCACGGCACCCACGCCTTCCGCTACCTCGCCGCCGGCGACTACTGGTTCGACGACGACCACGCCGACGCCCACGACGGCACGAACGGCCGCCTCCACACCTGACCCGCACGCGGGGCCCGCCGGCCGGCCACCGGCGGGCGGGCCGGCGACGCGGGGACTCGGCGCACGGCGATGCGTCTCATGACGGACCGCGCCGTGAGCGTCCGCGTCTTTGCCGAGGACGTACGCGGTGCCCGCGCCTCGTGACGGCGGCGGGGGTAGGGTGCGGGCGTGGTCGAGCACACGCGTGATCTCGTCGGGTACGGCGCGGAGCCGCCGCACGCCGCCTGGCCCGGCGGTGCCCGGGTGGCCGTGAGCCTGGTCCTCAACTACGAGGAGGGCGGCGAGCGGAGCGTCCTGGAGGGCGACGCCACCTCGGAGGGCTACCTCCACGAGATCGTCGGCGCGCCGCCCGTGGAGGGCGGGCGCGACCTGAACGTCGAGTCGATGTTCGCGTACGGCTCGCGCGCCGGCTTCTGGCGCGTCCACCGGACGGTCACCGCGCACGGCGTGCCGCTCACCGTCCACGCCGTGGGCCAGGCCCTCGAACGCAACCCCGGAGCGGCACGCACGATGGGCGCGGCCGGCTGGGAGGTGGCCGGCCACGGCTGGCGGTGGATCGACTACCGGGACGTCCCGGAGGACACCGAACGCGCCGACATCGCGCGTACGGTCGCGACGGTCGAGCGGCTCGTGGGCCGCCGCCCCGTGGGCTGGTACACCGGCCGGACGAGCCCGCGGACCCGGCGGCTGGTCGCCGAGGAGGGCGGCTTCCTCTACGACTCGGACGACTACTCCGACGACCTGCCGTTCTACGCAGAGGCGGCCGGCCGCCCGCACCTGGTCCTCCCGTACAGCCTGGACGCGAACGACTTCAAGTTCCTGATCCTGCACGGCTTCTCGACCGCCGACGACCTCCTCGCATACCTGGTCGACACCTTCGAGGCACTCCGCGCGGAGGGCACCGACCGCCCGCGGATGATGAGCGTCGGACTGCACTGCCGGATCATCGGCAGGCCGGGCCGCATCAGGGCCCTGGACGGCTTCCTGAAGCACGTGGCGCAGCGGGGCTGGGCCTGGGTCGCGACGCGCGAGCAGATCGCGCGCCACTGGCTCACCACGCACCCTCCTCGGGGCTGACCGGACTCCCGCCGGTGCGCCCGGGGTGGCTACCCCGGCTTCCCCGCGGCGTTCGGGGCCCCCGGGTCGGGGCTTGCGGGGGCGGGGGCCGCGGGGTTCGGTTCCGGGTTGGGCGGGGAGTCGGGCCCGGGGGCCTTGCCCTCGTCCTTCGGCTTCGGCTTCGGCTTCGGGGGCCCCTGCTGCTCCAGGGGCGTCCCGTCCTTCGTGCCCTCCTGGGCCGGGGGCTTGGCGGGAGCCTCGGCGGGGTCGCCCGCCTGCTCCTCGGGCCGGGGCTCGGCGGGGTCCTTCGCCTTCTCCCTGGGCGGATCCTGCGGCGGCTTCTTCGCAGGGGCCTGGCCGCCGGTGCCCGCGGGCTCCTGCTCGGTGGTGGACTGGGCGGGATCCCGGCCCTGGTGCTTGTCGGCGTCACGCGCGGGGTCCTTCGCCGGGGTGTCCGGCGCGGTGTGGGCGGGGTCCTTGGCCGGATCCGCCTTGCCTGGGTCCTTCGCCGGCTCTTCGGCCGGGTCCTTGCCCGGAGCCTCCTCCGGGGGCTTGGCCGGGTCCTCACCCGGATGCTTGCCCGGGTCCTCACCCGGCTCCTGGGCCGGGTCCTTGCCCGGGTCCTTCGCCGGGTCCTTCGCCGGGTCCGCACCGGGGTCCTTACCCGGGTCCCCGGCCGGGTCCTTCCCCGGAGCCTCCTCCGGGGGCTTGGCCGGGTCGGGGTTCTGGTCCTGGTCGGGGTGCTGGTCCTTCTTGTACTGGTCCTGGTCCTGGTCCTGGTTCCGGGTGTGGTCCTCCGCGGGGTTCCTGCCCGGGTCCGGGTCGGAGCGCCGGTCCGGCTCGGACCCGTCCTCGGCCTTCTCCTTCGCCGGGTCGGCCTGCGGCTGCCGGTTCCCCTCCGGGTGGGGGGCCGGGAGGGCGGGGCCCTGCGAGTCGGCGGCGCGGTCCTCGGGCGGGGGGACATCGTGGTCGCCTTCCGCCTTCGCGTCGCCGCGCGGGCGCCCGTACCAGCCCTGGCTGCCCTTGTCGTAGACCGTGACCGTCTCCACCGGCTTCGCGGCCGGCCGCACCGCCACGACCTCGGAGTAGCGGAACTCCGTCCACTCCTTGCCGCTGTACGTCTGCGCGCCCTTCACCGCGACGGGCGGCGCCAGCGGGTTGCCGCACGCGCAGCGGACCCGCGGTACACCGCGGTCGTCGACCAGCACGGCCGTGCCGGCCTGCAGGACGGCCTGGTAACTCGTGGGCGTGCCGGCCCTGTATCCGTGGTTGGTGACCCGCGTGTCCCAGCCCAGCCGTACCGGCGTCAGCGACCGCAGGTACGCGGGGACGGCGGACTCCTCGATGTTCAGCGGGGCCGCGAACGCCCGGCCCTTGTCCGGGTGCTTCGTGAGGTAGCCGATCTGGCGCTCCACGTCGCAGCTCGCCACGTTCCGGGTGCCGCCGTACAGGCCGGGGTGTGCGCCGTCGACCTCCAGTGCGCGGGTCGCCTGCACGGTCTGGCGCGGGGTGGCGGCGGCCTGGGACGCCGTGACGGGTCCGGCGGAGTCGTTCCCCTCGGCCGCCTCCGTGGTCGTCGAGGGGGTGAACGGGTCGGGCCCCGCGCCCGAGGCGGACTGCAGGAAGACCTCGCCGCCGACCGCCTGCTCACCGCCCATGAGGGTGAAGGTGAGGACGGCCGCCGTGCCGACGACCACGGCCGTGCCCGCGCTCAGCAGGGTCCTGCGTGACGGCCGGCGGCGGGGCGCGTGCGCGGGACCGTCGGCGTCCCCCGGCTCTCCGCCGCCCCGCGGACCCGACGGGCCTGAGGGCGGACCGGACGGCCCGGACGGCGGACCCGAGGGACCGGACGGCGGGCCCGGCGGCGGTCCCGACGACCCGGAGGGCGGGGGTGGTGGTCCGGGCCGTGGCGGGGGGCTCGGGGGCGGTGGCAGTTCGTCGGTGCGCCGGCCGGACAGCGGACCGGACGGCGGGCCGGTGGGGCGCTCGGACGGCGGGGGCAGGGAACTCATGACGGCCTCCCCTCGGTGGAGGGCGTCGGGTTCGGGTCGGCTGTGCGCATGGTCTCGCTCCTCGATCGCGTGGGTGGCCCCCGTCCTTCGAGTAAGCCCTCGGCCCCGGGGCGGGTCATGTCGCGAGTTCTCGTGACTTGACAGGGCGGCCGCGATTGCCGCGCATCTCGGTGCGGGTGAGGATGAGGGGGCGGGTGACCTTGGTGCGCTGGGGGGGGTGACACGAGGCAGGTGAAACCGTGGCGATGGTCGGATTGTTCTGGATCACCGAGGACGCGGTGTACGTGGGCTCGCCGCCGGCCGTGGACGGCCAGTGCGTGCGTCTGACGTCCGAGGGTGTGGTGGCGGAGGACCCGTACGGCACCCGGACGTGGGCGTGGGAGGAACTCCGCGCGGCGTCGGTGGTGGACGTACCCGTGAAGGGCACGGGCAGCCGTCTCGGGCAAGCGTTCGAGGTGCTGCTCGCGGCGGTGGGCGGGAGCGGTGACGAGCCCGCGGAGATGAGCCTGCGCCTGAGCTCGACGGACCCGGAGGTGGACGTCACCGAGGAGGTGTCGGTGCACGCCGCGGTGGCCGGCGGCTACCCGACCGACGAGGTCGAGCTCTCCCAGTCGCTGCTCGCCCGCTTCGTCGCGGGCGAGGCGGATCCCGGGGTCCTCACCGCCTGGGCGCGCGGCGACGGGCACCGCGGTACGCCGAGGGCCCGGCAGCGCCAGGCGCTGCTGCGCTCGTGGGCGGAGGCCTGAGGCCCGGCGGAGCGGAGGTCCGGGGCCCCGCCGGCCCGGCTCCCCCGCCGTACGGGAAGCACGCGCTGCCCGCACGGTCCGCGGCGGGCTGCCGTACGGGCAGGGTGGTGGTGCCGTACTGGGCGCCGGTCAGCGGGCGGCGGCGAAGGCCTTGAGCCACGTGCCGTCGGGGCGCTGGGTGGCGTCCGTGTACCCGTACCCGTCGGTCTGGGCTCCGGTGCCGGGGTAGGACAGCTCGACCCGCAGCTTGGGGAAGTCGGCGACGAAGGCCGCGACCGCGGTGCGGCCCGCCTGGCTCGGTCCGCGTTCGCAGCTGAGCCGGACGGTGCCCTGGTCGATGCCGCGGATCCACTGTCGGAAGGCCTGCGGGCGCATCTGCCGGCCGGGGGCCATCTGGTCGCTCACGGACCGGGCGACCTGGTCCAGGACGGCGGTCACCTCATCGAGCGGCACTGCCGTCGCGTTCGGTGCCGGGTACAGGTACGGGGCGTGGGGCTGCTGGTCGACCGCGTTCGTGGTGCCGCGGAAGCGCATGCCGTCCGGGCCGGCGACCTTGGCGTCGAAGGTGGCGGTGGCCGCGGCCACGGGGGCGCCGGGGTAGTTCTTGACCCACTGGCCGTCCGGGCGCTGGGTGGCGTCGCCGATGCCGTAGCTGCCGTACAGGCCGTCGCCCGCCGAGATGAGGGCCGCGGTGCCGCCCCCGTGCAGGGAGTTGCGGTAGCGGACCTGCACGCCCAGCGTCGGGAAATCGGTGCGGAAATCCTTGATCACGGACCGGCAGGAGTGGCACGGGCCCATGTCGGAGTACAGGTCGACGGTGCCGCGACGGACGGCGGCGATGCGGGCCTTGTACTGCGCGGTGCTGGTGCAGCCGAGGTGCCGGTAGATCGCGTCGGCGAGCAGGTTCACGACCTGCCGCTCGGCGTCCTTGCGGTGCTGGACGCCCCGCAGGGCGCCGGTCCAGTCCTTCGGTTCGGGCAGGTCCTGGTAGTGGTTGTCCCCGCGCAGGGCCTGGTGCGAGACGCTTTCGACCTCGCCCTCCAGGTCGGCGTGGCCGATGAAGGCGATCGAGTACCGCAGGCTGGCCCGGTTCGTGTACGCGGCCGTGGTCATGCGCTCCCCCACTCTTTCCCGGCGTACCGCGCGACCGCCCCACACGGTCGATTCCGCTCGCAGTACCCCTGCGCACCACTGTCCCGCGCAGGGGTAAACGAACGCTCAACGGCTCAGGCGGCGCCTTCCCCGCCTCCCTCCCCGGTGCCCTCTGCCGAGCCGGACAGCCGGTCCCAGGCCGCTGCGAACAGCTCGTGCAGGGGCGCGGTGGGCAGGATGCGGCCGAAGGGCGCGTGGATGCGGTTCCCCCACAGCGGACGCACCTGGTGGGTGGCGAGCTTCGCGGTCTCCAACGGCAGGTGCGGCGCCTTGAGTTCGGTCCAGTCGCCGGGGAGGAAGAGGGTCCGGCCGGCGCGGGCGCGCTTGGCCTCCACGACCCGGCCCGTGGCGAGCAGCTCCGTCCTGACCTCGGCGTGCCGCTTGCTCGACCAGCCGTTCCACCGGCGTACGTTGCGGTCGGTGGGCGCGGCCAGGGCCGCCAGCTGGAGGTGGAGCGCCGCTGCGTCGGTGCCGGTGCCGAGGACCCCGGCGACACGGGCGACCAGGTCCGGGCAGGACCGGCGCGGGTCCGCCTCGTACGTGCCCGCCGGCACCGCACCCGAGACGGCCCGGCGCATCATCCGCTCCAGGCCGCCGCCGGGCAGCAGCGGTTCCAGCCGGTCCAGTTCCTCCGTGAGGCCGGTGACCTCGCGCACGCGACGCCACACCTCGGCGTCCGTGATCGCCGCAGGCCGGACGAACGTCTGGCCGCCCGGCGCGCACACCACGAGCGGGCCGGAGTCGTAGGCCGTCACCGGGACCGGGCCCTCCTCCTTGCGGGCGTCCATGGCCACGGGCAGGGTGGCCGGCCCGAACCGCTCCGCGATCCGCGCCGAGGTGTCCTGGACCCGCCCGCCGGGCAGCGCCAGCAGCAGTTCCGGGCGCGCGAGTTCGGCCCGGAGCCGGTCGTACACGTCCAGCGCGCCGGCGACGGCGGGGTCGCCGGCCGGCCGGTCGGTCCACGCCCACGCGAGCGCGCTCGCGATCTCCTGGAGCGGGGCGCCCACCGGGGTCCGGTACGGCACTTCGACGCCGGCCGGAGGTTCGGCGCGCACCTCGGCCCTGATGCCGTAGGGGGTGGCCGCCAGGCTCCAGCCGGCCGCCGGGACGGTCCCGTCCTGGGCGGCCCCGTACCCGCCGGCGAGGCGGCGGGCCCACAGGTCGGGCAGCTCAAGGTCGGCTTCCAGGGCCTCGGCTGCCGCGTCGTCCACGGCCGGGAGCGCGCCGAGCAGCCCGCACCACGCCTCGGCCATCCGGTCGGCGGCGGCTTCCGGTCCGCCCGGGCGCCACAGGTCGGCCGGGTCGGCGGGGACGCCGGCGGCGAGGACGGCGCGCCGGCCCGCTCCCCCGAGCCGGGCGCGCAGCCGGTCGTACGTCTCCGTGGTCATCGGCGTCGCGCGGTACGGCGCCTTGCGGAGCAGGGCGCGGTGCTCGTCCCGGTCGGACCGGGCGACCAGGCCGGCCAGCACGAGCCGGGCCACGGCCCGGCGCACGCCGGTGCGTTCGGCGAACCGGGCGGCGAGCGGCTCGGTCAGCGGCAGCGGGCCGTGCTCGGCGAGGGCGGTGAGGAATGCCTTCAGCCGGGCCGCGTCGTCCTGCTCCACCCGCACCGGGCGGGCCTCGGGCACGGCCGCCGGCACCGGGTCGTGCGCGGGATCCGTGGCAACCGGGGCCACGAACCAGTGCTGCGACCCGCCGGCCCGCACCGGCCAGGAGGCGACGGCGGTGCCGTCCCCGCGCAGGGCGTCGAGCACGTCGGCGGCGGCCCGGCCCGACCACCACCGTCCGGGGCGGGCGAACGGCTGGTCGGTCCAGGTTTCGAGCAGGGCCGTCAGGGCGGCGCGGTCCGCGTCGCCGGTGGTTGCCACGGCCACCCTCCAGGCCACCGCGTCGATGGCGCCGAGCAGCGCCGACCAGTCGCGCGGGGGCGCGGGCGGCGCGAGCCGCCGCACCTCCTCCGCGAGACTTCCCGACAGGCAGGCGCCGTCGGCAGCCAAGGCGGCCAGGGTGGCGGGCAGTTGTGCGTCCGGGGAGCGCCGCGAGGCGTCCGTGTCGTCCAGCGGGACGAGTCCGATGAGGGCGGGGACGAGTGCGGAGTCCGGTGCGGTGGCGCGGGGCGGGGCCGGGGGCACCTGCGCGAGGAGGGTGACCCGGCGGTGCAGGGCGAGCCTGCGCTCCTCCACGCGGACGGCCCGCAGGGCCACGGCCACGACGGCCTCGACCAGCACCGGGTCGGTGAGGTCCGGCAGCTCCCGGGCGACGACGGCGCGGAGGGCGGGGGCGGCCGGAGTGCCGGTACGGGCGCCCGGGGCTCCGGGCGGCGCGGCCGGGACTCCGGTGCGGGCGGTGGCGTCCTCCGGGGTGTTCGGGGCCCTTCCGGCCGCGGCGCCGGCGGCGTCCGAGCGGGCAGCCGCGAGCAGGGCTTCCGTGGTGTGGGGCGCCACCGAGCGCAGAGCGCGCGAGCCGGCCGCGTCCCGGGTCCGCAGCAGGTACCAGAAGGCGGGCGGCAGAGCGATGCCGTTCGACACGGTGGCCTGCCGGTTCGGGCGGCCGCGGGGGTGTCGGGGCGAGGGGTGGCCGTCCAGCTCCCAGAGCAGGGTGCCGTCCGCGGCGTAACCGCGCACCCCCGTACGGGTCTTGGCCTCGGCGAGGACCACGTCCTGCGCCGCTCCCTCCGGTGGCGCCCACAGGCCCCACGGCTCCTGGCCCTGGCGGTCGATGTCGAAGCGGGCCGTACGGCCGTCCACGCTCTCCAGGAGGTAGTGGTCGGGGGCGTGGTGGCGGTGGCGCGTACGGAACAGCACGCGCGTGCCGACCAGTCCGTCCCGGCTGCCCAGCGGGGAGGAGGTGAGGCCGGCGGGCAGCGGCGCCAGCTGGAGCGCCTCGCCGGCGAGGGTCATGTCGGCCTCGCAGGGGTCGGCCGCCGGGTCGGGGGCGGGGGCGCGGCCCGGGAAGTCGGGCAGCGGCTCGGACTCCCCCGGTTCGCCCGTGACCGGGTCCACCACCTGCCAGGGCCGACGCCCGAACACGGCGTTGGTCCAGATCCGCCTGCCGTCGCCGAGCTGGAGTTCGTCGCGGTCGATGCCCTCGCGGCCGCCGGGCCTGAGCACCCGGTGGCCGCCGTGCCGGCCGCCGCCGTCGGCGGTCTCGAACTGGAAGCCGTACGCGCCGTCGAGGCTGCCGCCGAACGCCACCAGGCCGCCCTGCTCATCCGGGGTGAAGGGCTCGTCGGGGCGGTCGGCCCAGACGGCGGTGTCGCAGGAGTAGGGGTTGGGGGCGACGGACCAGCTCACGAGGAACGAGCCGCCGACGTGGTGCACGGCGAACGCGGTCGCGTCGTCGGGCACGGTGAAGCTGCAGCTCGCGCGCACCCCGTCCGGGGCGACCGCGACGGCGCGGTCGCGCGAGAAGACCGTCAGCACCGGCCAGCTGGATGTCACCCCGGCCACGCCGGGCACCCCGGGCAGGGTGTCTTCCTCCGCCGCGGCTCCGGGGCCGGCCGCCGCTTCCGCCGCGAACTCCGCGTACACCTCCTCCAGGGCGGGCCAGGCGAGTTCCTCGGGGAGGCCGGCCGTCAGGGAGCGCCGCAGCGCGCCGGCCGCGCCCGCCTCCGCGAGCGCGTCGGCGATCCCGTCCAGTGCCGTCACCGTGGGCCGGTCCAGCAGCGTCTCCAGCTCGGCCACGGCCTCCTCGGCGCCCGCCATGCCGCCGCCCGCGACGGTCCCGACGAGCTTGCCGACGCGTACGGCGACCTCCTGCGCGATGCCCTGGACGCCCGGCAGCAGCGTCACCGCCGAACCGGACCTGCGCCGGCGCATCACGGAGCGGCCGGGCGCACTCAGGTCCTCGTGCACGGTGTCCTCCAGCCGGGGCCCGAACACCGGGTCGGCGGCGAGCGCGACGAGGTCCCGCCGGGACCTCTCACCCCAGAACCGCATCCGCGTCTCCGGGCCCGGGTCCGCGACGGCGACGCCGGCCGCCAGGCAGGCGTCCAGCACGTCGGCGTCGAAGCCCTGGTAGTGGTGGCGGGTGGTGTGCACGGTCACCGTCCCGCCCTCCGCGCGCAGCCGGGCTCCCAGCCGGACGACGAGGTCGAGGAACTCCGCGGGCAGCGGCTGCCGGGCGACCCCGCCGCCGGTCTGGGCGGCGTACTGGTACATGTGCACGAAGTGGCCCACCCAGCGGTGCAGGCCGCCGGCCGGGACCACCCGGCCGGCCGCCATCGCCTCCGTGGCGCCGCAGGCGATGAGCATCCTGAGCCAGGGGCCGCCGTCGGTGGCGCCGTCCGGGAAGACCTCCACGAGCCCGGCGGCCAGGGTGTCCGCCGGCGGATGGGCGGCCAGGACCACGGCGGCGGCGTCGAGCAGGGAGTCCGGCACCGTCTTCCCCCGCGTGACCGCGAGCACGGCGGCGACCACCCGGGCGACCTCCTCCTCGCCGTGTCCCGCCGCCTTCGCCGAGGCCCGTACGCGGCGGACGAGATCGGCCGGGAGGTCCGCGCGGGAGCCGGCCCACGCGGTGAGGAACGCCTCCAGGGCGGTGTGCGCGGCCGCCGGCTCCAACACCTCGGCGAGGAAGCGCTGGTGGGCACCGAACTCCTTGGCCGGCATCGCCCCGCCCGACGCGAACAGCAGGGCGTTGGCCCGTCGGTAGGCGGCGTCGACCGGCAGCGCGTGCTCGGCCTCGGCTGCCCGTGCCGCCGCGTAGGCCCGCCCGCCGGGGCGGCTGCCGTACCCGATGAGCCGGTGGCCCACCGTGTCCCAGAACCACGGCAGATGGGCCGGCGGGAGGCGCCGGGCCCTGGTCGCCATGGCGTCCACGAACCGGCCGGGCTTGTTCGAGGAACGGCCGAGTTCGGTGCGCATCTCCTCCAACAGGGCGCGCGCCGGGGCGAGTGCCGCCGGGTCGTGGGCGGCGACCCAGTCCGTGTACGTGGTGGAGGCGTGCGGAGTACCGGGGGCGGGCAGGAGGGAGGCCAGGGCGACGATCATGTCCGGGATCGTCGCACGCGCCACCGACATCACCGCGCCGACGGGGGTCCGGGGCGGCCGGGGTAGGGTCGACTGCCGTTGCCCCAGCCGATTTCCGTTCGGTTCCATTCCGTTCTGTTCGGATCCGTTCTGTTCCTTTCCGTTCTCTTCCCGTCCCTTCCGTTGCTCCAGGAGACACGCGTGGCGCGTTCGCTCGACGGTCTGCTCTTCGTCCCCGTTGCCGACCAGTCACCGGGCCAGGTCGGCCGGCAGACCCGGTTCGACTACCACGAGCAGGACGGCCGCATCTGGGCCGAGTACCGCGGCGGGGACGTGGTCATGGGGCATCTGGTCGGCACGCGGGCAGGCGACACCCTCGACTTCCGGTACGTACAGCTCCGCACCGACGGCACCACCGCCTCCGGCCACTGCACCTCGCTCGTGACCGCCCTCCCCGACGGCCGTCTCCGCCTGGAGGAGACGTGGACGTGGGAGTCGCAGCCGGGCAGCGGCACGAGCGTGGTGGAGGAGCCAGAGCGGGGGCGGGACACGGCCTGATCCGAGGGACACCGCCCTGATCCGGCGTGCCCCGGACCGGGGGACGTCAGCCGGCGGCGATGGCCCCGCGCACGGCCTTGGCGAGGGCCCGCTGGCCGTCCGGGAGCGGGTGCCCGCGGTTGTCGCCCCCGTTACGGCCCACGTCGTACACCCACGGTTTCGCGGAGCACAGCTCGTGGCCGTCCAGGACCCCGCTCACCGACAGGTACGACACCTTGGCGGTGCCGGCCGCCGTGCGGCTCGCGGCGTCGAGCTTGGCCGCCAGGCGGTTGAGACCGGTGCGTTCGGCGGGGGTGAGCCAGCCGCAGCGCCTGGTCTCCTCCTGCTTCTCGGGGAACAGCCGGGGGTAGCCCACGACCAGCACCCGCGAGGTGCGCGGGACCGTCGACCGCACCCGGGCGTACGAGCTGCGCAGCAGCCCCGGCAGCGGCCCGGCGACGTACGACTCGGCGTGGGCGATGGTGCGGTCGATGACGCAGTCGGAGACGAAGCAGTGCAACAGGATCCGCGAGAAGCCGACGTCGTTGCCCCCGATGGTCAGGGTCACCAGTCCCGGCGCCGGTGAGAGACCCTTCAACTGCCGCGTCACCTGGGCGGGCTCGCCCTTGAAGGACTCCGTGAACGCCGAGGCCTTCGCCCCCGAGCAGGCGAAGTGCCCGACCAGCTGCACGCCCGGGTCCTCCGCCCCCACCAGGCGCGGCCACGCCTGCGCGGTGCGGTGGCACGTCCCGGACCCGGCGTCGAAGGGCGGGTTGCCCTCGCCCGAGGAGTACGAGTCGCCGAGCGCCGCCATCCGCACCGGCGCGGGCAGCGCCCGGGCGGACTTCAGGAGCGTGGCCCGGGGCTCGTCCATGCCGACACCGGTGTGCCCGAGGGAGAAGAGCGTCCGCTGCCACGTCGTGCAGGCCTGGTCGGCGCAGACCGATTTGAGGAAGTACACCCGGTCGTCGGCGAATCCGTACACGTTGGTGTGCTGGCCGAGGGCGCCGTCCAGGTCACCGCTGTCGAAGGAGTCGAGCAGCGCACCGGTGCGGTGGCTGAGCACGTCCACGTGCAGGCTCACGCGTGTGTAGCCGTCGTACGCCATGTTGGAGGGGAGCAGGATCCGCCCGCGGCTGTCGGCGTGGACGCCCAGCGCGCCGTAGGACCGGTCCTCGCCGCGTTCCAGGACGGTGCGGGAGAAGAGCCTGCGGCCCTTGGTGTCGAAGGCCATGACCCGGTCCGGGTTGGGCACGTCCGTGCGGGAGCCGCTGAGGAGGACGGGCATGCCCCAGGACGCCGCGGACCACTCGTTGACGTTCGCCGTGGTGCAGTAGGGGAAGGCGTAACGGCCGGTGCGGCCCGAGGTGTTGAAGACCTCGATGCGGTTGGCGGCGTAGTACGCCCCGCAGTCCGGACGGGTCGTGGTGCCGGTGCGGTCGGTCAGGTACGCGAAGACGTAGCCGTCCGGGTTGACCGCGAGCCGCTGGGCCATCTCCCTGGCGGAGCCGACCACCTTGACGCGCCCGTACTCGCGGCCCCGGTAGTCCAGGAAGCGGACCCCCTGGCCGTCGTCGCCGTAGGTCGCCACCAGTCCGCGCCGGTGCGTGCCGACCAGCTCGTACGCGCTCGCCGAGCGGTTGACGAAGAGGAGCGCGCCGGTCGCGGCCGAGATCCCGAACACCGCGTTCTGGCGGCCGCAGGCGGTGTGCGTGCTCGCGGTCCCGTACACGTTGCCGTCGGCGCCGTTCATCAGCTTCCACACGCCCAGGGGCGCGTTGTTGCAGGTGGAGGTGATCGGACGGGACCACAGGAGGTCCGCGCCGCGGTAGGCCACGACGATCGACGGGTCCCGGTCGCCCGTACGCGGGCGGGGCCGGATGCCGACCGTCAGGCCGGAGCCGGTGACCGTCCGGACGCACATGGCCAACGCCCCTGCGGGCGCGCCCGGCAGGGCCGTGCCGGTCGCGCTGAAGCGCCGCGTGGCGGGGGCGGTGCCGGCTGATCCGTCGCAGTCCTGCACGGTGACGCCGCCCTTGGGGTCGGTCTCCAGCCGCGCGGAGGCGGCGCCCGGGACCGGGCGCTGCCAGGAGCCGGGCACGGCCTGCGACGGGGGTGCGTCCGCCTGGGCGGCAGGTGCCTTCTGCGGGCCGGCGCCCAGCACCAGGAAGGCGGCGGCCAGGATCCCCGCGATGCGCCACCCGCCCCGGACCCTCACCGGCCTGCGCCGACCGTCCGTGGTCTCCCCGGTGACCGAGTGTCCGAACAAGAGCCCCCGCCCCTCCCCTGGGCCCGGACACCGGGAGTGGTGGCCGGAGCGCGGCCACGGTACCGCCGCGGGCATGATCGAGGTGGCCGAATGCCCGCGGGCCCGGGCTGATCCGAAAGACACGGCCTAGGTCCAAGGTCGGATGGCCGCGGCGCGGCCGACGGGGTGGAATGGCGTGATGGATCACTCTGCGACTGCATCCGGCCGCCCGCTCGACGCACGGCAAGTCGACGCCTATCTCGACCGGATCGGGCTCGCCCGGCCCGAGCGGGCCGACGCGGCGGCGCTGGCCGCGCTCCAACGGGCCCATCTCGGCGCGGTGCCCTTCGAGAACCTGAGCATCCACCTGGACGAGCCCGTCGTCCTGGACGTCCAGGCCCTCTTCGAGAAGATCGTCACCGGTCGGCGCGGGGGCTTCTGCTACGAACTCAACGGCCTGTTCGCCGCGTTGCTGGAGGCGCTCGGCTACCGGGTGTCGCTGCTCGCGGGCCGGGTGTTCGACGGCGAGCGGCCCGGGCCGCCCTTCGACCACATGGCGCTGCGCGTCGACCTGGACGAACCATGGCTGGCCGACGTCGGCTTCGGCCGCTTCAGCATGCTGCCGCTGCGCCTGGACCGGCGCGGTCCGCAGGACGACCCGGCCGGGGCGTTCACCATCACCCCGTACGGCGACCTGCTCGACGTGGTGCAGGACGGCAGCCCGCAGTACCGCCTGGACCTGCGGCCGTACACGCTCGCGGACTTCGTTCCCACCTGCTGGTGGCAGGCCACCTCGCCCGACTCGCCGTTCCGGCGGGGCCCCATGTGCTCGCGGCTCGCGCCCGACGGCGGGCGCACCACCCTCAGCGGCAGCCGGCTGATCCGTACCGCGCCGGACGGCGGCCGGGACGTGCGGGAACTCGCCGACGCGGAACTGCTCGCCGCTTACGCCGCCGAGTTCGGGGTCGAGCTCAAGCGGCTTCCGCATGCGATCGTCGGGGAGGCGGGGGCCGCGTAGCATCGCCGGATGCCGGTGACGATAAAGAGCCTGACGCCCGAGGCGGGGCGGATCGATTCCGACGGCCTGCGGGCGTACGACGCCGAGGCGCTCGCGCGCTGTGCCGCCGACGCGGCGCAGCCGTGGTGGCGCCGGAACGCGTGTGCCGCCGCGCTGGAGGGACGGGTGCCGGAGCGCTGGGTGCCCGTGCTGCTGGACCGGGTGCGCGACGCCGGGGACACGGGGTCGGTCCGGATCGCTCTGCTCCAGCTGCTCGCCGGCCGGCCGGAGTTGCTGCCCTGGCTGCGGGATCCTGCGCGGCGGGACGAGAACGCGTACGGGATGACCGAGGCGGTGCTGGAGGCGCGGGCTGCGCTCGGTGACCTGACGGCGGTCCCCGAGCTGGCCACTCTGGCGTTCAGCCCGTGGCGCCGGCGGCGGCTCACCGGCGAGGCCGGGCTCGACGCGCTGGCCGGCCGGTACGGCGCGCCGGCGGTGCGGGAGCTGCTCGACGGGGGCCGGCCGGAGGACCGGGCGTACGCGGTGCGGATGCTGGACCGCATGGGCGGCGACGTGACCTCGGCGCTGGCCGACCCCGACCCCGCGGTGGCGTACCTGGCCCAGTCGATGCTGACCGACCCCGATCGGCTGCGGCGGTTCCTGACGGAGGGTCCGGGCACGTCGGCGGCGCTCTGGGCGGCGTACGCACTGCACCGGCTGACGGGGGACGCGGCGCGGACCCGGGAGCTGTACGAGCAGCTGGGGCGCCCCCGGGTCGACGTACCCGGCCTGGACGAGGAACTGCGGGCCGCGGTCCTGCACGAGTACGGGGCGGAGTGCGAGGCGGCAAGCGATCCGCGGTGGCGGATCGAGGCGCTGTGCGCCGAGCCGCCGGCTCCGGTGGACGTGGAGGCGCAGCTGCGCCGCGCCATGGCTGCGCTGGAGGCGGCGGGGCTGCGCCCGCGGCCGCCGCTCTCGTGCGGCGAGGCACACCGGCAGGGCGGCGGCACGTACCACGTGATCGGGTACGGGGACGAGCCGGCCGGCCGGCGGGGTGACGGCCCGGAGGTGCACATCAGCGACCTCGGGCGGTTCGCGGCCGGCCACGAGGAGGACCCGGCCGTGCGCGGGGCGCTGGAGACGGCCGGGTTCCGGTGGATCGACGACGCCGTCGGGGACCTCGTGGTCACGGGGCTGGGCGTCTACTTCTTCGGGCACCGGAACCCGCTTTCCGTCCGGGACCTGCTGTTCTACTGGCAGGACTGACGGCGGGGGCCACAGCCCGGGGTGGGGGTGGGGTCGGGGCTGGGGGTGCCGGCGGAGCGTTCGGGGCTCGGGGGCTGCGCACGGTCTCGCCGCGCGGGGCCGGTTGGGGAGGCCTAGGCTCGGGTACCGAACGTGACCGTGCGGATACGGAGGGATCCGGCATGAGTGAGGCGAACGACGCGGCCCCGGCCGACCGGGCCGACCAGGCCGATCCGGCCGACCAGGCCCTCAAGGCGAAGCACCGGGCGATGTGGGCGCTGGGCGACTACCCGGCCGTGGCCACGGACGTCATCGCGGCGCTCGGCCCCGTGCTGGTGGAGGCCTGCGGCATACAGGCGGGTGACCGGGTGCTGGACGTGGCGGCCGGTTCCGGGAACGCGGCCGTCCCGGCCGCGCTCCTCGGCGCCGACGTGGTGGCCTCCGACCTCACGCCCGAGCTGCTGGAGGCCGGCCGCCGGTTTGCGGCGGAGCGCGGTGCGCAGCTGGAGTGGCGCGAGGCGGACGCCGAGGCGCTGCCGTTCGGGGACGGCTCGTTCGACACGGTGATGTCCTGCGTCGGCGTGATGTTCGCCCCGCACCACCAGCGGACGGCCGACGAGCTGGTCAGGGTCGTCCGGCCGGGCGGCACGATCGGGCTGGTCAACTGGACGCCGGAGGGTTTCATTGGGCAGATGTTCGCGACGATGCGCCCGTACGCGCCCGCGCCGCCGCCCGGCGCGTCGCCGCCGCCGCTGTGGGGCTCCGAGGAGCACGTGCGAGAGCTGTTCGGCGACCGGGTGTCGGGCCTGGAGGCGCAGCGGCGGGCGCTCCGGGTCGACCGGTTCGCCCGGCCGGAGGACTTCCGCGAGTTCTTCAAGACCTGTTACGGGCCGACGATCGCGACGTACCGGGCCGTGGGCGACGACCCCGAGCGGGTCGCGGCCCTGGACACGGCCCTGGCGGAGCTGGCCGGGCGGTACCTCGCCGACGGGGCCATGGAGTGGGAGTACCTCCTGGTCACGGCGGAACGGGCGGGCGGGTAGGACGGGCACTGCGGGGCCGCCGCAGGTGCGGGCGCGGCCCTGCCGCCGTCGGCGGGTCCGCTGCGCCTGGGCGTGCGGGCCGCCGCCGTCGGCATGCGGGCGGGCCGCCGTCGGCGTCAGCGCGCGGCGGGCCCCCTCAACGGGGCCTGGAGGAGACCAGGACGCCGATCTTGTCGATGCGGTGCTCGGGGTTGCCCCGGTCGTCGCGCCAGTGGTTGCCCTCGGCGTTGTCCTCCGGGGTGGCGCAGGTGGAGATCGTGATCATGGGCTTGACGGGTTCCACGCCCGGCCTGCCCGGGACCGCTGCGCGCTGCTCGGCCAGGGAGGCGGCCGACCGGAAGGACGTCTTGCGGGTCTCGGTGATCCGGTACTCGTGCACCACGCCGCCCGCGGTCACGAAGACGGAGTCGCCGGGGTCCAGGGCCGGGAGGTCGCGCAGCGGGCCGCCCGCGGAGAGCCGGTGGGCGGTGACCAGGTAGTTCCCGACCTCGCCTGGGGCGACCCCGCCCCGGGGCCCGTACGGGCTGGCGCCCAGCCCCTGGTTCTGGATGCGGGTGCCGGGCCAGTCGTCCGTGGTGCCCTCGTACGGGAGGACGCGGAGGCCGGCCAGGCCGATCTCGGGTATGGCCAGGACGGCGGGCCGGGTGCGGGCGTCGTCGTCGGCGACGGGTGCGGCGGCGGGTTTCGAGGGTGCGGAGGCAGCGGCCGGGGCCGGAGCCGCGGTGGACGACGGGGGCGCCGTGGGAGCGGTGACGAGGTGGGCGGAGGCGGCGGACCGGGCCGGGGCCGCGGCAGGCGTGCCGCCTGCCGGCACGGCGGCATCGGCGCCGGTGGAGCAGCCGACCAGCGCCGCCAGCGCGGCGGAGGCTATGAGAAGGGCGGGGACGGTACGAGGACTCTGCATGGCGTTCCGGGGCGTCGGCCGGGTGAGCGCACCACGGCGGGGCGGGCGACGGCGGCATCTGTGGGGCAAACGACGGTAACCGACCAAATGTTTCCGGAACAGACTTTCCGCCTGTGAGATCGGGGCGCCGGACCTGCTCGGCGGGGCGGGAGCCCGTCGAGAGCGGGGGGGTGTGAGGGTGGGGCTGGGGCGGCGCGGTCCGCCTGCAGCAGAGGTCCAGGAACGGAACGGAGCAAACCGATGAGCCGCAGCTTCCAGGTCACCTTCGACGCCCACGACCCGCGGGTGCTGTCGATCTTCTGGTGCGAGGTCCTGGGGTACACCCACCCCTGGCCGCCCGGCGTGGATCCGGTTCCGGGCGGGGATGCGCTGGCCGCGTGGGACGTGTTCCTCGCGCGGGTCGGCGTACCGGAGGACCAGCGCAACAGCCGGTCGGCCATCGAGGACCCGGACGGGGACGGGCCGCGGGTGTTCTTCCAGCGGGTGCCGGAGGGCAAGACGGCCAAGAACCGGGTCCACCTCGACGTCCGGGCCGCGCCCGGACTCCAGGGGGACGACCGGATGACCGCGCTGGAGGGCGAGTGCGACCGCCTGGTGTCCCTGGGCGCCACACGGCTGCGCCGCTTCGAACCGGAACCCCCGCTGAGCACCGGCTTCATCGTGATGGCGGACCCGGAGGGCAACGAGTTCTGCCTGGACTGACGGGTGGTGGCCGTCGTCGGCGGGGTGGGGAACCCCTGCGCGGCCCACGGACGGAGGGAACGGTGAGCCTGCCCAGCCTGCTCGGGTGTTCGCGCACCCCGACGACGAGGCCCTGGCCGCCGGCAGCCTGCTCGCACGGCACGCCGCCGCCGGAGCCCGCACGGCCGTGGTCACCGCCACGTGGGCGGCCGGCACGCACCGGGCGGCCGAGCTCGCCGAGGCCCTGCGGTTCCTCGGCGCGGGTACGCCCCGGCTGCTCGCCTTCGCCGACGCCCGCGTACCGGAGTCCTCCCCCGGCCCCCGCCTCCTCGACGTGCCGCTCGCCGTGGCGGTCGGGAGCCTCGTGGCCCACATCCGGGAGTTCCGCCCGGACAGCGTGATCACGCACGACGCACGCGGGTCCTCGAGGCATCCCGATCACGTCCGCACCCACCGGATGGCCGTGCTCGCCGCGCAGGCCGCCGGGGCGGGGGGCTCCCACCCGGAAGCAGGGCCGCCGTGGCGACCCCGCGCACGGGTGAATCGGGCCCGGTCGGCGTCGTGCGGCGTCGTCTCGGTCACCCGCACAGCCCGCAGGCCGCGCCGGGCCGCCGTCAGGCGGTGGCGGGGCGCCACCCGGGGGACCCGTCGGAGGGGGCGGCGTGGCCGAAGACCACGTCGGCGAAGTGGACGCCGAAGCCGAGGGTGCCGGGTTCCGCCAGTTCGGCCACGAGGCGGCGGCGGTGGGCTGCGGTGCGGGCCGGGTCGTGGTCGAAGGCCGAGGACCATTCCGGGTGGTCGATCTGAAGGGGCGAGTGGGCCGCGTCGCCGAAGGCGATCAGGCGCCGGCCTCCCCCGGCGATGACGTACTCGGCGTGCCCTGCGGTGTGGCCCGGGACGATCCTCGCGTGGACGCCGGGGAAGATCTCCTGGCCGTCCGCGACGGTGTGCACGCGGGGCGCGAGGACCGCGACCTCGTCGGCCATGCCCTGGGCGGCCAGCTCGTCGCGGGAGTCCCATTCCTGCTCCGAGAGCAGAAGGCGGGCGTGGCCGAACGCGAGGCGGTCCGTGCCCGGGACCGGGAGGCACGCCCAGCCGAGGTGGTCGGCGTGGAGGTGGGTGAAGGCGATCGCCTCGACGTCCTCCGGAGCGCGGCCGAGTGCGGCGAGGCCGTCCAGGAGCGCGCCGCCGTGGATCTCCTCGACCGGGCCGTCCGGGCCCGGCCGGTACGAGCGGGGGCCGAAGCCGGCGTCGATCAGCAGCGCGCGGTCGCCGTGTTCCACGAGCAGGGCGCCGACGCTGCCGGCGAGGTGGCCGGTGGCGTCCAGGTACTCCGGGTGCTCGGCCCAGGTCCGGTCGGTGGTGTCCGGGAGCACGGCGGTGGGCCTGAGCCGTACGGCGCCGTCCGGCACGTACGAGACCTTCGTCTCGCCCAGTCGGAGCGAGCGGATCCCGGAGGGGCGGCGCAGTCGTTCGTCGTGAGTGGTCGTCATGTGGGGCATGCGGCAGTCCTTGTGAGGGAGCGTCAGAAGAGCGGGGGTTTCCACTCCGCGGTGATCACCACCATAAGGATCAAGCTCGAATCATTCAAGCTGTAAATATTCTGTCTTGAGGGAGTTGGTAGGGTGGCGCCATGACGACGCCCCCCGAGCCGCAGGCCATCGCCGAGCGCCAGTTGTGCGGCCTGGTGAACGGGCTGGCCCAGCGGATCTCCGAGCACGTGCGCGAGCGCGCCGGCCGTCTGGGGCTCACGGCGCCGCAGGCCACCGCCCTCCGGGAGATGAGCGGGCCCATGACCATGCGGGAGCTCGCGGAGCGCATGAGCTGCGAGCCCTCCAACACCACCTTCGTCATCGACCGGCTGGAGAAGCAGGGCCTGGTCGAGCGCCGCCCGCACCCCACCGACCGGCGCGCCAAGCACCTCGTCCTGACCCCGGAGGGTGCCGGGTTGCGCGAGCGGCTGACCGGGCTGCTCGCCGTGGACTCGCCGCTGGCCGGGCTCAGCGAGGAGGAGAAGAAGGTGCTGCACGGGCTGCTGGAGCGGGCGATCGCCCGTCCCTGAGGGGTGGGCGGGCGGGTTCCGACCGCACCCCGGTGGCGGGCGGCAGCGTCCCCGTGCCGGGTGTCCAGCCGTCGAGGCGTGGTCCCGAGTCGAGGGTTCCGGAGAGCCGTACGCCACCCCCGGCCGCCGCGGTGCGGGCGGCGGGCAGTCGTACGGCCAGGAAGCGGCCCGGCGCACTGGCGCTGACCGGGCCGGCTGCCTCGACCGTGCGGACGCGCCGGCTGCCGGCCGCGAGGAACCAGCGGACCCCCGAAGGCGCCGCCCAGACGGCACCCGCCAGCATGTCCTGGCCGAACCTGCTGCAGGCGGCCGTCCCGTGGGCCTCGCGGACGGGGTGGGTCTCGACGGCTGCGGGCCGCCGCCCGGGGACCTCCAGGGTCACGGACACCCGTCCCGTGCCCTCCCAGGTGTCCGCCCGCAGACACACCCACGAGGCGCGGCCGCCCGCTCCGGGCAGGTCCTGGCCGGCGAAGTCCCAGCGGTTGACCGCCCGTACGCCCGCTTCGCGCAGACCCGCGAGCCGGCAGGCCGACCGCGCCCAGGAGTCGAGCGCGGCCCGCCCGGTGGCCTCGCGGGGCTGCCGGGCGGGGGCGCCGGCGCCGGGCGGCGGGGTCCAGGTGAGGTGGGCGGGCAGCAGGCCGCCGAGGTCGGCGACCAGGAAGCCGTGCTTCTCGACGATGCGGGCGGAGGAACGGAGTTGGAGTGCGGGGTGGCGGGTGCAGTCGGGGGCGGCCGGCGGGATGGTTCCTCCCGGTGGTTCGGCTCCGGGTCCCGCCTCGGGGGCGGGGACCGGGGCCGTCACACCGTCCGGGGCCGTGGGCAGCGGCCGCGCCGGGGTACCGGGGGCCAGCAGGTCCCGCGTCCCGCTCCCGGCGATCCAGGGGGCGAGCAGGTAGCGCGTCCCGGAGGGGGTGCGCGCGAGGACGACCGCGGCCGCGGTGGTGACGTCGGCGCCGTCGGCGCGGGCCAGTCGCAGCTCGGGGGCGCCGGTGGCGTCGAGTGCTTCGGTGTAGCGGGCCAGCCGTTCGCCGTCGTGGAGCAGCACGACCAGGTTCCGGCCGACCTGGCCCGCGTACAGCAGGCGCGGGGGCACGGTGGGGGCGCCGGTGGCCGTGTCGGGGTCGGCTCCCGCACGGAGGCCCGGGCGTCCGTACGTGCCCCAGGCCCGCAGGGCGCGGCCGAGCAGCGGGATGTCGGCGGTGCGGGTGCCCCGGGCGGGCCAGGCGGTGAAGTCGACCCTGGAGGTGTCGGCCCACGCGTCGGGTGAGGTACGGCGCAGGGCCGCCGGGTCCAGTGCGGCGTCCACCGCGGCACGGGCCGCGGAGGGCCGGTCCGCCGGGAGCTGCCCGGCCCGCGGCAGGAGGACTCCCCCGGCGGCGGCCAGCGTCGCGGCGAGGGCGGCCGCCCAGCGGATGCGGCGCCGGCGCCGGAGCAGGTCCGTGGGGCGGAGGTGGACCGTGCAGGGGTCGAACTCGCTGCTGAGCAGAAGCGATTCCGCGGTGGGGGGTTCCGCCGTGCCGGCCGGGGGCGGGGGCTCGGTCGTGGGGTGCCCGGCTCCGGCGGCGAGCCGGGCGGCCGTACGGACGGCGGCCCCGGGGTCGGTCACGCCGGCCGCGGCGAGCAGCCGGATGGTGGCCGACTCGTCGAGGCCCTCCAGGAGGTGCAGGCCGAGCGCGGCCCGCACCGGCGCGGCGACCTCCGACAGGGCGCGGTCCAGGCCCAGTTCGGCGGCACCGCCGGAGCGGGGGAAGAGGCGGAGGCCGAAGACCGCGGGCAGGGGTGTGCGGGGCAGGCGGCGGCCGTGCCGGAGGGCGGAGCGCACGACGCGGGCGCGCAGCCACGCGTAGGCCGGGTCCTCGGGTACGGGGCTGTCGTCGGCGGCCGGGCGGGGCTCGGGCAGCCGGGGTCGTCCCGGGGGCGGGGACATTCCGGCCGGCCCGGCCGGGTACGGGGGTGCCGCGCGGTCCTGACGGCCGGTACGCGTACCGGCGAGGGCCCCCTGCACCAGGCCGTGGGCGGTCACCACGCGCCGGTGGCGGCCGAGGGTGGGCGGCAGGATCAGGTGGGCGAGGCGGACCAGGCGGGGGTACTGCCCGACGAGCGCGGCCTCCGCCTCGTGCCGGGCGGGACGCGCATGGGCTATCGCGGTGTTCCGGCCGCGTGACGACTGCATGCCCGACCAACGCGACGCCGCGCGCCGCGGTCACCCCCAAACCTGTGAACGGGCCCTGGCACGTGTGGGTGGGGGGCGGATGCGGCGGCCGCCGCGCTGCGCAGGGCGCCGTGCACCTCCCGGGGCGCGGGAGTCGGCCGGTCCGGGACGACACCGCCGTCCCCTCGGAGCTCCGCCGCCGCCCCGGCGTGAATCCGCTTCACGGTCCCCGGCTCCCCAGGCCACGTGGACGACGGGGGAACCCTGCGGAGGCGGGGCGAGGGGACGGGGCAACCGCAGCCTGGGGGTGGGCCGGTGTGATGAACCGGTGGCGCGGAGCGGGCGGGCCGCGGCGGGACAATCGCCGCGTGCGCACCCCCATTCCGTCACAGGACACCGCCTTCGTAGGCCGAGCTGCCGAGGTGGCACGGTTGCGGCCGTGGCTCCGGCGGCCCGGGCCGGTCACCGTCACCGGCCCCGGCGGAGTGGGCAAGTCACGGCTCGCCGCCCGCCTCGTCACCCGCCTTTCGGGTGAACCGGAGGGGGAAGGGGTGGACGTGTGCTGGGCACCGTTGTGGCCGCTGCGCGGGGGCCGGCTGCTGGGGGCCGCGGTGGCCGACGCTGCGGGGCTGGCCGACCACTCGCCGCGGGTGCCCGTCGCAGCGCTGGCGGAGTGGATCGGACGGCGGCGGGTCCTGCTGGTCCTGGATTCCTGCGAGCACCTGGTCCCCGAATGCGCCGCCCTGGTCGGCGAACTGCTGGCCGCCTGCCCGGCGCTGACCGTGCTGGCCACCAGCCGGGAGCCGCTCGGGGTGCCCGGCGAGCGGGTACACGAGCTGGCGCCGCTGCCGGCCGCCACCGACGGGCTCACCCTGTTCCTCGACCGCGCGGCCGCCGCCGGTGCTCCGCTGTCCCGGCCCGCCGACCTCGCCGCCGCGGCCGGGCTGTGCCGAAGGCTCGAAGGCATGCCCCTTGCCCTGGAGTTGGCCGCGGCGCAGCTGCGTGAGCGGCCGCCTGCCGTGTTGGCCGCCCTGCTCGGCGAAGGGCTCCACGAGGTTCTGGGCGAGGGACGGGACGACCACGGGGCGGAAGGTGCCGCGCAGCCCCGGCGCCTGCGCGCGCTGCGGACCACCGTCGGCTGGAGCCACGAGCTGTGCACGCCGGCGGAGCGGCTGCTGTGGGCCCGGATGTCGGTGTTCCGGACGGAGACAGGACTGGCCGTGCTGCGCGCGGTCTGCTGCGGCGGTCCGCTCGACGCGCCCGCCCTCGACGCCGCCCTGGCGGGGCTGTGCCGGAAGTCCGTCGTGATGCTGACGCCCGGCGGCCGCTACCGGATGCTGGACACCGTACGGGAGTACGGCGACATGTGGCTGGCGGAGCTCGGGGAGCGGGACCGGGTGGCCGACCGGCACGCCCGGTACTTCCTCTCGCTGGCCCGGGAGGCGGACCGGACCTGGTTCGGGCCGGACCAGATGGGTGCGTACCGGGACCTGGGAGCGGCGTACCCGGACGTGTGCGCCGCCCTCGACCACCTCGGGTACGCCGACCCCGCCGCGGCCCTCGAACTGGCCGCGCTCGTCGGCTTCTTCTGGGCCTGCGGCGGCCGCCTCCACGAGGCCGGGCACTACCTTGCGCGGTTCACGGAAACCGGCGGCGCCGAGCCGGACCGGGACGGGCCGGACGGGGCCGGACCGGAGCGAGCCGTGCCGGACCGGGACGGGCCGCTGCACGCGTACGGCGCCCCGGACGCCCACGCCCGGGCGCTCTGGGCGCTGGGCCTGGTACGGGCGCTCCAGGGCGACCATCCGGCCGCGGCGGAGCTGGCGCTCGCGAGCCGCGCGTACGCGGAACTGCTGCGGGACGACGACCGCCTGCTCGACGCGGCCTACCTCCAGGGGGTGGTGCTGCTGCTGCGGGGGCGGGCCGCCGACGCCGGTGCCTGCGCGGCCCGGGCCCTGGCGGAGCTGCGCGGCACGCCGGCCAGGCGGGCCCGCTGCCTGCTGGTGGGCGTGTTCGCGCTGACCGGCGAGGGACGGCTCGCGGAAGCCCGGACGGCCGCCGCGGACCTGCGGGACGAGTGCGTGCGGCGCGGGGAGGTGTGGACCCGCTCGTACCTGGACCACCAGCTGGCGCTGGGCGCGCTGCTGAGCGGGAGTCCGGCGGAGGCGGAGGTCTGCGCGCGGCGGATGGTGGCGGGCAAGCACGCGATCGGCGATGCGTTCGGGGTGGCCCTGGGCCTGGACCTGCTGTCGGCGAGCCTCGCCGCGCAGGCCCGGGCCGTGGAGTCGGCGGACGTGTACGGGGCGGCCTTCGCGTGCTGGCGGACGGTCGGCCACCCGCAGCGCGGCACCCCCGAGTTGTCGGCGGTACGGGACCGGGCGGAGCGGAGCGCTCGCGCGGCGATCGGGGACGGGGCGTACGACCGGGCGTTCGTGGCCGGAGCGTACGAGGCCCCGGGCACGGCCCTCCGCCGGATCCTCGCGGAGCCCGTCTGACGGGCCGCGACCCCGCCGGACAGGCCCTGCCGGTGCCGTGCCGGGTGGGCCCGTGCCGGTGCCGGGTGCCAGGGTGCTCCATGGGTTCCCCTGCTCCGGTCGGGCGACCATGGCCTCCCCGCGCATCGCTGCACCCGGCTCACCCGCGCCGCTTGTGCACCGAATCACGGGAGACGGGGAGGGGAAAGTCAGGCCGGGGCCGTCGCCCACGGGGTGTGGGTCACGGGCACGGCTTCCGACGGCCCGGGCGGGCCGGGCGGCGTGCCCTCGCCGAAGGGGCGGCCGCCCAGTTCCTCGCGGGCGTGCGGGGTGAGCCAGCCCGCCAGGTCGGGGCCGGCCGGGACGATGCCGGTCGGGTTGATGTCCGTGTGGACCTCGTAGTAGTGCCGCTTGATGTGCTCGAAGTCGACGGTGTCGCCGAAGCCCGGCGTCTGGAACAGGTCCCGCGCGTACGCCCAGAGCACCGGCATCTCGGTCAGTTTGCGCGCGTTGCACTTGAAGTGGCCGTGGTAGACGGCGTCGAAGCGCACCAGTGTGGTGAACAGCCTTACGTCCGCCTCGGTGACCGTGTCGCCGACGAGGTAGCGGGTGGCCGCGAGCCGTTCCGCGAGGCGGTCAAGCCGCTCGAACAACGCCTCGTAGGCCTCGCGGTACGCGGCCTGGGAGCCGGCGAACCCGGCACGGTACACCCCGTTGTTGACGTCCTTGTAGACCTCCGCGTTCACGGCGTCGATCTCCGCCCGCCGCTCGGCGGGATAGAGGCTGGGCGCTCCGGGACGGTGGTACGCGGTCCACTCCAGGGACAGGTCGAGGGTGAGGGTGGGGAAGTCGTTGGTCACCACCGCGCCGGTGGTGACGTCCACGACGGCCGGCACGGTGATCCCGCGGTCGTAGCCGGGGTCGCGGGCGAGGTAGGCCTCGCGGAGCCGTTCGATGCCGAGTACGGGGTCACGGCCGCCGGGGTCGAGGTCGAAGGTCCAGCTGCGCTCGTCGTGCACGGGCCCGGCGACGGCCATGGGCAGGGCCCGTTCCAGGCCGAGCAGGCGCCGTACGATCACGGCCCGGCTCGCCCAGGGGCAGGCGCGGCTGACCACGAGGCGGTAGCGGCCGGGCTCCACCGGGTGGCCCTCCCGGCCGTCGGCCGTGATCCGGGTGGTCAGGTACCGGCTGTCCCGCTCGTAGGCGGCGCCGTGGTGTACGTAGCTCACCCCCCGCCCCTACCCGCCGTTCGCCGGCCGCAACGCGCGGACCGCCGGCCCGGGAGGAGTGGGGCGGCCGGACCGGGGTAGGCGAGGGGCCCGTGGAGGACCACACGCACGGAACGGACGACGAGCACGGAAGGCGGCGGTCATGAAGGCGGCGGCTATCACGTACAAGCCGGTGGGCATGCTGCTGGGCACGGCGGGCGGCCTGGCGGCCGGCGCGCTCTTCAAGCAGCTGTGGAAGGTGCTGGGCGACCAGGAGGACGCGCCCGACGCCACGGACGAGGAGCGGACATGGCGGGAGGTGCTGATCGCGGCCGCCATCCAGGGCGCGGTCTTCGCGCTCGTCAGGGCGGCCGTGGACCGCGCGGGCGCCACGACGGTCCGCAAGGTCACCGGCACCTGGCCGGACTGACGGCCCCGGCGGGCGGGGCCCCGGGGCCGGGCCCCTGCCGGGAACGCGGCCGCCCCGCCCCACCTCGCCCCGCTCACGGCAGCGGCGTACCCCCGGTGGCGTTCATGATCTCCCCGGTGATGTAGCCGGCCTGCGGGGAGGCGAGGAAGACGTACGCGGGCGCCATCTCGGCGGGCTGCGCGGGCCGGCCCAGCGGCGACTGCTTGCCGAACTCCCGGGTGTCGGGCATCGTCGCCGGGATCAGCGGGGTCCACACGGGCCCGGGGGCGACGGCGTTGACCCGGATCCCGCGCTCGGCCAGCATCTGGGCGAGGCCCTGGGTGAAGTTGGCGATGGCGCCCTTGGTCATGGCGTAGTCGAGCAGGTGCGGGCTCGGCTTGTACGCCTGCACGGACGTGGTGTTGATGATGGAGGCCCCCGCTCCCATGTGGGCCAGGGCCAGCTTGGACAGCCAGAACATCCCGTACAGGTTGGTGCGCACCACCCGGTCGAACTGCTCGGTGCTGATGGCCTCGATGCCGTCGGGCTGGGACATCTGGTACGCCGCGTTGTTGACCAGCACGTCGATCCCGCCGAGCTCCGCGACGGTACGCTCGATCAGGGACCGGCATGCGGCCTCCTCGCGGATGTCGCAGGCCACCGGCACCGCCCGGCGGCCGGCCTCGCGCACCAGCCGCGCGGTCTCGTCCGCCTCCCGCTCCTCCTCCGCCAGGTGGGTGAAGACCACGTCCGCGCCCTCACGGGCGAAGGCGAGCGCCACGGCCCGTCCGATGCCCGAGTCGCCTCCGGTGACCAGGGTGCGCAGGCCGGCCAGCCGGTCGTGGCCCCGGTACGAGTCCTCGCCGTGGTCCGGCGGCGGGTCCATGGGCCCGGTCCACCCGGGCGGGGACTGCTCCTGGGCCGGGAAGTCCGGCCGGGGGTACTGCGTCGTGGGGTCGGGAAGCCGCTCGTCCACCGCTGATCGCCCTTCGTTCGGCCCCCCGGGCCCCGGTGGCCGCGTGCGGCCCCCGCCCCCGGCCCTCCTGTCACGTCCGTCTCCCTGTGCCGCCTTCCCCCGGCGGCGCCGCCCATGCGCGCGCCGGGGCGGCCCGGGCGGCCCGGATGCCCGTGAGGGGAGGGCGCGGGCACGCGGGGAGCCGTACGCCGCGGGCGCCCTCCCGCACGGGCACCCGGGCCGCGAACACCCCCTAGCCGGCGCTCACCGCGGACACGTGCGTGGTGCCGTCGCGGAGGGCGGTGATGCGGACCTGGCCCGCGGGGAAGCCGTCGGTGCCGTTCGGGCCGGGGATCCGGGCGAACGGTGTCCACGAGCCGTCGGGCCGCCGGATGTTGTGCCAGGCCCGGCCGTCGAGCCCGACCGCCACGACGTGTGCGGCGCCGTCGGGCGTGCCGGCGATGCCGATGGCGCTGGCCCCCATGGTGGGGGTGGTGACGCCCCGCGGGGGCCGGAAGCCCGTCCAGGAGCCGTCCGGGCGGCGCAGCTGGTGGTAGACCATGCCGTCCAGGCCGATCGCCAGGAGCTGCGACGAGCCGTCGGGCATGCCGGTGACGGCCAGGGCGGGGCCGGAGAACGTGGCCGCCCCGCCGTAGCCGGCCAGGCACCCCCACGGGCTCCACGAGCCGTCGGCCCGGCGGACGCAGTGGTACATGGCCCCGTCGGTGCCGTAGCAGACCAGCTGCGCGGACCCGTCGGGCATCGCGGCGACGGACACCTTGGTCGCGCCCCAGCGGCTCGCGCCCGCGTTGCCGGGCACGGCCCGGAAGCCGGTCAGGGCGCCGTCGGCGCGCCGCTGCTGGTGGTGGACGGTGCCGTCCATGGCGGTCACCACGATCTGGCAGGTGCCGTCCGGGAACCCGGCGAGGTCCGCCTCCCGGACGGTGAAGTCGGCCCTGCCGTCCGGGCCGGTGATCCGCTGCCAGGGCAGCAGCGTGGCGGAGCCCCGTACGGAGGTCAGCCACAGGCTGTTGTCGGGCGCGATGCCCAGAACGACCACCGACCCGTCCGCCATCCCGGCCGTGGCCGTCTGGAGGCCCGCGAACGAGGCCGCGCCGCCGGCCCCGGGCAGCGGCCGCATGCTGCTCCATGTGCCGTCGGGCCGCCGCTCGGTGTGGAAGAGAGTGCGCCGTTCCACGTCGTACGGGGGCAGTTGGGCGGAGTGGAACCAGACCGGGTTGGTGACGGCGACCAGCTGGTCGAGCGTGGTGGAGGCGGGTCTGGGCCGGCGGACCTCCGCGCGGGCGAACAGGGAGGCCTTGCCCCAGCCGCGCCACCGCAGCTGCCCGCGACCGTCGGCGCCGATCCAGGTGGCGGCCATGATGCCCCACTCGGTGTACAGGGTGACGATGCTGTCGGGGGCGCCCGAGACGTCCACGGTGACGTCGACGGCGTCGAAGAACGACAGCGGCAGTTCCTCGCCGGGGCCCGCCACCGCACCGCCGCCGCGGGCCGTCAGGTCCACGGTGACGGCCGCGGACTCGACGGCGTACGAACGGCCCCGGCGCAGGGCGTCGAGGACGGCGGGGGCGGAGAGCGAGGCGGCGCGCACCACGTTGTGGGGGCGGCCGACGGCGTCGGCGGGGCTGTGGGCGTCGCTGTTGCCGACGGCGGCGACGCGCTTGCCGACGCAGAGCAGGGCGTGCCAGGCGGCGATGTTGGCCGCGTCGTCCAGGGTCCAGGGGCCGTTCCACACTTCCAGCGCGTCGACGCGGTCGAGGCCGAACTCCCAGAACGAGCCCGCGGCGGGGGTGAGCGGGTGTGCGGCGATCGTGAGGCCGCCGAGGCTGTGGACCCGCCGGGAGTGGGCGTCGAAGGCGCCGTCGCGGGGGCCGTGGTGCCAGTCCACCCACTCGCCCTGGGGCAGTCCCACGGCCAGCCAGTGGCCGTGCCGGGTGGTGACCTCCTCGGCGTTGAGGACGAGCAGGTCGGTGGGGATGTTGCCGCGCCAGGACACGCCGGTGGAGCTGGTGTTGTGGTCGGAGGTGGCCAGGAAGTGCAGACCCTCGCGGCGGGCGGCCTCGACGATCTCGTCCACCGTGCGCCCGCCGTCGGAGTGCACGCTGTGCAGATGCAGGTCGCCCCGGTACCAGCCGGGGCCCCGGCCCGGCACGGCGGTCGGCAGGATCTCGTACGGCCGGCCGGGCAACGGGTCGCCGTGGTGGAGGGTGACGGTGACCTGCCAGGCCATGCCGCCGGCCGCTCGGACGATGGGGCCGAGGGCGACGTACCAGGGGCCGGGCTCGATGGGCCCGGGCAGGTACCCGGGGGTGGCGTCCGCGCCGGAGAGGGTGAACTCGGAGCGGGCGCTCCCCGACCAGCCGCGGAAGCCGGAGGGGCCGAAGATGCCGGTGTCGAGGATGCCGGCGGCCGCGTCGTAGCCGGAGGACACCGTGATGCGCTGGATGCCGGCGGGGACGTCGAAGGGTACGGACGCCCACTGGTCGAAGCCGTTGGGCGAGCGGCCCTGGTAGGTGGTGGTCACCGTGTCGGTGCCCTGGCCGGCGGTGGTCGCGGCGCTCGCGAGGGGGGCGGGTAAGAGTGCGGCGGCTCCGCCGACGGCCAGCAGGCCGCCGAGCCGGAGCAGGGTCCGGCGCTCGACGCCGGGGGCGGCGGTGTGGTGGGCGGGGCAGGGGGTGCGGGGGGTCTCGGACGGGTGGTTCGGGGGGTGGTCGCTCAGCACAGCCTGGCTCTCCGTTCACGTGGCGTGGCGGGGCGGGGAGGGACTTTGCGGTGGCGGGTCGTGCCGTGTCGCGGGAAGCCGTACGAGCCCGGGCCGGCGGCCGTGCGGGGACGCCCGGCCGCGCCGGCCCGCGCGCGGAGCGGCCGTCCCGGAGCCGAGTTGTTCGAACGAACAGTAAGGTCGCCGCCGTGGGAGGACAAGGGCGCGGGCACCGGGCCGGAGGGCCGCCCGAGCCGGGTCCCGCTGACCCGGTCGGCGGACGGCGCCGAGCCGGGGACCGCACCGTGGGCCCCGGGGCGTTACCGTGGCCGCATGAGTGCCGACCCCGCGGCCGTCCTGACGGTCTGTCCGGATTGCACGCGCCTGCGCCAGACCGTGCAGTACCCGGCGCGGCGCGCGCAGCAGCTGTCCCCCGAAGGTGCGCCCCACCCGCTCACCAGGCTGGCGCGCCACCTGGCCAACCGTCACCTCGACCTGGTGCCGGGCTGGTTCGAGGACTGTGACCGCTGCATGGAGCTGAGCACCGCGCTGGGGGAGGCGGCCGACCGGGGACTGCTCGGCGCCGGGGCCGCCCAGGCGGGCGCCGAGCACCGGGCGCTCCACCTGCTGACCTCAGCGGACCCGCAGGTCCGCTGACGGGACGGCCGGTTCGGTCAGAGTCCGGCCAGCAGGCTCTCCAGCGGGGCGGGGACGCGGTCCTGGTCGAGGGCCTCCACCAGGACGTGCCCGTAGCGGATCTTGCGGCCCTTCTTCGTGCCCAGGAAGCGCCGCATCAGCTGCTCCGCGCCGCGGTCCCGCTGCGCGGGCTGGTTGAGGAAGGTCTCCAGGGCCCGCTCGTCACCTTCCGCCCTGACCAGGTCGGCCACCCGCGCGACGCCGAGGGCCCGGATGAGTTCGTCCTCCAGGTCTGCCGCGCAGACGAAGAACCCGTCGGCCGCGGCCCCGGCCCGGGCGAAGCCGCGGGCGTAGTAAGGGCGTTCGCGTTCGTCGCACAGTCCGGTGAGGCGGAGGCCGAGGCCGGACGGGCCGAGCAGGGCGGCGAAGCGCCCGACGTTCATGGCACCGCCCATGGACAGGACGCAGGTGCCCTCGGCCGCCAGGTCCCGGCCACGGCGGGCGGCCAGCGCCTCGACGGCCGCGACGTCGCTGGGCCCTTCGAGCAGCACCACCGTGCGGACCCGCAGCCGTTCGGCCAGCTCGCGGGCGGGGCCGTCCGGGCCGCCCGCCGCCCATGCGGTGGCGGCCGCCCGGAACTCCCCCATGTCGCTCATGGCCCGAGTCTCGGCCCTTTCCGTCCGCCGCGCGACGGGTTTTCCGCCCGCGGCCCGCCGCGGCCCGCCCGCGACTCAGGCGGCGGGCCGGCCGTCAGCGGCGCGACCGCTGGGCCGCGACGATCTGCCGTACGGAGCCGTCGAGGCCGGCGCGGGCCTGGACCCGCTCGGCGAACCGGGGGAACTGGCCGGCCACGGCGCTCAGCAGCCGCAGCTCCAGCGGGGCCACGTTCAGTTCGCACAGGTCCCGGCGGACGGCCCGTACGACGCCCTCGGCGACCCGGCCGGGAGTGACGGTCCTGATGCCGTTCGGCGTGGCGGCTCCGGTGGCCGCGAACATGCCGGCGTCCCGGACGAACCCCGGCTGGACCAGCGACACCCCGACCCCGGTGCCGCCGAGGTCCTGGCGCAGGGCGAGGGCGAAGCCGCGCAGCCCGAACTTGGTCGCGTTGTAGAGGGAGGTGAAGCGGGTGGCCGCCTTGCCGGAGATCGAGCCGACGAGCACGATGTGGCCGCGGCCGCGGGCCACCATGGGGGCGGCGAGCAGCCGGGACAGCACGATGGGCGCCCGCAGGTTGACGTCGAGGGCGCGGTCGAGCTGCTCCTCGGTGTAGTCGAGGAGTTCGCCGCTGGCGGGCAGGGCGGCGTTCGCGACCAGCACGTCGGTGTCGGCACAGGCCTCGGCGAGGCGGGCGACGTCCTCCCGGACGGCGAGGTCGGCGAGGACTCCCCGGGCGCCGTGGGCGTCGGCGGCGGCCTTGAGCGCCTCCTCGCGCCGCCCGGTGACCGTGAGGCGGGCCCCGGCCGCGGTGAGGTGCGCGGCCAGGGCCGCCCCGATGCCGCCGGTGGCACCCGTGAGCAGAACGTTCGCTCCAGATATGTTCATGACAACTCCCGTGCTCGCCTGTTGTTCGTTCGAACGAACAGTAGGGAGGGGGGCCGCCCGCTGTCCAGGTGCGGCAGAGGAGCCGGGCGGCAGACCCGGGGGCCCGGAACCCCCGAGGATGAGGCAGAATGCCGCCATGTCCCCTGCCTCCGCCACCCGCCAGCGCATCATCGACGCCGTGCTGCGGATCATCGGGCAGGACGGGGTCGCGGCCGTGACCAACCGGCGCATCGCCAAGGAGGCCGCCGTCTCACTCGGCTCCGTCACGTACCACTTCGCCACCCAGCACGAGCTGCTGCGGGAGAGCCTGCTGCACTTCGTGGCCGAGGAGACCAGGCACTTCACCACCCTCGCCGACGAGTGCTCGGAGGGTCTGGACATCCGCCAGGCCGCCGAGGTGGTGGCGCAGGTCGCGGGCGTCGACGGCTTCGACAGCCGGCACATCGCCCCCTTCGAGCTCTACGTCCAGGCCGGCCGCGACGAACGGCTGCGCACTGCCGCGGCCGAGTGCTTCGCCGCCTACGACCTGCTCGCGGCCCGCCTCCTGACGCACCTCGGCGTGCCGGACCCCGAGCGGCTGGCCGGCGCCGCCGTCGCGCTGGTCTTCGGCCAGCAGCTGCGCCGCCTTGCCACCGGCGCCCCTGCGGAGGACCTCGTCGACGCGCTCCTGGTGCTCACCCGGATCTCCCCCGGGGCCCCCGCGGCCGGTCCCGGCCCCCGCTGACCCACGCGCGTCTCCATCCTTTCGCCGACTCGGCGTTCCCATGCGTGTTCTCGTGGCTCTGAGGTGTGCGATGCGGGAGCATACGGACGCGTCAGGCGATAGAAGGACCAAGAGGAAGAAGGGCGCACGTGTCCGGCAGCGAAAGCGAGAACCCGGTCATCCCCTCCCCGGCCCCCGTGCCGACCCGGCCGATGACGAACCGGGACTGGTGGCCGAACCAGCTGGATCTCCAGGTTCTGCACCAGCACTCCCCCCGCGCGAACCCGATGGGCGAGGACTTCGACTACGCGGCGGAGTTCGCGACCCTCGACGTCGAAGCGCTGAAGCGGGACGTCTTCGACGTGATGACCGCGTCGCAGGACTGGTGGCCCGCCGACTACGGCCACTACGGGCCGCTGTTCATCCGGATGAGCTGGCATGCCGCGGGGACGTACCGGATCGCCGACGGGCGGGGCGGCGGCGGCAGCGGCGCCCAGCGCTTCGCCCCGCTCAACAGCTGGCCGGACAACGCGAGCCTGGACAAGGCGCGCCGGCTGCTGTGGCCGGTGAAGCAGAAGTACGGCCGGAAGATCTCCTGGGCCGACCTGCTGGTCTTCGCCGGGAACTGCGCCATGGAGTCCATGGGGTTCAAGACCTTCGGGTTCGGCTTCGGACGCGAGGACATCTGGGAGCCCGAGGAGATCTTCTGGGGGCCCGAGGACACCTGGCTCGGCGACGAGCGCTACGTGGGCGACCGCGAGCTCACCGGCCCCTTCGGCGCCGTCCAGATGGGCCTCATCTACGTCAACCCCGAAGGCCCCAACGGGAACCCGGACCCGCTGGCCGCCGCCAGGGACATCCGCGAGACCTTCGGCCGCATGGCGATGGACGACGAGGAGACGGCCGCGCTGATCATCGGCGGGCACACCTTCGGCAAGTGCCACGGCGCCGTCGACCCGCAGTACGTCGGCCGGGAGCCGGAGGGCTGCCCGCTGGAGGCGCAGGGCCTGGGCTGGCCCAACACCTACGGCACCGGCAAGGGCGCCGACGCGCTCACCAGCGGGCTGGAGGGGGCCTGGACCACCGACCCGGTCCGCTGGGACAACGGCTACCTGGACAACCTCTTCGGGTACGACTGGGAGCTGACGACCAGTCCGGCGGGCGCGAAGCAGTGGACGCCGACGGACCCCGCGGCCCAGGGCACCGTGCCCGACGCCCACGACACGTCGAAGCGGCACGCGCCCATGATGCTGACGACGGACCTCGCGCTGAAGATGGACCCGGTGTACGAGCCCATCGCGCGGCGCTTCCACCAGAACCCGGACCAGCTCGCGGACGCCTTCGCCCGGGCCTGGTACAAGCTGCTGCACCGCGACATGGGCCCCCTCTCGCGCTACCTCGGTCCCTGGGTGGCCGAACCGCAGCTGTGGCAGGACCCGGTCCCCGCGCCCGGCCACGACCTCATCGGCGACGCCGAGGTCGCCGCCCTCAAGGAGGCGGTCCTCGCGTCGGGGCTGTCCGTCTCCCAACTGGTCACCGCGGCCTGGGCGTCCGCGGCCAGCTTCCGCGGCACCGACATGCGCGGCGGGGCCAACGGAGCGCGGATCCGGCTCGCCCCGCAGAAGGACTGGGAGGTCAACACGGCCTCCGGAGTCGCCGCGGTGGTGGAGGCCCTCGAAGGCGTCCGCAGCGAGTTCAACTCCGCGCAGTCCGGCGGCAAGCAGGTCTCGCTGGCCGACCTGATCGTGCTGGGCGGGTGCGCGGCCGTGGAGAAGGCGGCGCGGGACGCCGGGCACCCGGTCACGGTGCCGTTCGCCCCGGGGCGCACGGACGCCTCGCAGGAGCAGACGGACGTCGAGTCCTTCGCCGTTCTGGAGCCGGCCGCGGACGGCTTCCGCAACTACCTTCGGTCCGGTGAGAAGCTCCCGCCGGAGACCCTCCTCCTGGACCGGGCCAACCTGCTGACGCTCACCGCCCCCGAGCTGACCGTGCTGATCGGCGGCATGCGGGCGCTGGACGCCAACGCCGGCGGGTCGGCACACGGCGTCTTCACCGACCGTCCCGGAACGCTGTCGAACGACTTCTTCGTCAACCTGCTCGACATGGCCACGGAGTGGCGCGCGTCCGACACGACGGAGAACGAGTACGAGGGCCGGGACCGCGCGACCGGCAAGGTGAAGTGGACCGCCACGGCGGTCGACCTGGTCTTCGGCTCCCACTCCCAGCTCCGGGCGCTCTCCGAGGTGTACGCGAGCGCCGACGCCGGCGAGAAGTTCGTGCACGACTTCGTGGCCGCCTGGGACAAGGTGATGAACCTGGACCGGTTCGACCTCCGCTGAGGCCGGGGACGCGGGCCGGCCGGACCACCGGCCGGCCCGCTCCGCTCTCCGGGGTCCGTCAGCGCCCGTTCCGCCGGGCCATCACGCGCAGGGTGCGGGCCGTGGGGTCTGCCGCGTCGGGCAGCAGGACGCCGTGGTCCGCGCCGCTGCGCAGGTAGTCGACGATCTCCCGGGTGATGACCTCGCCGGGCGCCACGGCGGGAACGCCCGGCGGATAGGGGCTGATGGTCTCCGCGGCGACGCGCCCGACGGCGCGGTCGGCCGGCACGTGTTCGGCGGGGGCGAAGAACGCCTCCCGGGGCAGGACGGCCTGTTCGAGTTCCAGGGCCGGCGGGTCCGGCAGCCGGACCGGGGGCCGGCGGCCGATCGCCTCGGCCCCCTCCACCAGCGCGCCGAGCGCGTCCAGCAGCTTCTCCTCGGTGGCGTCGTCGTCCGCGTGCGTGACGGACACGCTCATCCGGCAGGTGTCGGACCCGCCGACGTCCACGTGGCGGTGGGTGCGCAGCCACTCCGCGCCCTGCATGCCGCTGATGCCGAGCCCGCGTACGTCGACGACGATCTTCAGGGGGTCGAAGGCGGCCGCCAGCCCCTCCTCGACGACCTCCCCGCCCATGGGGTGGAGACCGGGGAGCGCCTCGATCGCGGCACGGATCCGCTTGGCCCGGTGCAGGGCGGCGTCGAGGAGTTCGTGGCCGTGCTCCGCCATCTGGCGGCGCCAGCCGTCGAGCGTGGCGTACACGAGCGTGGAGGCGCTGGTCGTGCCGAGCAGGTCCTCGCGCTGCTTCAGGGCCTCCGGCGAGATGCGGTCGTACTGGAGGTGGAAGACGGAGCTCTGCTCGATGGCGCCGCCCATCTTGTGGACGCTGGTCACCACCAGGTCGGCCTCGTGGTCCATGCCCCAGGGCGGCAGTCCGGGGTGGAAGGGGAGGTGGGCGCCCCACGCCTCGTCGACCACCAGGGGCACGTCGTGCTCGTGGCACACCCGGGCCACACTGCGGATGTCCGCGCAGGTGCCCCAGTCGGTGGGGGTGATCAGCAGCATCCCCTTGGCGTCGGGATGTTCGCGGAGCCGGGCGCGTACGTCGTCCGCTTCCGGCGGGTGGACGAGGTGCCGCTCGGGGTCGCCCTTGGGATGCACCCAGACCGGCTCGACGCCGTTGACGATCACGGCGGCGATCACGGACTTGTGGGCGTTGCGGGAGACCAGCATCTTCTCGCCGGGTCCGGCCACGGCCAGCATGGCGGTCTTCACCGAGAGCGAGCTGCCGCAGGTGGAGAAGAAGGCCTGCTCCGCGCCGACCGCGTCGGCCATCAGCTCCTGGGCCCGGTCCAGCACGCCCTGGGACTCGCGGCGGTCGTCGAGTCCGTTGAGCAGCAGGACGTCCGCGCGGAACACGTCCGCCCCGACGACCTCCAGCACGCGCGGGTCCACGCCGCGGCCCTGTTTGTGGCCGGGTGGTCCGTAGACCACGTCGCCCCTGCTGCGGAACTCCTGCAGGGCTTCCAGTACGGGTGCCCGTGATTGATCCATGACCGGTCCCTCCGCGTGACGGCGTACGGGGCTGCGGGCGGTGGGTGGGTGCGGCCCTTGCCGCTCATGGCCGCACGGCCGCAGCCCAAACCCGCGACCGCTTCAGCCGGTGCCCTCGTCGTCCTCGTGGTCCTCCTCGATGACGTGGACGGCGGCTTCCTCGGCGGAGGCCGCGCCGCCGTCGATGCCCACGTCGTGGGCCCGGACGGACAGGTGGGGGTGCGGGCCGGGGCCCGGATCGTCGGCCGGCGCGAGGCGGCCGGCCCGGCGGGTGCCCGCCTGGTCGTCCACGGGTTCGCCCTCACCGTCGGGCAGGTCGCCGATCCCGTTGCCGTCGGGTGCGCCGCGGGGGTCGGGTTCGGGGACCTCGGTGGCCAGGCGCTGGTCCAGGGTCGTGCCGTCCCGCAGCTCGCGGCCCGTGGTCGCGGGGCCCGCGACGGCGTACGGGCGCTCGGGGGGCGAGTCGGCGGTGTCGAGCCGGTCGTCGAGGCCGGGCTCGTCCAGGGTGTTCTCCAGGTCCGGCTGGAGCTCTCCGGGCTGGTCGGCGTCCTGCGGCTGGTACACGTCGTCGGCGCGCGCGTCGTTCTCGGTCATGGCCCGCCTCTCCTTCCGGCCGCGCCGTGCGGCGCGGCCCCGGGGCTTGCGTACCCGCCTGCGCCTACCCGGGGCCGGGGCG
Organism: Streptomyces sp. NPDC086023; assembly: GCF_044540325.1. Lineage (NCBI taxonomy): Bacteria > Bacillati > Actinomycetota > Actinomycetes > Kitasatosporales > Streptomycetaceae > Streptomyces > Streptomyces sp. NPDC086023. The sequence continues at coordinate 189,191 of NZ_JBITRX010000011.1, forward strand.
TCCACACCGCGGCGGCCGTGGTCCGCCCGGCGGGCGCGGCGGACGGCCGCGCCCGCCTGGCGGGGCCGTCAGCAGATGCGGGGCAGCTGTTCGCCGACGGGGAGGTCGACGACCCGGGTGCCGCCGAGGGCGGTGCGGGCCACCACCATCCCCGGGTGGTCGGCGACCGCCTCTCCGACGACGGCCGCCCGCCGGCCCAGGGGGTGGGCGCGCATCGCGTCGAGGACGGCGTCGGCGTGTTCGCGCGGTACGAAGGCCACGAGCTTGCCCTCGTTGGCGACGTAGAAGGGGTCGAGGCCGAGGACGGCGCAGGCGTTGGCGACCGCGGGCGGCACGGGGACGGCGCGCTCGCGGAGGACGACTCCGGTGCCGGAGGCGGCTGCGATCTCGTTGAGGGCGGCGGCCAGGCCGCCCCTGGTGGGGTCGCGCAGGACGTGCAGATCGGGCGTGACCGCCAGCATCGCCTGGACCAGGCCGCCGAGCGCGGCGCAGTCGCTGGCGACGTCCACGCCGAACTCCAGGCCCTCGCGGACGCTCATGATCGCCACGCCGTGCAGGCCGATCTCGCCGCTGACGATGACCACGTCGCCGGGGACCACGCGCTGGGGGCGGAGGTCGACGCCGGCCGGGATCAGCCCGATGCCGGCCGTGTTGACGTACACGCCGTCGCCGTGGCCCGCCTCGACGACCTTGGTGTCGCCGGTGGCGATCTCGACGCCCGCGGCCCGGGCCGCGGTGCCGATCGCCTCGGCGACCCGGGCGACCGTGGCGACCTCGACGCCTTCCTCCAGGATGAACCCGCAGGACAGGTAGGCGGGGACGGCCCCGCTCATCGCCAGGTCGTTGACGGTGCCGTTGACGGCGAGGTCGCCGATGCTGCCGCCGGGGAAGAACAGCGGCCGCACCACGTAGGAGTCGGTGGAGAAGGCCAGCCGGGCGCCGCCCAGGGTGAGCTGCGCGCTGTCCCCGAGGCCGGCGAGTGCGGGCCCGCCGTAGGCCGGTGCGAAGACGTGCCGGACGAGTTCGGCGGACAGGGCCCCTCCCCCGCCGTGGCCCATGACCACACGGGGGTGGTCGCGCAGCGGGGCCGGGCAGGTCCACCCGGTGACGTCGAGCGGTGCGGTCTCAGACAACGGGGTTCGCCTCCAGGGGTGCGGTCGTCTCCGTGCGTCCCGTGCCGCCGCCCGCGGCCGCCGCGTCGGCGGCACGCGGCGGGGCGAGGTCGAGGCGCCGGTAGAGGTAGTACGCGGCGCAGGCGCCCTCGCTCGACACCATGGTGGCGCCGAGGGGGTTGCGCGGGGTGCACAGGGTGCCGAAGGCCTCGCACTCGTGCGGCTTGAGGAGGCCCTGGAGCACCTCGCCGCTGCGGCACTTCTCGGGTTCGCGGGTGGTGATGCCGGTCACGGCGAAGCGGTGCTCCGCGTCGTACCCCCGGTACTTCGGCGAGAGCCGCCAGCCGCTGTCCGGGATGACGCCGATGCCGCGCCAGGCCCGGTCGGTGACCTCGAAGACGTCCGCGAGCATGGCGAGCGCGGCCGGGTTGCCCTCGGGGCGCACGGCGCGGGCGTAGGCGTTCTCGACCCGGTGTTCGCCGCGTTCCAGCTGGTGTACGGCCCGGCGTACGCCCTCCAGGATGTCCAGCGGTTCGAAGCCCGTGACCACGATGGGCACCCGGTGGCGGTCGGCCAGTACGGGGTACTCGGCCGTGCCCATCACGCTGCACACGTGGCCGGCGGCCAGGAAGCCCTGGACCCGGCAGCTGGGCGAGCCCATGATCGCCTCGATGGCGGGAGGCACCCGGACGTGCGAGACGAGCAGGCTGAAGTTGCGGATGCCCAGCCGCTCGGCCTGGTACACCGTCATGGCGTTGGGCGGGGCGGTGGTCTCGAAGCCGATGCCGAAGAACACCACCTGCCTGTCGGGGTTCTGCCGGGCGATCTGGAGCGCGTCGAGCGGCGAGTACACGACCCGGACGTCGCCGCCCTCGCCGCGGACCCGGAACAGGTCCCGGCCGCTGCCGGGGACGCGGAGCATGTCGCCGAAGGAGCAGAAGATCACGTCGGGGCGGGAGGCGATCTCCAGCGCCTTGTCGATGACCTCCAGGGGGGTGACGCAGACCGGACAGCCGGGTCCGTGGATCAACTCGACCTCTTCGGGGAGGAGCTGGTCGATGCCGTGCCGGATGATCGTGTGCGTCTGCCCGCCGCAGACCTCCATCAGCGCCCAGGGGCGGGTGACGGTGGCCCGGATGTCGTCCAGCAGCCGGCGGGCGAGGTCCGGGTCCTGGAATTCGTCGATGTACCTCACTGCCGCGCCGCCTCCTGTGTCGCGCTGTCGTCGCCGAACGGCCATCCGCCGGCCTCCGCGGCGGCCTGCTCCCACGGGTCGCCGAACTCCTCCTGGAGCAGGCCCAGTTCGGAGAAGAGCTCCAGGGTCTGCCGGGCGGACTCCTCGTCCAGGCGCTGGAGGGCGAAGCCGACGTGCACGATGGCGTACTCCCCCACCCGCAGGTCCGGCAGGTACTCCAGGCACACCTCCTTGACCACTCCGCCGAAGTCGACGGTGGCCATCCGGGTGCCGTCCCGTTCGCCGATGTCAATCACCCTGCCGGGTACCGCCAGGCACATGGGCTCCTCCTCGCTCTGGGTGTTCCGGGCGCCGCCGGGCGGCCGCGACCATCAGCTGGCCGAGGGCCAGGCCACCGTCGTTCGGCGGGACCTGCCGGTGGCGCAGCACGGTGAAGCCGGCCCGGCGCAGCAGCCGGGCGCAGGCCGTGGACAGCAGGGTGTTGGCGAAGACCCCGCCGGTGAGGGCCACGGTGCCGGTGTCGTGTGTCGCCCGGGCGGCGGTGCTCAGCTCCAGGACCAGTCCGGCGACCGCGCGGTGGAAACGGGCGGCGATCACGCCGGGGGCGGTGCCGGCGCGCAGGTCGGCGACGGCCGCGGCCAGCAGGGGCGCCGGGTCCGCCGTGATCGGCGTGCCCGGGCCGAGGGCGAAGCGGTACCCCTCCGCCGGGGCTGCCGTGTCCCCGGCGGTGAGGGCCGCCGCCTCCAGTTCGACGGCGGCCTGGGCCTCGTATCCGGACTGGTGGCAGACGCCGGCCAGGGAGGAGACGGCGTCGAACAGCCGGCCCATGCCGGAGGTGGGCGCGCAGTTCAGCCCGCGCTCCAGCTGCCGCCGCAGGACACCGAGTTCGGTGGGCGGGCAGGCGGCGGTGCAGGGCAGGTCGGGCGCCCAGTCCAGGCCGGCGGCCCACAGGTGGGCGAGCGCCATCCGGTACGGGCGGCGGACGGCCGCGTCGCCGCCGGGCAGCGGCACGGGGGCCAGGTGCGCGAAACGTTCGTACCCGCCGTAGTCGGCGAGCAGCACCTCGCCGCCCCAGACGGTCCCGTCGTCCCCGTAGCCGGTGCCGTCGAAGGCGATGCCGATCACTGGGCGGGTGCCGTCGTGACCGTGCTCGGCGAGGACGGAGGCGATGTGGGCGTGGTGGTGCTGGACCGGCACCAACGGCCGTTCGCCGGCGTGGCGTCGGGCCCACCGGGTGGAGCGGTAGCCGGGGTGCAGGTCGGCTGCGAGGAGTCGGGGCGTGACGCCGGTGATGGACTCCAGCTGCCGCTCGGCACGCTCGAAGGCGGCCTGCGTGGCGAGGGAGTCCATGTCGCCGATGTGTGCGGACAGCCAGGCCTGCCGGTCCCGGCCGAGGCAGAAGACGTTCTTCAGGTCCCCGCCGGCGGCCAGCGTCTCGGGGACGGGCAGCGGGAGGGTCAGCGGCAGCGGCGCGTGGCCGCGGGAGCGGCGTACGACCAGCGGCTCGCCGTCGCAGACGCGCACCACCGAGTCGTCGCACGGCACGTGGATGGGCCGGTCGTGGGTGAGCCAGGCGTCGGCGATGCCGGCGAGGCGTTCCAGGGCCTCGGCGTCGTCGGTGACGATGGGCTCGCCCGCGAGGTTGGCGCTGGTCATCACGAGCAGCCGGGGTCCCGGCGGGTCGCCGGGCAGCCCGAGCAGCAGGTGGTGGACGGGCGTGTACGGGAGCACGAAGCCGAGGTCCGGGCAGCGCGGGGCCACCTCGTCGGCGGGCACCGGCCCGTCCGGGGCGCCGGGGCGGCGTCTGAGCAGGACCACCGGGCGGGCGGCGCCGGTGAGCAGGGCGCGTTCCTCGGGACCGGTGAACGCGAGGCGTTCGACGGCCGCCAGGTCGGGGACCATCAGGGCGAACGGCTTGTCCCCGCGGCCCTTGCGGCGGCGCAGGGCCGCCACGGCGGCGCTCTGGGTGGCGTCGCAGGCGAGGTGGTAGCCGCCGAGGCCCTTGACGGCGACGACGGCGCCCTCGGCGAGCAGCCCCCGGGCCCCGGCCACCGGGTCGGCGTCGTCCGTCTCGCGCGGGGGCCGGCCGGCCAGCAGCCGCAGCCGGGGGCCGCAGGCCGGGCAGGCGACGGGCTGGGCGTGGAAGCGCCGGTCGGCGGGGTCTGCGTACTCCCGGGCGCAGTCGGGGCACATCGGGAAGCGGGCCATCGTGGTGTGCGCCCGGTCGTAGGGCAGGGCGGTGACGATGGTGAACCGGGGCCCGCAGTGGGTGCAGGTGATGAAGGGGTGCCGGTGGCGGCGGTCGGCGGGGTCGGCGAGTTCGGCGAGGCAGTCCGCGCACGTGGCGGTGTCCGGCGAGACCAGGGTGCGGGCGGCGCCTTCGGTGCGGGACGCGACGATGGTGAACCCGGTGGTGCCGGCGGCGGGCAGCGGGCGGTGCCGGACGGCGTCGACGACCGCGAGCGGGGGCGCGTCCGCGGCGAGGCGCTCGCAGAACTCCCGTACGGCCGCGGCCGGGCCCTCCACCTCGGCCACGACGCCCTCGGGGGTGTTGGTGACGTGCCCGGTCAGCCCCAGGGCGGTGGCCCGGGTGTACACGTACGGGCGGAAGCCGACGCCCTGGACCACGCCGCGGACGGTGACCAGGCGGCGTTCCACGCTCTCCACGGTCTCCACGGGTGCCGGCCGTTCAGTGGTGGTGGGCGTGGGTGTGACCGGCCATGACGGGGACGTGGGCGGGGGTGTCCGGGGCCACCGCCAGCGCCCGGTCGAGCAGCAGGCCGAGGCCCTCGCCGCGCCGGGCGGAGGTGAGCGCCACCTCCACTCCGGGGTTGACCCGCTCGACGTTGCGGCGGAACGCGGCCTCGTCGAACTCGGCGGCGACGGCCAGGTCGGCCTTGGTGACCAGCACCAGCTGGGCGAGGCCGAAGGCGGTGGGGTACTTGAGCGGCTTGTCCTCGCCCTCGGTCACGGAGGCGAGGACGACGCGCAGGGTCTCGCCGAGGTCGTAGGAGGCCGGGCAGACGAGGTTGCCGACGTTCTCCACGAACAGCAGCCGGGTGCCCTCGGGCAGCCAGCCGTCGAGGTGGCGGCCGAGCATGACGGCCTCCAGGTGGCACAGCCCGTCGGTGAGGACCTGCTTGACGGGTACGCCCGAGCGCGCCAGCCGCACCGCGTCGTTCTCGGTGGCGAGGTCGGCGGTGAGGGCGGCGGCCGGAACGCCCCGGGTGCGGGCCAGGCCGAGTTCGCGTTCGAGCAGTTCCGTCTTGCCGCTGCCGGGGCTGGACAGCAGGTTCACGACCGTGGTGCCGGCCTCGGCCAGCCGGTCGCGCAGGACCTGCGCGGCCCCGTCGTTCTTGGCGAGCACCGCCTGCTTGAGGTCGACCGTTCGGCACATGGTTCAGCGCTCCTCGGGGATGGGTTCGCGGTGGTGCGCGCCGCCCGGCGCGTCGTCCCAGGTCACGCCCGCGATCTGGAGTTCGCGGCCGGACCGCAGCTCGGTGCCGGCCGCCGAGCCGCAGCGGGGACAGGACAGGTCGGGCGGCATGCCGACGGCCCAGTCGGCGGAGCAGGTACGGCAGCCGGCGCGGGCCGGCACGGTGTCGGTGACCAGGGTGGCGCCGGCCAGCACCGTGTCCGCGCAGGCGAGTTCGAAGCAGAAGGCCAGGGCATCGGGTACGACGCCGGCCAGCTCCCCCACCTGGAGGCGGACCTCGCTGACGGCGCGTGCGCCGCCGGCTTCCGCCGCCTCCGCCACCTGGGCCACCACGGCCATGGCGATCGACATCTCGTGCATGGGACTCCGTCCTGCCGCGGCTCATTACACCGGCCGGACGGGGGCGGGGCGTTCGGGCGCGCCGTCGGGCGGCGCCCGCCGTACGCCGTCCGGCTCAGAGCCGGCGCATGTGCAGGTAGCGCCTGATGTCCGGGAGGAACAGGGCCAGTACGGCCGCGCCCACGACGAGCAGCGCGGTGCCGGCGGCGGTCTTCGTCACGGTGGTTCTCCTTCAGCTGTCGGGGAGTTCGGCGGAGCGGGCGGCGGCCGTGGCCGCCGGGAGGTGTGCCGGGCCGAAGCTGCGGGCGCGCTCCCGGCCGGTGTCGTGGAGCAGCTCCAGGAGGAGGCGGGCGGCTTCCGGGACCGCGGCGGCGACGGGGGCGCTGAGCCCGATGCCCTCGTCGAGGCAGGCGGGTTCGCAGCCCACGACGAGGATGCGGCGGGGCGGGCTGGTGCCGGTGCCCGCGCAGAGGGTGCCCAGCAGGGCCAGGACGGTGTCCGGGGACATCTGGTGGCCGTCGAGCACGACGCCGGGGCGGTCAGGCTCCACGGGAGCGCCCTCCCCGGGGGTGTCGGGCTCGATGACGTACAGGGTTCCGGGGGGTCCGCCGCGTGCGGTGGCGTCGACCAGGACCAGGGTGTCGTAGCCGTCGAGGAGCTGGTACGCGAGGTGGACGCCCCGGACGCCGAAGTCGGTCACCTCGGTGCCCTCGGGCAGGGTCGCGCCCGCGAGCCGGCGCACGGTCTCGACGCCGAAGCCGTCGTCCCCGAGGAAGACGTTGCCGATGCCGGCGACGAGGGTCCGGCCGGTCACCGGTCCGCCTCCGCAGACGCGTCCCGCACGTCGCCCTCGTCGGGCAGGGGGCTGACCTCGTCGGGCTGGAAGTACAGGAAGCGGCCCTGTTCCCGGCGGATGTCGGCGCCGGGGTCGCCCTCGACGGTGACCGCGAGGTGCACTCCCCCGTCGACGTCGTGCAGGACCTCCTCGACCAGGGCGGTACGGCCCTGGAGGAACAGGTCCTGGGCGTCGGTGCGCCGCAGCCCCGGGCTCAGGCGCACCCGGCTGCCGCGGCCGACGGGTACGCCGTCCACCGTCACCCGCTCGGGCGGCGGGCCGGCGGGATCGGCTCCGGCCGGGTCCCACCAGGGGGTGTCGGGCCGGAACAGGCCGGCCCCGGGGTCCGCGTCGGGGCCCGGGGCCCCTTCGAATCCGCCGAAGCCCTCAGGGCCGTCGGCACCGCCGGGGCGTTCCTCGCCGGTGATCTCCCGGAGGGTGCGCACCGCGCCGTGCAGCCGGTCCAGCACCTCCGGCGGCAGGGAGTCGGCGAGGTCGACGACGGCCGCGGCCCGCGCGTCGGTCCCGCGGGCCTCCCGCTTCTCCTGGTCGGTGAGGGCCGCGGTGCGCAGGGCGAGGATCTCGTCGATCTCCAGCGCGTCGTACATCGCGCCGGCGCTCTCGGGGGCGATGGCCGGGTGGTCCTCCAGGATGATCGGGGAGGACAGCACCACGTCCGTGCGGCCGGGTTCCCCGGCGAGCACCGGCCAGGTGTGCCGGTTCTCGCAGGCGGCCGTCTCCGCACGGGCCCACTCCGGGGGTGCGGTCAGGGACAGGAACGAGCCGGCGCCCAGGCCGAGCAGCAGATGCGCGGCGACCAGGGAGCGGGGCAGGGCCGCGTCGCGGCCGGCAGCCTCGGAGGCGCCGTCCGGGGTCCAGGGGCTGGTGTTGTCGACGGTCGCGGTCAGCCGGTACGCCCGGTAGGGGACGTCGAGTTCGGCCGCCTGCAGCCGTACGGTGCCCTCGACGGCCGCGGCGCGGCGGACCAGCCGTCCGACCGTGCGGCCGTCGTCGTCGAGGACGGGCTCGGTCTCCTCGCGGGCCGGCCGGCCGAAGCACCGTACCTGCCCGTCACCGAGCAGGTCGCGGACCGGCACCGTGAACTCCACGCGCTCCTCGGCGCCCTCGTCCCAGGGGACGAGCACCCGGTCGGGCAGGTGCAGCTCCGCGGTGTCCGCGAATCCCCCGCCGGGCAGGGCCCGTTGGACGGTGCGGCGCAGGGGGTGGAGGAAGCGCAGCTCGACGGCGAGCACGGTGTCGCCGCGCGGTTCCATCAGGAGCTCGGTCCGGAACGCGGAGTGCTCGCCGTGGGCCGGGCCCCAGGACGGCGGCACCAGCACGCCGAACTGCCAGCGCAGCCGGTTCTTGGCCGCCGAGGCGCGGTACGGGTAGAGCACGTATCCCTCGAAGAGGACGGCGTCGGCGACCTGACGGGCGTACGCGAAGCCCGCCGTGCCGGGCCCGCCGGCCGGGGCGGCGGGGGCCGGGGCCGGGGTGAGGGTCACGGGGTCCGCCTCTCGCCGGAACGGGCCGGCAGGGCGGCCGGCCCGCCGGTACGGGCCGCGGCTCCGGGCACCTGGGGGGCGCGGCCGGACCCGGCGGCGTCCAGCAGGGCCCGTACGGTCGACTCCCAGGAGGCCAGCGCGTGCCGGGACCGGTAGGCGAGCAGGGCGTCCATGGTGTCCCGCGACAGGCGCAGCCAGCCGCAGCCGGGGAAGTGCTGCTCGACCATCTCCCGCCAGACGGCGACCGGCAGCCGGAAGGGCGCCTCGCGGTCCCAGGGCACCGGTGCCACCCGGAACCCTCCTGCGCCGGTGAAGGCGGTCCCGGAGAACAGCAGGAGCAGCGGGGCCTCGCCCTCGCGGAGCGCCCCGAAGTAACGGGTGGCCGCGATGTCCATGTCGTAGGTGCAGGGCACCGGCAGGTCGACCTCGGTCTCCCCGGTGAACCCCGGCACCATCACGGCGACCTGGGCGAACTGGAGCGGCTGGAGGCTGGTGCCCCAGCGGGAGCGCTCGCCGAACAGGTCGGTGAGCCCCTCCGCCTCGGCGGGGCCGTAGCTGCGCCGGGCCGGTTCGATGCGCAGCTGGCAGCGGAGGGCGAGGGCGTGGACCCGGGTGTCCGGGGGCGCGGTGACGCGCAGCCGGAAGACCAGGGTGGGGCCCGCGGCGTAGGGGTCGGCGCGGACCCCGGTACAGGCGAAGGAGAGGTCGGTCACGGGGCTCCCGTCCCGGTGGGCGCGGTGGCCGCGGCCACGGGCCGGGCCCGGCGCTCCACCTCGGCGGAGAACTCGCGGAGCGCGGCGCGCGCCTCGGCGCCGCCGTCGAAGCCCTGCCACAGCAGGCGCATGCGGCCGACAAGTTCGTAGCAGATGTCGACCGGGACCAGGTGGCAGCTGGTGCGGCCGCCGTCGCGGCGCAGCAGCAGGGCCTCCACGTCGGGCCGCAGCAGCGCGGCCAGCGGGGTGGCGTCGAGCAGCGACTGCCAGGCGTCGGGGTCGAGTTCGCTCTCGGTGGCGCCGGCCGGGCTCGGGTAGAGCGCGACCGGACGGCCGAGGGCGGCGTTGTGGAAGAAGAAGGCGGTGCCGACCGGGATGCGGAGCCGGTCCCAGGCACCGCCGTCCAGCCGGTGTCCGGGGTCGGACAGGTAGCGGTCGGGTACGGTCCGGTACCGGCCGGTGGCGGCGCCGGGGCGGTCGAAGAGCACCGCGCAGGGCCGGCAGGCGCACACCAGCGCGCGCCGTTCGGTCTCCACGAGGTGGCGGTGGCCGTCCCCGGACACCGGGGTGCCGCAGAGTTCGCACGCCTCGGGGCGCGGGGGCCGGGGGCCGGTGAACCGGCCCAGCCCGCGCGCCCGGCGCGGGCCGGTCCGGTCCCCGGGGTACGGGGGCATCGGCGGTGCGGCGGTCACGGGACCCGCGCCGGGGCCGTGGGCCGGGTGCCGATCTGGAGGAGTACCGGCTGGGGCGCGCGGCGGTCGGCGGGCTCCAGTTCGACCGCGGTGACCTCGGGTACGAGGGCCCCGACGGCGTCCTCCAGGGCGCGCCGCAGGGCCTCCGTGCCGGAACCGCCGCAGCCGCAGCCGCCGCTGCCGGTCTGCCGTAGCCAGAGCACTCCCCCGGCCTCGTCGAGCGCGACCAGTTCGACGGGTTCCGGGGCCGCGGCCAGGACCCGGTCGATCCTGGTCCTGGCGTCCTCGGGGTGCAGGCCGTGCAGGGCGAGCAGGCCGCCCACCAGTTCGTCCCCGGCGAGCCCGGCGAGCCGGGCCGGGTCCAGGGCGGCCACGACGCGGGCGAGCCCGGCGCCGTAGAACTCCATGAGGACCCGGACGAGGTCCTCGGCCGCGGCCAGGGCCGCCGGGTCGCCCGCGGCGGCGAACCCGTCGAGGATCTCCTCGATCCGCCGCCCGGCCTCGCGCGCGCCGGCCGGCGCGCCCGGGGCGCTCATCCGCCCAGTCCGCTCAGACCGGTGGGCACGTGCATCTGCTTGACGGTCTTCCCGCCGCCGACGTACATGTGCACGCCGCACGGCAGGCAGGGGTCGAAGCTGCGCACGGCGCGCATGATGTCGATGCCCTTGAAGTTCTCGGGCGGGTTCTCCTCGAAGATCGGGGTGTTCTGCACGGCGTCCTCGTACGGGCCCGGGGTGCCGTACGTGTCACGGGTGCTGGCGTTCCACGGGGTCGGCGGGTACGGGTGGTAGTTGGCGATCTTCCCGTCGCGGATGACCATGTGGTGCGAGAGGACGCCGCGGACGGCCTCGGTGAAGCCGCAGCCGATGGACTCGTCCGGCACCTCGAACTTCTCCCAGGTCTGGCTGCGTCCGGCGCGCACCTCGGCGAGGCCCTTCTCGGCGCAGTGCAGGGCGATACCGGCGGCGTACGCCTGGAAGTAGGTGCGGGCGCGGTTGCGTTCCAGCGCGTTGCTCCACTTCGGGATGCGCCACTCGAAGGTGGTCTCGGGCTTGGTCATCGTGCGGGGCAGGTTGATGACGACGCTGTGCCCGGTGGCCTTGACGTACCCGACGTCGACGAGGCCGGAGAGGGCGGTGGACCAGAGCCGGGCGATGGGGCCGCCGCCGGTGTCCAGGGGCAGGTGGTCCTTGCCGTCGAACCAGCGGGGCGACATCACCCAGCTGTACTTGTCGTCGAAGTTCCGCTTCTGCGGGGCGGGGAGGGTGTGCTGGTTCCACGGGTGGCGCGGGTCGACGGGGTTGCCCAGCGGGTCGTGGGTGACGAACTGCTCCCGGCCGGCCCAGTCGTCGTAGTACGAGCTGCCGAGCAGGATGCGGATGCCGAGGTTGATCTCGGTGAGGTCGTTGGTGACCAGCTTGCCGTCCACGACGACGCCCGGGGTGACGAACATCTTCCGTCCCCAGTCGGTCATGTTGGCGTACGTGAAGTCGCAGTGCTCGGGGTCGTTGAGGGCGCCCCAGCAGCCCAGCAGGACGCGCCGCCGGCCGACCTCCTCGTATCCGGGCAGGGCCTCGTAGAAGAAGTCGAACAGGTCGTCGTGGAGCGGCACGACGCGCTTCATGAACTCGACGTACCGCATGAGGCGGCTCATGTAGTCGGTGAAGAGCTGCACGGACGCGACGGTGCCGACGCCGCCCGGGTAGAGCGTGGAGGGGTGCACGTGGCGGCCCTCCATCAGGCAGAACATCTCGCGGGTGTAGCGGCTGACCTGGAGCGCCTCGCGATAGAACTCGCCCTCGATGGGGTTGAGGGAGCGCATGATGTCGGCGATGGTGCGGTAGCCGTGCTCGCCGGCGTGCGGGGCCTCGGTGCGCTCGGCGAGCTCCAGGACGCCGGGGTTGGTCTCGCGGACCATCTTCTCGCAGTAGTCGACCCCGACCAGGTTCTCCTGGAAGATGTTGTGGTCGAACATGTACTCCGCGGACTCGCCGAGGTTGATGATCCACTCGCCGAGGTGGGGCGGCTTGACGCCGTACGCCATGTTCTGCGCGTACACCGAGCACGTCGCGTGGTTGTCCCCGCAGATCCCGCAGATGCGGCTGGTGATGAAGTGCGCGTCCCGGGGGTCCTTGCCGCGCATGAAGACGCTGTAGCCGCGGAAGACCGACGAGGTGCTGTAGCACTCGGCGACCCGCTTCTGCTTGAAGTCGATCTTGGTGTGGATGCCGAGGCTGCCCACGATCCGGGTGATCGGGTCCCAGGCCATCTCGACGAGGCCGCTGCCGTCACCGGCCGCCTTGGTGTTCGGTGTCATCGTGTGTGCCGTGAGCCTTCCGGGTGTGCGGGGGCGGGTGTGCGGGGGCGGGGTCGCCGGAGGGTGCCGGGGGTCAGCGCGGCGGGCGGTAGCCCGTCGTGAGCTTCTTGCCGGTGTGGCGCCACTTGGGCTCCTTGTCGGCGGTGTGCAGGGTGATCGAGCGGAGCCTGCGGACGACCGCCCCGTACGCGCCGCTGGCCTTGGTGGAGACCGTGGCGCCGGGCGGCTGGTCCATGAACGGCATGAACTTGTCGGGGAAACCGGGCATCGTGCAGGCGATGCAGATGCCGCCGACGTTCGGGCAGCCGCCGACGCCGTTGATCCAGCCGCGCTTGGGTACGTTGCACTTGACGACCGGTCCCCAGCAGCCCAGCTTGACCAGGCACTTGGGCGAGTCGTAGGTGTGCGCGAACTGGCCCTGCTCGTAGTAGCCGGCGCGGTCGCAGCCCTCGTGCACGGTGGCGCCGAACAGCCAGGTCGGGCGCAGCTTGTCGTCGAGGGGGATCATCGGGGCCGAGCCTGCGGCCTGGTACAGCAGGTAGGTGAGCGTCTCGGAGAAGTTGTCCGGTTGGATGGGGCAGCCGGGAACGCACACGATGGGGATGCCGGCGTGGGACTTCCAGTCCCAGCCGAGGTAGTCGGGCACGCCCATGGCGCCGGTCGGGTTGCCCTCCATGGCGTGGATGCCGCCGTACGTGGCGCAGGTGCCGATGGCGACCACGGCGAGGGCCTTGGGCGCGAGCCGGTCGATCCACTCGCTGGTGGTGATGGGCTGGCCGGTCGCGGGGTCGTCGCCGAAGCCGCACCAGTAGCCCTCGCGCTTGACCTTCTCGTTGGGGATGGAGCCCTCGACGACGAGCACGAAGGGGTCGATCTCGCCGCGCTCGCCCTTGAAGAACCACTCGATGAAGGTGTCGGCGCCGCCGACGGGGCCGCACTCGAAGTCGATCAGCGGCCAGTGCACCTGGACCTTCGGCAGCCCGGGGAGGGCGCCCGTGACGATCTCCTCGATGGTGGGCTGCATGGCCGCCGTGAGGGCGACGGAGTCGCCGTCACAGCTCAGGCCGGCGTTGATCCAGAGGATGTGGACCGTGGGGTCCTCCACCGGTGCGGTCGTCGGGCTCGCGTCCATGCGGGGTTCCTCCTCGGGGAGGGGTGGGGGGACGGGCCGCCCGGGGCGGCCTCACCTTTCTTGCTAACAGCCGGCGGGGGCGGCTGCCGTGTCATGTGCGGCCAGTCCGGTGACGGCCGGGGGCGGGTTCGCCCTGCGGCAGGGGGCGGGGCGGGAGGGTGAGGTGGGCCGGGGTGCCGGCGGCGGGTTCCTTGCGTACGAAGGCCCGGCGCAGGGCGTGGTAGGGCGCGGCCGGGTCGTCGAAGACGGCCCGCATGCGGGCCAGCTCGTCGGCGCGGTGGTCGGCGAGCGGCCGGAGGGCCTCGTCGCGCTCGCGCCGGCCCTTCTTGGCGGCGATCCGGACCTGGGTGCCGGGTACGGCGGACAGCCGGACGGCGAGGTTCCGGGTGCGCGCGGCGAACTCCTGCGGGGAGCAGGGGATCGTACGGTCGACCAGGCCGAGGCGCCGTGCCGCGTCGGCGCCCACGGGAAGGGCCTCGTCCATCAGGCGGGCGGCGGTGGCGGGGCCGACGCGGCGGGGCAGGGTGTACGTCCAGAACTCCGAGCCGTACAGGCCCATGAGCCGGTAGTGCGGGTTGAGCACGGCGCCCGAGCGGCACCAGACCTCGTCGGCGGCCAGCGCCAGCATGGCGCCGCCGGCGGCGGCGTTGCCGCCGAGGGCGGCGACGACGATGCGGTCGGTGGTGGTCAGGACTGCCTCGACCAGGTCGTCGATGGCGTTGATGTTGGCCCAGGACTCGGCGGCCGGGTCGGCGGCGGCCTCGATGACGCCGAGGTGGATGCCGTTGGAGAAGAAGTCGCGGCCGCCGCCGAGGACGAGGACGGAGGTGGGGCGGGCGCAGGCGGCGCGGTAGGCGTCGAGGAGCCGCCGGCACTGGGCGGTGCTCATGGCGCCGCCGGGGAAGGCGAAGGTCAGGAAGCCGGTGGCGCCCTCTTCGCGGTAGGTGATGTCGGTCCAGGTGCGGGGGGCCGCGTCTGCGTGGGCGGGGGCCGGGAGTTCGGGGAGCGGGGGCAGCAGGGGGCCGAGGGCGAGGGTGGCGGGCAGTTTGACCGGCGCGGGCGCGCCGGGGGTGCGGGGGGCGCGGAGTTCCGGGATCCAGACGGCTCCGTCGGCGGTGGCCCGGCAGACGGCGCCGTTGCGGGTGGCGAGGAGGGCGCCGGGGCGGCCGCGCAGGCCGTCCTCGGGGTGGCCGCCGTGCAGGTACCAGGGGGCGCCGAGGAGTTCGTCGAGGACGCCGGGCCGGGAGTCGGCGGCCCGCAGGCGGCGCAGGACCAGCTCGGTGGGGTCGGCGTGCCAGTCGATGCGGCGGTCTTCCTGGCGTACGGGCGGACGGACCCGGCCGGTGGTCTGCGGCTCCGGTACGTGGGTGCCGGAGGCGAACCGGGCCACGGCCAGCAGCACCGCTTCCAGAGCGGCGTCGGCGACCTCGCCGCGGTAGACGTCGCTCTTGCCGAGGGGCGGGAGGGGGCAGGAGGCAGAGGCCCAGACGTCGCCGGCATCCATCTCGGCGTTCGCCTGGAGCACGGTGACGCCCCAGTGTGCGGTGCCGTCGTGGAGGGCGTGGTCGAGGGAGGACGGGCCCCGGTCGCCGGGCGGCCCGGGGTGCACGATCAGACAGGTGTGGGCGGACCAGACCGCCTCGGGGAGCGCCGTGCGCAGCATCGGGGCGAGCACCAGGTCGGGGTCGTGACGGTCGACGGCCGCGGGGAGGTCCGTACCCGGCAGGGCCAGCTCGACGGCCACCCGGTGGCCGCGGTCGCGGAGTTCGGCGTGGACCCGCTGGGTGAGGCTGTTGAAGGCGCTGGCGACGAGCAGGATGTGCACATGGTCTCCCGGCTGCGGCCGGTGGCGGTCGCCGGCCGGAGGGCGGAACGTGGGACGGCCCGGTGCGGCCGCCCTGCGTGACCGGGTCATGACCGGCCGCCAGCGATGATCCGACCCGCCGCCCGCCCTCCCGTCGGCGCCGGGCGGCCGCGTCACCCGAAAGCGGTCGCCGGTGGGGCCGGTCGGCCCCGGCGCGAGGCGCGCCGGCCTTGCCGGGTCGGCGGCGGTCTCCACCACGGCGGGCGCGGCGGCGGCGTCGACGCCCACCCCGGCCACCTTGACGCGCAGGCCCACCCAGCCTGTGCCCCCGGGTGGGCAGGGGGCCTGAGGCCTCCGAGGAGGCGGGTGCACCGTCCTGGCCCGGAACCCGGAACCCAAACCCCAGCCCCAGCCCCAGCCCCAGCCCCAGAACGTGGAGTGTGGCCGGAAGGTTCGGGGCAGGCGCCGAGCATGGTTCTCCAGCATCCTGCCGAGCAGTCCGGCGACGGGGTCGGGGGGCGTTTCGCGCGCCTCGCCGAGCACGCCTCCAATTTCACCAGCTCGGCGCTGTTCTCCGGGCTGTGCCTGGTCCTGGTGGCGGCCTTCGTCGTGGTGCACGTCCTGGGGCTGGCCATCGGATGGCAGCACCTGGTCGGCGACGCGATCGGCGCGGTGTCGCTGATGCTGCTGGCCCTGCTGAAGAACAGCGAGCGCCGCGCCGAGCGCGCCATCCAGCGCAAGCTCGACGCCATCGCGGCGGCACTGCTGGAGCAGCAGGAGGGCCGCCCGGGCAAGGCCCACGAGGACCTGGAGGACACGATCCGCATGGAGGAGCGGCAGTAGGGCGGGCGGCCTCAGGGCCGGGCCCTCAGTCAGCTGAGACGGTACGTCGTGACGACCGCCGCGTGGTCGGAAGGCCAGTCGTTGGCCGCCACGTCCGGCCAGGGGGTGTTGCGGCCGGTGGCCACGGCAGTGGAGTCCAGGACGGTGAGTCGGGCGCCCGCGTGCAGCACGTAGTCGATGCGGTCCTGCGGTTCGGGCCGGCCGCTGCCGTCCTCGTGCTGTGGGTGGACGGGCGACCAGGTGCTGCCGGGGGCCGTCACCGGGTCGGGGTGGGCCTCCCGGTAGGAGTCGCGGAGGCCGGCGCGCTCGACGGCGCGGGAGACGGGCCAGTCCACCGGCCCCCGGCCACCGTGCGGCGCGGTCGCGCCGGCGGTCCAGTCCAGGTGTGAGGGGGCGTTGAAGTCGCCCGTCAGGAGGACCGGGGTGTGGTCGGCCGCGGCCAGATCGGGAGCCATGGCGGCGAGCACCTCGCCGATCTGGCGGACCCGGCCCGACTCCTCCTCGCGCCGGACCAGTGCCGCCTCGGGGAGGCCGTCGAAGCAGGCGTCGTAGGGCCCGTAAGGGGCGTGGTTGAGGTGGGCGGTCCACAGCACCAGCTCGTGGGGGGTGCCGTCGGGGTGCTCGTCGAGCCGGATGCGGGCGCCGGCCGCTCCGTAGAAGCCGACGCCGGGATCGCCGAGGGCGGCGGTGATCGGGTGACGGCTGAGGACCGCGAGGTTCTCGCCGGCCGCGTGGTGGAACCACCCGAGCGCCCCGGCGAGTTCGGGCGCCGCGTGCACGGCGGTCTCCTGGAGGCCCACGGCGTCGACGTCGGCGTCCAGAAGCACGGCCAGCTGCTTGTCGCGGTGATCGTCGACGGGCACACCGCCGAGCCAGAGGTTCCAGCTCATGACCCGGACCCGGTCCAGCGGCGGCGCGTCCGCCGGCACGACGGGGATGCGGACGGTGAGGTGGGCGGTGGCACCGTGGGCGTCGACGGCCGTGACGGTGGCGACGGCCGTCTCCGGGGCCTCAGTTACCGGGGCCCCCGTCCCCAGAGCCGGCGTGCCGACGAAGGGCGTGCCCGCGACAGGCGGGCCGACGAAGCGCGTGCCCGCGACGGGCGTGCCGGTCAGGGAACCGTCGGCGTGGACGGTGAGCCAGTCGGGGCGTACGGAGGCGGCGAAGGTCACCGGCTGGGCGCCGGCCCGGACGAGGCCCGCGACCGTGGCCCGGAAGGGGCGGCCGGCCCGGGCCCGGCGGGTGGTGAGGGCCGGTACGAGGAACCGCGGGCCGGGTGCGTCGGCGACCAGGGCGCGCAGCCGTCCGGGGGTGGCCTCTTCGAGGGAGGCCAGCACGGTACGGCCGGGGGCGGGGGCGATCGGTGCCACCGAGGGCACGGCGAGCACCTGGCAGCCGGCCGCCTCCGCGGAGGCCACTCCGGTGGGGGTGTCCTCGACGGCCACACAGGCGGCGGGCGCCACGCGCAGGGCGCGGCAGGCCGCGAGGTAGGGGTCGGGGCTCGGCTTGGTGAGGATGGTGTCGTCGGCGGTGACGGTGACCGTGAAGCCGCCGTGGCCGGCCTGTTCGAGGGCGGCCACGACCGTCTCCGCGACCTCGCGCGGCGAGGCCGTGACGAGGGCGGTGGGAACGCCCTCGTCACGCAGCGCGCCGAGCAGGGCCAGGGCTCCGGGCCGCGGGACGACCCCGGTGCGGACGCGCTCGGCGAACTCCCGGTGCAGCTCGGCGGCGATCGGGGCGGCCGGGACGTCGCCGCAGCGCCGGGCCAGGAAGCGGGCCGTGTGCTCGACCGGGCGGCCGAGGACGTCCGGCTGGTCGGCGGCGGCCAGGGTGTGGCCGAGTGCCGCGGCCGCGTCCGCCACGGTGTCCCACCAGAGCTGCTCGGTGTCGACGAGCGTGCCGTCCATGTCGAAGAGGACGGCTTGCAGGCGGGTCGGTGCGGGGGCCTGGGGCGGCGGCGTCACGTGGTTCTCTTTCGGCGGTCGAGCGGTCAGGTCGGTTGAGGCGATACGGACGGTCAAGGCAATCGGGGCGGCCGACGCGATCGAGGTGATCGAGGCAATCAAGGCGACCGACGCGGTCGGAACTGGCAGCTGGCGGCTGGCGGCGGGGCGGGGGGCGGGGTCTCGTCAGGACGCCCGAGGCGCGACCAGGACCGGGCGGTCGGGCAGGGACAGCCGTACGGGGGCCCCGACCGGGAGCGCGGCCGCCTCGTGGGCGGGCAGGTCGGCCTTGACCGGGGTGCCGTCGGGGAGGGCCACGGTGACCCGTACCGTCGCACCCAGGAACGACGTGCCCAGGACCCGGGCGTCGCCCGCCGTGTCGGGGGCGACCCGGACGGACTCGGGCCGGACGAGTACGTCGACCCCCGCGCTGTCCACTCCACCACCCGCGCTGCCACCCACTCCACCACCCGCGCTGCCACCCGCGGGCGGCGTGCCGTCGACCGGCAGGCGGCCGCCCAGCACCTCGACGGTGGCGTCCGCGTGCAGCCGGCCGGGGAGGCGGCTCATGGTGCCGACGAACTCGGCGACGAACGCGGTGGCGGGGCGGGCGTACAGCTCCGCCGGGGTGGCGATCTGCTCCAGCCGGCCGGCGCGCATGACCGCCACCCGGTCGGCCATGGACAGCGCTTCCTCCTGGTCGTGGGTGATGAACAGGGTGGTGATGCCCAGCTCCTGCTGGAGGCGGCGGATCTCCTCGCGGAGCGTGAGGCGCACCTTGGCGTCGAGCGCGGAGAGCGGTTCGTCGAGCAGGAGCACGCGGGGGCGCAGGGCGAGGGCGCGGGCCAGGGCGACGCGCTGCTGCTGGCCGCCGGAGAGCTGGTGGGGGAAGCGGTCTCCCTTGTCGGCAAGGCCGACCAGGTCGAGGAGTTCGGCGGCCCTGGAGCGCCGCTCGGCGGAGCGGACCTTGCGCATCCGGAGTCCGAAGGCCACGTTGTCGAGGGCGTTCAGGTGCGGGAAGAGGCTGTACGACTGGAAGACCATGCCGGCGTCGCGGCGGTGGGCCGGTACGGCGGTGACGTCCCGGCCGTCGACGAGGATCTCGCCGGAGTCGGGGTGCTCGAAGCCGGCCAGCATGCGCAGGGCGGTGGTCTTGCCGCAGCCGGAGGGGCCGAGCAGGGCGAGGAGTTCGCCGGGGCGGACGGTCAGGTCGAGGCCGTCGAGGGCGGTGGTGGCGCCGAAGGTGCGCCGCAGGGCGCGCAGTTCGACCGTGGCGGCGGTGGCCGTGGTCTTCTCGGGTGCGGTGAGGGTCATGGCGGGTGTCACTTCCGGTCGGTGGTCGAGGAGGGGGTGCGGCGGCCGCCGAGGCCGGCCAGGGCCAGCAGCAGGAGCCAGGTGACCAGCAGGCTCATGACGGAGACGGCCACCGACATCTGGGCGTCGGAGCCGCTGGTGTTGACGATCCAGACGGCGAACGGCCGGAAGCCGAGGAGCTGGGCGGTGGTGAACTCGCCGAGGACCAGGGCCAGGGTGAGGAAGGCTGCGTTGAGCAGGGCGCCGCGCAGGTTCGGCAGGACGGCGCGGAGCAGGGCGTGCGGGAGGCTCGCGCCGCAGCTGCGGGCCGCTTCCACGAGGGTGCGTACGTCGACGGCGCGCAGGCCCGCGTCGAGGGCCCGGTACACGAAGGGCAGCGCCATCACGGCGTACGCGAGGACCAGGACGAAAGGGAAGTCCGGGTTCTGGACGGCGACGAAGGTCTGGAAGAGGGGCGTGCGGGAGAGGTGCTCGGGACCCCACTTGAGGACCGTGCCGATGCCGGCGACGAAGGCGATGGGCGGTACGACGAGCGGCAGCGAGCAGACGACCTCGACGACGGGCCGCAGCCTCGGCGCGGTCAGCCGGAGCGCCACGGTGGCGGGGACCATCAGCAGCAGGACAACGGCGATGGTGGCCGCGGCCAGTTCGAGGGAGAGCAGCAGACTGGGCAGGAAGCCCTCGGTGCCGAGGATCCGGGCGTAGGCGTCGAGGTCGAGCCCCCGGCCCGGGACGTCGACGGTGAAGACCACCGAGGCGGCGAGCGGGACCAGGAAGTACAGGGCGGCCACGGTCAGGACGAGGGCCCGCCAGGGCACGGGGCGGGGGGTCAGGCGAGCCATCGGGCGCTCCGTCGTTGCAGGGGGAGGTAGACCGCCATGACCAGGCCGGCGACGAGGACCATGTCGAGGCTGAGGGCCAGGGCGACGTTCTCCTGGCCGATGAGCACGTTGCCGGAGATCGCGTCGGCGATCTGGAGCGTGACGAGGGGGACGGAGCTGCCGACCATCGCGGCGGCCGTGGCATACGCGGCGAAGGCGCTGCCGAAGAGCAGGACGAGGCCGCCGAGGAGCGAGGGGGCGAGGACGGGCAGGGCGACGTACTGCCAGTACTGGCGCCGGGTGGCGCCGTTGTTCTGGGCCGCCTCCCGCCACTGGGTGCGCAGGCCGTCCAGTGCGGGGGTGATGGTCAGCACCATCAGGGGAACCAGGAAGTACAGGTAGACGAGGACGAGGCCCCAGAAGCTGTACAGGCTCCAGCCGGTGTCGGCCAGGCCCAGTTGCCTGGTCAGGACGCCGGAGTTGCCGAGGGTGGCGACGAAGGCGAAGGCCAGGGGTACGCCGCCGAAGTTGGCGAGGACGCCGGAGGCGGTCAGGACGGCCTCGCGCAGGGCCCGTATCCGGGAGGTGACGACCGCCTGGGCGAGCAGGAGGCCGAGCACCGCGGCGAGGACGGCGGAGGTGGCGGAGAGCTTCACGCTGCCGAGGAGGGCGGTGAGGTAGGCGCCCTGCCAGGAGGCGGTGAGGTTGCCGAGGCCGTACGCGGCGGTGCCGGTGGCCGGGTCGTTCACGGTGAAGGCGCCGTCGAGCATCGCGAGGGCCGGCAGGCCGAAGGCGACGGCGGTGAAGAGGAGCAGGGGGACGACGGCGAGGGCGCCGCCGCGGCGGGCCCGCCGCCCGGTCCGGGCGGCGGGGGCGGCCGCGGCCGCGTCCACGGGGGACGCGGCGGCGGTGCGCGCGGTGGTGGTGTCGGTGGTCATGTCCGTGGCCATGGGGCGTGGTGGGGGATCGTCCGGTTCCGTTTCGGTGGGGTCGGCGGGCCGGGTCAGCCGGCGACGGCCTTGCCCCAGTTCTGGGCGAGGGTGCCCTTGGCCTTGGTCTGCTGGGCCTCGGTGGGGAAGGTGGGGGTGCCGGTGACCTTCGGGAGCTTGGCGGCGGCGGCCTGGTCGAGGGTGCCGGCCTGCTCCATGAGGGGCATCAGGACGGGGCGGGCGTAGCCCTTGAGCCACAGGTTCTGGCCCTCGGCGCTGTAGAGGTACTCCTGCCACAGGCGGGCGGCCGCCGGGTGGGGGGCGTCCTTGTTGATGGCCTGGGCGTAGTACTGGGCGTACTTGCCGTCCTCGGGGACGGCGACCTGCCAGTCGACGCCCTTGCCCTTGAACTGCTCGGCGTAGCCGGCGTTGAGGTAGTCCCAGTCGATGCTGATGGGCGTCTCGCCCTTCTCGACGGTGGCGGGAGTGGACTCGACGGGCGTGTAGTTGCCGTTCTGCTTCAGCTTCCCGAAGAAGTCGATGCCGGGCTGGATGTCGTCCAGGGAGCCGCCGTTGGCGAGCGCGGCCGCGTAGACGCCGCCGAAGGCCGAGCCGGACTTGGTCGGGTTGCCGTTCAGGGCCACCTGGCCCTTGTACTCGGGCTTGAGCAGGTCCTTGAAGGTGGTGGGGCAGTTCTTGACGCGCTTGGCGTCGCAGCCGATGGAGACGTAGCCGCCGTAGTCGTTGACCCAGCCGGCGTTGTCGTCCTTCTGGCCCGACGGGATGTCGTGGTACGCGGCGACCTCGTAGCGGGCGAACAGGCCCTGCTGGGCGCCGCTGACCGCGAAGGAGGTGCCGAGGTCGAGGACGTCGGGGGCGCGGTCCTGGCCCTTGCGGCTGGTCACGGCGTTGATCTCGTCCTGGCTGCTGCCGTCGGGGTTCTCGACCTCGACCTTGATGCCGTACTTCTGCGTGAAGCCGTCGATGAGGGCGCCGTAGTTGGCCCAGTCGCGGGGCAGGGCCATCGCGTGCAGCACGCCCTCCTTCTTCGCGGCCTTGACGAGGGCGTCCATCCCGCCGAAGTCGGCGGCGGAGGTCGCGGTGGCCGCGTCCTTGCCGTTCGAGGTGGCGGCGGCCTTCTCGGGGGCGGCACCGCAGGCGGTGAGGGTGAGGGCGGCGACGGCGGCGAGGCAACCGGCGAGGGCGGCACTTCTCGGCAGGGACACGGTCTCTCCTGGGAGGCGGCGCGAGGGGGCGCACGAGGGTGGGGGCGGCGGCACGGCGGTCCCGGGGATACGGGCCCATCGGCGCCAACTTGTCTGAACAAGTTGGCCTCAGTAGGCCCGGCAGTCATGACGTTCCGGTGAACGGGAAGCGTCGGGATCAGGCCAATGTCCTGGACACTCTTCGCTCGTTCCGGTTCCGTGGGCGCAGCGCCTAGGCTGTAGGTGACACGTACTTGGCGCACAGTCAGCGCTCAGGTACGACACTCGCTCGCGCAGTCCGCCTGCGAGGTCCACTCACGAGGACGGGGGCACAGCCGATGACGGCCCGGCACGAGGAGATCGCCGAGGAACTGCGCCGGGCAATCGACCGCGAGGAGTACGCGGTGGGGGCTCGGCTGCCCTCCGAGACGGAGCTCGCGGCGCGGTTCGGCGTCTCCCGCGGCACGGTGCGCCAGGCCGTCCTCGCCCTGACCTCGGAGGGCCTGATCGGCTCCCGGCAGGGCGCCCGCCGCGTGGTGCTGGCCAGCCGC
This sequence comes from Streptomyces sp. NPDC086023, assembly GCF_044540325.1. NCBI lineage: Bacteria > Bacillati > Actinomycetota > Actinomycetes > Kitasatosporales > Streptomycetaceae > Streptomyces > Streptomyces sp. NPDC086023. The sequence continues at coordinate 211,877 of NZ_JBITRX010000011.1, forward strand.
CGCAGCCAGAGCTTCGCCGAGCTGCGCAGCTTCGCCGAGTGGGCCGCCGCCATGGGCCGTACGGCGACCGGCCTGGTGGTGGAGTCGGCGTACCGGCCCGCCACGGAGCGGGACGTCATGCGGCTGCAGGTGCCGGCCGGGGCGCCGGTGCTGCACGTGCTGCGCCTGCGCGGGCTGGACGGCGAACCGGTGCTGCTGGAGCGCACCGTGTACGCCGGCTGGATCGCCCCCGCCGTGGAGCGCATCGAGCCGGACTGCCCGTCGGTGACGCAGCGCCTGCTGGACGACACCGGGCTGGTGTTCGCGTACGGGGAGCACCTCATCGACGCGGTGGCGGCCGGCGCCAAGGACGCCGGACTCCTGGACGTACGGCGCACCAGCCCGCTGCTGCGGGTGCGCCGGATGACCACCACGCGGGACGGGCGGCCGGTCGAGTGGTCCGACGACCGGTACCGCCCGGACGCGGTGAGCTTCAGCGTGCACAACTCCATCGGCAGCAACGCCCTGGCCCGGCGGACCGGGCCGGCGCTGACCGGGGACTGAGCGGCGGCCCCGTGCGGGGCGGTGCGGCGGGCGCGTCCGGGGGCGGGTGTCAGTGGCCGGTGTCACGCTGGGTCGGTACCGGACACGTGGAAGGGAAGACCCCGTGATCACTACCGATTTCGTCCCCGGTTCCCCCTGCTGGATCGACCTCGGCGCGCCCGACGTGCCCGCCGCGGCCGCGTTCTACGGCGCCGTGCTCGGCTGGGACTACGAGCCCATGGACACGGGCGGGGAAGGCGCCGGGGACGAGGGCATGGAAGGCGGGATGTTCCGGAAGGACGGGAAGATCGTCGCCGGCCTCGGGAAGCTCACCGAGGAGGGGGCGCGCTCCGCCTGGATGATCTACTACTCGGTCGCCGACGCGGACGCCACGACCCGTGCGGTCGAGCAGGGCGGCGGCACCGTGCGGGTGGCGCCGCGGGACCTCGGGGAGTGGGGCCGGATGGCCCAGTACACCGACCCCCTGGGCGGCCAGTTCGCCGCCTGGCAGCCTGGCTCGGACACCGGCATCGAGCTGGTGGACGAGCCGGGCTCGCTCTCCTGGACGGAGCTGTACACCACCGACGCCTCGGCCGCCAAGGAGTTCTACGGCAGCGTCTTCGGCTGGACGTTCGGCGACATGGGCCTGCCGGGCGGCGGGGGCACGTACTCCCTGATCACCCCGGCCGGGCTGCCCGAGGAGCGGATGCAGGGCGGCCTGATGGAGATGCCCAAGGAGCACCTGACGCTGGCGGACGGCAAGCCGTACTGGCACCCGGTCTTCGCGGTCGCGGACTGCGACGCCGCGGTCGCCGCGGTCAGGGAGCAGGGCGGCACCATCCAGATGGGCCCCGAGGACGCGGAGGGCGTGGGCCGGCTGGCCGTCTGCGTCGACCCGGCGGGCGCGGACTTCGTGGTGCTGACGCCGGTGGAGCCGCCGGCCCAGAGCTGAGTTCCGGGCGGCGCAGGGGCCCGGCTTCCGGGCGGCGCAGGGCTGAGTTCCGGGCGGCCCGGGACCGGGTTCCGGTCGGCTCAGGGCTGCATGCCGGCCGGTCGGCGGCTCCCCCCGTGTCAGCGGGTGCCGCCGGCCGGCCGGATGCTGCGTCTGGCGAGTTCGTACGCCGGGAGCATCCGCCGGTGCTCGGCCGTGTCCAGTCCGCCGACGTGGAGGACCACCGCCCCGCGCGGGGTGGTGACGGCGAGCGCGCTCTCCCGCTTGGACTCGCCGAGGAGTTCGCTGGTGACGGTGTACGTCACCGCGGCGACGGGCAGGCCGCCCGTGGCGGTCTCGGTGTACGCGGCCCCGTGGGCGTTCCGGTCCCCCGCGACGAAGGCCTCCAGCGCCCGGCGCGGGGAGCCCGCGCCGGCGTCCCGGGTGTACACCCGCAGGAACCCGATGGCACCGGCGGGCTTGGCATCGATCTCGCAGACGGTGTTGAAGGGGCCCTGCCGGGTCAGCTTGCCCAGCACGGAGTCGGCAGGGGCCGGCTCGATGGCGGCCGGCTCCCAGGAGGCCGCGAAGTCGAAGGTCACGGGCAGCACGCATGCCGAACCGGCGGCACCGATGGTGCCGCCCTTCGCGGCCACCTGGCCGGCGGCCTTCCCCGGCGCGCTGCCGGCGGGCCGCGGGGTGCCCGTGGCGCGCGGCCGTTCGGCGCCCTGGTCCGCAGACGGCACCGAGGCCGTGGGAGGGGCTGCGCCCCGCTCCGCGGCGCCCTTACCCCCGTCCGGCGCGCAGCCCGCCAGCACCACGCACGCCATCAGCGCCGGCACCACGCCCGGCATCGCCCTGCCCGCCATCAGACCCCCCGATTCCGTACAACCGTGCGAGAGTATCCGCCGGTTCGCGCCGTCTCCGGGCCGGGGGCAGGGATCAGGCCCCGATACCCAGCAGGGCGATCCTCAGCAGCTGTGCCTGCTCGACATCGGGCAGCGGAGCGGGCTCGTCCCCGCGGCCCTCGTGCGTGGCAGGCACGGCGCGCAGTCCCTGCACCCCGCCCGCGGCCCACGCGGCGTCCGTCGCGGGCAAGGACAGGACCAGCCGCCGCCCGTCCGGCAGCGCGGTCTCCAGCGTCGAAACGTCCCTCGGTTCCACGGCTCCCTCTCCCCGGTCGTGCCAAGGCAACGGCAGCGTTGCTCACCCTGAGGACGGATGCGCGGCCCCGATCGTTCCCGCCGCCGGCGGCCGGCCCCGGAGCCGCGACTTCCGCACGTCGACCGGATTTCGCGCTGACCCGGGCTGCGGGGCCGCTCAGCCATCGCCCTACGAGCCACGGGCTACGAGCGGGGGCGGGAGCGCAGCCCTAGGGCGAGGGCCAGCACGGCCGCCCCGCAGGCGGCCGCGGCGGCGAAGCCGGCGGACATGGCCTCGGGGAGGCTCCCGTGCCCGGAGGACGCGGTGACCAGCAGCGCGACGCACAGCGAACCGCCCACGGCCTGGCAGGCGTTGAGCACGCTGCCGGTGGATCCGGTCTCCTCCGCCTTCAGCCCGGAGGTGGCCAGCACGGTCGCGGGGACGGCGCAGAAGGCCAGGCCGGCACCGAGCAGGACGAGGGCGGGCAGCACGGCGGTCGCGTACGGGTCCTCGGGCCCCAGGCGCGTCAGCCACAGGTTCTCCAGGAGCAGGGCGGCGGCGCCGATGGCCATCACCCGCTTCGCGCCCAGGGCCCGCTCCTCCCGCACCGCGAAGCCGACCAGCGCAGCCGTGGTCAGCGGCACAGGCAGCAGCGCGAGCGCGGCGGCCAGCGGCGACCAGCCGCGGTCCTGCTGGAAGAACTGGCTCAGGAAGAAGTAGGCGCCGATCACCGCGCCGGGCACGGCCAGCATGCTCGCGTACGCCAGCGCCCGGTTCCGGTCGCGGAACAGACCGAGCCGTACGATCGGCTGCGCCGTGTGCCTCTGTACCCGGACGAACAGCGCCAGCAGCGCGGCGCCGGACGCCAGGGGGCCGGCCACCTGCAGGCTGGACCAGGGGCGTTCGACGGCCTGCGACAGCCCGTACACCAGGGAGGCCGCTCCCAGGGCGGACAGCACGGCACCGGCGGCGTCGAAGCGGCCCGGGATCCGGGCCGACTCGGCCAGCACCCGGGGGGCGAGCAGCGCCAGGACCAGCCCGAGCGGCACGTTCAGCAGCACGACCCAGCGCCAGGAGCCGACGGAGGTGAGGGCGCCGGCCAGCAGCAGGCCGCCGGCGGTCGAGGCCGCCCCGGCGGCGGTGCAGACGGCGATCGCCTTCTTGCGGGCCGGTCCCCGGGGGAAGGCGTCCAGCATCAGCACGAAGCCGTTGGCCGCGACCAGGGCGGCGCCGGCCCCCTCGGCGGCCCGTACGGCGATCAGCAGCTCGCCGTTGGGCGCGAGCGCCCGCAGCAGGCCGGCAAGGGTGAAGACGACCAGGCCGGAGACGAAGACGCGGCGCCGGCCGAGGACCTCGCCCGCCCGGCCGCCGAGCAGCAGCAGCCCGCCGAAGGCCAGCAGGTGGGCGCCGATGACCCAGGAGGCCGAGAGGGCCGTCAGGTGCAGCTCGGCCCGGATGCCCGGCAGGGCGACGTTCATCAGCGGGTCGTCGAGGTGGATCGTGGCGTTGGCGCCGGCGATGACCGCGAGCGCGGGGCCGGGACGCGGCCCGCGGGCGCGCAGCGCCGTCCCGGGGCGCCGGACGAGGGCCCCCTGCCGGGCCGGTGCGGTGGCCGCGGGCGGCGCGGCTTCGGATAACGGCGCGGACATGTGCTGCTTTCCTGGAGACACGGCGTGGCGTACTGCCGTCCCACCCTGCCCGTACGCGCTCGAGCGCCGCTCGACCCCGGGGGGGGCGGCGGCCGGTCGTGGGGTGGCGCGCCCTGTGGGGCGCGTGTCTGGTGGGGGGCGTGGCCTGTGGTGTCGCGTGGCCTGTGGTCGCGCCGCCGCGCACGCGGGGGTGGCGTGGCCGGGCACGGGCCCGGCCGCGCCACCTGCTGCGTCCCGGTGGCGTCGGCGGCGACGGTGGTGGTCCGGGTCGCCGCCGGAGTGGCGGTTCGGATGCGGTGGTCCCGGAGGCGGTCGTTCAGCGGAGGAGCTTCTCCTTGGCCGCCTGGAACTCGGCCTCGGAGAGGTCTCCGCGTGCCTTGATCTCGGACAGCTTGGCGAGCTGCTCCGCGGTGCTGCTGCCCTTGGTGCCCGCCGTCTCGCGTATGTAGGAGTCCATCTGCTCCTGCTGCGCCTTCATGTGGGCTACCGAGCGCTCGCCCATGCTCTTGCCGCGGGCGCAGATGTACACGAAGACGCCCAGGAAGGGCAGGACGATCACGAAGATGATCCATCCGGCCTTGCCCCAGCCACCGAGCTCGTGGTCGCTGAAGATGTCGCCGATGATGCGGAACAGCAGGAAGAACCACAGGACCCATAGGAAGATCCACATCGTGGTCCAGAAGGCACCCAGCAGCGGGTAGTCGTAGGCCAGCGGCACGTAGCGGTCCATCGCAGTCTCCTGTTCTGGCGGATGGTGCGGCTCCGACTGTCGCCCGCGCGGCCGTTTCCCGCATCACCCGGCGCGGGTGATCTCAGGACCGCGCGGCGGCCGGGTCCGGGGCGGCCGTGACGCGCCCGTCGGCGACCGCGGCGGCGAGCGCCTCGTAGTCGCGCCGGTTCTGCTCCGCGTACGCCTCGGCGTAGTCGGCCAGGGCCCGGTCGAAGGTGTCGGCGGAGCCGAGGTACGCGGCGATGGCGACGGGGTCGCCGGCCCGGGCGTGGGCGCGGGCCAGGGCGGCCCCGCAGACCCTGGCGAACAGCCGCATGCCGGCCGGCACCATGGCGTCGGTGTCGGGGCCGCCCTTCCAGTCGTGGAGCTGGCGCACGTAGAAGTCGCGGCGGCGGCCGTCGATGCCGGTGACCCGGTGCCAGCCGAGGAAGATGTCCCCGGCCGCCTGCATGAGCCGCTGGCCCTCGACGACGCGCTGCCCCTGGTTGTCCTGGGTGACCGGGCCGGCGTAAGGGGCGAGGACGGACTCGCCCGCCTCCTTCGCCTGGAGGATCAGCGGGTCCTCGTCGTCCCGGCCGAGCATGAGCAGGATCCAGCAGCGGGTGCCGACGCTGCCGACGCCGACGACCTTGCGGGCGATGTCGACCAGGCGGAACCGGCCGAGCAGCTCGCGGCGTTCGGCGGTCAGCGTGCCGCCGTACTCGGCGAGGAGGGCGCGGAGGGCCGGCGCCGGATCGCTGTCGCCGCCCTTGGCCAGCAGGTCGCGGAGCGGGGTGACCAGCGGCGGGTCGGCGACGAACCGGCGTTCGCCGTCGACGACGCGGGTGAGCTTGGCGAACGCCCGGAGGTGGTTCTTGCTGCGGGCCTTGGTCAGGGCCTCGTCGGTGCGGCGGCGCATGGTCCGGGTGCCCTCCGCGGCGACCAGGGCGCGCAGGTCCTCGGCGTCGTCGTGGGCGTACCAGATGTCGAGGACCCGCATGTCGCTGAAGGCGCGCATCCGTTCGCGGTACGAGCGGACGGCCTCGCGGACGACCGCGCGGCGGTCCACCTCGTCGTAGCCGTTGTCGCGGCCGGCCACGGAGAAGCCGGCGGCGAGGCGCTTGACGTCCCACTCGAAGGGGCCCGGGCAGGTCTCGTCGAAGTCGTTGATGTCGAAGACGAGGTTCCGCTCCGGGGAGGCGAAGAGGCCGAAGTTCAGTGCGTGGGCGTCGCCGCACAGCTGGGTGGTGAGGCCGGTGTGGGGCGCCCGGCCCAGGTCGGCGGCCATGATCGCCGCCGCGCCGCGGTAGAACCGGAACGGGGATTCCAGCATCCGGCCGTACCGGATGGGGACCAGCTCCGGGACGCGGGAGGCGGCCTGGGCCTCCAGGGTGGCGACGGGGTCGGGGCGGTCGGGGGCGGGCTCGTGGCCTCCCTGGTCCGCGCGGCGGACGCGGGCGCGGGCGGCCTTGCCCGCGGCGGCCCGCTCGTCGGGGGTCGGCCAGTGGGGCGTGGGGTGCGACTTCGTGACCACGGTGGCGCCTCCTCCCCGCGGGGCGACCGGTACGCCCCGCCGGTCCGCCCGGCCGGTGGTCTTCCCGGCGGGCGGAACGGTTCGGGAAACCAGTGTGTGCGCGGTGCCCGCGGCACTGCCTCACCCGCCAGGAGTGAGCCGGGAGTGAGCCAGGAGTGGGCCGACGGTGATGCCCTGGCGCCCCGCCGCGCCGCTCAGAGGATCTGGAGCTCCCTGGCCCGCTCCACGGCGTCGCGGCGGCGCGAGACGCCGAGCTTGTGGAAGATGCTGCGGAGGTGGGTCTTCACGGTGTTGACGGACAGTCCGAGTTCGGCGGCGATCTCGTCCGTCGACATCAGCCGGGCGACCTGGGCGAGCACCTGCCGCTCGCGCGCGCTCAGCTCTTCGACGAGCACGGGCCACACGGGTGCGCTGCCGCTTCGGGCCCCCGGCGCGCTGCCGCCGCCGCTGCCGCCCGCCGGTGCGGTCGGCCCGGCCGGCCCGGCTCCGTGCCGCCACCGCCCGGACGGTGCCGGGGCCGCCCGTCCCGCGGCCCCGGCCCCCCGGCCCGGCCGTCCACCGCTCCCCGCCGCTGCCGCGCCGGACGCGGACGAGGAGCGGCTCGGGGGCGAGGGGGGCCGGTCGATGAACGCCTGGTCACCGCCCACGAGCCCGCCGGCCACCACTCCCCCGGACGCCCGCCCGCCCGCTGCCGCCGATGCGTCGCCGGACGCGGGCGACGGAGGGCCGGCGGACGGCACGGCGGACACCGGCCGGGAAGCCGAGGGGTGGGCGGCCACCCGATCGACAGCCCCCGGCTCCTCGACGGACCGGGCGGCGGAGGACTGCCGGTCCGGACCGGCAGCGAGGCCGAGCGCAGGCCCTGCGGCAAGGCCGGAGACGGGCCCGGCAGCCGGGCCGGCGTCCGGGCCGGCGGCGCCGTCCGTGTGCCCGTGCGGGCCGGACAGCAGGCGCAGCAGCGCGAGCACGAGCCGTTCGGCAGGCTCCGCCTCCGCCGGGCTGCCAGGCCGGTCCTCCGCACGGCGCATCCCGTCCTCCGCACGGTCCAGCCAGGCCCGGCACGCGGCCGGGTCCCCCGCCCCGAGGCTGCGGGCCGCCGCCGCGAGCGCGGGTCCCGTGCCCTCGGCGTCGGACGGCCTCCCGGCGAAGAGGTCCACAAGGATCCCGGTGCCGTCGCCCTCCAGCCGGTGGCCCACCGGCAGGCCGCGGAGCCCCGGGGCGGCCGCGGCCGGCCGGTCCCCGGCCGCCGCCGCGTGCTCCGGCACCCCGGTGCCCCGCCCGCACCCGGCCAGCCAGCGTGCGGCCCGCCGGTACAGCCCGGGCAGCGCATCGGGGCGGCTGCCGCGCAGCCGGGTGCGCAGCACGCCCGCGAAGAGGGGGTGGAACCGGTACCAGCCGGTGTCGCCGACGGGCTCGACGAAGGCGTGGGCGCGCGCCAGCGCCTCCAGCACGCGCGCGGCGTCCCGGCGGTGGGTCAGCACGTCGGCCAGGTCGGGGTGGACCTGCCCGAAGAGGCCGGTGCACAGCAGCAGTTCGCGCGTCGGTCCCGGCTGGGTGTCGAACACCTCGGCCAGCAGGTAGTCGGCCACGGCGTGCTCGGCGGCGCGGCGCGAGCCGGTGAACGCGGCCGGGTCGTCGTACCCGTCCATGGCGAGGGCGCACAGCCGCAGCCCGGCCGCCCAGCCTTCCGTACGGCGTACGAGCGCGGTCGCGGTCTCCCGGTCGGCCGACGCCTCCCGGCCCCGCTCCCGGCCCCCTCCGCCGCCTTCCCCGCTGCCGTGGCCGGTCCGCCGCCCGGCGAGGAGTTCCGCCGCCTCGGCGGCGGTGAAGGCGAGGTCGCGGCCGGGTATCTCGTGGACGCGCCGTTCGGCGCGGTAGCGGGCCAGCGGCAGCGGCGGGGCCGCCCGGCCGAGCAGGACGAGCCGCAGGTCCGGGCCGGTGTGCTCGACGAGGAAGCGGAGCCCCTCGGCCAGGTCGGGGGCGGCCGGCCGGTCGACGCCGTCCAGGACCAGGACCGCGGGCGCCGGCTGTCCGTCGAAGGAGGCCGCCAGGCGTACGAGGAGCGAGTGGTCGACGCCCTCGGCGCTGAGCGGCCCGCCGATGTCGGGGCGAAGTGCGACCCCGGCGCGGCGGAGGGCCCCGAGGACGTACGCCCAGAGGGTGCCGGGGCGGTCGCAGGCGTCCAGGGAGACCCAGGCAACCGGTCCCGGCGGGTCCGCGGAGAGGGCCCACGACGCGGCCAGCGCCGTCTTGCCCGCGCCCGCGGGGCCGGTGACCACCGTCAGGGGCCCGCGGGTGCCCTCCGTGAGTGCGTCGTGGAGGCGCTGCCGGGACACCAGCCCGCCCGGGTAGACCGGCACCGTGAGCTTCGCCGTCAGCAGCGGGTCGTCGACCGGTTCCCGCAGGGCGGCCCGGCCGTGCCCCGCCGCGCGGGCCCCGCGCCCGGCGTGCCCGGTGTTCCCCCTGCCGGGCCGGTCGCGGACGGGCGCAGCGTCCGGGGCGGTGTGCACGCCGGAACCGGGGGCGGCGTACGTCGGGTCGGCAGGTACGGGCGTCGGCAGAAGCACCGGCGGCACGCGCACCGGCCTCGTGTACCCGGGCGCCGCACGGCCGGGCGCCGGGCCCACGTACACGGGCACCGGCTCGATCGGCAGACGGTCGTGGCCGTCGGGGCGGGAAGGAGTCACGGACAGCACCCCTCCAGGTGGGCGACGTCGGCGTCGTGCCCGGCCCCCGGGCCGCCGCACCGAACGACTGGTCAGGGGACACCCGTACGGGGTGACCCGTCCGGGTGAGCCGGATCCCTCTCATGATCGTGCGCACCCGTGGCACCCGCCACACGGGACGGTCCGGCAACCCGCCCGCTCGCCCGGAACGGGTGGTGCGCGAGTGGCGCCGGCGTCGTCCCATGGGGTGGAGGGCTCCGTCCGCCACGCCCGGAGGGGCGGACCGCGGCCCACCCGAGGGAGGTCGATCGCGTGGACGACCGGTGGACGGACGGCACCGACGGGCCCGACGCCGCCGCGGGCGCGCCGGCCCGCCGGCATCACCACCACCGCCACCACCACTGGTGGTGGCGGCCTCCCGACTCGCACGCCGACTACACGGGGGCGGTGTACGGCTCCGTGCTCGCCGCCTCGGTGGTGGTCGGCGGCGGGACGTACGGGGAGTTCCCCCGGGCGAACCTGGCGCTGCTGGTGCTGCTGACCGCCTTCGTCTTCTGGGCCGCACACGTCTTCTCCCACGTCTTCGGGGCCAGCCTGGCGGCCCGGCACAGGCTGAGCCGGAGGGAGGTCCTCCGGGTCGGGGCCGGGGAGCGGCCGGTGATCGACGCGGCCCTCCCCCCGGCGCTGGCGCTGCTGATCAGTCCCCTGCTCGGGATGGACGAGCAGGGCTCGGTGTGGCTGGCGCTCGGCGTCGCGATCGCGGGGCAGGTCGGCTGGGCCACCGCGGGCGCCGTACGGGCCGGGGCCCCGCGGAAGCTGGTCGCCCTGTGCGCCCTGGTGAACCTGCTGCTGGGCCTGGTCATCGTGGCGGCCAAGGCCGCACTGACGCACTGACGCACTGGCGCACCCACGCACCCACGCACCGGGCGCAGGGTTCCGGCCGGGCCTGAACCGGCTCGGCCGGAGCCCGGCCGGCCTACCGGGTCTCCGGCAGGTCCCTGACGAACACCAGCCCGTCGGTCACGGCGAGATGGGACGGGTCCATCGGGAAGTACCCGAACCAGGGCGAGGTCCGGGGGGCCGGCGGGTTCTGCGCGAGGGCGTCGGCAAGGGCGCCGGGGTCGACGAGGCAGCGGTCCTCTCCGAGCCCGTACAGGAGCCCTTCCAGGGAGTCCGGGGGCGGGGTGTCGACGCCGTGGTGCCGGATCGTGCCGACCGTGGTCGCCAGGAAGGCGTACTCCTCTCCCAGCCGCGCGCTCACCAGTGCACCCGCGCTCCACCAGGCCAGCGGCGTGCCGCCCAGCCGCATCGTGCTCCGCGGGCGCTGGAGGTGGGCGTTGTGGGCGTGGACGAGCACCGGGCCGCGCTCGGCCAGCGCGAGGAGGTTGCGGGCCATCATCTGGTCCCGCACGCCCACCAGGCGGGTCAGGCGGCCCGTCGAGGTGTCGGCCAGCCAGTGGTGGTAGCGCAGCAGGCCGGTGGCGGTGCGCGCGTACAGCCGGGCCCGGTCCCAGGCCTCCCGCGGGGTGGCCGCGAGCAGCTCCGGGGTGCGCTCTTCGAGCAGGGCCGCCAGGTCGTCGGCGAGCAGCCGCAGTGCACCCGCCTCGGCGGTGCGGCCCACCGACCGGGCCGGGTCCGTCATCGCGGCGGGTTCGGTCCACCGGTCGTCGGCTCCGAGCAGGCGGTCGAGGGCCTCCGCGGTACAGGGCAGCAGGTCGGCGTCCACGTGGGCCGCGAGGTAGCCGTGGAGCGCGGTGAGTGCCTGCCGGGGGCCGGCGGCGGCGGTCATCTCCAGCGGGCCGTCGAAGCCCGCGAAGCGCACCTGGTCGGCGGCGGGCCGGCCCTCGTTGTGGGCGCGCATCCAGCGCACGAGTTCGCGGTTGGCCGGGGAGGCGCCCCAGCCGTGGCTGATGCCCTGCGCCACGACCTCGTCGAGCGTGCCCGTGCCCGAGGTGACGTGGTCGTCCACGGCGAGGCCGGCGAGGCAGTCGCTCTCGATCGCGATGGTGCGGTAGCCCTCCTCCTCCACGAGCTGCCGGAAGAGGTCGTTGCGCACGTCGAGGAGGAGTTCCTCACCGTGGGTGGGCTCGCCCAGGGCGAGCACGCGGGGCCGCCTGCCGTGCAGCAGGCGCAGCACGGCGGAGGCCTCGACGGGACGGGCGGTGTACCGGCTTCTGGTCGTCATGCCTTCAACACTATCGTTGAAGATACGGTTGAAACTCTTCGCGGTCAGGCGTCGAAAAGCCGCTCGTCAAGCGGGGATATCCTCGTCGGCATGGGATCGAACCTTCAAACCGGTGGCTACCTGAGGCCGGTCGACCTGGCGCGCGGGCACGGGCTGTCGGCCCAGGCCGTCAGGAACTACGAGGAGGACGGCATCCTCCCGACCGCCGGCCGCACGGAGAGCGGCTACCGCCGTTACACGCACCTGCACGCCCGGGCTCTCGACGCGTTCCTCGCCCTCGTTCCCGGGCACGGCCACCGGACGGCTGCGGACGTGATGCGGGCGGTGAACCGGGGCGCCGCCGACGAGGCGTTCCGGCTCATCGACGAGAGCCACGCCCAGCTGCTCGCCGACCGCCGGACGCTGCGCGCCGTGGAGGACGCGCTCCGCGATCTGGCACCCGCCGCGGCGGGTCCGTCCGCGGCGCAACCCACGGGGACCGCGCCCGGCGGGGCCGCCGCACCCGGCGCGCCCGCCGGGGCCGGCGGCACCTTCATCGGGCCGCTGGCCGCGGAACTCGGGCTCCGGCCGGCGACGCTGCGTACGTGGGAGCGGGCCGGCCTGCTGCGCCCGCGCCGCGACCGGCTGACCGGGTACCGCGTCTACGACGCCGCGGACGTACGGGACGCCCGGCTGATCCACCAGCTCCGGCGGGGCGGGTACCTGCTGGAGCAGATCGCCCCGCTGATCGAGCAGGTACGGGCGGCCGGCGGACTGGAACCGCTGGAGGCCACACTGACCGGCTGGCACGGCCGGCTGGCCGCCCGGGGGCGGGCGATGCTGGCCGGGGCCGCCGCGCTGGAGGCCTACCTCCGCGCACGCGCCTGAGGCCCCGGACCACGGGCGCGGGTGGCCCGTGGCGCCCGGACCCGCGAGGGCCGTCACAGGCCCTGGGCCCGGCAACGTCGAGCCTGTGCGATGACGTTCGGACCTGCGCGAAGACGCCCGGCACGCCCGCGCGGTGGACGCGGTCGAGGGCGTCGCGCAGGGTCGCGGGGCCGGGGCGGGCCGCTGCCCCGGCGTGGCCTGCGGCCCGGTGGGCCGGGATCGGCGGACGCCGTGCCGTACCCGTGCAAGCCGCCCGCGGGACAGCCGCCGTCCGTCGCGCTTCCCGCCGCGGTGCCGCGCCGTCCGGCGGAACCCGGGTCCCGCGCCGCGCGGCCGGCTCGCCGGGCCGGTTGTCAGTGGCGTGCGTCACAGTGGAGGGGTATGCGCCTTCCTCCACGAACGGGGTGATCTCGTGAGCTACGCGATCCGGGCCGAGGCGCTGGCCAAGCAGTTCAAGGAGACCCGCGCCCTCGCCGGTGTGGACCTCGAGGTCCCGACGGGCACGGTGCTGGGCCTGCTGGGGCCCAACGGCGCGGGCAAGACGACGGCGGTCCGCATCTTCGCGACGCTGCTGCGTCCGGACGGCGGGCACGCCGAGGTCGGCGGGTACGACGTGGTGCGCGAGGCCGGCATGGTGCGCTCGCTCATCGGGCTGACCGGGCAGTACGCGGCGGTGGACGAGAACATGACGGGCACCGAGAACCTGCTCATGATCGGCCGGCTGCTCGGGATGTCGCGGGCCGAGGCCCGGGCCCGGGCCGCAGACCTGCTCGACCGCTTCCACCTGAGCGACGCGGCGGGGCGGGCCGCCAAGACCTATTCGGGCGGCATGCGGCGCCGCCTCGACCTGGCCGCCAGCCTGGTCGGCCGGCCGCGGGTGCTGTTCCTGGACGAGCCGACGACCGGCCTGGACCCGCACAGCCGCAGCGAGGTCTGGGACATGCTGCGGGTCCTGGTCGCCGAGGGCATGACGACCCTGCTCACCACGCAGTACCTGGACGAGGCGGACCGGCTGGCCGACAGCATCGTCGTGATCGACAAGGGCACGGTGATCGCCGGCGGCACGCCCGACGAGCTGAAGTCCCAGGTCGGCGGACAGGTGCTGTACGTACGGCCGGCCGACCCCGCCGACCTCGGCGCGGCGCACCTCCTGGTGACCGCCGAGGCGGGCCCGCAGGCCGCGGTCGAGGGCGACGGGATCCTCGCGCCGGTGAACGACCCGGCGCTGATGCCGAGCGTCGTGCGCCGCCTGGACCAGGCGGGCATCTCCGTCGGCGAACTCAGCCTGCGGCGCTCCTCGCTCGACGAGGTGTTCATGGCGCTCACCGGCCACCGGGCGGAGCCGGAGGCCGACGCGGAGGAGAGCGCGGAGGAAGACCGGTACTCGGAGGCGGTGACCCCGTCATGACCTCGGCGGCACTCACGGACACGCAGTGGCGCGGCGGGCGGGTACGCCCCCTCGCGGCCCTCCGGCAGACCGGAACGATGGCGTGGCGCAGCCTGGTCTCGGTGAAGCACAACCCCCTGGAGCTGGTGGACTACAGCATCACGCCGATCATGTTCGTGTTCCTGTTCACGTACGTGTTCGGCGGGCAGATGGCGGGCTCCCCGCAGGAGTACCTGCAGTACGCGCTCGCGGGCATCATCGTGCAGAACACCCTGTTCATGAGCATGTACACGGCCATGGCACTCAACACGGACCTGACGAAGGGCGTGTTCGACCGGCTGCGCAGCCTGCCGATCGCGCGGACGGCGCCGCTGCTCGGGCGCATCACCGCGGACCTGGCCAAGCAGCTGTGGGCGATGCTGCTGATGATCGCCCTGGGCACCGTGCTGGGCTTCGAGATCACCGGCGGCGTGGCGGGGTTCCTCGGCGCGACGCTGCTGCTCCTGACGTTCGCCGCGGCGGTGTCGTGGACGGCGGTGCTGATCGGGATGCTGGCGGGCGACGCGGAGAAGGTGCAGGTGTTCGCGTTCACCCTCATCTTCCCGATCACCTTCACCAGCAGCGCCTTCGTCCAGGTGGACACGATGCCCGGCTGGCTTCAGGCCTGGGTGAACGTCAATCCGGTGACCCACCTGTCGGACGCGTTCCGCGGCCTGCTCCTCGGCACGCCCGCCGGCAGCGCGATCATGTGGTCGCTGGTCTGGGCCGCGGGCATCACGCTGGTCTTCATGCCGCTGGCGATGCGGGCGTACCGCTCGCACACCCGCTGACGGGTGCGCCGGCCGCTGCTGCCGTGTTCGTACGACTGTCCGGTGCGGCGTGTGGGTGCGGGCGGTTTTCGACACCGCGGCAGGGTGCCGGCCCTCCCCCTCGCGCATGATCGGTTCGCGCGGCCCCACGGGGAGCCGCGCGTACGGACAGGAAGGCACCCTCCAGATGACCGGCATCCAGGTCCGCGCGGTGCGCGCGGACGACTTCCCGCAGTGGCGCGCCCTCTACCGGGGCTACGCGGAGTTCTACCGCGTGGAGCAGACGGACGAGGCCGCCGCGCTGGTCTGGTCGTGGATCAACGATCCGGCCCACGAGGTGAACGCGCTGGTGGCGGAGGGCGCGGACGGGCGGCTCGCCGGGCTGGCGCACTACCGGCCGTTCGCGCGGCCGCTGTCGGCCACCACGGGCTGCTTCCTCGACGACCTGTTCGTCGCGCCCGAGAGCCGGGGCTCGGGAGCGGCCGATCTCCTGCTGGAGGGGCTGCGCGGCATCGCGGCCGAGCGCGGTTGGAGCGTCGTCCGGTGGATCACCGCCGACGACAACCACCGCGCCCGGTCCAAGTACGACCAGGTGGCCGCCCGCACGATGTGGGTCACGTACGACATGGCTCCCACCGGCTGACCCGTACGGCAGCCGATCGGCGCCGCGGCCGTGCGCCTCGCCGGCCGGGACGGGCGCGTGGCCTAGCCTCGGCCGGGCAAGGTCACGCCACCACCCAGGGAGCCGGCAGGATGGCCGCGACGCCTCAGAAGATCACCACGTTCCTGATGTTCGAGGGGCAGGCCGAGGAGGCCATGGCCTTCTACGTCTCGCTGTTCGAGGACTCCGAGGTCATCGGCGTGACCCGCTACGGCGCGGACGGGCAGGGCCCGGAGGGCACCGTGCAGTTCGCCACCTTCGCGCTCGCCGGGCAGCGGTACATGTGCATCGACAGCCCGGCCACGCACGCATTCGGCTTCACCCCGGCGGTCTCGCTCTTCGTCGAGTGCGACACGGAGGCGGAGCTCGACCGCCTGTACGCGGCCCTGGCCGACCGGGGCGCCGTGCTGATGCCACTCGGCTCGTACGGCTTCAGTGAGAAGTTCGGCTGGGTGAACGACCGCTTCGGCGTCTCCTGGCAGCTGAACCTGAACCTCTCCCTCTGACACCGCTGCCGGTCCGCCCGGCAGCCGTGCCCGGGCGGTCATTTCGAGTAGGGCCTGCCGGGCACCGCGACCGGGTGGGTGCGCGGGTGCGGGTGGGGTTCAGGGTGCTGTTGAGGGCGGGGCTCCGTCTGGCGGAGCTCGGCGAGCAGCTCGCTGCGGCCGG
Organism: Streptomyces sp. NPDC086023; assembly: GCF_044540325.1. Taxonomy (NCBI): domain Bacteria; kingdom Bacillati; phylum Actinomycetota; class Actinomycetes; order Kitasatosporales; family Streptomycetaceae; genus Streptomyces; species Streptomyces sp. NPDC086023. Next base: position 227,609 of record NZ_JBITRX010000011.1, read on the forward strand.
CCAGCATCTCGGTGAGGATGCGGCGGGCTGCGCGCAGCAGGTCGGCGACATCGCCGCCGGCGAGGGCGTAACTGACCGTGGCGCCCTCGCGGGTGGAGACGACGATGCCCGACCGGCGCAGCACCGCGAGCTGCTGGGACAGGTTGGAGGGCTCGATGTCGATCTCCGCGAGGAGGTCGCGCACCGGCATGGGCCCTGTCTGCAGGAGCTCCAGGACGCGGATGCGGACCGGGTGCCCGAGCATCCGGAAGAACTCCGCCTTCGCCTGGTACAGCGGTACCTGCATGCCCACGTGTGCTCCTGCTGTCGCCCGACCACGGCGGGGCCCGGCCCGTGCCCAGCCGCCTGCGGTCTTTCGTCCCATCGTCGCGTCCCGGCGGCCCGCGCATGCCCACACTTGGCCAGATTTGGATCTGCCGAATTGAAGAATTCTTCAACTAATGGGCATGCGAGGGCCGTCACGAGCCGTTGTCAGACCTCGAGGGCGGCCTCGATGCGGCGCAGCTGGTGCCGGGCCATGGCCAGGTTGGACCTGTCCTTGTCCAGGACCAGGTACAGGAACAGGCCGCTCCCGGACTTGCCCTTGAGCAGCCTGAGGAGGTGGTACTGACCGCCGAGGGTGATCAGCAGGTCCTCGATCTCGTCCCGGAGGCCGAGCATCTCCATCGTGCGGACCTTGGCCCTGATCACGTCGGTGTTGCCCGCCGCGGCGACCGCCAGGTCGAGGTCCTTGCCCCCGCCGAGGGTGCCCAGGGCCATGCCGCTGGTGTAGTCGACCAGGGCCGCCCCCAGTGCTCCCTCGATCGAGGTCATCGCCTCCTTCAAGGAGACTTCCACGTTCGCCAATTCGTCCACTCCCTCTGGTGCTCTGTTCGCGTCCGTGGCGGGAGAGATGCGCTCCCCCACCGGAACCTGCCCGGCTCAAGCTACTGAGCCTCAGGCCCCGTTGGGCCGGAATGGCAGATTCGGCGGAAAACGATCGGGGGGTGGACCGGCCCGTGCCGTCAGCTGTTCGGGACGGTGTCCCTGAAGGCGGTTCCCGCCGCGCGCAGGGCCGCGACCTCGGCGGCGACCTGGGCCGGGGTGCGGACCCGGTCCTTGACGAAGTACACGTAGTCGACCTGCTCGTCGTACGAGCGCGGGGTGGCGGAGGTCTGGCCGGCCAGGTCGATCAGCCAGTGGTTGAAGTCGATGAACTGCGGGGTCTCCGGCAGGTAGGGTTCGCCGTGGGTGGCGACGATCCGGCCGTCGACCCAGTACGTCACGGAGCTGCCGTCGACGGTGAACTGGATGTCGTGCCAGCCGTCGTGCGAGGCACGCTGCTCGCCGTGGGTGTTCACGGCGTTCCAGGGGTCGGGGTTGTAGGTCTCCCAGGTGGTCTCGTACATGATGTTGCCCGGCTCGCCCCAGCCGCCGTTGGGCAGGTACTCGAAGTCCTGCTCGCTGTAGGCGGGGTCCATGGGGGCGTTGAGCGGGGTGAAGGCGAAGAAGGTCTGGACGACGTGGTCGCCGTCGGGGCCGCCGGACGGGGTGTCGTCGAAGCGGACCCGGGCGGCGTAGGTGCCGTTCCCGAACTTCCTTGCGAAGGTCTGGAGTTCGGTCTCGCGGGTACCGGCGGCGGTGCCGTCCGTGGTGAGGCGCAGGTTCATCACGGTGCTGCCCCCGGCGGAGGGGAAGGTGATGTCCTGCGGGGACCAGGTGGCGCCGGGGACGCCGGGGCCGCCCTGCCCGGACTTGACGGTCCAGCCGTTGCGGGCGAGGGCCGGGTCGGTGCTGGAGGCGTAGGTGAAGTCGTCGAAGAGGACCGGTGCGTCCGGGTCCGTCGGCGGGGTGGTGGGGGGCGTGGTCGGCGGGGTGGTCGGGGGCGTCGTGGGGGGTGTGGTCGGGTCGTTGCCGGCCGGGGCCGTGCCCCACACGAGGGTGCCGCCCGACTGGAGGGTGACCTTGTCCCAGTCCGCGTACGAGGTCCGGCCGGGGCCGAAGGAGTAGTCGTCGGACTGGGTCAGCGGCTGCCAGTCGGTGCGGTGGAAGCGGAGCTGCATGTCGCCGGTGGACTGGCCGGGGGCGAGTGACCCCGCGCCCGCGGTGAAGCCGATCTCCAGGTACCGGTCGGCGGTGGCGGTGGGGTGGTCGGGAGTGCCGAAGGAGCCGGTGATGTGGGCACAGCCCGTCACCGCCCAGGAGCAGGCGAATCGGTAGGTCACCGCGGGGCCGTCGGCTTTGAACCAGTACCGCAGGCGGACCTGGCCGAGCGGGACGGTCGTGGCGCCGGTGTTGGTGATCCGGAGCCAGGGTTCGGACTGGTCGGCCGTGGCTCCGCCGGCGCTGGTGCGGTACTGGACACTGAGGGCGTCGGCGGCGGCCGAGGCGGGGGCGGCCAGGAGACCCGCGGCTGCGGTGCCGGAGAGGAGGGCGAGGGCGGCGGCCAGGGCGAGCCTGCCGGTGCGACGGGGGCGGTCGGACACGGGATTCCCTTTCGGTGGGGGCACGGAACGGAACCTGCCTGGGGGTGCGGGGGTGCAGGGGTGCGGGTGGGGCGGATGAAGCGGATGAGGCGCCGGTCCTGCGGGGTGCGCGGTGCGGGCCCCGCAGGTCAGGGGGTCTGGCCGGCGAGGCCGAGGGCGGCCAGGCGCGGGCGGTGGGCGGCCAGGGCGGGGAGGAAGTCCCGGTGGTAGTCGCCGTCCGGGTTCCAGGCCCGGGCCGCGAGGGCGCAGAGCCGGGGCCAGAGGAGGTGGTCGTACCGGTCGGCGGTGGTGACGTACTCCGTCCAGAGCTGGGCCTGGGTGCCCAGGACGCGTGCCGCGTGCTCGGCCGGCCAGGCGGCGGGCGCGGGGTCGTTGGCGTACACCGCGGCCAGGTCCACCACCTCGCCGGGCTGGCCGGGCGGTTCGCCGGGGCGGTCCGACTGCGGGTAGTCGAGGTACGTGGAGCGGTGCGGGGCCATCACCACCTCGTGGCCGCGCCGGGCGGCGGCCAGTCCGTGCCGGGCGTCCCGCCAGGCCATCAGCACGAACTCGGGCGGCAGGGCGGCCCCGGGCGGCTGGGCGTCGGTGTCGCCCTCGGCCCAGCAGACGGGGCGCCGGCCCGCGGCCAGCACGTGGGCTCCGGCCCGGCCGAGGAACCAGCCGCGCAGCGCGCGGGGGCCAGGGAGGCGGAGGGCGGCCGCGCGGGCGCGGGCGGCGGGGCTGGACTCCCATTCGGCGGTGGGGCATTCATCGCCGCCGAGGTGGACGTACGGGCCGGGGAAGAGGTCCATCGCCTCGTCGAGCACCGTCCGGCAGAAGTCGAGGGCGGCGTCGTGCACGCCGAGCACGGTGTCGCAGATCCCCCACTCGGTCCACACGTCGAGCCGGCGGTCCGGGTGGTTGCCGAGGTGCGGGTAGGCGGCGAGGGCGGCCCGCGTGTGGCCGGGCATCTCGACCTCGGGGAGGACCGTGACCCCGCGCTCGGCCGCGTACCCGACCAGTCGCCGCAGCTCGGCCTTGGTGTACGCGCCGCCGTGCGGCCGGTCGTCCCGGCACCCGGAGCCCGGCGGCCCGAGCGGGGTGCGGGCGCGGACCGAGCCCACCGCGGTGAGCAGGGGGTACGCGTCCACGGGCAGCCGCCAGCCCTGGTCGTCGGTCAGGTGCAGGTGCAGGACGTTGAGCTTGTGCAGGGCGATCCGGTCGACGGTGCGCAGCAGCCGGTCCAGCGGCTGGAAGTGGCGCGCGGTGTCGACCATCAGGCCCCGCCAGGAGTGCCGGGGCCGGTCCGTGATCTCCACGCAGGGCAGCGTCCACGCGGTGCCGGAGGCGGCGGGGCGGCGGGCCAGCGCCGCCGGGGGCAGCAGCTGGCGGAGGGTCTGGACGGCGTTCCGCAGCCCGGCGGGCCGGGCGGCGAGCAGGCGTACGCCGTCGGGCCGGACGCTCAGCCGGTAGCCCTCCGCGCCCAGCGACGGGTGCTCGGCGGGGTCGAGGGCGAGGGTCAGGGTGCCGTCGGCCGCGGGCGGGAGGGGCAGCCCGGTGGCGGGACGGAGCAGGGTGCGCAGCAGGTCCGCGATTTGCCGCGCGGCGGGTTCGGCGCGTACGGCGGCGTCCGGCGTGAGGGTGAAGTACCCGGGGACGCGGGCGAGGTGGCGGGGCGGGGGCAGGAGGGCGGGGACGGCTCCGCCGTGGGCCGGGAGCGGACGGGACGGGCTCACCAGGCTCACGGGGGTCCTCCTCTGCGGGTGCCGGGGAACTGACCAGTTGCCCGACCAGTACGTCAACTGGCCAGCAACTGGTAAGAAAAATGACACAGGACCGGAGGCCGGTCAAGGCGTCGGCCCCTCCCTCGCTTCCCTTCAACTTGCCTCCTCAGAAACGGTTTTGCGCGATCCGGAGACTTGCCGCGACCGGTCCGCCCACTGGTAACATCGCCGAGCTGGTCTGGTCACCTGCACGGGGTGGACGAGAGGACGGGAACATGGCCGAGGCACCCGGGGGTCCGGTTCCGAAGCGGATCTGGGTACGCGATCACCTGCGCGGTCTGGCGGAGGCCGGCGCACCGGGGGCCGCCCTGCCGTCGGAGCGCGCGCTGTGCGAGGAACTGGGGGTGTCCCGGCCCACGGTGCGCGCGGCCGTGGACGAACTGGTGGCCGCGGGCCTGGTGGTCCGTGAGCACGGGCGGGGCATGTTCGTCGCCCCGGCCAAGATCACCCAGGAGCTGGCGCCGGCCGGCGCCGAACCGGGATTCAGCCTGCCCCGGGCGCGGGGCAGCTGGGCCAGCAGGGTGCTGGAGTTCGGCACGGTGCCCGCGGGCACGGCCCTGGGGCGCAGGCTTCGGCTGCCCCCGGCCGACGAGGTGGCGTACATCGCGCGGCTGCGACTGGTGGACGGCGAGCCGATGGCGATCGAGCACCTGCACGTGCCGGCCGCGCTCGTCCCGGGCCTGGCACCGGGCGACATGGAGAGCGGGGACTTCTACGAACTGCTGGGCGCGCGGCACGGCGTACGGGTCCACGAGGCCGTCCAGGCCATCGAGCCCACCGTGCTGGGCGACCGGGAGGCCCGGCTGCTCGGCGTACCGGCGCACTCCCCCGCCCTGCGGTTCGAGCGGCTGACCACGGACCGGGAGGGGCGGCCCGTCGAGTACGTCCACTCGGTGTACCGCGGCGACCGCTACCGGATCGTGTCGCGCATCGCGCTCGGCGCGCCGTACGACGAAGGCGACGGCCTGCGGCACCACCCCGGGATTCCGCCCGGCGACCTGGCCGCGGGCGCCCACGGCCGGTCGGTCACGACGGGGGACGTCCAGCCGGTGCTCTGAGCCCGGCCGGTGGGTTGGCCGGTGGGCTGGCCGGTGGCGGGTCCGCCGCCGCCTCGTTCGCCGCCGCCGGGTTCGTCATGCGGGGGCCCGGTTCCGCCCGTACGGTGACGCCATGAGCGATCCGGTGCGCAACAAGGCCACGGCGATGGCGTTCTACGAGCTGATGTTCAACCAGTGCCGGCCCGCCGAGGCCGTCGAACGGTACGTCGGCGACACCTACACCCAGCACAACCCGCATGTCGGCGACGGCAAGGAGGCGTTCATCGCGTACTTCGAGCGGATGGCCGCCGAGTACCCGGGCAAGCGGGTGGTGTTCAAGCGGGCCTTCGCGGAGGGCGACCACGTGGTGCTCCACTGCCACCAGGCATGGCCCGAGGAGGAGTACGCCGGGATCGACATCTTCCGCTTCGACGAGGACGGCCGGATCGTGGAGCACTGGGACGTGCTCCAGGTGGTCCCGCCGACCTCTCTGAACGGCAACACCATGTTCTGACCGGTGGCCGTGCGGGGGCCGTGGAGGGCGGTGGAGGCGGGGGCGACAGCGGAGGCGGGGGCGACAGTGGAGGCAGGAGAGGCGGTGGAGGCGCCGGAGGCCGGTCCGTGGTGGATTCGGGAAGGCGCCGTCACAGAGCCGTGAAGCTTCTCCGGGACGCTGGTGCCACGCCCAGCGCACTCCCGCGCTCCTCACCCCGGGGGACAGCATCATGAGCACCGTACGCAGAGCCGCCGTCGTCCTCGCCGCCGTGTCCGCCCTCGCCCTGACGGCCTGCGGCCCTTCGCAGGACGACGCGTCGGGCGGCGGGAAGACGCCGGGCACGGGCCCGGGCGCGTCCGCCTCCGCTTCCCCCTCCACGGCCCCGACGGCCACCGCGAAGCCCACGCCGCCGGCCACCACGGCGCCGACGGCGACCGGCGGCAGCACCGACCCCGACTTCGACGTGTTCCCGTGCAGCACCTTCGACGTGAAGTTCACCGCGAGTCTGGCGGAGCCCACGACGGGCAGCCACCTGCTGAAGGTCACCAACAAGAGCACCAAGCCCTGCCGGGTCCTGGGCCACCCCGTCGTCACCTTCGGCGACCTGGACGGGCAGGCCACGCAGCGCGGCACGGCACCGGCCATCGAGGACGCCTTCGAGCTGGCCCCGGGCGAGTCCGCGTACGCCGGCCTGATGGGCGGCGGGAACGACGGGAAGGGCAGGACGGTCGACTGGATCGCCATGACCATGGACACCTCGTCCGACCTCGTGCAGACCCCCCTCAAGGCGCCGACCCCAGGCCTGTACGTGTCCCCCGACAAGAACTCGGTCACCCCCTGGGTGACGAACGCGGAGGACGCGCTCAGCCTCTAGGGCACCACCCCGCCACCGCCGTCCGTCCGCGTGCTCAGTCGTGGGAGGGGCGGCGGTGGCGCATGCGGTGGCGGAGGTACCAGATGGTGCCGACGGCGAGGGAGAGCACGGTCACGGTCACGGCCACGAGCGGCCAGCGCGAGTCGTCGACGGCGGCCACGAAGACCAGGATCACGGCGCCGACCGGCACCAGCAGCGAGGAGAGGGTCCGCAGGGCGGCCGCGATCATGCCGGGGTCGGCGGCCGTCGGATGGACCTCGGCGACCGCCTCGGCCGCCTCGGCCGGAGTCGCCGCGCCGTAGAAGGCCACCGTGCGCGCCGCCAGCTCCCCCGTGGACCGGTGGTAGGACCACCCGAGGTACGGGATCCAGACCAGCGGGGCCACCATCCCCACCAGGAAGACCAGGCCCACCAGAGCCCAGCGGCCGATCTTGACGATCAGCCGGGAGGTGTCCTCCTCCGGGCCGAGCAGCCCCAGCAGGTAGGCCATGCGCTTGACGAGCGACCACAGTGCGGCCACCCGGGACGGACGCGGCCCGGGCGGCGGCGACAGGTCCCCGTCGCGGTCCGTGCGCGCGGCCAGCTTCTCCAGGGCCTCACTGGCCGCGGGGATGTCGGGGTAGACGCCCTGGATCACGAGCAGTTCGGCGGTCCGGTCCGGGGAGGTGGCCGGGCGGCCTGCCAGCGCGCCCAGCTCCAGGCACATGCGCAGCTGGGCCAGCAGGGCGGCGCAGAAGGCGAAGGGGATCACCACGATGAAGGGACCGCCGACGAAGGAGCCCTCGGTCACCACGATCCGCCGGCCCCGGTTCGCCACCATGCCGCGAAGTTCCTCGGGACCAGCGTCCGGGTGATCGGCGCGGACCTTGGCGACCGTACGGGCCGCGGCGGTCCCGAGCCGGCGGGAGGCGAAGGAGGCCAGGATCTCCGGGAGGTGGCCGGGGTCGGCGAGCACCGAACGCAGCAGCCAGCGCGCGAGGCCCTTTTCGGTGCGGCCGGAGGTGTCGGGGTGGCCGCCGTTCGGGGCGGCGCCCTGGGCATCGTTCGAGTCGGCACCCTCGGCATCGTTCGAGGCGGCACTCCGGGCATCGTTCGGGGCCTCGCCCCGGGCGTCGTTCGGGGCCTCGCCCCCGTCGCCCTTCGAGGCGGTCCCCCGGGCGTCGTCCACGGCCGCGCCCCGGTCCGGGTTCGAGGGAGCGTCCCGCTCGGCGGCCGCACGCGGGCCGTCGGACCCGTCGGGCCCTCCCCCGGCGGGTGGCGAGGTGTCCGGGGGGTCGGGGTCCGGGGGGTCGGGGTCCGGGCCGGGGATGCCGGTGGGTGCCTCGGAGGCCATGCCTCCATTGTGGCCGCAGGCCCCGCGGGGCACCCCCCGCAGCAGGCCCGGCGGGGATCAGGCCTCCGGCCGCCAGAGCATCAGGTTGCTCATCAGCTCGGCCTGCTCGATGGCGTCGTCGAGGGCGTGGTGGGTGTGCCGCCGCCGGGACAGCAGCTCGCGGGGCATCGTCCCCTTGGCCACGGACCGCAGCGGCAGCCCGGCCTTCGCCGCGTACAGGGTCTTCATGTCCAGGCAGCCCGAGTGCCCGAAGGGGCTCTCCCCGGTGAACCGGATCAGGTACCAGTACAGGAAGGTCCAGTCGTACGAGGCGGGGTAGCCGCACATCACGGGCTGCGCTCCGTCGGACACCTGCCGCACCCAGGAGCTGAACGCGCGCAGGGCCGCCTCGGGCGGTGTCCCCTCGGTGCGCAGCCGCTCCCGGTCGAGGCCGCTGACGGCCAGCGCCTCCGGCACGAACGCGTCGCTCACCGGGCGCAGCTCGCGGTAGAAGGTCTGCCGCTCGGGGTCGGCGGGAACGTACCCGTCGGCGTCCTGCCGGCCGGCGACGGCCGCGCCCAGGCTGATCATGGAGTAGGGGCCGGGAATGGGGCCGTCGGCCTCGATGTCGACGGAGATGTAGAGGCTGGGGCGGATCTTGCGGGGTGACATGTCCGTGAGCATGTCAGCCGGTGGGCGGCGGGGCATCCGGATTTCCGGGCGGGCCGGTGCCCCTTCGCGGGCCCGTGACGGGGCCCGGGCGGCGTCGGCGGGAAGGCGCTGCGCGGGGGCAGCGGGACGCGGGTACCACGCGGTAGCCTCCCCGCATGATTGTCATGGACATGTTACGAGCGCGCTCTCACGGGCGGCGCCGCGGCCTCCGCGCCCTCGTGGGCCTCCTGCTGCTGGCCGTGCTCGGTACGGCGGCCTCCGCGACCGCCGCCCCGGCCCCGGCCGGCCCCCGCGCCCCGGCCACGCAGGCCGTCGCGGCCACGCGGGCCACCGCCACGGCCACCGCGGCCACGCGGGCGGCCGCCGACGCCGCCTCGGCCCGCTGGGGTGACCGCCGGCTCGACGAGGTGGCCTTCCTGACCACCCACAACGCCTTCACCAACTACGAGGACTCCCGCTGGAGCTCGGTGAACCAGTCCGAGTCGGTGCGCGCCCAGCTCGACAACGGCGTGCGGGGCCTCAGCCTCGACACCCACTGGTACGAGCGCAGCACCTGGCTGTGCATCATCAGCTTCGGCAGCGACTGCTACCCGAGCGACGTGTACCTGTGCCACGGCGACTGCAAGGCCTTCGCCGGAGCCACGTACGCCCTGCCCCGGCAGTCGTTCCACGGGACGATGCAGACGGTGGTGGACTTCCTCGCCACGCACCCCCAGGAGGTCGTGACCGTCTTCCTGGAGGACTACGTCAGCGCAGGTCAGTTGCAGAACTCCCTCGGCCGGGTGCGCGGCCTGAACGAGCTGCTGTTCCGGGCCGACGACTGGGGCGTGCGGCAGAAGGGCTGGCCCAGGGTCGCGGACCTCGTCACGGCGGGGAAGCGGCTGCTGGTCTTCTCGGACCGCTCCGACCGCGAGCACCTGGGCGTCATGTACGACAAGTCCTGGACGGTCAGCAACTACTGGAGCCTCGGTGACCTCGGCAACGACCTGGCCTGCGTCACCCGCTGGTCCGACGTGCCGCTGGACCAGCGGGAGCCGGGCTTCCGGCGGCTGTTCACGATGAGCCACCACCGCAACGTGCCCACCGTCCTCACGGCCGCCCTGGACAACGGGGCGAAGCTGCGGGACCGCATCGCCGGGCAGTGCCGGACCGCGACCGGGGGACGGAACCCGAACTACGTCTCGGTCGACTTCCACCGGCTGTCCGACGGCAGCGGGCACTCACCTGCCTCGATCGTGGCGGAACTCAACGCGGGTCCCTGAGTCCGGGCAGGTCAGAGGTGGTGGAGCTGCCAGGTGAACTTGCCCCCTCCCACCCAGCGGACGGTCTCCAGGTCGTCGAGGTCGTGGATGTGGACCCCCGCCTCCGCGGCGATGAGGATCACGTCCGTCATGGACCTGGCCGTCCCCACCACCTCTCCGTCGACCTCGACGATGCGGAAGGGCGGGTCACCGCTCTGCACTCCCAGAACGGTGACCCTCGGGCTTGAGATGTACGGGCTCGCACCTTCGGTCATGCAGTGACGGGTTCCACGCGGCAGCCTCCGCCAATCGCGTTGCGGAAAGAGACCCTCCGGTCACCCGGCATCCCGGACCGGCCGCCGCCCGCCCTGCGAGGCCGGGGTGAGCGCGGCGGCCGCGGCGAAGAGGCGGGCGCAGCGCGCGGCCATGGCCTCGGGGGACTCCTCCGGGTGCTTCACCCACCAGCGGACCAGGGTGGCGACCAGGTCGCGCCAGACGTACTTGAGCGCATCGGCGTCCAGCGGGTCCGCCGAGCCGGTGGCGCGCAGCAGGTCGGCCGTGCCTCCGGCGGCCAGGGCGTCGATGGCGGACCAGTACGCGGCGGCCCGGCGGGCGGCCTCGCCGCCGGGCGGCAGCGTGGTGTCGTACAGCACGAACCACGCCTCCCGCTGCCCTTCCAGGGCGTCGAAGATCCCGCGCAGCACGCGCAGGGGTGTGCCCGGCCCCGTCCCCTGGTCGCCCATGCCGGTGCGGATCGCCTCCAGGAGGCGGTCGCCGACCGGTGCCAGGCAGGCGACGTACAGGTCCTCCTTGGTGCCGAAGTACTGGTGCAGCAGCGTCTTGGTGACCCCCACGCGGGCGGCGATCGCGGCGAGCGAGGCCGCCGCGTATCCGTGGGTGCCGAACTCGTGCGTGGCGGCGGCGAGGATCTGCCGTTCGCGGTCCCGGCGGGGGACGCCCTTGGTGCCGGCCTTGGATCGGGGGGTTGCCATGCGGCGATATTATCAGTAGGTAATTTACCGCTAGGTAAGTTACTGCTATCCCTGGAGCACAGCCATGGCAGGCACCGCGACGCAGCGCACCTCCCGCACCCGTTCCTGGTGGGGGTGGGGGTGGACGGACGCCCACCCGGACGACGCCGAATGCGTCGCGATGGGCGCCCTGCTCCCCGGCACGTCGGCCAGGCCCCTGCCGGTGCCGCGCGTCGCGGACCTGGGGATCGGGGCCCCCGCGGTCGCGCCGCCCGCCGCCCTGGCACACGTGATCCGCACGGACCCCGAGGACCGCGCGGCCCACGCCATGGGGAAGGCCTACCGCGACGTCGTACGCGCCCTCCGCGGCCGGCCCGGGCGCGTCCCGGACCTCGTGGCCCGCCCGCGGGACGAGCGGGAGGTGGCGGACCTGCTGGACTGGGCCGCGGAGCGGGAAGTCGCGGTGGTGCCGTACGGGGGCGGATCCTCGGTGACCGGCGGGGTGGAGTACCGCGGTGACGCCCACCGCGCCGTCCTGTCCCTCGACCTGACCGCGATGGGCCGGGTGCTGGAGGTCGACACGCTCGGCCGGGCGGCCCGCATCCAGGCCGGCACGCTCGGCCCGGACCTGGAGGCCCAGCTGCGGCCCCACGGGCTGACGCTGCGGCACTTCCCGCAGAGCTTCGAGTTCTCCACGCTGGGGGGCTGGCTCGCCACCCGGGCGGGCGGCCACTACGCCACCGGGCCCACGCACATCGACGACTTCGTCCAGTCGCTGCGGGTGGTCACCCCGGCCGGCGTGAGCGAGTCGTGGCGGCTGCCCGGGTCGGGGGCGGGTCCGTCGCCCGACCGGCTGTTCCTGGGCTCGGAGGGCGCGCTCGGCGTGATCACCGAGGCGTGGGTGCGGCTCCGGGAGCGGCCCGTCCACAAGGCCTCCGCGGCGGTGGCGTTCGCCGACTTCCACGCGGCGCTGGAGGCCGTACGGCTGATCGCGCAGTCGGGTCTGATGCCGGCCAACTGCCGGCTGCTGGACGCCGGCGAAGCGGCCATGTCGGGTGCCTCGCACGACGGCAGCGCGGTGCTGGTGCTGGGCTTCGAGTCGGGCCACTTCCCGGTCACGGACCGGCTGGCCCAGGCGGTCGGCCTGGCCCGCTCTCAGGGGGGCCGGGCGGACGGTGCGACCGGACCGGAGCGCGGCACGTCCCCGGGGGGCGGGGCGGGCGCCGGTCCGGCCGGGCCGGGCGACGGGAACCGGGCAGCGGGCGGAGACGGGGCGCGGGACGCGGACAGGTCCGCGGACGGGGCGGTGGACGCCTGGCGCTCGGCGTTCCTCCGGATGCCGTACCTGCGCGACGGGCTGGCCCGGATGGGCGCCGTCGCGGAGACCTTCGAGACGGCCGCGACCTGGGACCGGGTCCCGGGGCTGATCGAGGCGGTGCGCACCGAGGTCGGCGCGGCGGCCCGGAAGGCCACCGGGTACCCGGCGACCGTGAACTGCCGCCTCACCCACGTCTACCCCGACGGGGCGGCCCCGTACTTCACGGTGCTGGCCGCGGGCCGGCCCGGCGACGAGGTGGCCCTCTGGGACGACCTCAAGGCCGTGGCGAACGACGTCCTGCACCGGCACCGGGCCACCATCACCCACCACCACGCGGTCGGCCGCGACCACCGCCCCGCGTACGACCTCCAGCGCCCGGCCCCCTTCGCCGCCGCGCTGCGCGCCGCCAAAGGCGCCCTGGACCCGGCGGGAATCCTGAACCCGGGCATCCTGATCGACTGACCCGCCGGGCCGACGGCCCCGCCGCTACGGGAGGCCGCGGGGCCCGTGGCTGCACCGGAACCGGGTGGCTCCGCCGGCCCCGGAGGCCGTAGCGCCGGTGCCAGGCGGCTGCGCCTGCGCCTGCGCCGGGCTCAACTCCGCCGGCGCCGGAAGCCACGGGGCCGGTGGCTGCACCGGAACCGGTGGCCGATGGCCAGCGGCTGGCCCGGGCCGTCAAGCGCCGGCACCCCTGTGCCGCCGGCCTGGGTCCAAACTCAGGGCAACGGGCGGGCCTCCAGGCGGGCGAGGGTGCGGAGCGTCCTGTCCGCCTCCTTTTGTGCGGTCCGGGCGGCCCGGGCGGCTTCGCGGTGGTGGGTGGCGGCGCGGTCCGCCGTGGTGCGGGCTTCCGTGAGGTGGTGCTCCGCCTCCGCCAGTTGCTCCTCGCGTTCCCTGAGCGCCGCTCTGGCCCGGCGGAGTTCCTCTTCCGCCGTGCGGAGTTGCTCCTGGCCGCGTTCCGCCTCACGGGTGGCCGTGTCGGCGGCCTCCCGCGCCTCCTCCAGAGCACGCAGGTGTGCGGGGTCGGGAGCGGGTACCTCCGACTCCGGCTCCGGCTCCGAGGCGGGCTCCGCCGGACGTCGGGCCCCTGCCACGGCCGGCTCCCGCTCCGTGGCGGGTTCGGGGTCCGCCCGGCGGGTGGCCGACGGGCGACGGGACCGCGCGGGGGCCGGGTCCGGCGCCGCCGCCGGGACGGGCTTCGGCGGGTGGTGGGCCCGTACCGCGTCAGGCTTCGGTTCCGCCGGCGGGGCGGGGGCGGGCTCGGGCGGGCGGGGGGACCGTGCCGCCGTGGGCGGGGAGGGGCGGTGAGCTCGTACCGCCGTCGGGTCCGGTTCGATGCCGAAGCCCGTTGGCGGCGGCGGGGTTCTGGCCAGCCGGGCGGCCAGCCATTCCCGGGCGACCGCCGGGTCGGCCAGGGCCGCGTGGAGGGTCTGCTCGATCTCCCTCAGGCCCGGCTCCGAGACCGGCCGGCCCTCCTCCGCCGCCAGCGCCACGGCGTCCCTGGCCAGGGCGGTGACCAGCACGTGCCGCTGGTGGGACAGCTCGCGCAGCTCCTCCCCCGCCAGCGTGCGCTGCGCCTCGCCCAGGGCCCGGCCCAGCTCCACCAGTCGCTCCGCCTCGGCGGGCCTGCGGCGGGCGAGGAGGTTCGCGGCCCATGCCGCCACCGTCGGCCTGCGCAGCGCGGCGATCCGCTTGGCGAGGGCGCGGTCGCCCTCCTGCCGCACCCGGGCGGCCATGGCGTCCCGGGCAGCGGTGAACCCGGCCGGGTCCAGCCCGTACAGTTCGGCGGCCGCCGACTCCAGTTCCACACCCCCACTCTCGCGCGCGGGTGCGGGGTCCGGCGGCCGCCGGGGCGGGCGGGTCCTCCGTCCGGGTCAGGGCTTCACGGCGATGCGGCCCTCGTCCATGCGGGTCAGCAGCAGCCGGGCGCCCGTCTCTTCCAGGAACTCGTCCACGGCCTGGCGGGAGCCCTGCCAGTAGCCGTAGTCGTCCAGCAGCAGGACGCCGCCGGGGACGAGCCGGTCGTAGAGGTGCTCCAGCTCGTGCTTGGTGGAGGTGTACCAGTCGGTGTCCAGGCGGAGGATCGCGATCTGCTCCGGCGCCTGCTCGGGGATGGTGTCCTCGACCTTGCCCTGGACGTAGTGCAGCCGCTCCGCCGGGTAGTCGATCCGGGAGAAGCCGTCCTGTACGTCGTCCAGCGTGGCCAGCGCCCAGATCGGCCGGTCCTTGCCCTGGGTGGCCAGCAGGTCGGCGGCGCTGGCGCCGTCGACGCGCTTGTCCTCCTCGGTGGGCTCGGTCATGCCCTCGAAGGTGTCGAAGAGGTACAGCTCGCGGTCGGTGACGTCCAGGGAGAGCAGGGTGCGGGCCACTGCCTGCATGCTGCCGCCGCGCCAGACGCCGCACTCGACGATGTCGCCGGGCAGCTGGTGCCGGGTGACGTAACGGACGGACTGGACCAGCGCGTTCAGGCGCTCGACCGAGGTCATCGTCCACGGCTTGACCGCGGTGATGATCTCCTTGGCCCCGTCGTCGTAGTCCGCGGGGAAGCGGAGTCCCGCCGGCTTCGGGGCCGCAGCCTTGGGGGCCGCCACGGGGGTCGGGGTCGCCTTCCCTGCGGGGCGGGCCTTGCGCAGTTCATAGCCGGTGAGCTGCGCCAACTTCTGGTTCACACTCGAACGCCACGTCATGCCGCCCGAGCGTACGTTCCAATCCCGCGCCTGTCTGCCATTCGGACCAAGATCGGTGTCCGGGTCCCCGGCCGCGGCCTGCCGGGGGCGCGGCCGGACCCGGGTGCCGTCGCTCCGCGCCGCTCAGCGGAGGAGGAACCGCTGGGCGGCGGCGGCGCCTTCGTCGCTGCGGCTCTGGGTGGAGTGTCCGGCACGGGGTACGACGACCGGTTCGGCCCGCGGGGTCGTGGCGGCCGGTTCGCGCGCCCACTGCACGGGGGTCGACAGGTCGCGGTCGCCGGCGAGCAGCAGCACGGGCACGTCAGGGTGCGAGGTGGCCGGCAGGGCTCGGGACGACGGCCAGGGCAGGCAGGCAGGCAGGCAGGTGCGCGGGATGCCCTGGGCGCCGGCGGTCTCCCTTCCTCACCGTCGACATGCCGGTCCGGCCTGGCCGTTCGACTGCCGCAGGTCCGCTGGACGGGGACACCGTCGCGCAGCGCGGCCCCCAGGCGGACCATGGCCCGGACCGGCCTGCTGTACGGCCTCGGACTTCGGCGGCCGGCCCCTCCCGGCGGGCTGTCCAATGGCCAGGCCGATCCACCCAACCGCCGGCCGACCCCGCCGCCGGCCGGCCACACGGTCGGGGGCGCGCTGCTCCCAGCAGACCGTCCGGCCCCCGGGCCGCCCTGGCGGTTCGACGGCCAGTCGTTCGCTGGTGGGCACACGGTCGGGCAACGGGCCCGGAACTGTCCGGACGCAGGGTCAGCCGGCCGGCCGTCAGCCCCATCACCAGCCGGGAACACGATCCGGCCAACCGTCCGGAAGCCGGGCCTTCCCACCCTTCCGCTGCCGACCAGCTCGCCGGCCCAGGGGAACGATCGGGCAGCGGGCTCCCGCCGGTGGACCGACCGGGTGCCGGGATGCCTGGCCGTTCGGTTGGCGACTCGTTCCCGTCCGGGCACGGCTGCGTGACGTGCCATTCCCGGCCGGCTCACCGCGCGCCGCTTTGGGCGTTGCCCCTCGGAACGGCGTCTGTGAGCGGGGCGCAGGCGGGTCCCCGGCCCTGGGGGCCCAGAGGCAGTCCGGGCGCCTCGCCGTCGGGACGGCCGCGGGCGCGCCCCGCGGCGGGACAACACCGCGCCACACGGCGCCCCGCCCGCAGCAAGGCGGCAGCGCAGCGCCGCCCGCCGCCCCCGCGGCGCCGCCGCAGACCCACCCGCGCCCTACGGCCACCAAGCCGCCGCGGCAAGACAGCACCCCACCGCGGGCTCCCCCACCACAGCGCGCCCGCACCCCACCACCCCCTGCCCGGCAACACGGCACCGCCCGCCACCCCCACCGGCGCCGCCGCGGGGCACGCTGGGCCCTCCGCCACCCCAGCCGCCCGCCCGGCCGGCTGGTCGGCCGGTTGGTCGGCCGGGCCCCGGGCCGGCTGCCCGCCGCCCGCCCACCCGCCCGCTCGCCCGCCCCCCTCCTTCCTCCAGAACCGCGCGGAGGGGAGGGCGTTGGCGGAGGATGGGGGGATGCGACGCATCGTTCTCGTCGACGCCCCGTCCAACCTCGGACTCCGGCCGCCCGTGCCCGGAGCCGTGCCCGGTGTGTACAAGCTGGCCGGCGCGCTGCGCGAGCAGGGGCTGCTGCGGCGGCTCGGGGCCGTCGAGGGCGGTGTGGTCGTGCCGCCGCGCTACGACCGTGGGGACTGGAGGGAGGGTGACGGCGTGTTCCACGCCGGGCCCCTCGCCGCGTACACCGTCACCCTCGCCGACCGGATCGAAGCCCTGCTGCGGGCGGGCGACTTCCCCGTGGTGCTCGGCGGCGACTGCTCGATCCAGCTCGGCGCGTCCCTCGCCATGCGCCGGCTCGGCCGGTACGGGCTGGCCGCGATCGACGGCTCCGCGGACTTCCGCCACCCCGGCAACGAGGCGGTCAACGGGCCCGTCGGCGCGGCAGGCGGCGAGGAGCTGGCCCTCGCCACCGGCCGCGGCCAGGCCGGGCTTTCGGACCTGGAGGGCCTCGGCCCGTACCTGCGCGACGAGGACGTACGCCTCTTCGGGCTGCGCGACGGCGACGCGGACCTGCCGGAGCTGCGCGCCGCGGGCATCCCCGCGGCCACGGTCGGGGAGATCAGGGAGCGCGGGGCGGCGGCGGTGGCCGAGGCCGCACTGAACGGGCTGCACCCGCCCGTGACCGACGGGTTCTGGGTGCACCTGGACGCGGACGTGCTGGACCCGTCCGTGATGCCCGCGGTCGACAGCCCCGATCCGGGCGGGCTGCTGCCGGCCGAACTGGCCGGGCTGCTGCGGGTGCTGGTCGGCTCCCCCAGGTGCGTGGGCCTGAACGTGACCATCTACGACCCCGACCTCGACCCGGACGCCAAGGCGGGCGCCCTGCTGGCCGACCTGGTCGTCGAGGCCTTCGCCTGACGGGGTCGGCGGGCCGTCAGGCTGCGGCGGGCGGGCGACGCCGGAAGTGGGCGTGGGCGGCGGGCAGGTGGAGCGGTACGACGGCGGCCGCGCCCAGCAGGTCGGGGAGGCCGGCGAGGAGGGCCCAGCCGCCTGGCACCGTCCCGTCCATGCCGAGGTCGGCGGCCCGGGCGAGCAGGGCCACGGCCGCGGCGGCGGTGAGCACGACCCTGGCCCACCCGCGGCCCGCCCGTACGTACGCGGCCACGGCGATCCAGGCCGCCAGGAGCACGGCCGACACCGCACCGGACAGGGCCAGCTGCCGGGCGGCGGCACCGGCCCCGACGGCCGCGGTCATGTCGTCCAGACCGGTCGGCTCGACCACGAACGCGCCCAGCACCCACACCACCGCCTCCGCAGCGCACGCCACGAAGGTCAGCCGCCAGGCCGCCTCGACCTGCCAGGGCCGCCGGCCCCTACCGGTCCCGCTCCCTGTCCCGGTCCCCGTACCCGTCATCCGTGCCTCCCTCGCGTGCGACGCCCTCTCAGATGCGTGGGGCGGCCCGCCGGTTCCGTGTCGGGGGGAGTCGGCGGCGCAGGCCGGCTGCCTCCAGTACGACCTGCCGCCCCCCGAGGTCTTCCGCGCGGGCCCGGCGCAGGTGTGCGCGCCGGCCGGCACTCCGGTGGCCTGAGGGGCGTCGGCCGGCGCCCGCAGCGGACGGCGTGGTTCAGGCGGACCACGGGACACGGCAGACGTGCGGTTCCGTGGACGGCGGGCACATCGTGCGGAGCACGGTCTTGCGGACGGCGCGCCAGGTGCGCAGCGAGCAGACCAGCCGGACGCGCAGTTCCACCGGTTCGCGGGTGCCCGCGTCCTGGCCCGGGTGCTCCCAGGCCCACTGGTCCGCCAGGACGTCGTACATCTCGGCCGTGGTCACGTGGCCCCCGGGCAGGGTGTGGGCGACGGTCGTGTCGGCGATCCGGGCGCTCCGGGCGCGAACGGCGTCCTCGACGAGGCCGACGGTCCACTCCAGCCCTTCGGCGTCGGCGTAGAGGCCGAGGCGGAGCGTGCGTGTCCTCAGTGGCATGTGCGGGTCTCCCGTTCGGGTGGTGCGCTGCGGCCGTCGCGGGGGCCGAAGGCCTCCAGGGCGTCCGCGTCGGTCGGTGGGGTGCGGAGGTACGCATCCGCCCAGTCGGCGATGCCGGGGTACGCCGAGTCCCTGGTCAGCCGGGCCACGGCGGCGTCGGCGTCGAAGTGCGTGGTGCGCAGCGCCACGCCGGGTCCCAGCAGGGCCCAGTGGGCGCCGGTTCGGCCGTACGGCATGCCGACGCTGCCGGGGTTGACGACGAGCCGGCCGTGGGCGAGGCGTACGAACGGCATGTGGGTGTGGCCGAGCACGACGGTCCGTACCGCGGGGTCGACGCCGGCGAGGACCTCCTGCCAGCGGTCGAGGCGGGAGTCCACCAGCACCGTCTCCTCGTCGTCGCGCGGTGTGGCGTGGCAGAACAGCACCTCGCCCAGGCCGTCCACCGGGTGGGTCAGGGAAGGGGGCAGGCCGGCCAGCAGGTCGAGGTGGTCATCGCGCAGCTGTTCCGCCGCCCAGGGGGCGATCGGGTCGGGGACGGCGTCGCGCTGCCCGCGGCGGTACTCGACGAGTTCGCGGTCGGCGTTGCCGGCGATCCAGAGCGCGCGGTCGCCGAGACCGGTCAGCAGGTCGAGGACCTCGGCGGGCTGCGGGCCCGCCGCGATGTCGCCGGTGAGCACGATGCGGTCGGCGGCCCGTACGTCCGGCTCGTCGAGCACCGCCTCCAGGGCGGGCAGCACCCCGTGGACGTCGGAGAGGACCGCGACGGTCCGGCTGCTCGGCATGATCACCACCTTGCTGCGGAACCCGGCCGGACGAAAGGGTGTTCGCTCGCCGCGGAGCGGCGGGCAGGGTTCCTGCACGCGTGGTGGGCACGGGTGCTGACCGACCCGGAGCCGGCCCACCTCGGGCTGACACCCGGGCGGCGACGGGAAATTCGGCTCCGGGTACGGGGCCGGGGTCCGTAGGCTGCCGCCGGCGGCACCGGTGCAGGTAGGGACGGACGGAGGGCGCGCATGGGCGACGACGAGACGGTGGACGCGGAACCGGATCATCGGGCGGTGGAAGCGGAACCGCACCGGCGGGCGGTGTACGCGGAACTGGACCGGCGCGCGGCGGAGGCGGCCTCGGACGTGGTCGCCTGGCGGCACCACCTTCACCGGCATCCCGAGCTGTCCAACCGGGAGGCCGGGACCGCGCGGTACGTGGCCGACCACCTGCGCTCGCTCGGGCTCGACGAGGTGCGCACCGGGATCGCCGGGCACGGGGTGGTCGGCGTACTGCGCGGCGGGCTGCCCGGGGAGCGGGTCGTCGCGCTGCGGGCCGACATGGACGCCCTGCCGGTGAAGGACCTGAGCGGGGTGGAGTTCGCGTCGACCGTGGTCGACACGGACTACCCCGGGGGCCCGTTCCCGGTCTCGCACGCGTGCGGGCACGACTGCCACACCGCCATGCTGATGGGCGCGGCGACCGTGCTGGCCGGGATGCGCGAACGGCTCCCCGGCACCGCCCTGTTCGTCTTCCAGCCCGCCGAGGAGGGCCCGCCCGTGGCCGAGCCGGGCGGGGCGCGGCAGATGGTCGCGGAGGGCGCGTTCGAGGATCCGGAGCCGACCATGGCCTTCGGGATGCACGTCACGCCGTACCCGAAGGGATACGTGGGGTACCGCGTGGGCAACCAGTACGCCGCTTCCTGCCTGGTCAGGATCGTGATCACCGGGCGGCAGGTGCACGGCTCCACGCCCTGGCAGGGCATCGACCCGATGCCGGCGGCCGGCGCGGTCCTGACCGGGATCGGGCAGTTGTACCGGCAGTTGCGGGCCTTCGACGCCGTCACGGTCACGATCGGGCACGTCGAGGACGTCGGCCGGTTCAACATCATCGGCGAGACCGTCACCCTGTGGGGCACGATCCGCTGCGCCGTGGAGTCCGGCATGGGCGAGGTGCAGGAGCGGCTCGCCCGGCTCGTCGAGCACTCCGCGGCCGCGTACTCCTGCACCGCGGCGGTCGACTACCTCCAGGACGTGCCGCCCGTGCACAACACCGAGGGGTGGGTGACGGCCGCGCTGCCCACGCTGCGGCGCGTCGTCGGCGCCGAGCGGGTGCTGGAGACCTCGCCGACGCTGGGGTACGACGACGTGTCCGAGCTGGTCAACCGGTACGGGGGCCTGTACGTGATGCTCGGCGTCCAGGACGCCGAGCTCGACGCGCTGGGCACGCCCGTCCCCGTACCCGGCGGCCTCGGCCTGGTCACCAACCACAACCCGGGCTTCTACGCCGACGACGCGACCCTCGTCACCGGCGTCCGGCTGCACGCCCACACGGCGTACGACCACCTGGCGGGGAAGCTCGCCGGCGGCCGCCCGGGCGCCGGGGAGCCGGCCGAGGACCCCGCATGGGGCTGAGGCGGGCGCTGGTCGACGTTTCGCCGCTGCGCACCGTGCCGGCGTTCCGGCGGCTGTGGGCCGGGCAGTCCCTGTCGGGGTTCGGCAGCCAGATGACGCTGGTCGCGGTCATGTTCCAGGTCTGGCAGACCACGGGCAGCACCGCGTGGACGGGGGCGGCCGGGCTGGCCCAGGCGGTTCCGCTCGTGGCGCTCGGGCTCTTCGCGGGCTCGGTCGCCGACCGGGTCGACCGGCGGCGGTTCTACCTGCTGATGACGGGGGGTCAGGCCCTGTGCTCGGGGCTGCTCGCGCTCCAGGGGTTCCTCGCTCCGCTGCCCGTCGCGGGGCTGCTGGGGCTCGTCGCGCTGCAGTCCTGCTTCGTCGCCGGGGCGGGCCCGGCCGCGCGCACGTTCGTCCCCTCGCTGCTGTCCGGGGAGCAGCTGGCCGCGGGGCTGGCCCTGGGGCGCGTCTCGTTCCAGGCCGCCATGCTGGCCGGGCCTGCCCTGGGCGGGGTGATCGCCGGCGGTCTGGGCGTCGGCGTCTGCTACCTCGTGGACGCCCTCACCTTCCTCGCCGCGCTGGCCGGCGCGTACGGGCTGCCCCGGATGCCCCCGGGGGACGAACCGGCGCGGCCGGGGGCCCGCGGGGTGCTGGACGGGCTCGCCTTCCTGGTGCGCACGCCCGTCATCCGCGGCGCGCTGCTCACGGACCTGGCAGCCACCGTGCTGGCGATGCCGGTGAGCCTGTTTCCCCTGGTCAACGCCGAGCGGTTCGGGAACGATCCGCGCACGCTGGGCCTGTTCCTGACGGCGCTGGCCGTCGGCGGGGTGGCGGCGTCGCTCCTCTCCGGGACGTTCACCCGGCTGCCGCGCCCCGGGCTGGTGATGCTGGGCGGGTCCGCCGTGTGGGGAGCAGCGCTGGCGCTGTTCGGCCTGACCGCGGACGCGTGGACCGGGCTGGGGCTGCTGGTCGTGGCGGGTGCGGCCGACACCGTGTCCGTCGTGTCCCGGGGCACGGTCGTCCAGGCCCACACCCCGGCCGGGCTGCTCGGGCGGGTGGGGGCCGCCGAGCAGATCGTCGGGCAGGCCGGTCCGGAGCTCGGCAACCTGCGGGCCGGGCTCGTCGCGGGCGCCACGTCCGGGACCGTCGCGCTGGCCGGGGGCGGGCTGCTCTGCCTCGCCGCCGTCGCCGCCGTCGCGGCCGGCACGCGCGAGCTGCGGGGCCTGCCGGACGGCGGGCATGGTCCGGTGGTGTCGGCCGGGTCCTGAGGAGGCGGGTGCGGGTGCTGCCGTCGGGGGCGGGGAACGCGCACTCTCCCGCGTTCGGTGCGTCCGTACGGCTCTCCCGGGCGGAAGGGAGGGGTGGGGGGAGAGAGGATGGTACCCGTGAGTCCACGACCGACGGAGGATCCGGAGCACGGGGCCGGTGACGGGCCGCTGTGCCTGGTGACCGGTGCCGGCGGCTACATCGGCGGGCGGCTCGTGCCCGAGCTGCTCCGCGCCGGGTACCGGGTGCGCTGCCTGGCCCGCACCCCCGCGCATCTGCG
Organism: Streptomyces sp. NPDC086023; assembly: GCF_044540325.1. Taxonomy (NCBI): domain Bacteria; kingdom Bacillati; phylum Actinomycetota; class Actinomycetes; order Kitasatosporales; family Streptomycetaceae; genus Streptomyces; species Streptomyces sp. NPDC086023. The sequence goes on from NZ_JBITRX010000011.1 coordinate 249,835, forward strand.
GGACCACCCCTGGGCCGGGCAGGCCGAGGTGGTGAAGGGCGACGTCACCGACGCCGAAAGCCTGCGGGACGCCCTGCGCGGGGTGCGCGTCGCCTACTACCTGGTGCACTCCATGAACTCCGGCCCCGGCTTCGAGCGCACCGACCGCCTCGCCGCCCGGTGCTTCGCCGACGCGGCCGCGGAGGCCGGCGTACGGCGCATCGTGTACCTCGGGGGGCTGACGCCCCGGGACGTGCCGGAGGCCGAGCTCTCGCCGCACCTGCGCTCCCGCGCCGAGGTGGGGCGCATCCTGCTGGCGTCCGGCGTGCCGACCACGGTGCTGCGGGCCGCGGTGGTGATCGGTTCGGGGTCGGCGTCGTTCGAGATGCTGCGCTACCTCACCGAGCGCCTCCCCGTCATGGTGACGCCCAGCTGGGTGGCCACCCGCGTGCAGCCCATCGCGATCCGGGACGTGCTGCGCTACCTCGTCGGCAGCGCCGCGATGCCCGGCCACGTCAACCGCGCCTTCGACATCGGGGGCCCGGACGTCCTGGACTACCGGACGATGATGATCCGCTACGCCGAGGTCGCCGGCCTGCGGCGGCGGCTGATCGTGTCCGTGCCGATGCTGACGCCGGGGCTGTCCAGCCAGTGGATCGGCCTGGTCACGCCGGTTCCGCCGCGGCTGGCACGGCCGCTCGCCGAGTCGCTGCGCCACGAGGTCGTCTGCGCGGAGCACGACATCGCCGAGTGGGTGCCGGACCCGCCGGGGACCCCGATCCCCTTCGACCGGGCGCTGGCCCTGGCGCTGAAGAAGGTGCGGGAGGCCGACGTCGCCACCCGCTGGTCCTCCGCCTCGCTGCCCGGTGCCCCGAGCGACCCGCTGCCGACCGACCCGGACTGGGCGGGCGGCAGCCTGTACCAGGACGTGCGCGAACGGGAGGTGGCCGCCGGGAGCCGGGACCTGTGGCGGGTGGTCGAGGGCATCGGGGGCGAGAACGGCTGGTACTCGTTCCCGCTCGCCTGGGCGGTGCGCGGCTGGCTGGACCGGCTCGTCGGCGGCGTGGGCCTGCGTCGCGGGCGCCGGGACACCGCACGGCTGCGGGTCGGCGACTCGCTGGACTTCTGGCGGGTGGAGGAGATCGAGCCGGGGCGCCTGCTGCGGCTGCGCGCGGAGATGCGGCTGCCGGGCCTGGCCTGGCTGGAGATGTACGCGGAACCGGACGGGGACGGGCGCTCCCGGTACCGGCAGCGGGCGCTGTTCCACCCGCGCGGGCTGGCCGGGCAGCTGTACTGGTGGAGCGTGGCGCCGTTCCACGCCGTGGTGTTCGGCGGCATGGCCCGCCGGATCGCGCGGACCGCGGAGGAGGGCGCGGGCGGCGGCGCGGACGCCGCCGGGGGCGGCAGCGGCGCAACCGGGGGCGGGGGGCCGTAACCGGCGGGGCGCAGCGCCTGTCCGGGCCCTTCCCGCCGGTGCGGGCGGGCGGCGGCCCTGGTCCGGCCGCCGGCCGCCCGCACCGGGCGGCCGGGGTTACTTCAGGGCCGCGAGGGCGGCCTCGTAGTTCGGCTCCTCGGCGATCTCGCCGACCAGCTCGGAGTGCAGGACCTGGTCGTTCTCGTCGAGGACGACGACGGCGCGCGCGGTCAGACCGGCGAGCGGGCCGTCGGCGATGGCGACGCCGTACGCCTCGTGGAACTCACGGCCGCGCAGGGTCGACAGGCTCTTGACGTCCTCCAGGCCCTCGGCGCCGCAGAAACGTGCCTGCGCGAAGGGCAGGTCGGCGGAGATGCAGAGGACGACCGTGTTGTCGAGCCGGGCGGCGCTCTCGTTGAACGCGCGCACGGAGGCCGCGCAGGTGGGGGTGTCGACGCTCGGGAAGATGTTGAGCAGCTTGCGCTTGCCGGCGAAGTCCGCGAGCGCGGCGTCCGCCAGGCCGGCTCCCACGAGGGCGAACGCGGGGGCCTGGGTGCCGGGGGCCGGAAGGGTGCCGTTGACCTGCACCGGGTTGCCCTTGAGCGTGACCTGAGCCATGTGGTGTGTCCCCTATCGAACAGAGATGCTGATTCCGCTCGCGATCTTAATGCTTTCGGGTGAAAGCACCGCAGGCCACTGCGGGGATCCGGCCCGCAGGATGGCGTCGCGCCGCTCGGGCGGCGGCGGGCCCGGCGCGTTGTACGCGGCGCACAGCTCGGCGGCACGGCGGGTGTCGGCGGCGAGTTCGGGATCGTCGGGCAGGTACCAGTCACCGGCCAGCATGCGGCGTTTGTTCTCGCCCACGGGGGACCTCCGGTCCGGCGCGCCCGGCGGGCGGGCGCGGCCTCCTGTCACGCTCGCCGAACCCCCCTGCTCCGTCAAGACGCACCGCCGTGCGCGGCCGGGGCCGGACGGGACCGGACGCCGGTGCGTCCTGACGCGGGTGGAGCCGGGCGGTCAGTGCCCGTTCAGCAGGGCGCAGGCGAAGTTCTCCTGGACGGTGCGGAGGCGGGCCAGCAGAGCGGGCTTGTTGCTCTTGCTGGTCTGGGTGTTGACGGAGAACGTCAACGACCGGGTGCCGTCGGGCGTGGTGGCGGCGAGCTGCGTGTAGCCCGCGGTGTTGCCGGTGTGGCCGTACAGCACGCCGCAGCGGGTCGTGTACTGGAAGATCGCCAGGCCGGCGGCGTTCGTGCCGGGGCCCTCGGGTTCCGAGGAGTCGCCGGGGCGGAAGGTGAGCTGCTCCTTGCGGGTCTTCTCCGACAGCAGGGCGGGCCCGCCGTACGCGCGGATGAAGATGCCCAGCTCCCTGGGCGTGGAGACGATGCCGCCCGAGGCCCAGGATCCCGAGGTGCCGAACAGCTCGCTGACGTCCTCGGGCGGCTCGACGGTGGTGTCGTAGCCGTGGATGTACGGCTGCGGCAGCCGGAAGCCCTCGGGGAGGCTGGTCCGGCGCAGGCCCAGCGGCCGGTACACGAGCTCCTTGAGCAGGTCCTCGTAGCGGCGGCCGGTGACCGCCTCGGCCATGAGGGCGACCGCGATGTTGTCGGAGTTGGAGTACTCGTACAGCGCGCCCGGTTGGAAGAGCAGCGGCTGCCCGGCCACGAAGTCGAGCAGCCTGCGCGAGTCGAAGACGTGGTGGGGGTCGGCGATCAGGATCGCCCGGAACTCCGGCGACGCCGAGAAGTCGGGCAGTCCGCTGGTGTGCTGGAGCAGCTGGCGCAGCGTCACGGCGTGCCAGGCGGCGGGCTGGTCGGGCAGCACCTCGCCGATGGTGTCGTCGAGGGAGAGCTCGCCCCGGTCGACGAGCCGGAGGGCGACGGCCCCGCTGTACGCCTTGGCGACGCTGGCGACGCGCATGTGGTCGTCCAGCCGCGGCGGGCGGCCGGTGGCGATGTCGCCCACGCCTGCGGTGTACGCCTTCGTGCGGCCGCCCCTGGTGAGGGCGGCGATCACGCCGGGAGGTCCGTCGTCCTGGGCGACCAGCTGTTCGAGCTGGCGCTGGAGGCGGGCGTCGTCGTACGGCTTGCCGCCCGCGGGGTCGGGTCCGCCGCCGGCCGCCTGGGCGGGCTGGAGCAGCGTACCGAGCGCGACGGCGGCGAGGGCCGTGGCGGACAGCCCGGCGCGCAGGCGGCGGCCGCCGCCGGAGGGGGGCGCGGGAGCGGGATGGGGAGGGGTGGGCACGGGTGTGTCTCCCAGAGGGGCGGGGGCGAGGAGGGCGGGCCGAGGTCCGAGGGCCGAGGGCCGTGCCGGGTCCGGCAGGGCGCGGTCTGCGGCAGGGGCGGCGGGTCAGCCGAAGTCGGGGATGGGGTGCTCGGGTACGAGGTCCGCCGCGATGCGCTGGGCGATCGTGTGGGCGCTGTGACCGTCGACGGCCGTGGGGCCCTGCGTGGTCGACACGGCGATGGACAGCCGCTCGGACGGCAGGTAGGCCATGGAGGCGGAGTAGCCGAAGAACAGCGGGTGCTGGGAGATCCAGTCGCCGAGGATGAGCACGCCCATGCCGTAGTGGGTCTTCTCGGTCTGCGCGATGCAGACCGTGGCCGGGCACTTCTCGGTGGCGTGGCCCAGACCGACCGTCCCGGGGTTCAGCAGCTGCCGGTACGAGGCCGGGGAGAGCAGCTCGCCCGCACCGATGCCGGAGGCGGAGCGGGCCAGGTCGCAGATGTCGGTGGTCTCGACGGCGCCTGGCGCGGTGGTCCACGAGGGGTTCCAGAAGGTGGACTCCTCGTACGTCCCGCGGTCGTCGTTGAAGGCATGCAGGACGGGGGTCGGGATGTCGGGCGTGAAGCTGTTGCGGGTCTCGCGCAGTCCGAGCGGGCCCAGGATCTGGCGCTTGAGCAGGATGTCCAGCCGCGTCCCGGTGATCTTCTCCAGGGCGGCGCCGAGGAGGACGAAGTTGGCGTGCGAGTAGCTCCAGTTGGTGCCCGGCTCGTACCAGCGCTCCTTGCTCGTGGAGAGGGCCACGAGCTCCTGCGCCGTCCACTGGCGGAACGGGTTCCCGTAGACGACCTGCTGGAACTCGGGGAGCGGTACGTAGTCGACGAACCCGGTGGTGGAGGCGGCCAGCATCCGCAGGGTGATCCGCTCGGCGTCCGGCACGTCGGGCAGCCAGCGCGAGATGGGGTCGTCGAGGCGGGCCTTGCCCTGGTCGACGAGGCGCAGGAGCGCCGTGCCCATGTAGCTGATGGCGATGTTGCCGTTGCGGAAGTGCATGGCGGGGTCGGCCGGGACGCCCGTCATCGACTCGCCGATGGCGGAGGTGACCACCTCGCGGCCGTCCACGGTCACCTTGAGGATCACGGACTTGAGGCCCATCTCGGCCTTGGCCTGCTCGGCGATCCGCAGGATGTCGCGGGCGGGGCCGCGGTCGGGGATCCGGGAGGCGGCGCAGGGGCGGCGGTGGCCGCCCCCGTCGCCGCCGCCCGCACCGCCGGCGGCCGTGGCCGGGACGGTGAGGGCGAGCAGTGCGCTGACCGCGGTCACCGCGGTGGCCGCGGCGAGGCGCGGCAGGGAGGACGGGCGGGTGGCTCTCATCCCCGCAGTATCGGCAGGGTGCCCCCGGGGACCGGCCCGGCGGCCGGCGACCCGCACGAACATCACCCGTCGGGCGTCGGGAGGGCGGGAACCGACCGGCCGGGCCCCTGCGGGCCGCGCGCTGTGGTTGGCTGGGCCGTACGGGTGTGGGGGCCTGGGGGCCCGGAGCCACGGCGGTGCGGCGGCCGGAACGCGCGGTGCCGCTGTGGCCGTACTGCCGGAGGTGGGCATGGGTGAGCGTCGGATGCCGCGGGGGGCGCACGGACGCGGGGCGGGTGCCGGAGGAGGGGAGGCCGCCACGGGGACGGAGGAGGCCGCGGAGGTGCCCGTGCCACCCTTTGACCCCGAACTGGGCGCCGTACTGGCGCACTTGCGGCGGGGCGGGCCGCGGGAACCGGTGACTCCGGACAACCTCCGGGACAGGCAGGAGCGTGACGCGGCGAGCCGGCCCCGGCCGACGGTCGCGGAGCTGCGGTCCGACGGGCGCTTCGAGGTGGCCGAGCTGCGCGTGCCGGGGCCGCCGGGCGCGCCCGAGGTGACCCTCGTCAGCGCGCGGCCGGCCGGGGTCACGGGCCCGCTGCCGCTGCTGTACTACCTGCACGGCGGGGCGATGGTCATGGGCAACGCCTGGTCGGTGCTGCCGCGGGTGCTCCAGGAGTGGGTCCTGCCGCTGGGGCTGGCCGTCGTCTCCGCCGAGGCCCGGCTTGCGCCGCGGACGCGGTACCCGGGGGCGCTGGAGGACTGTTACGCCGGCCTGGTCTGGGCCGCCGGGCACGCGGCCGCGCTGGGCGCCGACGCGGACCGGATCGTGCTGGGCGGGAAGAGCGCCGGCGGCGGGCTGGCGGCGGCGCTCGCCCTGCTGGCCCGGGACCGCGGCGGGCCGGTGCCACTGGGGCAGCTGCTGCTCTCCCCCATGCTGGACGACCGCGGCTCCACCTTCTCCGCCCGGCAGTTGTCGGGCCGCGACGTGTGGGACCTGACCTCCCACGCGACGGTGTGGCGGGCGCTGCTGGGCGATCTCCACGACGCCGGGGACACGCCGCCGTACGCGGCGCCCGCCCGCGCCACGGACCTCTCCGGGTTGCCGCCCGCCTACGTCGAGGTCGGGTCGGCCGAGATGTTCCGCGACGAGGGCGTGGCCTACGCGAACGCGCTCTGGCGGGCCGGCGGCCAGGCCGAACTGCACGTGTGGCCGGGCGCGTTCCACGGCTTCGACGGCCTGGCCCCCCACGCGGCCCTGACGCGTGACGCCCGGGACAGCCGGACGCGCTGGCTGCGCCGCCTCCTCGGGGCGCCCGGGAGTTCCTGAGCCCCGGGATCAGGCGGGGCGCACGGCGGCCGGGGCGGGCTCACCCTCGGGAGCAGGACCGGAACCGGGCTCCGGATCGGGCTCCGGATCGGGCCGGAGGGGCATCGTCTTCAGCCGGCGCACCGCCGAGAAGAACACCGGGAGGGCGCAGCAGGGCAGGGCCAGGGCGGCGACCGTGACGGCCGTACGCAGGTCCCACACCTCGGCCAGCAGCGCTCCCGCCGCCGCGCCGAGGGGCATCGTGCCCCAGATGAGGAACCGGTTGGTCGCGTTCATCCGGGCCAGCATCTCCGGCGGCGTGCCGGCCTGGCGGAGGGTGACCGCGTCGACGTTCCAGATGCCGCCGCCCGCGGCGGTGAGGGCGAGGCCGGCGGCGAGCCAGGCCCAGGTCGCCGTCTCCGGGGCGAGGGCCACCAGCACGGAGCCGCCGTGGAGGAGCGCGCTGAGGACGATGGTCCGGCCGACGCCTAGGCGGTCGTTGAGCCAGGGTGTGACCAGCGAGCCGGCCAGGTAGCCCAGGTTGGAGAGGGCGAGGACGAGGCCGACGGTGACCGCCGCAAGGTGCAGGTCGCGCACGGCGTGGGTGACGAAGACCGCCAGCAGGGCTTCCGTGCAGAGGTTCGCCCAGGCCGCGGACAGGGCGAGCGGGCGGATGTGGCGGTGCGTCAGGCAGTAGCGCAGGCCCGCCCCGACCTGGCGCAGCAGCCCCTCGGACCGGTCCGCGCCCGGCGGTGACGGCAGCAGGGGCAGCCCGCGCAGGAGGACGGCCGAGAGCAGGTAGCTGAGGGCGTCCGCGAGCACGGCGACGGGTGCGGTGAGCAGTTGGACGAGCGAGCCGCCGAGCGCCGGGCCGGAGGTCTGGGCGGTGGCGCGGACCGCTTCGAGGCGTCCGTTGGCCACGGCGAGGTGCTCCCGCTCCACCACCGACGGCAGCACGGAGAGGGCCGCGACGTCGAAGAGGACGCCCGCGGCACCGGTGGCGAAGGCGACGACGTAGAGCTGCGCGAGGCCGAGCACGTCCAGGGCGTACGCCACCGGCACGCTGAGCAGCAGCAGGAAGCGCACCACGTCGCAGCGGATCATCAGCGGGCGCAGGGGCAGGCGGTCGACCCAGGCACCGGCCGGGAGACCGAGGAGCAGGAACGGCGCCGTGGCCGCGGCGGCGAGCAGGGCGACCTGGCCGGGGGTGGCGTCGAGCGCGCCGAGGGCGGTGAGGGGCAGGGCGATCACGGAGACGTGGGTGCCGGCCAGGCTGACGCCGACCGAGGCCCACAGGCCGCGGAAGCCGCGGCTCCGCCATATGGGGTGGGGTTTCACGATTGACACCCTAGAGAGACCCAATGAAGGGTGTCAATCGACCGAGTAAGGGGTTCAATCGAGCGCCGACAGCGGATTGCGCCCGTACACGTGCCGATCGTGACGCTAATCTTGGGTGTCAATCCGGTCGCCCAGGGGTGTCGATCCGCGCATCCGCCCGTCCGAGCGGCGGCACACGGCGGCACCGCCACGAGAGGAAGGGCCCGATGTCCCACCCGGAAGCCTCCTGGCTGCCCGGCGAGCCGGCCCCCGGCCGCCCCGCCTACCGTGCCCTCGCCGATGCCCTGGCCCGCGACATCGCCGCCGGGCGGCTGCGTGCGGGCGACCGGCTGCCCACGCAGCGCGCGCTGGCCCGCGCCCTCGGGGTCACCGTCGGCACCATCGCGCGGGCGTACACGGAGGCCGAGAGCCGCGGGCTGATCTCCTCGGAGGTGGGGCGCGGGACGTTCGTACGTACGGGCTTCGGCCTGGCCGGCGCCGAGCGCGGCGCGGTGGACCTGGCCTCCCTGCACCCGCCGGTCTCCCCCGGCGTCGACCCCGCCGGCCTCCTCGGCGCCGCGCTGGCCGGACTGGCCGACGACCCGGTCGCGTTGCTCGCCGTCGCGACGACCGAGCAGAACCAGGACGCGCCCGCCCACACCGAGGCCGCCGCGGCCTGGGTCTCCCACGCCGGCTGGCACCCGGAACCCGGGCGCGTTCTGCTGACCTCCGGGGCCCAGCACGCCCTGACCGTCACGCTGCTCGCCCTCGCCGGGGCGGGCGGCACGGTGGCGACCACCCCGCTCACCAACCCCGGCCTGATCGCCGCGGCCCGGCGGCTCTCCGTGCCCCTGGTCGCCGTCGAGAGCGACGGGCACGGCATGCTGCCCGACGCGCTCGCGCGGGCCTGTGCGGCAGGACCGGTCGCCCTCGTCCACCTCCAGCCCACGCTCGCCAACCCGACGGGCCGCACCATGCCGGCCGACCGGCGCGAGGCGCTCGCCGCGGTGTGCGAACGGGCCGGCGTCTGGGTCCTGGAGGACGACCCGCTGAGCCCGCTGGCCGACGCCCGCCCGGCACCGCTGGCGGCGCTGCTGCCCGGCCGCACCTGCCACGTCGCCAGCACGGCGAAGGTCCTCACGCCGGGGCTGCGCATCGGCGTCCTGGCCGCCCCCCGCGAGGCGCACGCCGAGCTCGCCTCCGCCGTCCGGGCCACCACCTGGCTGGCCCCGCCGCTGCTCGGCGACATCCTGGCGCGCTGGGTACGGAGCGGCACGGCCGGCGTCCTGACCGCAGCCCGCGCGGAGGCGACCCGCCGGCGCAACGCCCTGGCCCGCGAACTCCTCGCCGGGCTCGGCGTCCACGTGGACCCCTCGGCACCCCACCTCTGGCTGCCGCTTCCGGAACCGTGGTCGGCCGGCCAGTTCGCCTCCGCCGCCCGGGAGGCCGGCATCCTCGTGTCGCCGGGCGACGAATACACCCCGAGCCGCGCCCGCGCGGCCTTCGGCGTCCGCGTGGCCCTCAACGCCGGCGTCGACGACGAGACCCTCCGCACGTCCCTGGCCACCCTGCGCCGCCTGACCACCACCACACCCCCGCCGGAGCCCCTCGGCTAGCCGCTCGCGGCAAGCCCTCCTCCGGCGCCGCGGAAGCGGCGGAGGGCGGGGGACCGGACGGCGGGGAGCCCGGCCAGGGTGTCCCTGAAGGCGCGGTGGTGGGGTGTCAGGGGGCGCCAGGGGCGGTGTGGCAGGGGGTAGTCGTCGCGCAGGACGCCCGCCGGCAGCACGCCGGTCGCGGGCATCGGCGAGGATGGTGACGACCAGCGACGGGATCACCACCGCCGGCGCCGCGTTCAGCCACCTCGACCTGGCGCTGGCGATCGTCGGGACCCGCAGTCCCGCCCTCGCCGACCTGGTGCGGCGCTACCTCGTCGTCGACGACCGGGCCGCCCAGGCCGCGTACGCGATCCCGAGCGCGCTCGCCGAGCACGACCCGCTGGTCTCGGCGTTCGAGCGGTGGGTGCGGGCGCGGATGGGCGAGCCGCTGTCGATCGCGGCGGCCGCCCGGGCGCTCGGGGTGAGCGAGCGCACCCTCCAGCGCACGGTCACCCGGACCCTCGGCTGCTCCCCCATCCGCCTCGTGCAGAACCTCCGGGTGGAACAGGCCGAGCACCTGCTGCGCACGACCGCGCTGCCGCTGGCGGCCGTGGCCCGCCGGGTCGGTTACGAGAGCCCGGGCCCGCTGCGCGCACTCCTGCGCGACCGGCTGGGCCGCGGCGCGCGCAGCCTCCGGAGCTGAGCGGCCCTCCGGCGCCCGGAGGGGCGCCCCCGCCCGCCGCGGGGCGGCCGCGCTCCCCCGTACGGCCCTACCCGCGCGTGTCCTCACCGCGCGCGCGGGGCGGGACCGGATAGTCGGGCAGGCGGACCCGGCCCGTGCACCGGCCGGGCACACGAGGCTGGAGTGGAGCGATGACGATGAAGACGGCAGTGTTGGCACCCGTGGTGGCGGCCGGACTGGTGCTCGGGGCGGCGGGGTGGGCAGCAGGCGACCAGGCGGCCGCGCCCGGCCGGGCGGCCGGGGCCCCGCACTCCGGGCCCGTCGCCGCCAAGGCCGGGTACCCCGAGGGCGTGGTCCTCTCCAAGAGCGGCCTGAACGTCCGCGCCAAGCCCACCGTGTACTCGAAGACGGTCAAGACGCTGAAGCCCCGCCAGAAGGTCCTGCTCAACTGCCAGAAGCGCGGCGGCTGGGTGCAGGGCAACCCGGTCTGGTACCGGCTGCAGAACGTCAACGGCTGGGTCTCGGCCCGCTACGTGCACAACCTGAAGCCCGTACGGGCCTGCTGACCCCATCTCAGGAGCGGTCCGGTCGCTCCGGGCCCGCGCCCGGCCCTCAGTGACCCGCGACGAGCTTGACCGTCACCACCCCGAGGCCGATGGCCGCGTCGACCAGACCCGCCAGGGCCGATACGAGGAGGCCGCCGCCCATGCGGCGGCCTCCGGTGTATCCCCAGGCCGCGAGCGAGGCGACGTCCACGCCGACCGCCACCCACAGCGCGGTCTCCAGCCCGAGCACACCGGCGGCCGACAGGCCCACCATGACCAGCGGGCCCGCGGCGCTGCCGAGCAGGGGGCTGCTGACGAACAGGAAGTGCTGCACCTCCCGCCGGTCGGGCAGGCGCTGGTGGACGACGCGGTGCGCCTGCGCGTCGGCGACCAGCGTCGCCAGCCACAGCCCGACGGCGGTGCACGTCACGTACAGCGCGGCCGTGGCGTGCCGGGTGTGCGGGTTCTGGGCCAGTCCGACGACGACGGCCAGCATCGTGATGGCCGCGTAGATGCGTTCCTTGAGCCGTTCGCGCAGGGCTTCGAGCATCTCGGGCGAGGGGCCGCTGACCCCGGCCGCCGGCCGGTCGGCCGGAAGGTCTGACATACCGGAACCGTAGGAGGGGCGGCGCGGACCCGGCCGCGCGACGCGCGGGGGCAGCGGGCGGGAGTGGGCCGGTCCGCACCGGGGCGGCAGGCGGAGCAGGTCGCTCCGTGGCCCGTGGCGGATGCGCGTCCGGAGGCTGCGTCACGGCCGGGTAGGGTCCGTCTGTTCAAAACGTGCCCCGTCCGCCGGGGCCGTGTGAGGGAGGGGAGCCATGAGCGGCACCGGATCGACCGACAGCACGTGGGCGCTGAGCGCCAAGGAGGGCGGGGGCCTCGCGGGCCGCTGGTGGAAGTGGGCGCTGTCCGCGCCCGACGACGTCAGCCCGGTCCGGGACGAGACCGGCGAGTTCGCCGACTGGAAGCAGCCCAGGGACCTGTGGTTCCTCGCGGGGACGTACGGCGGCAAGGTGGTGCGCCGCTGCGCCGTGCCGTCCGACCGGCCGCTGTTCTTCCCGGTGCTCAACATGCAGCACACCCGGGAGTACTCCAAGGTTCCGCAGTCCATGGGCGTGGCCGAGGCCTCGGCCACGCTCAACGGGATACCGCTGGCCCTCCAGGAGTTCGCGGCCCCCTTCCGCACGGGCCTGACGCGCCGCTTCGCGTGGGGGATCTGGTGCGGCATCACGCCGCTGACCCCGGGCGAGTACGTCCTGGAGATCCGGGCCGAGGCCACCAACGGCTTCTGGGTGGACACCACGTACCACCTGGAGGTCACGGCGCCCTGACGGGCCCGCGCGGCCCCGGCGGCTGCTACCGCGTCCGCGGGTACGCCGCCGGCCAGGCCCCGTACGGCGCCGACCAGCCGCCACCGGCCGCGGAGTCCGGGGAGCGGCGGACGAAGTCCGTGAGCGAGACCGTGTGGGCGCCGGTCTCCGGCCGGTACGCGGTGCAGTAGCGCGTCGGGTACCAGCCGGGGGTCCGCCAGACGGCCGGCTGCGGCACCGGCTCGCAGGTCCGGTGGCCGGGCACGGTCCGCTGCCGCTCCAGGAACGCCTTGGTGAGCATGGGCTCGATGAAGATCAGCCGGCCGCCGTAGGCCCCGTAGATCAGCGTCTGGCCGGCCAGGGTCCCCGTGCTCGGGGGCCGGCTGTCCAGGTGGGAGCCCATCGCGCCCTCCGCGGTCTGCGGGCTGGACGCGGGGTACCCGGCGGGCAGGTGGGCGGCGGGCACCGGCCGGGAGGCGGTGGCCAGCTGGCCGCAGTCGATCATCAGTGCGCAGCCGCCGACCCGGATGGCCGCGCGCTCCGCCGGGGGCACCAGGTAGAAGTGCACGTCGAAGTGCGGGACGTCGTAGCGGCCGTGCGGGGTGTGGCCGTGCGGGTTCCAGTTGAACAGCACCCAGTCGAAGGGCAGCGCGGGCCGGTCCGGCGGGGTGGCCGGCAGCGCCAGCTCGCGGCCGTGGCCGCCGACGCACTCGTGGGCGGGGTCGCGGACGCCGTCGCCGTCCGCGTCGTGGCAGTGCTCGCCGTCCGTGGGGGTGGACGGCAGCCGGTCGAGGGCGCCGGCCGAGAGTTCGACGCCGACGGCCCGGGGCCGGTCGCGGGCGTACTCGGTGTAGACGCGCACCCGCCCGTCGCCGAGCCGCTGCTCCGGACCCCGGCGGACGCACGTCCCGGAGGGGTCCGGCCCGCAGTCCTCCGGGACCGCCGGGGCGGACGCCGACCGGGAGGCGGACGGCGTCGGGAACGCCGCCGCCGCGGGGAGCAGGGCGGCCAGCAGGGCCGCGGAGGTCAGGCCTACGGCGTGGACCAGGCGCATACCGGAGCCGTTCGTGCCGGGACGTTCCACGAGGGACGTGCGTTGAGCCCCGCCGCGTCCACGCCCGTCACCTGGCGCGTGCAGGACCTGATGCCGGCCAGTCTGTGTGCTGGTAGCACTTCACGAATGTCGGAGAAGCCGTTCGGGGCGAGGACCTCCACCTGATGGAGCAGCGGGTCCGGCTCCAGGCGGCGGTGGGCGGCCAGCAGCCGGGAGGTCTCGGGGCGGCGGGCCGCGTCGTAGCGGGCGAGGGCCTCGTCGACGTCGTGGTGGGCCAGTTCGTACGCGAGCACCCGGGCGTCCACGATGGCCTGCGAGGCGCCGTTGGAACCGGTCGGGTACATGGGGTGGGCGGCGTCGCCGAGCAGCACGACCCGGCCGTCGACCCAGCTGGGCAGCGGGTCCCGGTCGATCATCGGGTAGCGGAGGATGCGTGGTGCCGCGCCGACGATGGCGTGCAGGTCGAGGAACCCGGTCCGCCAGCCGTCCAGATGGGCGAGGACCAGGTCCGGGGAGGTGGCGGAGTCCCAGTCGGCCGGGGGCGGGCCCCCGCCCGGCAGGCCGGCGCCCGAGGAGCCGCCCTCCGAGGGGCCACCCTCCGAGGGGCCGCCGTCCCCCCGCGTCTCGACCACCCAGTTGAGCAGGCAGCGCCCGGCGGCGTCGGGCCGGGTGACGGGGTACACCACGGCCTTCACGCGGGAGTTGCAGCCGAAGATCGTCATCGTGCGCCCGTCGAGGTAGGCCGGCCCCTCGGTGACGCCCCGCCACATGCAGATGCCGTTGGACACCGGCGGGCCCTCGCCGGGGTACATGGTGGCGCGCACCGCCGAGTTGACGCCGTCCGCCGCGATCAGCAGGTCACCGCTGTACCGGGCGGACTCCCCGGCGGCGAGGGCCCGGACCGCCGGCACTCCCCCGGTACGGGTCTGCCGGTACCCGGTGAGGCGGCGGCCGGTGACGACGGCCCCGGGGCCGAGCCGCTCGCGCACCGCGGCCAGCAGCAGTTCCTGGAGCCGTGCCCGGTGGATCGAGTACTGCGGCCAGTGGTAGCCGGCGGCGCGGCCGCGCGGCTCCGACCATATGAGGCCGCCGTAACGGTGGTGGTACTGGAGCCGCGAGGTCGCCACCGCCGCCGCGTCGAGGGCTTCCCCCAGGCCGAGTTCGGTGAGTTCCCGTACGGCGGCGGGCTGGAGGTTGATGCCCGCACCGACGGGCCGGAGCCGGGGGCAGGCCTCCACGAGCAGGACGTCGTCGAAGCCCGCGGCGTGGAGGCTGAGCGCCACCGTGAGACCGCCTATTCCGGCTCCGGCGACCAGGATCCTCGGGGTATTTCTTCCGCTGTACGGCGGCATATTCCGCACCTTCCGGGAAAGGACCCCTTCCCGAAAATGCGCCACTCGGCCGGATGCCACAAGCGGGGCCGACCGCGGCCCCGGCATCGGCCCAGTACAGCCCCGACGCGTTCACCCGACCAGCCTACAACTGCGCGCCTCCTCTCGGGTGACATGCCTTTAATCGGGTGTCGGCAACAGAAAGGCTGCGACATGCAACACGTGGCATTCGACGCGCGCGACATCCAACGCCTCCAGCATGCTGTCGATTACGCGCACCATGCGTCCGAGAGTTCCCTGGACAATCTCCTGCCACCCTGGATACCGGGCGGACTGAAACGGGAAATACGTTTCCGCTGCATTGTCTCGCATTGCGCGACACTGCTCTTCCCGCAGACCGCGGATTCCGCGCTCGACCACTTCGAGGAAAAGGGCTGGTCCGCTTCGGCGATAATACCGAGCGTCCTCGTGAAGCGGCGCCTGGTGGAACGCCACGGACTTCCGGACGACGTCGAGGTGTGGGTGACCCGGCTCCGGGTCACGCCCGCGCCCGGCCCCGAGGTCGAGGTCTTCCTCTTCCCCGCCACCAGCCCCGGCTACCGGGACGAGGTGGGCGCGCAGGAGCGCGCGCACGGCTTCGAGAACCACGTGGGGCTGTTCCTGGAGACTCCCGACGAGGACGTGATCGGGGGGCTGATCGACGGACTGGAGTCGGCCGGGCAGTTCCTCTTCGAGGGCTCCGCCCACAACCCGCACGAGAACACCACGATGTTCTACTTCGCGCCCAACGCGCGGGTGGCCGGCGACCGCCGCCGCTTCCCCCGGTGGGAACTCCAGTGCCCCGGCGACCTGTCGGCCCTGGCCGCCCGGCGACCCGTACGCGGTGCGGAACTCCGGCGGGCGTACGCCCGGCTCATGGCCAACCGCCCCGCCGACCAGGTCCCGTCCGTCGTGCTCACCACGCCACGGCACGTCACGCCGACCCGCTGAGCCGCCCCTGCGCACCACTCCACGCCTCCCCTTCGATCGCGCCGCCCGGAGCCGGGCGGCGCGGTCGTGCCGCCAACACGCCGGGGGCCCGCACGGTGCGGGGGCCGCCGCCGCGGGCGCCCCTACGCTGGTCCGCATGACCACCATCGCACTGCTGGGTACCGGGATCATGGGCGCGGGCATGGGGCGCAACCTGCTGGCCGCAGGCCTCACCGTCCGGGTGTGGAACAGGACGCAGGACAAGGCGCTCCCGCTCGCCGAACACGGGGCCGTCGTCTGCGCGACGCCCGCCGAGACCGTCGCGGGGGCGGACGTACTGATCACGATGCTCGGCGACGGAGCCGCCGTCCGCGAGGTGATGGAGTCCGCCGCCGACGCACTGACGGATGGTCAGGTGTGGGCGCAGATGGGCACGGTGGGCGTCGGCGCGCTCGACGAGCTCGCCGCCTTCGCCCGAGACCACGGCCTGGTGTTCGTGGACGCCCCCGTGCAGGGCACCCGGGCGCCGGCCGAGGCGGGCACGCTGGTGGTGCTGGCCGCCGGACCCGCCGACCCGCGGCTCGACCCCGTCTTCGACGCCGTGGGCAGCCGGACCGTGCGGGTGGGAGACCAGGCGGGGGCCGCGACCCGGCTGAAGCTGGCGACCGTCGGCTTCGCCCTCAACCTCACCGCCGCACTCGGCGAGGCCCTGGCCCTCACCGAGGGGCTCGGGGTGGAGCCCTCGCTGTTCCTCACCGCCGTCACCGGCGGGCCGATGGACAACGTGTACGTGCAGACCAAGTCGAAGGCCGTACTGGAAGGCGACTACCAGCCGAGTTTCACCGTGCGGCACGCGGCGGAGAACACCCGGCTGATCTCCGAGGCCGCGGCGGGCGCGGGTGTCTTCGTCGACATGGCGGAGGCGGCGGGCGCCCGGTTCCGGCGCGCGGCGGAGGCCGGGCACGGCGAGAAGGACATGGCGGCCGGGTACTTCGCCAGCCGCCCGGCCGTGGGCGTACCGCGCTGAGCGGGCGCGACGCACCGGAGGCCGGCGTACCGCGCTGAGCTGCGCCGACCGGACCCGCGTCGCGCGAGCTGCGCCCACCAGGCCGGCGTCGCGCGCCGGGCGGGCTGCGTCCGGGCGCCGGGCGGGCCCGCCCCGCTCACCGCCCGGTCGTCCCGAGCCCCGGCACGGGTCCGGCGCCCTGGGCGCCCGGCAGCCGGCCGGCCAGCAGCGCCAGGCCCCGGCGGAGCCTGCGGAAGTAGGTCGCCCGGCTCAGGTGGAGGCTCCGGGCCACCTGGTGGTGCGTACGGGGGCGCCCGAGGTAGTACGCGGCGAGGATGGTGCCCGCCTCCGCGTCGGCGGCGTCCCGCGAGGCGGCGAGGGCGCCCACCGCCTCGTACAGCCAGTCGCACAGCGAACCCGGGGTGGACAGCCCCGGCCGGGCCAGCAGCGGGCTGTCCGCCAGCCGGTCCGGCTCCCGTACGCGGGCCAGCGCCCGGCCGACCAGCGCGGGCAGGTCCGCTGCCGGGCCGGGTCCCGCACCCGGCGCCAGCCGGCGCATCCACCCCGGCAGGCCGGCGGCCGCGAAGTCGTGGCTGTACACCTCCGGGGGCCGCCCGCAGCGGTAGACGTCGTCCCGGACCGCGCCGTGCGGGCGGAAGCTCAGGGTGCGCAGCAGGAGTTGGTAGTCCGGACTCGCGGTGGAGACCACGAGGTGGCCCGCGAGGACGGACCGGACGAGGACGTGCCGCAGGATCTGGGCGTGCGCGCCCGCGTCGGTGCCGAAGGCGGCCCCCAGGAACAGGCCGCCCGCGGGCACCGTACCCTCCGCGTGCTGCTGGAGCAGCGGCTCGATCCCGTCCGCCGTCGCCGACCCGACCGGCAGCAGCGCGGCCAGTGCCACCGGTGCGCCGTCCCGGTCCCTGGCCAGGTGGAACGACGACGTTCCGTCCTCCAGCCAGCGCTGCGTGACGCGTTCCGCGCGCCGGGTGTCGAAGCCGCTGCGCGCCGCCCAGCTGCGCATGAGCCGCCCGACCGCATCGGCCTCCCCCGGCCGTGCGGGGCCGACCAGCGCCGCGTCGTCGACCGGCGGGAACAGGGCGTCGCGGAGGACCGGGTCGCCGGAGAGGAACAGCCCCTGCTCCACCAGCCGGGCCTGCTCCCGGGGGTCCGCGCGCTCGGTGAGCTGCGCCCTGCGGTAGTCCGCGGCGCGCTTGCGCACGCCTTCGTGGGCTCCCGGGCGCCGCCAGGCGTAGGCCAGTTCCAGCAGGCTCCGGTACGGCTCGCGGACCGCCAGCCCGAGCGGCTCGCGCCGCACCACGCTCAGCCCGGCCAGGGCGGAGAACAGGTCCGGGCCGCCGGCCAGCAGCCGCTCGTCCCCGGCCCGTACGGTCGCCAGCAGCCGCAGCGCGTGCCGGTGGCGGCCGCCAGGCCTGGCGTGCTCCCGGTCGAGCCGGCGTACGACCTCCTCGGCCACGGCGTCGGCGACCGCGCCCGGTGCGTCGGCCGGCGTGCCCGACAGCAGCTCCCGGCAGGCCAGTTCGGCCAGCAGGGGCAGTCCGCCGGAGAGGCGGACCGCGAGGGCCACCGCCTCGGGGTCGGTCAGGCCCGCGGCCCGGACCTGCTCCTCCACGGCCGCTGCCGGGCGGGGACCGAGCGGCACGGTCACGGGGTCGTGCCGCGCCCAGCCGGGGGCGGCTCGCAGCGGGCGCCGGCTGACCAGCACCACCGGCCGGGCACGCGCGTCCAGCGCCTCGGCGACGGCCTCCGCGTGCCCCGGTCCGTCCACCCCGTCGACCAGCAGCAGCCCGTCGGCGGGCACCGCCGCCAGCTCGGCGGTCCGCTCCCCCGCCCGGTCCGCCGGCAGGCCGGACAGGTCGACGGCCGCCGCCACCGTCAGCCGGCGCGCCAGGGTGCTCTTGCCGGTGCCGAGCCCGCCGCACAGGTTGACGACGGGATGCGCGGCCAGCGCGGCGAGCAGGACGTCGAGGCCATGGGTGATCTTCACGGATCCGGGACGATACCCACCCGCCGTCCTCACAGGTCAGCACACAACCGGCCGATCTGTGTCGGGAGTTGATACTCACGTGAGACTCCCGGCCCGCAGGCCGCGGCTTAGGGTCGAGCCGTCCGCGGGGCCCCGGCGGCACACATCCACCTGCACGGCCACCACCCCCTTGAAAGGAGCCTGGTGTGAAGCTGGTTCGATGGCTGTCGACCACGGCCATGACCTTCCTCGCCGCCACGGCGCTCTTCGCCGGAACGGCGTCGGCGTCCGGCACTGCGGACACCGCGTCGAGCGCCTCCGCCACGGCGGCATTGGCGCCGACCGCCCCGAAGTACTTCCTGGGCACCGGCTACGGCCCGTACAACATCGCCGTCCAGGCGGCCTGGAACTCGGCCTACTCACAGGCCGTGAACGAGGGCTACGACACCAACCGCTGCAGCCGGTCGGCCGGCCCGCGGGCCCAGCAGATCGGCAGCGGCGACTACTACCAGGTGCTCGTGGAGATCTACTGCACCGCGCCGCCGCCGCCCGGCTCCGGCCAGATCGTCGGGGTCCACTCCGGCAAGTGCGTCGACGTGAAGGGGGCCAGCCTCAAGGACGGCGCCCCGATCCAGCTCTACGACTGCAACGGCACCGACGCGCAGATGTGGCGGCTGGAGGCCGACGGCACGCTCCGCGCGCTCGGCCGGTGCATGGACGTCCAGTACGCGAAGACGGAGAACGGCTCGCTGCTCGGTCTCAACTCCTGCCACCAGGGCCTGAACCAGAAGTGGGAGGTGCTCCCGGGCGGTCTGCTGCGCAGCCTGCACTCCGGCCGCTGCCTCGACGCTCTGGGCTGGGCCACGGGCAACGGGGCGCGCCTGGGCATCTGGGACTGCACCCCGACGCACACCAACCAGCAGTGGCGCGGTGCCCCGCTGGGCACCTGACCCAGGTGGCCGGGCCCCCGCCCGGCCACCCCTTCCCGTCAGACCGCACGGATCTCCTCGTCGCCGAGGGAGACCGGCACGGTGGCGGAGGGGGACCCGGGCGGCGTCCCGGGCGGCCGGCCGCCGTCGGTGACGCGCCAGGCGCGACGCGTCGGGTGGCCGCGTCGGCCTTGGCGAGGCCCGAGCGCAGCAGGGCGGCGCTGTCCTGCGCCTCTGGCGGCACCCAGATCTTGAAGGTCCCGGCGGGGGTCAGGGCCGGGAAGGCGCGGGCATGCGGATGCCGGAGGGGCCGTCGGCCGCTCCGGCATCCGCAGGGTCCGCAGGAATGTCCGCCTGGGTTACTTCTTCACCTTCTTCTTCACCTGCTCCTTGATCTCCTTCTTGATGTCCTTCTTCGTGACGGTGCCGCCGGTGCCGGTGCCGTCGCCGCCGACCGCGGTGGCGTCGCCGGTGTTCACGGCGTCGGCGCTGGCGTTGCCTCCGGTGGCGTTGCCGGTGGTGATGGTGCACTTGCCCTTGCACTCGCCGACGCCGGAGTTGGCGTTGCCGCCGGTGGCGGTGCCGCCGACCGTGGTGTTCTCGGCGTTGGCGTCGCCACCGGTACCGATGCCGTCGGCGCTGTCGGCCGGGGCCAGGGTCACCACCGCCTGCGGAGCGGGCGCGGCCATCGCGGTCGCCGGGAGGGCGATGCCGCCGCCCACCAGAGCGAGGGAGGAACCGGCCAGAACGATGCGACGGGTCAGGAAACGCTGGTACATCGGAATTCTCCATTCGAAACAAAGGTAATTCGGCAACCGCTCCCCGGATTTCCGGGGGATTCGTTTCCCCCGGTGGGGGCGTGCTTCAAATAAACCCCGAATGGGAATCCCGGTCACGCCACTGCAATACGTGGCTTGACGTGCGGGAATGGCCCTGTTAAAAGCCGCCTCAGGCGGTGGCGCGCAGCGGTGAGGCCAGGGACCTGCGCTCTTCCTCGGTCAGACCGCCCCACACGCCGTAGGGCTCCTGAACGCGCAGGGCGTGCCGCAGGCACTGGGCGCGGACCGGGCACCGCTCGCACACGCGCTTCGCCGCGCGGTCGCGGGCGGCGCGGTCGTCGCCGCGCTCGCCCTCGGGGTGGAAGAACCGTTCCGGCTCCAGCCCGCGGCACGCCGCTTCCGTCTGCCACTGCCACAGGTACTCCGCGGGGCCCGGCAGCCGCGACACGTTCGTCATCTCCGTTTGCCTCCTGGTCTTCGCTGGGGGTGGGGCGGGTGGGGTCAGGTGCGGTCGCGGGTCTCGTCGACCACCGGGAGGGCGGCCGGCACGCGCCGCCGGCGCAGCACGCTCCCGTACACGCCGAGGCCCAGCAGGCCGGCGCCCATCATGATCAGCCCGACCACGTCGAGGTTCACGCTCTCCATCTGCCAGTCGCTCGCGAAGGTGAGGACGGCCCCCACCACGATCAGGGCGATGCAGCCGCCTATGCCGGCCATGTGCGCAGCCTCCTCGTCGGATCGCGTCGTGCGGGGCGGCCCCCGCTCCGGCGCCCGCGCCGTTCCCGGCCGGGCGCCCTGACTCGGCGCGTATGACCCGCGAGTCCTGCCCCAAACACCTCCCTTCCCGGACAGGGAAACCGGACGTGATCACTGGACCAGGTCGAGGTGCGGATGCTCTGGATCCGCGGGGCAGGCGTAGAGCTGCAGGTCGTAGCCGTCCGCGATCTGGATCATGGTCGGCTGCGCCGGGGACGGATCGCTCACGGATCCTGCGGCGCCGGCCCGGTCCTGGTACGGGGTCCAGGTGTCGGTGGTGTCGTCCCATTCGGACGAGGCGATGGTCAGCAGGGGGACCAGCTCGGTGCCGCAGGTACGGCATGGCCGGGGGCGTGGGTCGGTGAGACCCCAGCGGGTCCATCCGCCGACCTTCCAGCCGGGGGCGACGGACAGCGCCTCGTTGTAGAACTCCTCTGCGGTGGGTTCGTCCTCGCCGTCGCATTCGGCACCGGCCGACGGCCATGCGGGGCAGTCCTGCACCTGCCCGTGGAGTTCCCGCCCCAGCTCCGTGGCATGGGGGTACTCGATCACCTGCTCCGGCGTGAGCAGGCAAGGCTGCGGCAGATAGCCGGAGAACTGGACGGCCGGGGGCTCGGGGGGTGCGGCGAGGACGTCGGTGACCGCGGCGGCGGTCCGCCAGAACACGGCGGTCCTGGGGTGTGTCGGGTGGTCGAACGGACACCACAGGACCTGGAGCAGGTCGGCCGGCCCCGGTGGGCGCAGCAGGGGGACGTCGCGTGCGTACACCTGGGCCACGGGCAGCATGGGCACCGGCCCCCGGGGCCAGGGCCGGCCCACGCCGGCCTGCTCGTAGGCGGCCGTCTCCTCGGGCGTGTGGTGCGGCAGCGGGGAACCGCCCTGTGCCCTGCGGGCGGCCGCCGATGTGATGTGCCGCTGCGTCCGGATGTCGTCGGGCGAGAGAGCCGGGTTGTGCTGGTCCCACACGTGCGGGAGGTCGCAGTGGGGCCACGGTTCGCCGGCGGGCCACAGCAGGGGGCCGCCGACCGAGCTGTCGTGCGGCGACGGCGACCCGGCCCGGGGATGCAGCCGGGTCGCCGTGCGTGCCAGGGGAGCCAGCCGGGGCAGGGCCGCGGTGACGTCGAACGGCCGCGGAGGGGTGGTGCGGGTCATGCCGGCTCCTGGTGGTGCGAGTTGATCAGTTACCGAGGTTGTACAGCCCGTTGCCGCCCTGGGTGTTGGGGATGAACTCCTCGTGGAACAGCGGCTGGGACGTGCCGTTCGCCCGCTCGATCCTGGCGGTCATCTCCACACCCAGCGGGATGGTGCTCGTGACGTCCTTGTAGCGCGGTATCACCTCGTAGAAGATCGCGTCATTGGGCCCGAAGGTGGGCTCCTTCACCTCCGTCTGGGCCATGTACTCGTAGGTGCGCATACTGGGCGTTCCGGTGTTCATGCCGAACTGCCAGCACGGGACCAGGTTGTTCTGGTCGCCGACCCTCGAACCCTTTCCGCCGAGGATGTTGGCGATCAGGTGGCACCGGGCCAGGCCGGTGCCAGGGCTGTTGGCTGCGGCGAAGAGCTGGGCGTCCTGCCAGCCCGTGATGTCGCCGGCCGCGGCGGTGCCCCTCTTGAGGGTCTTGCCCAGGCAGGCCTGGGCCACGCTGGCGCGGTGGCCGGCGGGGCCGGGCGGGTTGGTGGTCTTGTTCCGCTGGTCGACCGGTTCGGTGGTGTTCCGGATCCACCCGGTGCCGGAGGGGAACGACCTGGCCGGCGGGTCCTGCAGGCAGGTGGCCTGCGCCTGTGCGGGCGCCGCGGTGACGTTGAGGTCGAACTGCTCGGCGTCCAGGACGCGCTGGGCGGTGAAGTCGCCGGCGAGCTTCTGCTCCGCGGCGTCGAGGTCTGCCGCGGGGACGTGGGCGCGGGTGCAGGCCTTGCCGGTGTCGATGCCCGAGCTGCCGGCCGACCCGTCGTAGTAGTCCCATCCCCCACTGCTGTAGTTGGGGATGATGTCCGTACACAGGGCACCGTCCTTGCCGCCCTCACGGGCGGCGGCGAACGGGAACTCCGCGCAGGTGGCGTTGTCGACGAGGTCGTCCCTCGCTTGGAAGCTGCCACAGGTGGCGCTCTTGCGGTCGGCGACGCCGCTCTTCGCGCGCGTGAGCGGCTTCTTGAAGCCCCAGCCGTCCGAGAGGTTCCTCTGCGCCCAGTGGTAGGCGGCTGCGGCGGCGCCCTGGCCCGAGGACGAGACAGGCTCCGCACTCATCTCCACTGCTGCCATGACGCTGGGCACGACGCACCCCGGGGAGGCCGTGCCGCCGGCGCCGGTGTCTCGGACGGCGTCGTCACAGCGGATCTTGCGGGGGTTGCTCCACGACGCGTTCGGGTCGGTCGCCTGGGCACCGGGCGTGGTGACGTAGAGCGTGTAGGAGGTGGTGAAGTCGAGCTGCTGGCCGGCGGCGGGGGTGGAGGCGTAGGAGACGTCACCGTTGACGGACTGGCCCACGGTCAGGTTCGCGCCGAACCACGGGGCGGTCTTGGTGGCCTTGCAGCCGGCCGAGCAGGCGGATCGGAACTTGGCGCTGAGCGTGGTGACCTGACCGGATGCGCGGGTCATCGTGGTGGTGACGTGCTCGTTCCACGTGGTGCCCTGCGCGGGAAGGGATGCACTGGTCGCGATGTCCAGCGCGCCCGAGCCGATCTCCCTGCCGTTCGAGTCGCGCAGCGTGTAGAGGACTTCCACCCCGCGCACGCAGTACTGGAAGCGCTCGTAGGTGTAGACGCCGGGCGCCGCGAGGGTGCAGCTGCCCGTGCCGGCGGCCAGGGCCGAGGGCGAGGGTGAGGCCTGCGGCGCCCTGCCGGTTGCCGTGGCGCGAGCCGGCCTGCGCGAGGTGCGGACGCTGACGCAGGCTTGGGTGGCGCCGGATCTGCGTGCCTTCGAGTGGGTGGCCGTGGGCTGGCAGCGCTCGCCCGGAGCGGTCGCGAGAAGACTGGTCTCGCGCGCTGGGGCAGTCGGGGGCAAGTCGGCGAGGTTCAGCCTGTCGGCCACGCTGCGCGTCTCGGCCGGGCTGGCGGCTGCGGGGCTCACGCCGGCCGTGGAGAAGCCCACAGCGGCGGCCATCAGAAGAGGGAAAACGATTCTGCGAACGCGTCGCAGACGTGCGGGTGGCCTCATGGGCATCCTTAGCGTGTGGGGCCTGCCGGCCCGCGGGAGAGGGCGCGCCGGTGTGACGCGTGCGGTGGTGGCCCGGCCGACGACGGCAAGCGCCGGATGCCGTGCAGTGGACAGGCGGCGGGGTCGGCCGGGCAGGACGGTCTCCTGTGTGGGATCCGTCCCTTCAGGCATGGGTTCGCGCTGGCGTGTTACACGCCGCTGGCGATCTGGCCGATGCCGTTCCACCCGTTGACGTTGCCGTCGCCGAGCCAGGCGCTGTAGGCGGTACTGGTGCCACTGCCGCGCAGCAGGAAGTCGGTGTGGACGTCACCGTTGAAGTCCGCGAAGTGGACGCGGGCGTGTTCGGTGGTCACGCCCGAGGCGACCTGGCCGACGGTGATCCAGCCTCCGCCGACGTCGCCGCCCTCGTTGACCCACACGTTGACGGAGCCGTTGGGGTTGATGACCCAGTAGTCGGCCCTGCCGTCGCCGTTCCAGTCGGCCAGGCGTACCCGCGAGCGGTCGGTGGTGGTACCGGTGGCGACCCGGCCGATGCCTTCCCAGGCGTTGTCGCCGCGGTTGAGCCAGACGCTGACGTTGCCGTTGTCGACGATCGTGATGTAGTCCGCGCGGCCGTCACCGTCCCAGTCGGCGAACCGGACCTGGTCCTGCTTGGCGGTGATGCCCGAGGCCACGATGCCCAGGTCCTTCCAGCCGCCGCCGACGTCGCCGCCGCGGTTGAGATGGACGTTCACGGAGCCGTTGGCGTTGATGACCCAGTAGTCGGCCCTGCCGTCGCCGTCGTAGTCGGCGAGGCGAACGCGGGAGCGGTCGGCGGTGGTGCCGGTGGCCACGCGACCGACCGTTGCCCAGGCGTTCGGACCGCGGTTGAGCCAGACGCTGACGTTGCCGTCTGTGGCGATGCTGATGTAGTCGGGCTTGCCGTCGCCGTCCCAGTCGGCGAAACGCACCTGGTCGGCGCCGCCGGCCTCGTGCGCCGCGGCGGACCGCCGCGGTTCGGTGGTCTTGACTATCCACTGGGCTATGTCATCGGTACGGACGGCAATGGCGCCGGTCCGGGTTTCGGCCGGGTCGGTGCCGAGGCAGCCGCCCTGCCACGACCGGCTGTTGACGCCGACGAGTTCACCTGCGGCGTTGAGGAGGGGGGATCCGGTGTCGCCCTTGCAGATGGCGTCGGTTCCCTTGCCGACAACGGCCAGGGTGGTGGCGGCCGTGGAGTCCAGGGTGAAGGTGCCGGTGTGGGGCTTGCCGGGAACCCATTCGGTCTTCGTTCGGCCGAGCCCGGCGGAGGTGAGGTCGGTGCCGGTGGCGGGGGCCGAGGTGGCGACCTTGGCGGTGGCTGCGCCTCTGGCAGGCAGCATGAGACGGGCCAGGACCAGATCGCGGTCGGCGCGGGGGGCAAGTTCGGTGACTTCGCGTGTCTCGCCGTTGGCCAGTGTGACGGTGGCCGGCAGCGCGGGCTTGCCCGCGGGCACCGGCTGGCCGGGGACGGTTGCGAAGCAGCCGGCGGCGGTGGCGACCCACCACTCGTCCACCAGGGTGGCGGTGCAGGCGCGGCGGTTCGCCTCGTCTCCGACGTTCAGCCTGACCACGGAGGCGTACTGGCCGGCCGGAGCTTCGGCACCGGTCAGGGCGTGCGCCGGAGCGACGGCGACGAGGCCGGTTGTGACTGTGGTGGCAGTCATCACGAGGCCGGTCAGTCTCGCCTGGCGGCGGGGAAGTGGCATGTGGAACCTCCTTGGTGGCAGGGGTCGGCGCGTGAGGGTGTCTGAGGGGGCCTGGGGGCCTGGGGCCTGGGGGCCTGGGAGAAGCTGTCGACCGCCGCCGGAGCGGCTACGGGGCTTCCCGGGCCGGCGGCGGGCCCCGCCCGTACCGCGGGTGGCGTCCGATACAGGGCGAGGCCGGCCTGCTGTGGGCGCGCTACTTGGTGGTGACGGTGATGTCGGTCGTGCCGGCCAGGCCGCCGGGGACCGCCTTCCACGAGGTCCACGTGCCGAGGCCGCTGTCGAGGACGGAGCCGTGGACCTTGCCGGCGGCGCCGACGGTGTACACGTGGACGTTCTTGCCGGACGGGGTGCTGGTCACGCGGGTGAGGCCGGTGCCGCCGGCGTCGGTCCATGCGGTGTTCCAGCGGCCGGCGTCGTAGTTGCCGTACTGGGTCCACAGGCCGCCGTTGGCGCCGACGATCTGGAGCTCGGTGTTGTTGCCGACGAGGCTGGCGGCGATGTCCTTGACGCCGGCGGCGCCGCCGGGGAGTTCACCCCAGCCGGTCCAGGAGCCGTTCTGGGTGTTGAGGTCGCGGCCGTAGACGCGGCCGTCGGCCACGGCGTACAGGCGCACGGTCGTGCCGGCCGCAACGCTGGTCAGGCCGGTCAGGCCGGAGGCGGAGACGTCGGCCCAGCCGGTGTTCCAGCGGCCGGCGTTGTAGTCGCCGACCTGGGTGTGGAGCGAGCCGACGGATCCGGCGATCTGGAGGTAGACGACGTTGTTGACGATCGCGGCGGTGATGTCGCGGGCGCCGGCGGCGCCGCCCGGGATCTCGCCCCAGCCCGACCAGGTGTTGGTGCGGGTGTCGAGGTCACGGCCGTAGACCCTGCCGCCGGCGATGCCGTAGTAGCGGATGTGGTTCGTGGCGGTGACGCTGGTCAGACGGGTGACTTCGACGCCGCCGACCTGGGCCCACTGGGCGTCGAAGGCCCCGGTCGCGAGGTCGCCCCTCTGGCTGAAGAGCGTGCCCTGGCTGCCCGCGGCCAGGGAGACCCTGGAGGGTGCCGCCACCGCGGTGGCGGAGACGTCGTTGGAGCCGGTGAGGCCGCCGGGGATTTCCTTCCAGGCGGTCCAGGTGCCGGGTCCGCTTTCGAGGGTGGCGTTGAGGACCTTGCCGGAGGAGCCGACGGCGTAGACGTTGACGCTCTTGCCGACGGGGCTGCTGCTCAGGCGGGTGAGGCCGGTGCCGCCCGCGCGGGTCCACGTGGTGTTCCAGTGGCCGGCGTCGTAGTTGCCGTACTGCATCCACACGGCGCCGTCGGCGCCGATGATCTGGAGTTCGACGTTGTTGCCGACGAGGCTGGCGGCGATGTCCTTGACACCGGCGGCGCCGCCGGGGAGTTCGCCCCAGCCGGTCCAGGAGCCGTTCTGGGTGTTGAGGTCGCGGCCGTAGACGCGGCCGTCGGCCACGGCGTACAGGCGCACGGTCGTGCCGGCCGCAACGCTGGTGACGCTGGTGAGGCCGGAGGCGGAGACGTTGGTCCAACCGGTGTTCCAGCGGCCGGCGTTGTAGTCGCCGACCTGGGTGTAGAGGGATCCGTCGACGCCGGCGATGTGGAGGTGCACGACGTTGTTGACGACCGCGGCGGTGATGTCCCTGGTGCCGGCGGCGCCGCCGGGGATCTCGCCCCAGCCCGACCACTGGCCCGTACGGACGTTGAGGTCCTGGCCGTAGACCCTGCCTCCCGCGATCCCGTAGACGCGCAGGTACTCGCCGGAACGCACGCTGGTCACCCGGGTGATGTCCTTGCCGTCGGCCTTGGACCACCCCTGCCCGTACTCCCCGTAGCCGAGGTCGCCGGACTGGCTCCACATGGTGCCGCCACCGCCGGCCAGGACCGACACCCGCGAGCCGTTGCGGGGGGCAGTGACCTGGTCGATCCAGTCGCGGATGTTGTCGGTGCGGGCAGCCACGGCGCCGGTTCGGGTTTCGGCGGCGGGGGTGCCGAGGCAGCCTCCCTGCCAGGAGCGGCTGTTGATGCCCACCAGTTCACCGGCGGCGTTGAGGAGCGGGCCGCCGGTGTCGCCCTTGCACAGGACGTCGGTGCCCTTGCCGGTGGTGCTCAGCGTCGCGGTGTCGGTGTTGCCGGTGGTGAAGGTGCCGGTGTGGAGGTCGCCGGGCACCCAGTCCGTTTTCGTGCGGCCGAAGCCTGCCGCGGTCAGGTCGGTGCCGGCTGCGGGGGCGGTGGTGGCCCGCTTGACGGGGGCGATCGTGGTGACGGGTGCGGCCAGGCGGGCCAGGACCAGGTCACGGTCGGCGGCGCCGGCGGACACTTCGACGATGTCCCGGGTCTGGCCGCCGGCGAAGGTGGCGGTGGCCTTCAGGGCGGGTTGTCCGGCCGTGATGGCTTGACCGGGGGTGGCGGCCAGGCATGCGGCGGCGGTCAGCACCCATCGGGCGTCGACCAGGGCGGCGGTGCAGGCGCGGCTGTTGTCGTCCTCGCCGATGGCCAGTTTCGCGGTGTATGCGTACTGACCGGCAGGGGCTTCGGGGCCCGCCAGGGCATGGGCGGAGCCGGCCGAGATCATGCCCCCGGCGACCGCGGTGGCGGTGACGAGCAGGGATGCCGTCCGCA
Source organism: Streptomyces sp. NPDC086023 (assembly GCF_044540325.1). Taxonomy (NCBI): domain Bacteria; kingdom Bacillati; phylum Actinomycetota; class Actinomycetes; order Kitasatosporales; family Streptomycetaceae; genus Streptomyces; species Streptomyces sp. NPDC086023. The sequence goes on from NZ_JBITRX010000011.1 coordinate 277,864, forward strand.
TCGAGCGCGTACGGGTGTGAGTCATGGGTCTTCCTTCACGATGTGCGCCACAACTGCGCTGCCGGTGTCCGTGGCGCCGGGGGTCGCCACGGACACCGGCGACGCGTGGGCTAGAGGGTGCCGGTGATGGCGATGGCGCCGGGAGCGGCGGTGACGCCCTGGGGGGTGACCTCGGTGGTGGTGGCCCAGGTGCGGTCGGTGCGACGCACGGTGTGCAGCACCTTGTTGCCGGTGGTGGTGACGGCCAGTTGGAGTTCACCGTCGACGGTGGCTGCGGAGAGGGACTTGGCCGTGACGGTGCCGAGGATGCCCTTCAGGTCGCCGAGCGGGGTCCAGGTGCCGTTGCCGTTGCGGATGGCGTGGTACTGGCGGGTGTTGTTGTCGGTGGCGATGACGATGTGGGCGTCGTTGCCGGCACCGGCCATGGCGACGGAGGTGATGGGGCCGGTGGTGGAGCCGGTGGCCGCCACGACGTCGCCCCATGGGGTCCACTGGCCGGTGGTGTTGCGGACCGTGTGGTGGGCCTTGCCGCCGCTGAGGGCAGTGACCTGGAGCTGGCCCCCGGCGCTGGCGGTGGCGACGGCGGTGACCTTGCCGATCGGGCCGACGGCGCCGGCGACGTCGCCGAAGGGGGTCCAGTGGCCGGTGGCGTTGCGGACGGTGTGGAAGATCCTGCCGTCGGCGACGGCGACGACGTGGAGGTCGTGGCCGATGGAGACGGCGGAGACCTGCGTGAGGTTCGCGAGGCCGCCGGCGACCGCGCCCACGTCCCCGAAGGTGCCCCAGGTGCCGTCCGCCTTCCGGATGGTGTGGAACAGGCGGGCGTTGTTGCCGACGGCGAGGACGTGGGTGTCGCCGTTGATGCCGGCGGCGGCCGCGGTGCGGATGCCGCCGATGTCGCCTGCCTTGGTCTGGACGTCGGTGAAGCCCGTCCAGTCGCCACCGGCCAGGCGGATGCCCTGGTACAGCGTGGTGCCGGCCTGCAGGAGCGCCTCGGTCTTCCAACCGGCCGTCAGGGCGCGGGTCTGCAGGATCCACTCGCGCAGGTCGTCGGCACGGACGGCGATGGCACCGGTGCGGGTCTCGGCCGGGTCCGTGCCCAGGCAGCCGCCCTGCCAGGAGAGGCTGTTGAGGGCGACGAGCTGCCCGTCGGCGTTCAGGACGGGCCCGCCGGCATCGCCCTGGCAGATGGCGTTGCCCTGCCCGGCGGCTTCGAGGGTGAGGGTGGTGGTCGTGGTGGCGGTGGCCTTGAACGAAGCCGTGTGGACCTTGCCGGGTACCCAGTCGGCCTTGGTGCGGCCGTGGCCGACGGCCGTGACCGCCGTGTCGGCGGCGGGCGCGGCGGAGGCGAGCTTGACGGGGGTCGCGTTGGTGACGGGCCGGTCCAGGCGCAGGAGGATCACGTCCCGGTCGGTGCGCGGGGCGAGTTCGCCGACGTTGTAGGTGCTTGCGCCCACGGTCACCTTGACGGGCTGCTTCGGTGCTCCGGCGGTGGTGTCGGCGGGGAAGCAGCTCTTGGCGCTCAGCAGCCAGTCGCCGGCGACCAGGGTGGCCGAGCAGCCTCGGGCGTTGGTCTCGTCGCCGATGGTGAGATGTGCCGTGTAGGCGTGGGAGCCGGTGTCCGGGGTGCCGATGGCGGCGTGCGCGGATGCGGGTGCCAGCAGGCCGGCGGCGATCAGGGCGGTCAGGCCTGCGGGCAGCCAGGAGCGCCGAGGGCTGGTTCGGGGCATGGGGCTTCCTTGGGTCAAGGTGGGGGATGCGGTCAGGCGGAGTGCGGGCAGGCGCCGTTGCCGGCGCCGGGGCGCCTGTGTGCTACTTGGAGGTCCTGATCTCCAGGAGCATGAAGTCGCGTCCCTGCTCGTCCGCGGTCTCTCCGACCGGCGTCCAGGTGTTCTTGTCGACCGTGAAGGTCTTCTCCTCGGTCCCGGTGGTCATGTCGACCGTGGAGGCGTAGTCGTTGCCCTTGACGCCGAAGACGGCGGGGATCTCCAGGCTCAGGTAGCCGGTGGTTCCGGTGACCTTGAAGCAGACCTTCTCGTTGGTGCGGGAGTAGACCTCCAGCAGGCCCTCCTCGGAGCCGCAGTCGGCGAGGAGGATGTGGCCGTTGCCCTTCTTCAGCTTGATGTTCCTCTCCGCGAGGATCTTGTCCGCGTTGGGGTAGGCGAAGTCCTCCACCGCGTAGCCCGGGCCCTCGTCCGCGACGGCCTGGGCGGCGATCCCGTCGGTGCCGGTCGTGCCCGTCGAGCCACCCGCGATGGCGACCCAGGCCAGCGCACCGGCCCCGGCAGCGGCTCCGACGGTTCGCAGGATTGCGCTGCGCACGTTCATTTTTCGTCCTGTCGATCGAGGTTTTGTAGTCGCGAATCGGCAGTGCTGGAGTCGTGAATACAGCCGGGCATGCATGCGGCCGGTCCTGTTTATCGCCGGACCTTGCCCAAGACATCCGAATAGCAGCCGCGCGGCCCTCCGGGAGTTGACGGAGTAGAGGTGGACCCCTCGACATGCGGCCTTGCCGATCACTCGAATCAAAACAGCCACAACAAGATCATGCGAAGCGAAAAAACGGGCATGTCGTGATGAACTATCCCTTCCGGTGGGTGAGTTGCGTCACGCATTGGGTGGGTTGCATCGATTTTGCGCAAACTTCTGGATCGCATCAAGCCATTCTCCAGCGGGATATGCAGCGGACTTCCCGGCACGTCCTTTTTCGTCAATCAGCTGCGTAAGGTCACGGCATCACCGTTGTTCGGATACGACTCCCGGCAGCGGTCTGAACCGATGCCGATAAACCAGAGAGGCCTTTCGTGCAGCCAACGTTCTGGAGCCGCCGCCGTTTCGCCGCAATGCTGGCGGCAGGCACGGCCGCAGCCGCCACTCCCCTGCTCTTCTCCACCCCCGTACGTGCCGCACCCCGCAACGTCGCGGCCGGCACACCGCCCCTTCCCGAGACCGACCGCGGCAAGGCGGTCATGGCATGGGCCCTGGGCGGGAGGGCGGTCAAGGAGGCAGCCGCCCACGTCCTGAGCGGCACCGACGATGAGATCACCACCTTCCTCACCCAGGACCTGCCGAGGGCGACACGGATCGACAACCGCGTCGCCGTCTTCACCTACCTGGCCAACGGCGGGAAGGGCATACGCCGTGACGCACAGGCGGCCCTCAACGGCGGTGACACCGCCATCGCCGCGTTCGTCAAGGACGGCTACCGCCCGTCGGTCACCGAGGACATGCGGGTCGCCACCCTCTCCGTCATGGCCAACGGCGGAAAGGCGCTCAAGCGCGAAGGCAACGCCGCACTGACCGCCGGCACCGACCTGGCACTTGAGAAGTACCTGCTCACCGGCCAGTACTCCGCCCGGCTCGAGGACCGGCGCGTCGAGATCATGCGGACGCTCACCAACGCCGGGCCCGAGCTCACCAAGTACGCCAACCGCGCCCTGGACGGGAACGCGGACGACGTGCAGTGGTACCTCGACACCGGCCAGCACATCGCGCGGGCCCGGGACCAGGAGGCCGCCACCATCGACCAGCTCGTCGCCGTCGTCGAACGCGAGGCCGCACGTGCCCGGGAGAACACCGACCTGGCGGTCGAGGCCTCCGCGCGCGCGACCCTCGCCGCCGACGAGGCCAGGAAGGCCGCGGAGAGGGCCGCGTACGAGGCGGAGAAGGCCAAGGACGACGTACGCAGGTCCGCCGCCGCAGCACGGGACGCCGCCAGTGCCGCCGCCGGTGCCGCATCCGCCTCCCGGACCGCCATCCGTGCCTCAAGCGCCGCGGTGGTGGCCTCGCAGCGCGCCTCCTGGGCCGCCACCGCCGCCTCCCAGGCCGCCGCGGCCGCCGGATCGGCCGCCTCGCGCGCCTACAACTCCGCCATCGCAGCATCGAAGGACGCGTCCAAGTCCAACGAGGCCAAGAACGCCGCCGTCGCCGCGCGCGACGCCGCCGCCAAGGCCTACGCCACCGCAGCCGCGGCCGACGAGGCCGCCAAGGCCTCGGAGCAGTCCGCGCAGGCCGGCAAGGACGCCGCCGCCGCGGCCCGCACCGCGGCAGCCGCCGCCACCGCCTCCGCCCAGGCCGCCACCTCGGCCTCCGGAGTGGCCCAGGGCGAGGCCGCCGAGGCCCAGCGCCAGGCAGCGATCGCCACCAACGCGGCCAACCAGGCGACCAACGCCGCGTCCACGGCCAGCGCCCTGGCAAGCGCCGCCGCGAAGGCCGCAGGCGTCGCGCGGGATGCCGCCAAGTCCGCGGCCGGACACGCCGAGAAGGCCGCCGACGCCGCGGAGGAATCGGTCAAGTACGCGGGACAGGCCGTCGACTTCGCCAACAAGGCCACCGCCTACGCCGGCGCAGCCGTACAGGCCGCGAACAACGCCACCACGGCGGTGGAAGAGGCCATCAAGGTCGAGAAGCAGGCCCGCGAGGCCGAGAAGACCACTCTGGAGACCGACCGGATCCAGGGAATGAAGGAAGCCGCTCAGCTCGCCCTCGTGGACAAGGCCGAGCGTGCCGCCATCCTCAACAAGCGGACACAGGAACAGCAGACCGCCCAGGCCACCAGGGACCTCATCGCCAAGGCCGAGCAGGCACTGGGGAACAACGACCTCGCCGCCGCGGCGACCCTGGGCCGCAAGGCGGCCGTCGCACTGCTGGACTCCAAGGGAACCTGGACCCGCCAGGCCGCCCGCTTCGCCCTGTCCGGATCCGACGAGGACGTCTACTCCTGGATCGACCTGGACCGCGAGCTGGCCGCGAACCAGGACAACCGCGAGACGATCCTGTTCATCGCACAGGTGTCCGAGCCTGCCGTCGCCAAGGCTGCGGCGGAGGCCCTGGCCGGAGGCCTGCCCGCCGAAGGCGACTTCAACACTTCCGGCGTCATCAAATCGCGGGCCATGGACAACAGGGTGAACATCCTGAAGATCCTCAACACCAAGCCCGGCAAGGCAGTCACCAAGGCGGCCAACGACGCCCTCAACACCAACACCCCCGAAGCGCTGCAGAAGTTCTTCGACGAGGACCTGAACAAGGCCGTCGAGCAGGACGACGCCGTGGTCACCCTGACCGCCAAGGCCACCGGCGGCGCCTACACCAGGGCCTACGCCGACGTCGCCATGGAAGGCCCGGCCTGGATGCGGCGGCGCTTCGTGGAGACCGTGCTGCACCGGGCGGCCGAACTCGACCACGACTCCCTCTCCCACGCCGCCGCCATGCAGGCGACCATCGCGACCGCGGCCAAGACCGCCCAGGAGGCCGTGGAGAACGCGGCACGGGCATCGGAAGTCGCCGCCCTGGCGCGCAAGGCCGCCACCGAAGCCCAGGAGTGGGCCGGCAAGGCGGTCACCGCAGCGAACGAAGCCGCCCAGAGCGCCACGAAGGCACGCGAGAACGCCGACGCCGCCGACAAGTCGGCAGCCGACGCCCGGGCCTCGGCGGACAAGGCCAGGGAGGCAGCCGCCACCGCACAGAGCGCCGCCCGCTCCGCGAACTACTCCGCCAACCGCGCGATCGACGCGGCCCGCAGCGCGGTCGCCTCCGCCAACAGCGCCAACGCCTCCGCCGCGAACGCCCGCGCCTCCGAGATCGCCGCAGGCAATGACGCGAAGGCCGCCGCCGCAGCCGCCACCGAGGCGCGCCAGACCGCCACCGCCAAGCGGACCGCAGAAATCCAGGCTGCCGCACGCGCGGCTGCCGAGCAGGCCCAAAGGGACCGGGACGCCCAGCGCAACCCCGCCGACTCCTCCACCAACGACCAGGTCAACCCCAAGGGAACCGAAGGCGGCGACAAGGACGAGTGGTGGAACGACGCCTCCTGGTGGGCCGACACCGCCGACAAGGTCAGCGTCGCAGCCGGCCTCCTCGGCGTGGGCTTCGGCGTGGCCTGCGTCTTCTTCCCCGCAGCCCCGGTCCTGGGCAGCATCGCCGCCATCTGCTTCGGCGTATCGGTGGTCGCCTCGGGCATCAGCGCCATCGCCACCGGAATCGAGCACGGCTTCGGCAGCGGTGAATTCGCGGCCGCGGCGGGCCGCTCGGCGCTCTCCCTCGTGACGCGGGGCGGCAGCAAGGCCGCCTCCGTGGTGAAGCCCGTCGTGAAGACGGTCGAGAAGGTGGGCGACCTCGTGTCACCGATCGTCAAGGTCTTCGACAGGGTCGGCTGACGGGGCGGCCGGAAGGCCCGAACCACATGCGCAGAGCACCGGCGAAGCCGGAAGCCGGGGGCGTCCGCCGACCAGAGGATCTCCGGTCGGCGGACGCCCCCGCGCGCGGGCACGAACCGGCCCGCCCCGGGACGGGTGATCCGCAGGAAGCGCCCTACGTGCGCAGCGCTCCGCCTCCGATGCCCGGCGCGCCGCCCAGTTGGTGCTGCCACCAGGTGGCGGTGTCCGCGGCGGTCAGGCCGGTCCAGTCGGGGGTACGTTCCACCTGGGCGCGGCCGAGCCGGCGGGCCAGGGCGACCAGTTCGCGGCCGGCCGGGCCGCGGGCGGCGTCGTAGCGGGCCTGGAGCTCGGTCCACGTGCCGGCGGCGCGCCAGGCCGCCTCGAAGGCGCCGGCGTCCTGGAGCGCCTTGGCGGCCCCGCTGGTGTTGTGCGGGCGCACCACGCTCGCCGCGTCGCCCGCCAGCAGCAGGCCGTCCCCGGCGACGCGGGCGGTCTCCAGGTCGTAGATGGGCTGGACGAGGGTGTCCTGCGCCGGGGTGAGGGCGAGGACCCGGGCCCAGTAGGGCGGGAAGCGGCGTTCCAGGAGCCCGGCCAGGGCGCCGGAGAGGGCCTCGGTGAGCCGGCCGGGCGGGAAGCTCGTCGGGTCGTCCAGCCGGAGCCCCGTACCGGGCGGGGGCACCGCGTACAGGACCCAGTTCACGCGGGGGGCGTCGGGGCCCGGGATGCGGTAGATCACGCAGCTGCCACCGGGGAAGCAGACCGTCGCGACCGTGTCGGAGGGCCAGGGCCCCTCGCCGGGGCCGGCCAGCAGCCGGGCGTCGAAGTTGCCGCGCCAGCAGACGTAACCGGCGTACTGGGGGCGGGAGTCCGGGCAGAGGGCACCGCGGACGGTGGAGCGGTAGCCGTCGGCGCCGACGACCAGGTCGTACGCCGTGCCGGACCCGCCGGCCTCGCGCACCACGGGCCGGCCCGGCCCGCCGGGCGGCGGGGGCGTCAGCCCGGTGACGGCCGCGCCCTGCCGGAAGTCCACCGTCTCCGGTACCGCCTCCCGCAGGCTCTGCCACAGCAGGCCCCAGTGGTACGAGTGGAAGGGGAAGGGCTGTTCCCAGAAGACCCGCCCCGCCGGCGTCCCGTCCGCGGCCAGCCAGGAGCGACGGGCCAGCGGGTGGGCGGCGATGCCGGGCGGCAGGACGCCCGCGGCCCGGAGTTCGGCGGCGCGGTCGTCGTGCACGCACAGGCCCACGCCGCGGTCCGCGAGCCGCCCGCGGGTGCGTTCCAGCACCACGACCCCGTCGGCGCCGCCGCGGGCCGCCGCCGAAGCGAAGGCGCAGCCCGCGATGCTGCCCCCGACCACCGCCACCAGTCCGCCGCGCACCACCGCTCCCTCCGTCGCGTGTCCCGGTCCGTGTGTTCGGACCAGGTCTGTCCGGGCGGCCGTACGCCGACCCCCGGGCGGCCGAGTCTGGCGCACGGGACGGGCGTATCGGGCCGGAAACCACCCGTTCGGCGGCGCAACGGGTGTACGGGAAGGCCCTGTTGCGTGGCGGAGCCGGCCTCGTGGTGCCAAGGGGCTGAAGGTGGGGGCAGGCGCCGGACGCTGCAGGACCCGGGGGTCACTCCGGGGTGTCGGGGCGGACCGCGATGTGGTCGGGTTCGAGTTCGAGGAGGACGCGGTCGGCCATGCCGAGGGCCGCCGTGTACTCGCCCGGCAGCTGGAGGCGGCCGGCCCGGTCGAGGGTGGCGTACTCGCGCGAGACCAGGGACTCCCGGCCGTGGGCGTCCACCTCCGTGCGGCGCAGCACCTCGGAGGCGGTCCGCCCGTCCCTGATGGCGACGGTGCGGCGCACCTCCGAGGCCACGGCCTGGTCGTGCGTGACGATCACGATGGTGGTGCCCAGCTCGTCGTTGGCGCGCCGGAAGGCGGCGAAGACCTGCTCGGCGGTGGCGGAGTCCAGCTCGCCGGTGGGTTCGTCGGCCAGCAGCACCGATGGGGAGTTGGCCAGTGCCACGGCGATGGCGACGCGCTGCTGCTGGCCGCCGGAGAGCTGCCGGGGGCGGTGGTCGGCGTACTCGGCCACGCCGAGCATCGACAGCAGCTCCCGGGCCCGCGCCGCCTGCTCGCGCCGGCGGCCGCGGCCGCGCAACCGCATCGGCAGCGCCACGTTCTGAGCGGCCGTCAGGTACGGGAGGAGGTTGCGGGAGGTCTGCTGCCAGACGAAGCCGACCACGTTCCTGCGGTAGTCGAGCCGGCCCGCGGCGTCCATGGCGAGCAGGTCCCGGCCGGCCACGCGGGCCGCGCCCGCGGTGGGCACGTCCAGGCCCGCGAGGATGTTCATCAGGGTGGACTTGCCGCTGCCCGAGGCGCCGACCAGTGCCATCAACTCCCCCTCGCGGACGAGCAGGTCGAGCCCCTGGAGGGCCTGGACCTCGACGCCGTCCGTCGTGAAGACGCGGACCAGCCGGTCGCAGGCGATCAGGGCGTCGTGGCCGTACGAGGGCCGGTCCCGGTGTGCGGCCGCGCGGCGCTCCAGCTCCGCCAGGGTGGGCCGGGCGTCCGTCGCGCCGGCCCCGGTCTTGGTGTCCGTCATCGCGTGTCTCCCGGTCCGTGCGTCGTCGAGGGGGTGCGTCGGCGGCCCGGCCGCCACGACTGGGCCGCGGCCACCACGGCCGCCAGCACCACGACACCGGCCGCGGGCAGCGCCAGCGACCAGGCGTCGGCGCGCAGCGGGAGGGCCGGGGGCGGGGTGAGGGCGGGCGCGGCGGTGAGGACCAGCCGGGTCAGGTCGATGCCGGGGGCGACCAGCCGTACCGTCGCCCAGGCGGTGAGTACGCCGCCGCCCCCGGCCAGCAGCGTCTGCGGCAGGGCCTCCAGCAGTACCAGGGCCCGGCCCTGGCGGGCGCCGAGGCCCAGGGTGCGCAGCCGCAGCAGGAGCGCGGCCCGGTCGGGCGCGGAGCGCAGCAGGGAGAGCAGCAGGGCGACGGCGGCGTACCCGGCGCCGGCCGCGACGGCGGTGGCGTAGACGGCTTCGGCGCCCCGCTGGAGCGGGGTGTCGGTGAGCGCGGCACGTTCGGCGGCCCGCAGCCGTACGGGCAGGCCGCCGGCGGCGGCGCGCAGGGCCTCGGGGTCGGGGTCGCCGGTGGCGAGCAGGGCCGTGACGCCGGTGCCGGGCAGGCCCGCGACGTCGACGAGGAGGAACTCGCCGCGCGGGGCCGCAGGGGTGACGGGGCGTACGGCGACGACGCGTACCGTCACCTCGCCGCCGGCGGTGGAGACGCGGCGGGGCCCGTCGCCGAGGCGGGCGGCGAGGGCCGGCGAGGCGACGGCGTCGAGCACGCCGGCGGAGCGGCCGAGGGCAGTGGCGGGGAAGGCGCCCAGTCCGGTGCTGCGGGCGAGCCGGGCGTAGGCGGCCGGTTCGACGCCGACCAGGGTCAGGGCACGGGGGCTGCCGGCGCTCTGGCCGGCGGTGCTGCTCCGGTTGCCCGAGGTGTGGCTGCCCGTGGTGGGGTCGCCCGTGGTCTGGCTGCCCGCCGCGGAGGCCGTGCGGTCGATCCGTACGCCGGTCACCTCACGCACCCCCGCTACGCGCCCGACGGCCGTCTCCGTGCCGGCGGGCAGCGGGCGGGACTCGCCGGGGGCCGCGACGCGTACGTCGGCGCCGGTGGCCAGCAGCGCGGCGCGGTCCCGGGCGTCGGTGACCCCGGCCAGTACGGATCCGCCGAGCGCCGCCGTGGTCAGGGCCACCAGCAGGGCGAGCAGCGGCAGCACCCCGGCGGCGGGGGCGCGGCCGGCCCGGGCGAGCGCGAGGAAGCCGACCGCGCCGCGCAGCCGGCGGGCGGGACGGGCGGCCCAGCGCAGGGGCAGGGGGTAGAGGCGGACCAGGACGAGCGCGGCGGTGAGGGCGACGAGGACCGGGGCGGCCGCGGCCAGCGGGCCGCCCGCCTCCGCGGGGTCCCGGCCGCGCAGGGCCTGGAGCGAGGCGGCGGCCAGGACCAGCAGGGTCAGCTCCGCGACGGTGCGGGCGCGACCGGGGCGGGCGGTGAGGAGGTCGTCGCGCTCGCCGTGGGCGCGGGGGCGGCGGTGCGCGAACACCGCGGGCAGCGGCAGGGCGGCGCAGGCCAGCACCGCCACCGCGGCAGCGGCGGCGGTGGCGGGCAGCCATCCGGAACCGTCGGTCAGGAGCAGGGCCGCGAGCAGCCCGGCGGCGGCGGCCGGTACGGCGATCACCGCGGCCTCCCCTGCCAGGCGAGTCCCGATGCCGGTGAGGGACGCGCCGCGGGCGCGCAGCAGGGCCAGTTCGTCGCGGCGGCGGGCGGCGGTCAGACTGCCCGCCATGGCCAGGACCACCGCCGCGACGGCCGCGGTGCCGACGGCGGCCGGGGCGACGATGCCGGAGACGGCCTCGCGGGCCGCGAGGTGGCCGTCGAGCACGGTTTCCAGGTCGGTGCTGAGCGTTGCCGTGTTCCCCGCGACGGTGCGCAGTCGCAGCAGGTCGGGCCCGCCTTCGAGGGAGGCGATGCGGCGGAGTGCTGCCGGGGTGTCGCGGGTGGTGAGGCCGTCGGTGGCCGGCGCGAACTGCCAGTACCGCTCGGGCTTGGCCTGGGTGCCGAGGAGGGCGGGTGCGGCGTCCGGGTGCAGGAGGAGGGCGGCCTGCCAGTGGTACGCCGGGGTGCCGCCCTTCTTCTCCGCGGCGAGGCCGGCGGTGCGCAGGAGCGGGGTGGCGGACCAGTAGGAGCCTTCGGGGATGCGCGGCTCGACGGTGCCGGTGACCGTGACCGTGAGCAGGTCGTCGCCGGACGCGCCGACCATGAGGTGCACGACGGAGCCGGCGCGCAGGCGCAGGGCGGCGGCGGTGCCGGTGGTGACGGCCGCCTCGACCCGGCGGGTGCCGGAGTTCACCGGAGCGGCGGCGGCCGGCAGGCGACCGGTGCGCACGGTGGCGTGCGCGGCGAGACCGGACTGCGCGGCCAGCGTGAAGCGGGGCGGGACGGCGTCCGGGCGCGGCAGCCACGGATCGGTGGCGGCCATCGGATCCGTGGTGCGGACGCCGTACGCGGACTGGTCGGGGTCCGCCCGGAGCGGAGCCGGCAGCGCGGCCGCGGCGCGGGTGTGGACGGCGGCCAGCGGAGCGGGGCGCAGGGCCTGCTCCCGAGCGGAGTCCGGCAGTCCGAGGCCGGGCTGGGGGGCGGAGAGTTCGAGGACGGTGCCGGCGGCGGGCGCGTGGCGGACTGCGTACCGCAGGGCCCGGGTCTCGTACGCGTCCACGGCACGCGGAAGGGCCGCGGCCAGGAAGGCCGTGACGAGCACGAGCAGCCCGAGGGCCAGGGCGGCGGGCCGAGCGGTCCGCAGCCGGGTCCGCACCCAGGGGGCGGGGGTGCGGGCCTGCCGGGGGTGGGAGGTGGGGACGGCGAGCGTGGCGGGGGCGCCGGTGGCGGTGCCGTTCGCGGCGGGTCCGGTGGCGGCGGGGCCGCCGGCCGCCGCACGGTTCGCCGCGGACCCGGTTGCTGCCGGGCCGGCCGCAGCAAGGCCGGTGGAGGCAGGGCCGCGGCCGTCGGTTGCAGCACCGTCCGCGGCTCGGCCGCCGGCGGTGGGACCGGCGGAGGCAGGGCCACCGGCCGCCACGCCGTTCGCGGTCGGCCGGGTGGCCGTGTGACGCCCGGCCGCCGGACCGTCGGAAGCCGGACCGCTCGCCGCCGGGTCACCGGCGGCCGCCGGGCCGGAGGCCTGACCCTCCGCGGCAGCACCCTTCTCGAAAGGGCCCTCGGCGGGCGGGCGCTGCGCGGCAGGGCCGTCGGCGGATGGGTCGTTGGCGGTGGGGTCGTTGGCGGTGGGGTCGTTGGTGGGGTGGGTCATGTCAGCTGTCCCCCTGGTCGCGCAGCGAGGGCGCGGGGCCGGCGTGGCGGAGTGCGAGTGCGGCCGCGGTGAGCAGCGGTACGGCGGCCACTCCGGCGAGCAGCAGGCCCAGATGGGTCCAGGGCAGTTCGACGAGGACCGGCGGCAGGGGCCGTTCGGCGCGCGCCGTGAGTACGAGGAGCGGTACAGCTGCCCGGGTGAGCAGGACGCCGATGCCGAGCCCGGCCAGTACGCCCACCAGGACGAGCAGACCGTGTTCGGCGGCGGAGAGGGCGGCGAGCCTGCGGCGGGAGGCGCCCAGGGCACGGAGCACGGCCAGTTCGGCGGCCTGTTCCCGGAGGGACCCGGCCGCGCTGACCGCGAAGCCCACGGCGGCGAGGGCGGCTGCCGCGACGGTGACGGCGAGCAAGGCGGCGCGGGGGCCCCGGCCGAGCGGGTCGTCGAGGAGGGCGGCCGCGCGTTCGTCCCGTACCAGCACCTCGTCGGCGGAGCCGGCGTCGGGGCGGGCGCGCAGGGCGGCGGCCACGCCGGCCGCCTCGCCGGGGCGGGTGCTCAGCCACCACTCGGTGGGGGCCAGGGTCCCGCTCCCCCGTTCCGTCAGCGCCCGGTTGACGGTGCGCAGGTCCAGCAGGAGGGCGCCACCGGTGGCGGCCGAGGTGCCGGCGTCCCCGGCCGGGCCTCCGGTGGTGGGGAGTTGGCGCACCGTCCGCACCAGCCGTACCGTCAGCCGCTCGCCGGCCAGGGTGACGTCGACGCTGTCGCCGGGGCGTGCGGCCGCGGCGTCCAGGAAGGCGTCGGTGGCGATGGCGGGGACGGGTCGGGTACCCGTGGCGGAGCCGGCGGAGCCGGTCGGGGTGGGGCGGGCCGTGCGGTAGCGGACCGCGTACGCGTCGTCCGGGTCGGCCGCCGTGCCCGTGTCGTACGCCAGGGCGATCGGCAGGCCGGTGGCGGTCGCGAGTTGCTGTGCCGGGCGCTGTTCGCCGTCCCGGGTGCCGGTCATGACGCCCTGCCAGTGCACGGCGGCGGGCGGGGTGAGGGCGCTGGGGGTGCCGTCCGGGGCACGGGTGTGCAGAGCGGTGATCTCCAGGCGGTGGGCCTCGGACGCGGTGGCCGGCGGGGTGCCGCGCAGTTGGAGGCCCGTCAGGCGGAGGGGGCCGGCCGGGGCGTGTCGGGCGCCGGAGGCCGTGCGGTCGAGGTCGACGGTGAGCCGGCGCGGGCGGGCGTCCGCGGGGACGGGGCCCGCCGTGAGCTCGTACGGCAGGCCGAAGCGGTCCTCGGCCAGCACGGTGAGGACCGGCGGCGGGACCGGTGCCTCCGGCGGGGCCGGGAGGGCCGCGCGGGGCGGGTGCGGGCCCTTGCGGGTGGCGGTCAGGCTCAGGTCGAGCGTGAGGGCGCGGGCGTCGTCGGGGAGGTGGATGCCGGGGTCGGGGAGGTGGATGGCGCGGTCGGGGGCGGGCGCGGGTCCGCCGCCGGACCCGGTGGGCCCGCCGTCGGCGGGCCGGTTCGGGGAGAGCGCGCGCAGCAGGGCGGTGGCCGGCTCGTCGGCGAGGTCGCGGCGGAGCAGCAGCCGTTCCGGGGCGTCGCCCGGGCCGAGGGCGAGCACAGTGGCGGTGCGGCCGCCCGAAAGGTCCACGGTGGTGCGGTGGGCGGGGGCGGCCTGCCGTACGCCCGGCCACTGCGCGTAGAGGCCGGACTGGCCCGGGCCGCCGGGGCGGGCGTCGAGGACGCGTACGGAGGTACCGGTGGCGTAGTCGGCCTGATCGCGCTGCGAGCGGTCCCAGGAGGCGCCCTGGCCGACGGCGAGGGTGCCCATGGCCGTCGCGAGGACCAGCAGCAGCACCGGCCCGGCCCCGCGCAGCGGTCGGCGGGCCAGGTGCCAGCCGGCCAGCGCGGGCCCGAGGCCGCGGGACCTGGCGGCCCGGCGTTCGGCCAGCCGGGCCAGGGGCGGCAGGAGACGGAGGGTCAGAACGGTGCCGGCGAGCAGTGCGAGCGCGGGGGCGGCGACGAGCAGCGGGTCGACGCCGAGACCGGAGTCCGCGGCGTCGGACGGGTCCGCGGCGCCGGTGCGCCGGTCCAGCTGCCAGTAGGCCACGCCCGCGACGAGCACGAGGCCGAGGTCGGCGCCCGCCCGCACGGGTGCGGGCAGCGCGCCCTCCCGGCCGCGGCGGAGGCGTACGGTGCCGTCCGCGGCGGCGGTCAGCGCGGGCGAGACGACGGCCGCCGCGCAGCACAGCGCGACCGCCGCGGCCACCGCCCACACCCCGGCGGGCGGCGCGGCCCGGAACCCGGTGCCCTCGCCGGTCCCCGCGTACTCGCTGATCAGACGGGTGAGCGGGCCGGCCAGCAGCGGGGCCAGCAGGGCGGCGGGCGCGGCGAGCAGCAGGGCCTCGGTGGCGGCGAGGACGGCGACGCGTGCCCGGGAGGCGCCGCGGGCGCGCAGCAGGCCGGTCTCGCCGGAGCGCTGGGCGCTGAGCAGCCGGGCCACGAGCATCAGGGCGTACCCGGCGAGCAGGACGAGTTGCAGGGCGACGATCAGCAGGGTGGAACGGGCGACGACCAGGGCCCGCGAGGTCTGCGCCAGGACGGCGGGCAGGGCGGTGCGGACGGTGGCGCCGGACGTGAACCCGGGCTCCGCGCGCAGGGCTTCCGGTCCGCTGGTCGCCGCGGCGCGGAGGGCGTTGATCCGGCCGGTGGTGAGGGCGCCGGGGTCGGCGGTGGCCAGCCAGCCGGACGTTCCGGTGGAGGTGCGGCCGGAGGCGAGGAGCGAAGGGGCGGCGAGCAGGGGGCCGTACGTGGTGAACACACCGGTGCGGACGGCGCGTCCGGCGAGGGGATCGAGCTGCCAGTACGGGTCCCGGGTGTCGTGGGCCTGGTAGGTGCCGGTGATCCGGACGGTGAGCGGTGTGCCGGTCAGGCGGTCGACGAGGCGCAGCCGGGCGCCGGGGGCGATGCCGAGGCGCCGGGCGGCGGCCTGGGGCAGGGCGGCGGCGACCTCGGCCCCAGCAGTGCCGGGGGCGGCGGCCGCACCGGGGAGGGTGCCGGCGGTGACCCGGATCCGGGTGGGGTCGAGGGCGGCGAAGTGGGTGAGGTCCGGGTTGCCGGAGCGGGCGGCGGCCGGCTGGAGGGCGCGCGGGAGCTCGTACGGACCCGAGGCGGTGAGCCTGCGCACCGTCACCGGCAGCCCGTCGAAGGTGCGGTGGGCCGCGCGCTCCACGGCGGCGTCGGCGGCGGCGCGGCGCTCCGGGGGTACGTCCGCGCTCACCACGAGGGCTGCGGAGGCCGCGGCCGGCCCCCGCAGCGTCCCGCGCAGGGCGGCGTCCCCGACGGAGGCGGAGAAGGCGGCGAGCGCGGCGAGGACCGCGGTGGTGAGGAGGACGGCGAGCAGGGCGCAGGCGAGCAGCAGCCGGTGCGCGCGTGCGCGCAGCAAGATGAACGCCGTCACTGAACACCCGCCCCCCGGCCGACGGTCCTGGGTGCCGGCTCGTTCGGTTTTCTATCAAGAAATGATGTTGAAGCAAATGGGAATCGTCCAGGAATGGCCCAGGAATGGGCGGCGAACGCTCCCGCTTCGACAGGAGTTGCGTCCCGCTCCGTCATTGCCCGGACAAGTTCCGCCTGCCCATACTGGGCCGGAACGATCACGTACGGGGATGCACGGGGGCGGACCGATGGCGGAGCGGAGCGGCGGTACACAGGTGGCCGTGGACGGGGCGGGCACGGACGGCGAGGACCCCGGGGCCGGCCACCCCATGGTGGCGGTGACGGACCTGCACCGCTCGTACGGCAGCGGCCCGGCCGCCGTGCACGCCCTGGCCGGTGCGACGTTCGAGGTCCGGCGCGGTGAACTGGTGGCCCTCAAGGGCCGCTCCGGGGCCGGCAAGACCACGCTGCTCAACCTGGTGGGCGGGCTGGACGGCCCGGACCGGGGGCGGGTCGTCATCGACGGGACCGCGCTGGACGGACTGGGCGCGGAGGAGCTGCTGGAGCTGCGGCGCGACCGGATCGGCTTCGTCTTCCAGAACTTCGGGCTGATCCCGATCCTGACGGCGGCGGAGAACGTCGGGGTGCCGCTGCGGCTACGCCGTACGGACCCGCGCGAGCGCGACGAGCGGGTGGCGCTGCTGCTGGCCCTGGTGGGCCTGGCCGGCCATGCCGACCAGCGGCCCACCGAGCTCTCCGGCGGCCAGCAGCAGCGGGTCGCGATCGCCCGCGCCCTGGCGAACCGCCCCTCCCTCCTCATCGCCGACGAGCCCACCGGCCAGCTGGACGCGGCCACCGGCCTGACGATCATGGAGCTGCTGCGCTCGGTGGTCCGCAGCGAGGGCGTGACGGCCCTGGTGGCCACCCACGACCCCCAGCTTCTGGACCTCGCCGACCGCGTCCTGGAACTCCGCGACGGCCGCATCACGGCGCAGTAGCGGGGCGGCCGAAGCCCCGCCCTCGTGGTCGCGCGCGTTGTGCCGAAACAGTGGCAACACGCCAACTTCCGCCAGGGGGGCGCGAATTGATGTTCCGACACGCCAGATGCGCCCTTGCCCGGAAGGGGCGGACGAGACAGTCTTGCGGGACGGGACCGGCAGGGGGTCCCAGGGGGGAGTGAATCATGCATGCCAGAAATCAGACACGCCGTCGTCGGCTGACCGTACTGGCGGTCGCCGCCGCCACGCTGCTCGGGGGCGTCACCGCCGCATCCGCGGAGGCCGCGCCGCCGCCCGAGGGCACGGTGGCCAACGCCGGAGCGCCGGGCACCATCCCGGGCCAGTACATCGTCATCCTGAACCAGGCCAAGGCGAAGTCGCAGTCGCCCGCCGGACGTTCGGTCGTCGAGCGGTACTCCGGCAAGATCCGCCGCACGTACGAAGCGGCGCTCAACGGCTACGCGGCGGAGATGACCGAGCAGCAGGCCAGGCGGCTGGCCGCCGACCCGGCCGTGGCCGAGGTCGTCCAGGACGCCGCGGTGAAGGCCGACACCACGCAGCCGACGCCGCCCTCGTGGGGGCTGGACCGGCTCGACCGCCGCCGCAAGCCGGGCCAGAACCAGAAGTACACGTACCCGACCAGCGCGGGCACGGGCGTGACGGTGTACGTCATCGACACCGGCGTCAACTTCGGCCACCAGGACTTCGGCGGACGCGCGCGGTCCGGGTACGACGCCATCGCACCCGGCACACCGGCCGACGACGAGCAGGGCCACGGCACGCACGTGGCCGGGACCGTGGCCGGCACCACCTTCGGCGTCGCCAAGAAGGCCAAGATCGTCTCCGTCCGGGTGCTCGACGCCAACGGCCGCGGGACCGTCTCGCAGGTGGTCGCGGGCATCGACTGGGTGACGCGCAAGGCCGTCAAGCCGGCCGTGGCCAACATGAGCCTCGGCGGCAGCCCGAACTCCGCGCTCGACACGGCCGTGCGGAACTCGATCTCGAAGGGCATCACGTACGCCGTCGCGGCGGGCAACGACAACGAGGACGCCTCGCAGCACTCGCCGGCCCGTGTGGGCGCCGCGATCACGGTGGGTTCCACGCAGAGCGACGACCGGCGGTCGGACTTCTCCAACTACGGTCCGCTGGTGGACGTGTTCGCGCCGGGTACGAACATCACCTCGGCCGTCTGGTGGGACAACAGCTCCTCGACGACCCTCTCGGGCACGTCGATGGCGACCCCGCACGTCGCGGGCGCCGCGGCGCTGTACCTCTCGGCCCACCGCACCGCCAGCCCGGCCACCGTCTCGAAGGCCCTCAAGGACAGCTCCACCACCGGGCAGATCTGGGACCGGGGCACGGGCTCGTACAACCGCCTGCTGTACGTGGGCTCGACGCCGCTGAAGCCGGTGGGGCCGCGGTTCACCAACAGCAACAACCACACCATCAGCGGCAACCAGCCGGCGACCAGCTCCGTCACCGTCACCGGCCTCTCGGGCAACGCGCCGAGCAACCTGGAGGTCGCGGTCTCCGTCAAGTTCCCGGCCTACGGGTTCCTGTCGGTCGACCTGATCGCCCCCGACGGGACGGTCTACCCGATCAGCCTCACGGACTCCACGTGGGACATGCCGGACGTGGGCGGCATCTGGACGGTCAACGCCTCGGCCGAGGCGGCCAACGGCAAGTGGAAGCTGCGGGCCCACGACCCGTGGTCGAGCAATTCGGGCTACATCAACAGCTGGACCCTCCGCTTCTGACCGAGGCTCCACCCGCCCGACAACACACCCGGTGCCCCGGTCCCGCCTCCCGCGGGGCCGGGGCACCGGCATGCGTGGCCGCCGGCCTTGCCCTGTTGCCGCGCCGCCCCCCGCGCCGCCCCCCGCACCGCCCCCGCGCCGCCCGCGGGACGCCCGTCCACGGCGCACGCTCAGCACGACCACGAGGCGGCCGGCGGGACTCGGCCGGGCGAGGCCGTCGTACAACGAGGCAGCACATCAGCAGCGCCCAGGGCGGCGTCAGCAGCAGCACCGGTCGCCCCGGCACCGGCGCGCGACGGGATAAATGCGTTGCCGCTCCCCCGGTCGCCCTGTCACCCTCCTCGGGCACCACAACCACGAGCGAGGAGCAGCCTGCGATGCGCGGAACGTCCATGTCCCCCACGGAAGGAACGGTCATCAACCCGAAGGACATGACGCTCAGTGCAGTCAACGCAACGCACGCTGAACCTGGGGATCCTGGCGCACGTCGACGCCGGTAAGACGAGCCTGACCGAACGGCTGCTGTACGCCGCCGGGGTCATCGACGAGATCGGCAGCGTCGACGCGGGCAGCACCCGCACGGACAGCCTGGAACTCGAACGCCGCCGCGGCATCACCATCCGGTCGGCGGTCGAGAACTTCCGGCTGGGCTCCGGCGCCCGCGCGGTGTCCGTCAACCTCGTCGACACGCCCGGGCACCCCGACTTCATCGCCGAGGTCGAGCGGGTGCTCGGCGTCCTCGACGGCGCCGTCCTCGTGGTCTCCGCGGTGGAGGGCGTCCAGCCCCAGACGCGCGTCCTGATGCGGACCCTCAAGCGCCTCGGCATCCCCACCCTCGTCTTCGTCAACAAGGCCGACCGGCGCGGCGCGGACGACGTCCGCGTGGTCGGCGAGATCGAGCGCCGGCTCGGCGTGCCGGTCGTCCCCATGGGCCGGGTCGTGGACGGCCTGGGCACGAAGGAGGCGCGGACCGCGCTCTTCGCCGCGGACGACCCGCACTTCGCCCGGCGGCTGCTGGACGTGCTCGCCGCCCACGACGACGACCTGCTCGGCGCCTACCTGGCCGACGAGCGTTCCGCGACGCCCGGGCGGCTGCGCCGCGCGCTGGCCGGCGCGACCCGGGCCGGCCGGGTCCACCCGGTGTACGTCGGCTCGGCCGTGACCGGCGCGGGCGTGCCGGAGCTGGTCGACGCGGTGCGCGAACTCCTGCCCGCCGTACGCCCCGACGCCGACGGACCGCTGTCGGGCCGGGTGTTCAAGGTGGAGCGGGGCGAGCGCGGCGAGAAGCTCGCGTACGCCCGGCTGTTCTCCGGCACGCTCGCCGTGCGGCAGCAGGTGCGGGTGGGTGACGGCGAGGGACGGGTCACCGGACTGGCCGTCTTCACCGGCGGCACGCTGGAACGCCGGGCCGCGGCCCGGGCCGGGGAGATCGCGGTGCTGCGCGGCCTCGCCGAGGTCCGGATCGGCGACGCCGTCGGCCGCGAGCCGCGGGACCGTCCGTACGGGCGGGTCTTCGCGCCGCCCTCCCTGGAGACCGTGGTGGTGCCCGCCGGACCCTCCGACGAGGGCGGGCTGCACCTGGCACTCGGCCGGCTCGCCGAGCAGGATCCGCTGATCGGCCTGCGCCAGGACCCCGCGGGCGGCCGGCTCTCGGTGTCGCTCTACGGCGAGGTGCAGAAAGAGGTGCTCCAGACCACCCTCGCCGAGGAGTTCGGGCTGGCGGTGCGCTTCGAGGAGACGACCCCGATCTGCGTGGAGCGCGTGACCGGCACGGGCGCCGCCCACGAGGTGCTCGACCACGACGGCAACCCGTTCCTGGCGACCGTCGGCCTGCGCGTCGAGCCGGGGCCGCCGGGCGGCGGCGTGGTGTTCCGGCGCGAGGTAGAACTCGGCTCGCTGCCGCTGTCCTTCATGCGGGCGGTCGAGGAGACCGTGCACACCACACTCGGCCAGGGCCTGTACGGCTGGCAGGTGCCGGACTGCACGGTCACCATGACGCACTCGGGCTTCTGCAGCATCCGCAGCACCGCGGGCGCGTTCCGTGCGCTGACCCCGCTGGTGCTGATGGCCGCCCTGGCACGGGCCGGCACGGCGGTGCACGAGCCGGTGCACCGCTTCCGGCTGGAGTTCCCGCAGGCCGCCTATCCTGCGGTGGCCCTCGCCCTGGCGCGGGCCGGGGCCGTCCCGGGCACGCCGGCGGCGGAGGGCGACGGGTACGTGCTGGAGGGGTGCGTACCGGCCGACCGGGTGCACGGCCTGGAGCGGGAGCTGCCGGGGCTCACGGGCGGCGAGGGCGTCCTGGAGTCGGCCTTCGACCGCTACGCCCCCGCCGCGGCCCCGCGCTGCCGCCCCCGCACGGACGGCAACCCGCTGCACCGCGAGGAGTACCTGCTGCACGCCCACCGGCGGATCTGAGGCGGGGCGGGGCACGGCACGGGAGGGGCCGCGGCGGCGCATCCCGCTGCCGCCCCCCTGTCAAGACACGAATGTCCGCGACGTGACGCGCCCCGCCCCGGCCCCGCCTACTGGGAGTCCCCCACCCCACCCCGACGGTGAGGCCCACGCCGAGGAGGCGACGAGAGATGACCATGGAGCTGCCCGCGTGCCGGGACGGATACCTGCTGGCCCGCCGGGTCACGGACGAGGTGCGCCGGACCGGGAAGCACTTCCTTCCGGACCCCGTGCTCCGGAGCCTGGGCGCCCTCAGGTCCGGCCACGCCACCGACCGGCTGCCGTACCTGCGCACCTTCCTGGACTGCCTGCTCGACAAGCACGACGGACGCTACGCGAACCGGACCTACCTCTCCCTCCCCCTGCTGGAACTGGTCCTGGACGACCCGGACGGGCCGTTGGACCCCAACCACATGGCGACGCTGCTGATAGCCGACGTCGTGCGGTACGAGTCGCGGGTACCGGAGCCCGGCGGCCGGTCTTCCGGCGGCGGGCCGGACCCCGATCCGCCCGGCCCCGACACCACGCGCAAGCGGCTGCGCCACGCCCTGCGGTTCGTCTCGGACGACCTCGGCGGCCGGGACGCGGGCGAGGTCGCCGACCTCCTCCCCCGGCCCCCCGCCACCGCCGCCGGCCGCTGGTTCGACCTGACCGTCCAGCCGGTGTACGTCCTGCACGACGAGTTCTTCTTCATCCGCGCCCTCCAGGCCCACGAGATGCTCTTCACCGCGGTCGTGGCGGACGTCCGGGCCGCGATCACCGCGCTCCGCGACGACCGGCCGGGGGACGCGGCCGGGCACGTGGACCGGGCGGCCGCCTCGGTCGACCGGGCCGCGGCCCTGTTCCGGCTCGTGGCCACCATGCGGCCGGACCACTTCGCGGCGTTCCGCCGGTACACCCAGGGCGCCAGCGCCATCCAGTCCGAGCAGTACAAGCGGTTCGAGGTGCTGTGCGGGCTGCCGTCCGGCGAGCGGCTGTGCTCGGCGGCGTTCGCGGGCGTCCCGGCCGTACGCGCGGAGGCCGAGGACGCCGGTCACGACACGGTGGCCCGGGCCTACCTGGACCTGCGCCGCCGGACCCCGGTGGGGCACGCGGAACGGGACCTGCTGCACGCGGCCCTGGCCCGCCTGGAGGACCGGCACCAGCGATGGAAGGCCACCCACCGGAGCCTCGCGGCCCGCATGCTCGGGGACGCGCCCGGCTCGGGCTACACCGACGGGGTCCCGTACCTGACCGAGTGCCTGGGCAACCGGCTGTTCCGGCAGCTCGCCGAACGGCCCGCGGCCCGGCGCGTCACCTGACCGCCCGGATCCGGCCGGCCGCACATCAGACGGCGCGGGCGGGGAAGGGGCGGACCTGAGCGGCCCGCCGACGCGGTCACGGAGAGCCACCGGCGGCCGCCGCGAGCAGGTGCCCGTACCCCCGCCGCACCGGGCGGCGGGACGGACGGGCCCGGGAAGGGGCTCGGCCCATGTCCTCGTACGGCGAACCGGCGACCCGACGCGACTCGCGGCCCGGCACCGAAGGCCCCGACCACGGGGGGCGCGCCAGACGCGAGACGCGCCGGGCGATCATGGTGGCCGCCCGCACCGGGCTGGCGACGCGCGGGGTGCTGTACGTCCTGGTGGGCCTGCTGGCGCTGCAGGTGGCCTTCGGGGACACCGGCGAGGAGGCCGACCGGTCGGGCGCACTGGCCACCCTGGCCGACCGCTCCTACGGCTCCGTACTGGTGTGGGCCATCGGAATCGGCCTGGGCGCCATGGCCCTGTGGCGGCTGTCGGAGGCGGTGTTCGGTGCCACCGGACCCGACGGCCGCAAGGCCACGAAGCGGGCCTCCTCCGCCGCCCGGGCGGTGTTCTACGGGGTGCTGGCCTACTCCGTCCTCTCCTTCGCCGCCGGCCGCAAGGAGAACCGTTCCGGCGACGAGCAGTCCCGAGACCTCACGGCGCGGGTGATGGACGCTCCCGCGGGCCCCTGGCTGGTCGGAGCGGTCGGCTGCGGCATCGCGATCGGGGGCATCGTCATCGCGGTACAGGCCGCGATGCGCATGTTCCGCAAGGAGATGGACACGACGGCCCTTCCCCCCTGGGCGCGAACGACCGTGGACACGGTAGGCGTCGTGGGCGGCCTCGCCCGCGGTGCCGTCTTCACGGCCGCGGGCGGCTTCCTGGTGTACGCGGCGGCCGACTACGACCCGGCGAAGGCCAGAGGCGTCGACGACACCCTCCGCGCCTTCGCGGAAACCCCCGCCGGGCCCTGGCTGCTGGTCGCGGTGGCCGCCGGACTCCTGCTGTTCGGCGTGTTCTCCTGGGCGATGGCAGTCTGGCGGCGAGTCTGACGCCGGATCCAGCCCAGACGGGGCTGCGGGCCCCCTCGCCGACCCCCGTGTTCCGCGGGCCCCGGCAAGCCGGTACGGGCGCCCGCTACGCAGACCCCCGTGCCCGCACCCCACCCCCGCCCGCCGCCTCCTTGGCTGCCCTGGTGGGTCGTGTGGTGTGTGGGGAAGGTGTTTGAGGCGTCGTGGCAGGCTGGACCGGAGGCAGGCCCGGGCCTGGGGTGGCCGAAGGCCAGGGCGAAGCCCCTTGCCCCAGGGGTGGGCCTGCCG
>NZ_JBITRX010000012.1:0-281935 GCF_044540325.1 Streptomyces sp. NPDC086023
GGTTCAGGCCGAGGACCTCGCAGAGCCGCTTCACCTCGTAGGTGTCCCGGTGGTCGTCAACGAACTGGAAGCGGCTCCTCACCAGTTCGTCTCTCCGGCGAAATACTTGGCCGCCTTGCGGAGTATGTCCCGCTCGGTCGCAAGCTTCCGCTCACTCGTCTCGAGCTCGGCCACCCGGGCCTCCAGTTGCCTGATCCGCTCGTCCGGATCGGCGGACGCCGTCGCCTGCGTGGCTCGGGCGGCTGTCCCCCCGGCCCGGGCGGCGACCGAGCCGGCACCTCGGCGTTCCCGGTCCCGCAGCACCCACTCACGCAGGGTGGCCCGGTTGACGCCCAGGTCCGCGGCGATGCTCTTGTAGGTCGCCCCGGGTGTGGACTCGTACAAGGCCACAGCGTCAGCCTTGAACTCGTCCGAGTAGTCCTTCATCGCCATCGGCGGTGTCTCGCTTCCTCCGGATCAAGCAGATCCAGTATCAACGTGTCCACCACTCAGGGGGAGGCCCCTTCCCCGCCCCCAGTCGGTCCCGCTCAGACCGGCCCGTGTGATCACCGCTTGGGGCAGGCCCAGGCGCTGGATGGGTGAAGCGCCGCGCCGCCGTAGCCAGCGCTCCCGACGGGCGCACTCGTGTGGGCTGAGCGAGTTCCAGTCGTCATAACGGACCCCGCGGGGCCGATGGGGCCGGCCTCGTGTGAAGCCTGCTGTACGAAGCCGAACTCGGCGGGGGCATGGCGCAGGGCGATCAGGGCCCAGGCTGTTTCGTAGTCGAGTGTGGGCCCGTGCTGCCGCATGAGACGGTACGTACGCCAGTGACGCACAGGGGCGAGGAGCCGGCGCCTGGTCTTCAGGTTCACGTGGTCGGGCCTCCGGGGTCGGTCAGGCGGGTCGGCAGCCAGGAGGCCGCCGACTGTTGGAGTTCGGAGCTGCTGAGGGTGTGCAGGGCCTGAGTGAGAGCGCGCAGGAACACCTCGTGTTGCTGCGGTGTACGCATGTCGGTGAGCGGCCGGTCGACGAAGCGGCTGACCTCGCCGTGAACGACGTCATGGTCGGAGTCGCGCGGGGGCTTGAGGTCTTTCGTCTCCCTGGCCAGATGGGTGAGATCGCCGATGCGGTCAGGGTGCTGGTCGAGCCACCACACGAGGCGGAGATCGGGATCGGCGAGGAGACGCTGGAGGAAGACGAGCCGTTGGTGAGCATCCCGCTCTTCCAGCTCAGCCGTCTGCCGGCGCCGCAGGTGCTTTTCGGCCAGGGTCCTGTCGCCCTCAGCGACGGTGAGACAGGCGGCGCCGTACGAGAGCAGTCCGTCTTTGGGGTGAAGTGGCCGGCCTATGGCCAGATTCACGGCGTCCTGTGCCGCGGGGAGTTCGAGCACGGTGTAGCCGACGAGCGTACGACGGGCTCGTTCGCGCAGGTCGTGACGAGCGAGGCTCGCCTGTCGCGTTGCATCCGGCTGCTCGAGAACGTCCCCGGAGGGCACGCACCAGCCGGCCGTCGATGTGCTCGGTGAAGGAGACGCACGGGCTCGGATTACACAGGTACGGGAAGACCCGCTGGTGGCCAAGGGCGACTGGGGGATTTGCTGGAGGGCTCGGCGCGGCGGCAGCCACGTTTGCTGTCGCTCTTGAGTGGCTTGCCGCTACCGACCTCCCGCAGGACTCGGTTCTCCTGGCGGTCGTGACG
Organism: Streptomyces sp. NPDC086023; assembly: GCF_044540325.1. Lineage (NCBI taxonomy): Bacteria > Bacillati > Actinomycetota > Actinomycetes > Kitasatosporales > Streptomycetaceae > Streptomyces > Streptomyces sp. NPDC086023. The sequence continues at coordinate 1,678 of NZ_JBITRX010000012.1, forward strand.
CCTGCCGGACCCGCTGGGTGGCGGAACGAGATGCGCAGGACGTGGTGCCAGCGGCCCTTGCCGTCGCCGATGTTCGGTCCAGCTCGGCGATCGGTTGGTGCACCTCCCTCGACCGCCGGTGGCGGCCTTCACAGCGAGGGCGAATGGCGGCAGGCCGCTCATGGCGAGGTCGGGCACTGCGTTGCGCGCCCTCTCCCGACGGCCGCGCTCTCCGGCTAGACCATCCCGGCGGCCTCGAAGCACATGCCGCCTACACCCACAACGAAGATGTAGCGCCGCCAGTGCCCAGGACCACCTCCACGCCTTGAACCTCAGCGTCAGACAGCTGAGGAGCCCCGCCGAATCACGTGGAGCTCCTCAGGTGTACTCGACTCTATGGCCTTATCGACCAGCGGGTACCGATCTGAGATTTGACTAAATTACTTCGACTTCATGCCCGTACTGCTCCTTTATATTCGCGGCCATTTCATGGCCGGCGATGCGGGGGAGTTTTCGCTCCCACCAGCCACGGCCGCCTGTAACCTCGAACCCCTGAGCCAACAACCTCGCAAAGATCTCATCTGCTCGATGGATCTCTGATTTAAACCACGCGAGTTCGGGAGTCTCTTTGATTGCGGGGTCGTCGATTACGCGCTGCAGAAAACTGCGAATTGTCAGGTCGTCCCAGTACTCAAAGAGAGTTCCCTCGTACCCCTCTGCGCAATCGTCGACGAAGTCTGACCACTCTTCGACGGCTCGATGGGGGGTTAGTCCCGGGGATCGTCTGAGATCGCCAGCCAATTCCCTGAATCTCTCAAGGAACTGCATTTCGTATCTCCTTCTGAGCTTTACCGATACCGCATCGTGGTTCGGCGGAAATAGGAGAGACCATCCGCCGGTCGGAAGAATGTCGAGATACTCCCGCTGCTGTTCATGTATCCGTAGTACCCCGTGGCTGGATCGTAGCGATGCATGCCGCCACTCTCTGTGCGGACGGTGATTGCCGAGTCGGGGCCGTCGCCGCCCATGAGGTCGCGAGCGGCTTGCCTGTATGCCTTCCTGCCGCCTGGTCGATCGAACTCCGGCATGTCGGGTTCTACGGCACGCGGTTCGCGCTGCCTTCCCTTCTTGAGTCGCACGTCCACTCCCTTGACGTGCTTCGCGTAGTGAACTGCCGCAGACAGGTCAGAGTTGAAATCTGGGCAATTACTATTGTGGGCCAGAATCGGGGTCGTGCCCGCCAGCACATAGTACGTGTGCTACGCGAGCTCTCTCTACCTGCGTTTTCGCAGGTCAAGACCATATTCGGCGGTCCGTCGAGGTGCGGGTTCGGCCGGGGTTGTTCGTGGTTGTTGCCGTCATTACTGCCGTCAAGGGTCTTTACCCTCAGGCGGGGCTGAGGCCTCGCAGCGGCCCGGCCGCCCGTCCGGCAGTGCGGGGCGGGTTCGCCGCTCGGAGGGGGGGCCAGCTTTGCTCCCCGCCGGAGGCGCCGCGCCGGCAGCCGGCTTCTGCTCAGCCTGGTCACGGGCCGCTGCCTCGTTTGTGAGCCGGATCCGGCTGCGCCAGCGGCGAGCGGCTACTCCGCGCCGAGGATGCGCAGACCATGGTGGGCCCGGAAGTCCTCGTAGTCCTTGAGGTTGAGCGTGGCCAGCGGCAGGTCGTAGGTGAGGGCACAGGCCGCGATCCACATGTCGTTGATCGGGCGTGGGCGTCCGCGCTGGATGCCTGCGGCTGACAGGCGGCCCCAGGTTGCGGCGACGGCTTCGTCGCCGGGCAGGATCGGGATGCCGGAGAGCCAGTCGGCGAGTTCCTGGCGGCTGCGGGTGCCCCAGTGGCGGATCTCGGTCCACTTGGTCAGTTCACCGAAGGTCACGAAGGTGATCAGCGGCTTGCGGCCGATCAGCCTGGTGGCGAGCGAGCCGGTGAGCTTGCGCTTGTGGGACAGCGACGCGACGTCGGTGTCGAGGATGACGGGTTGCATGGCGGCGGCTCAGGCGACGTCGCGGTGGCGCTCGGCGTACGTGAAGGCCAGGAACTCCTCCAGTTCCTCGTCCGACTCGAAGGTGTCGGCGGCAAGGTCGTCCAGGGACCGGATCGGCTGGGTGTTCTTCACGGCCAGCAGTTCCTCGACCGAAACGCGGGGCCGAAGCGGTGGGTAGCCGGAGTACTCCGCGTCGGGTGTGCTCATCGGGACCTCCACGGGACGGGGTGTGGCTACCGAGGCCAGCATACGGGGGCTGCCCCGCGCTGACACCGGGCTTCACCCCACGGAGCCGATCTCCGAACGTGCGTGCGCCGGTCCTCGTAGGTGCTGGCGGGATCTTGGGCCGGTGGCCTGCCTGGGGTGGGTCGGGTATGGGCAGGGGGCCGTAGGCCGGGACGGCGAACGGGGCAGGCACTTGGTCTGCTGCATCAGCGCGTTCGTGGGCGGGATCGGCCGATGGTGGGGCGCTGGGAGCTTCGCTCCCCGCCGGAGGCGACGCTGGCTACCGTCCTCGGTGAGCCCGGTGACGGACGTGAAGGGTCGGCCTCCTGGTCGGCCCTGTGCCTGCGATCCGGCCGTAGGACGGTCGTCGGCGACAACTTGCTCCGCCAGGAGCCCGGTTCCGGTCATCCCGGCAATCTGGTCGGTTGCCGCTCTCGCAGTCCTGGACCGTTCCCTTGCCGGGGCGGCTGGCCTCCCGAGCGAACGGCGGGCTTGTCGGCGGCGGCGGTCAGCCAATGCGGGCGGGGCCCGCCTTGAACCTCGTACAGAAAATCTGGACGCAGGGCCCAGGTCACCCAGGTCTACCCGGAACGGGGTCAGTGGCCGGGCTCATCGTTGCCCGCTTCCAGAACTGCGACGCGGGCGCGGAGCTCGGCGAGCTGCTCGACCGCCTCGGCCAACGCCTGCTCCAGTGCCTCGACTCGGGCCGCCGTCCCACCTGCCGGGGCGGCCGCTTCCGGGTGATCGAGAGCATCCGCGTCGGCCTGGTCGTGGTGGGCGACGAAGGCGCCCTTGCCGGGCCGGGAGACCGCCCAGCCGTCCTGCTTCAGCAGGGTCATGGCCTTCTGCACGGTCAGGCTGGAGGCCCCGAACTCCCGCATCAACGCGGTCTGCGTCGGCAGCGCGTCGCCCGGCTTCAGTCGCCCGGAGTGGATCTGCTCCCGCAGGGTCTCGGCGATGACCTCGAACGTCAGCTGCACCCCGCCGCCCGCCTGCCTGCGCCCGCGCCGCGTCGTCATCACGCTCGCCACCCCGTCGCCTTCCGTGCCCACTATCAGGTATTTCCGGCCCGTCCAAACCGGGAAACCGGCCCCACACTACCCGCGTCCCGCCACCTACAGAAAGGAATGAGGAGGGATGCACTTGAATGCGCCCGTGGGGCGATGTTAACGTCACGCACCCGCCGGTGATCACCACCGCGCCCACGCCGCCCAGACCTCGCCGGTCCCGGCGTCCGCGCCCACCCACGAGGCGCCCGTTCCCCTGTGAGGTCGAACGCTTCGGCCTGCCCACGCACCCGCGTCGCCCCTCTCACCTTCCGCCTTCCGCCGAAAGGGCCATCCACCCATGCCCGCACAGCTCCAACTGCCGCCCACCTCGACACACGGCACCACCGACGCGTTCGCCCGTCGGCATTCGGCGCTGGAGCGCCGAGCCAGGCTCACCGCCAGGCTGGCGAAGCTCGCCGCCACCGGCCAACTCGCACCCCTCGCACGACAGATCAGCACGCTCGGCGGGTGCGCGCACCCGATCCGCCTCACCGGGCACCGCACCCGTCTGGACAGCGCGACCGGCGAGATCCTCGACCACTTCGAATCCGGCCGACTCCCGGCGGGCGAACTGCTGGTCCGCTGCGGCAACCGCCGAACCACCCGCTGCCCCGCCTGCTCCACCGTCTACCGCTACGACACCTACCAGCTCATCACCGCCGGACTACGCGGCGGCAAGACCGTCCCCACCAGCGTCGCCGCCCACCCCCGCGTCTTCGCCACCCTCACCGCACCCGGCTTCGGCCCGGTCCACAACCAACCCGACACCGGCCGCTGCCACTGCGGCCACACCCACCCCGACGACGACCCGCTCCTCGGCACCCCGCTCGATCCCGAGCACTACGACTACACCGGCGCGGTCCTGTGGAACGCCCACGCCCCGGCCCTGTGGGCACGCTTCACCACCCACCTGCGGCGGGAGATCGCCAAGGCCGCCGGCCTCACCCAGCGGACCCTGCGCCACCACGCCACCCTCTCCTACGCCAAGGTCGCCGAGTACCAGAAACGCGGCCAGATCCACTTCCACGCCGTCATCCGCCTCGACGGACCCACAGGCCCCACCAGCACACCACCCGACTGGGCCACCACCCAGCTCCTCGACCACGCCGTCCGCGCCGCCGCCACACGCACCCGCGTCCACCACAAGGGCCAACCGCCGAAGCAACCACAGCCCGCCGGGGACATCCCCGCGTCCCAGCCCCAAGGCTCAGATCGGGCAGGGCGGTTGGTGTTCCGGTTCGGGCGGCAAATAGATGTCCGGGCGATCCGCAGCACCGACTTCACCGGCGGCCCGGTCACCGACCGGCACGTCGCCGCCTACATCGCCAAGTACGCCACCAAGGGAGCCGAGACCACCACCGGCACCCTCGACCGCCGACTCCGCCTCCTCGCCGAACTCGCCACCCACGACATCACCGACCACGCCCGCCGCATGATCCACACCGCCTGGCACCTCGCCACCAAACGACGGCACGCCCACCTCCGCCTACGCCAATGGGCCCACATGCTCGGCTTCCGAGGCCACTTCTCCACCCGCACCCGCCACTACTCCACCACCCTCACCCACCTCCGAGTCGAACGCACCGCCTGGCGAACCGGCCGACCCGACACCCACACCCCAGCCCCGGCTGAGACGCAGGCCGGCCAGATAGACGACAGTCCGGTCAGTGACCGCGCCGGACACCCCACCGACCTGGCCCCCGGTCACCGACCCGGTCACGGTCATTCCACAGGTCACCATCCCGGTCACCGCGATATCGCCGCACGGCCCGACGGTTCGGACACGACGCTGGTCATCTCCCACTGGCAGTACGCCGGAACCGGCCTCCTGCCCGAACTCGAACACCTCGCCAACCTCCTGGCCGCACAACGGCAGACCCGACCCGAGCAACCGACCCGAACCCGACGCTCGAAGCACTCCGGCGACCGCGCCGGTCACCCGGTCAGTCACTCCACTGATCGGCTGACCAGTGCTGTCCGGCCGGGGGCCGTCGCGTGACCGCCAGCACGGAACTCCTCACCGTCCCCCAGGTCATGGAACGCCTCCAACTCGGCCGCACCGCCGTCTACGACCTCATCCGCACCCGCCAGCTCGCCTCCCTCACCCTCGGCCGCGCCCGCCGCATCCCCGCCCACGCCCTCACCGACTTCATCCGTACCCGCCTCGACCAGGAAGCCGCCGCCTGATGACCACGCCCCGAGACACCCCCGCCTCCCGCCGCACCCGCGCCAACGGCGACGGAACCGTCTACCAGCGCAAGGACAGCCGCTGGGAGGCCGCTGGATACGTCCTCGCCCCCGGTAACACTCGCAAGCGCGTCCGCGTCTATGGCAGCACCCGCAAGGAAGCGCTGGTCAAGCTCACCGAGAAGATCGCTGCCAGCAACCGCGGGCTCCCCGTCCCCTCCGCGCAGGGCAGCCTGGCTGCGTACCTGACGTACTGGCTGGAGAACGTCGCCGTCCACCAGCTCCGCGAGAACACCCACACCCGCTACACCGCCTGCGTCAACCGGTACCTCATCCCTGGCCTCGGCAAGAAGAAGCTCACCAAGCTCACCGCCAAGGACGTCCGCACCTGGCTCAACCAGCTCCGCACCACATGCCAGTGCTGTGCGCGAGGCATTGATGCGGGGCGTGATGAGCCCCGTTGCTGCGCCGTCGGATCGTGCTGCCGCAAGCTGCTCTCCCCGCTGACGCTCACCTACATCCACTCTGTGCTCAAGTCCGCCCTGGAGCACGCCGTGCGCGAGGAGGAAATCCCTCGCAACGTGGCCCGTAATGTCCGCACCGGCACCCCACGGCCCCGACGCTTCGAACCCCTCACCGCCGACGAAGCCCGCCAATTCCTCACAGCCGCGCGTGGACACCGGCTCCATGCCCTGTTCGAACTCGCACTCCACACCGGACTCCGCAAAGGCGAACTTCTCGGCCTCCGCTGGGAAGACCTCGACCTTGACCGTGGCACGGCTGTCGTCCGCCGCACCTTGCAGCGCACAAGCACGGGCGGACTCATCACGTTGCCCACCAAGACCCGGTCCTCCGAGCGCCGCATCGCCCTCCCTGCCCGCTGCCTCCAGTCGCTGAAGCACCACCATGAGGAGCAGCAGCGCGAACGGGATACCGCGGGCACCGCGTGGCGGCACAGCGGTTACGTGTTCACCACGCCGCAGGGCAGGCCGATCGACCCGACCAACCTCACCCGGACCTTCACCATGCTCCTCCGCAAGGCCGGCCTCCGGCGCATCCGATTTCATGACCTCCGCCATTCGACCGCGACGCTGCTCCTGGAGCAGGGAGTCGAACTCGTCGTGATCAAGGAACTCCTCGGCCACGCCCACATCGGCGTCACCGCCACCGTCTACGCCCACGTAAGGCTCCGCCTCCAGCGCGACGCCATCGACACCCTCAGCACCGCGCTTGACGGTCCTGCCAACGACGAGTCGACCCGCGACGACGGCGGCGACCCGCCGCTGTACGGAGCCACCGTCCACTGACGTTGCCGTCAACTACTGCCGTCACCCACCGCAGAAGCCCCGCCAGGACGTACCTGACGGGGCTTCAAGTTTGCTGCTGCTATCCAGCGCGAGGGTTGCGGGATCGAGCAGCGAGGCTACACCTCACCCTCCAACCAACGCTCGAATGGTGCGACCTCCGACAGTTCGGAATTGATCGCCTTCAACCCTCTGGCGAAGTCTTCGGCCAATTTCGAGAGCATCGCGACTAGCTCACTCTGTGCAATGCTCTCGCGCTCTGGGTTTGGAACCCAATTGGTCCGCGACTCGCAGTGAATCATCACGAGATCCCCGCTTGGGCGGAAAATCAAAGTCCTCTCGATGCCCTGCGAGTAGAGATCCACCTCGACTTCGCGACGGTCGCGCACACCCGCCAGAAGCGACGGGAGCTGCTCCAAGAAGGCAGACAAGTCATAGGCGACATCGAGCGGCCACTCATCACTCCCGAAGCCGCCAATGTGGAACCTGCTGCCTCCAGCATCAGAGAGGGCGCTACACGCCTCCATGACCAGGGTTTCGTAATCGTCACCCGGCTCCAGACCCGCTGAAGCAGGAGACACAGCACCTGACGGCACGGCCGGATTGAACGACACGGAGAAGCTCATCTCTCCAGCCTCCTAGTTCGGACCAATGATCGGGAATCCCGTCTTGTACAGCCCATTTGGACTCGGGATGATGGTAGCTGCCCGCGCTTGGACGATACTCCCATCCGGCATAATCACCTGCCCCAGTCCGTCCGGAATGCGCACCGACCTGGGCCCGGCTCCTTCGACATGGAGTCCCTTCAAGAACTCTGCCGCGGCATCATTGTCCAGCCACTGACCTTGCTGATTATTGGTGCTACGAGCGCGATCGGTCAGAGCCTTCGTGTTCTTCGCTCCGGCGCCATGAGTCTTGAATGTATGACCCCACGTTTTAACGCTGTTGGAGGCCCAGTTCACGCATCCATTGCTGTTGTGAACGAGCACCGGCGTCTCGCCCGCCAGCACATAGTACGTGTGGAGGTCGGCGACGGTGAGGTTGTAGGTGGTGGCGTGCTTCGAGAAGGGCTTGTTGCCGGTGACGATGACGGTGGTGCCGTCGTCGGTCAGAAGCGTCATTCCCGGCTTCAGGTCCTGGGCATTCATCCACGCGCGGGCGGACGGGGACCAGAAGGGGTGCTCGTAGGTGGCGGTGAGGGTCTCGATGCCGTTTTCGGTGGCGATGGACAGACGGTTGAAGTGCTTGTCGTCCGCGGTCTTGATGAGGCGGGTTACTTCACGTGCGCCGGTCTTGCCAGTCTCCGGGTCGGTTGCCAGGACCTGGTCACCGATTTCGACGTCCTCGATGTCCTTGGTGGAGCCATCGGCCATCAGGACGTCGGTGCCGGCGAGGAAGCACTGGGTGCAGCCTGAGCCGTAGTTCCTGTTGCTCGTCCAGCCGCTGCGTCCAGCTCCCTTGGCCGCACGAAGGCCGTAGACGCCTGTGCCGTTGCCGTCGGACCCACCCGCAATCACGCCGGATTCGGCGCCTGCGGCGAGCATCTTCGTCCAGGTGAAGACGTCGACGTCACCGCAACCGCCCGCGACTGCGCCGCACGCCACCATGACCGCGTACATCCGGGCGTGTGCGGAAGGTCCTTCGGGGCTCGTCCACTGGCAGGCGGCCGATCCGTAGGAGCGTCCGCAATTGCCCTGGATGTAGGAGTTGAACTTGTCGATGAACTGGGCTGCGTGGTCCCAGTTCAGCGGGATGGTGACCTCGGGGTAGACGATCACCGTTTCGTTGACGACGGTGAAGGTGTTGCCCTTGTCGGTGCTGGTGACGATTTCCTGTGAGCCGACCCCGCTCGTGCCGCGGGTGTCGTCCTGGCCGCCCTTGCCACCCTCGATCTCGTGCTCCTGCTTCGGGGGCTCCCAGTCGTCGGCCGGACGCTGCAGACCAGTCGGGTCGCTGAAGCTGACCGGGTTGTTCGTGGCATAGCTGTAGCCGTTGAGGGATTGGTGCTGGTCCAGAGTCAGGATCGGGTCGACGCTCAGGAACTGGCCCGCGTACGGGTCGTACTCCCGGGCGCCGATGTGGGTGAGCGCGGTGTTGGTGTCCGCTGACTTCCCGAGGAAACGCTTGTCGTCCGGCCACTCCCCGACGCCGTTGCCGCGCGGGGCGCCGAACGGGGTGATGTAGCGCTTGCTGGCGGTCTGCTCCTCGCCGCTGTCGATGCTCACGCTCGACGTGCCGTGGTGGTCGCCGCCGAGGAACGAGACCTTGGACGTGCCGGTCTCGGTGCTCCGGACGGCTACGCGCTGTCCACCGAGGGAGTAGTAGCGGTTGGCCCACTTCTTGGTGCCGTCGAGGTGGACCTCGGTGTTTCCGGCGTAGAGGACCGTTTCGCCCGTCGCGTTGCGGCGAATCAGGAGCTCGCCGTCGGCGTCGTAGAGGTAGTCGGTGACGTCGGTGCCCTCGGTGAGCTTGCTGAGCTTGCCCTCCGTGTTCCAGAGCAGTGACTGGCTGGTGGTGCTGGAGGGCGCACGGAGGCGCTTGGTGGTGTTGCCCGCGTCGTCGTAGGTGTACTGCGGGGTGATGCCGGTGCAACTGGTGCCGCTGGTGGTCGTCGCCTGGAGGGCGTGTGGCCGCGCGGGGTCGTAGCAGTAGGTGCGGGTCGAGGTGCTGGTGGAGGTGTGGGTGGTTTCGCTGGCCCGCTGGCCGGCGGTGTTGTAGGTGTAGCTCTTCCAGTAGGGGGCGGCGCCGTCGAGGTTGTCGGTGGTGCGTCCGGCGGCGGAGCAGTTGTTCGTCTTGGGGGTCCAGGCTTCGGTGAGGCGGCGCTGGCCGTCGTAGGCGAAGCACTGGTAGTCGGCTCCGCTGATGGAGCTGACCGGATCGGCTATGGACAGGACGTTGCCGGCCTGGTCGTACGTGTAGGTGAGGTCCTGCAGCGGACCGGAGTGGGTCTCGTCGCTGATCTTGGTGTTGATCAGGCGGCGGGTTCCGTCTTCGTAGGTGTTGCTGATCCTGGCCTTGGCGACGCCGACGGCTTCGGAGCGCGCGAGGTCCATGGACCAGGCCTCGCCGTACTCGGTGTAGGTCACGTTCTGGACGTAGCCGCTGGTGCCGCCGAGCTTGGTGGGCAGGTCGTAAGCGTTGTAGTTGGTGCCGACGATTTCGGAGGCCAGCCCCGCGGCCGCGGGCTCGAAGAGCTGCGAGACCGTGCCGTCGAGACGGTGGTTGACGCGGAACTCGGTCGTTGCCTGCACCGCTCCCGAGGTGACCAGTGGGTCGTCCGTCGGAAGCTTGAGCTGAGTGGTGGTGGGCCGGTTCAAGGAGTCGTAGGCGGTGACTTCCTTGGTGTACTTGTCGCCGGCTATGCCGCCTTCGTAGCGGATGGACGCGGTCGGCAGGCCCTTGAAGACGCTGTCGTAAGTCCAGGCGGCGAGCTTGTTGGTGTCCGTGCGGCTGCTCTTCCACATGCCGGTCTTGCGGCCGAGCTCGTCGTACGCGAAGAGGGTGGTGATGCCGCGGCCGTCTTCAACACTGGAGATCTGGTCCAGCGCGGTGTAGTAGGTGGTGGACGTGCCCTTGTCAGGGTCGGACGCGGTGCGCTGACGACCGTAGAGGTCGTAGGTGTACGACCACTTCGCGCCGTCAGGGCCGGTCATCGTGGCGGGGAGATTGTCGACCGTGTAGGTGTTCTTGACACTCGTGTAGGAGGTCCCGAGGGTGGCGCCGTAGGCCGCGTCATCGGGCTTCGTGCCGGCGTACGTACGGGTCTCGGCAGTGCGTCCGAGGGCGTCGGATATGACGCGGGTCGCGGTGCCTCCGTCCGGGGCGGTGGTGGCCACGGAGTCGCCGGTGTAGCTGGTGGTCGTGGTCCACTTCGTGACCCCCCCGACCTGGAACTCCGACGTGGTCGGTCGGCCAACCGCGTCATACGTGGTCAGCGTGCGGGCCGGAGTTTCGCTGATGCCCGCTCGCTTGTAGATGCCGCTGGCAGTGCTGTCCGCGTCGTAGATGCCGGAGCGGCTGTCGATCACCAGACCCCGGGAGTCGTAACGGGTGTCAGTGAGGATCCGCCCCGTGATCGCGGCCGGGGTCTGGGTCTGCAGAGGCCTCAGCATCGAGTCGACGATGGTGTAGCTGGTGCGGTAGCTCTCGCCGTCCGCACGGAGCGTCGACGTGCTGCTCCACGGGGCCGCAGCTCGATCAAACGAGTAGGCGTGCTTCACGTTGGCCGACTCGCCCGAATCACGGTCGCGATTGGGCAGCCAGGTCGCCGTCGTGCGGCCCAGCGCGTCATAGGTGGTGTCGCTGCGCTTGTTGTTGGCGTCGTAGATGCGAGTGACCTTGCCGAAGGCAGGGTCGTAGTACGAGACGGTTACGTGCTCCTGCCCGTTCGAGGCCAGCTTCGGGCTCGTGACGGACTGCGCGGTCAGCGGGCCCGCGCTTGCCGGGACGTACTTCGTCGTCGTCGTTTGTCCGGAGCCGTTCGTGACGGTCAGAGGTCGGCCGAGCGTGTCGTATGTAGTGGTGGCCGCCGTCTGCCACCCACCGCTCTCCACGGGGTTGCGGTCCTCGTCGCCGTTGACCGCGGGGTAGGACTTGGCCCGGCCGGTCCAGGTGGCGAGGCCCTTCGAGGGAACCTGCCCCGGCGCCCAGCCGGTCACGGTGGCATCGTCGTAGACGGTTGCCTTGTCCGCGATGACGTCCCCGCGGCTCGTGAAGCTGGTCGGCAGATCCAGCTTGTCATCGGTGATCGTCTTGCCGTCGGCGTCCGTGCAGGAGCCTGTCACCGTGCGGCTTCGGGAAGCCAGGTTGATCAGACCGATGGCGGTATTGCGGGCGTACCACGTGCGCGTGCACGTCTCGTCGCCGGACTTGTTCGAGTCGCCGGCGGAGTTGACCTGCTTGACCATGCCGTATCCGTCGTACTCGAAGTCCGTGTGCGTCCGGCGCCAGCTGTTGGAGGCGGTCAGGTACGTGTATTGGTACGAGCGCTGGGTGCGGACGTAGTAGGCCTTGATGTCGGCATACGACCTCTGCTGACTGATGGTCAGGTCGCTGTACGGATTGTCGATGGTTGAGGCCACGGGAGTCGACCCGTTGTAGGTGACCTGCTGGCGCAGGAAGCCGGCGTACTGGTCGTTGTCCACCCAGGAGGTGATCGAGATGGGGCCGCTGCCGTCGATGTCGATCGGCGTGACGGTGGCGCTGCGCCGCGGCGTGTTGGTCGTGGGGTCGGTGTTCTTGAGCCGGTCCCCGTTCATGCCCTGCATGAAGACCTGGACGGTCTTCGTGCGGTCCGTGTCCGTCGTGCCGGAGTAGGTGGTGACCCGCCCGTAGCCGCGCCAGATCGACCAGGTGCGCTCCTTCTCAGGAGTCATGGGGTCGTCGTTGTAGTGCCAGGCGGGGTTGGCGTACTCGTAGGTGTTGTGCGTCGTTGCGCTGTCGCCATGAGCGTCGGCGGTGGAGACGGCCAGGACGCGGTACTTGTGGAACCAGTCCAGCTCCGCGTCCCCACCATTGACGGGCCACCAGACGGGATAGCACGGGAGGGTGTTCTGATCCTCGGCCGGCTTGGCCATCGCGGCCGTGCACTCGTCCTCCGAGGAGAGGGCCACCGTGGTGACAGCTCCGGTCTCTGAGGTGATGGTCTGGATCCGGGGACGGTGCAGGGGCAGGATGTCGTCGTCTTCGGCGTCGACCCGGTTGGCCCGCATCTGGTACGTGAAGTCGATGGGCTTGAGCGGGATGTCGGTGCCGTGCTTCGCTGTGCGTTCGATCGACATCAGGGCCAGGCTCTTGTCGCTGGTGTCACCGATGTCCGCGCCGTCGAGGTACTTCTGGGTGAGGGCGTACGAGTCGACGGCGGTGTACGCGTCGGGCTCCGAGGACGTGGACCAGACGTACGTGTCGATGCTTGTGAGGCGCTTGCGGGTGAAGAACGACGGCCCGGTCGCCTCGCAGTCGGTGTCCGTCGACGAGCAGATGGCATGGAACGGAACGTCGGGCCAGTTGTCCGACGTGTCCTGGTTCAGTGACGTGCAGTCCGTGGCGAAGCAGCGCTCTGCATAGGTGAAGGCGACCTTGCCGGAGGCGACGCCGGTGAAGAGGGCGTCGGCCCGCTGGCCGTACTTGATCTCCTTCAGGTAGCCGCCGCGGGTGTAGCTGCCGAGGGCGGTCTTGTCGCCGTTCTTGGCGTAGTAGTTGCCCTCCTTGGTGTACCAGTACGTGGAGGCGTTGCCACGCAGGTCCTGGACCAGGTCGAGGTTCCAGCGCCAGGCCTGCTGGACCGAACGGCCGCTGAAAAAGGTCCCCTTCTTGTAACCCGGTTCGCCGGCGTCGTCGCCGTAGACGGGGACGGTCCACACCGAGTTGGTGCGATCCGTGTCCGGTGCACCGGGCAGCTTGTTCAAGCCGAACGTGTAGGAAGTACCGTCGCCGGTGACGACGCGCCAGTACTCGCCGTCCTTGTCATTCGGGTCCGTCAGCGGGTCACCGTCGTCGGTGCTGTCGGCGCCGGTCTCGCGGTACACCCGCGAGGCGTCGTCGTCCTTCATGCGCCAGGTCCGGCCTGTGGCGTCGGACTCGTCCTTGACGAGCTCGGTGGCCTTGCCGTTCAGGACCAGGGACGCGTTGTCGTACTTCCAGCAAAGGTCGTACTTCGTGTCGCCCTGGCCGTCGTCCTTGCACGAACCGTACTTGCGCTCGACGTAGGACATGGGCAGGTCAAAGCCCTCGCCGACCTGAGAGCCCTGGTTGTTCGTGTTCGCGGTACGGCCGTCCACGCTGCCGGAGTCGTAGGACAGCCGCACGGTGGGAACCGGCCCGGCAGCGGCTGGAGGGACACCGATCGGGTAGGACCAGGAGAAGGACCCGGAGGAGTTGCCAGCCTGCCAGGTCGAGGACGCCGACAGGGGGGTGGCGGTGCTCATGCCCGCTCCCTTGGCCGGCGCTGCCGCATCGGCAGTGACGGCGAAGACGGAAGCCTGAGGTGCCGAGCCGCCTACGGCTCGCGCCTCCGGCCCGATCGAGGGGCCGGCAAGGTTGACCCGGGCAGTGACGGTCCGCGTCTTCAGGCTGTTGCTGGACACGAGCTTCGTGGTCTTGCGGCACTCGGGCTTCTGCGGAGTGGTCAGAGCACAGGCGGGCAGCGAGACCAGCCCCAGCTGCGCGGACCAGTTGCCGCCGACGGCGGAGGCGAACGACGAGTAGTCGACGCTGACCTCGGCAGGGCCGGCCTGCTGGGGCGCGGCGGTGAACAGGACCCCGACGACGCCCGCCCTGCGTGCGGCCTGCTGGTCCAGGACTCTCACCGCCGTAGCGTCCAAGGACGCGGCGGCAGTCTTGGAGGCGCTCTTGCCCGCGGCCGCGGCCCTCACACGCACGATCTGCCGCAGTGCTGCCGACTGGTCGCCGATGGCCGGAGTGAAGGTGGTGGCGGCAGGCCATGTCGTGGCCTTGTCGCCCCTGGCGCGCGCTGCCATGGCCTCAGTGGCGGCCCGGGCATGGGCGAGCTGTTCTTGGACCGCTTTGGCTGCCTTGGGATCGGGAGCGTTCACCTTGGCATCCCGCGCCGTGTAGCGGGCGGCCGGCAGGGGGCTTCCTTCCGCTGCCGCTGCCAGGGGCACCAGTGGGCTGGGTACGGTCAAGGTGAGGGCCAAAGCCCCGATGAGTGGTATCTGGCGGCTGCGGACGCGAATCGCGCCTCGGGCCGCCCGTGTGGGCAACAAGAATCTGCGCACGGTTGGTCTCCGAAGATGGCAGACCGGGCCGCAGCCCGGTCTCGATGGATTGCAAGAGAACCGGCCACCCGTCCCCGGGCCCGCTCCTGACTTGGCGGGCCCGGGGACGGACGGCTCGGCTCAGGTGATTACGCGGGTACCGATCTGGTTGTCATCGAAGGCACCCACCCACAGGCGTGCTTCGCGGATCCGGCCGGGGAGGTAGCCGCCCCACTGGCCTCCGACGTAGCCCTTGCCGACGGCGAACGTGCCGTTGCCCGCCTGGGCGGTGAACTCCTGCCCGCGCTCGTGGATCCCGTCCCCGAGGTAGAGGGATATCTCGCCCTCTTGTGCGTCGAAGACACCGGTCACCTGAAGCTGGGAGGTCCCCTCGATCGTGTTGCTTGAGGCCGAGGTGTAGGACGTGGAGCCGAGACGGCCGAAGTGCCACTTGCCCTTGACGTCGACCGGCACCTCATTGAGGTCCGCATCCCTGCCCATGACCACACCGGTCTTCTCGTACCAGATGCTCCACGCGGAACCCGCGGACGTCCGCTGGCCCATGACATGCACCTTGGTGTTGACCGGCAGGGACATCAGCTTGTCGTGATCGAGCTCGACCCGGGCCGTGGCGGTGAACGAACCCGTGTCGTCCAGTGCGGGGGCCGGTAGGGTGCCTGCCCCACTGGTGCCGTTCAGGTTGAGGTACTCGCCGCTCAGGGCGGCGCCCGATGACAAGGCCAGGTCACGGTTGTAGCCCGAGGTGTCGCTCAGGGTGCTGCCCGTGGGTCCCTCCGGGTTCCAGTTGGCGACCAGCTCTGCGAAGGCCCCATCCGTATCCGGGTCACGCAGCTTGGCCTCGGCCTTGATCTCCTCCGGAGTGAGAAGGTCTTGCCAGACCGTTACCTCATCGATCAGACCGGGGAAGTAGTCCACCCAATTGCCCTGGTACTTGATTCTCCCGAACGACATCCCACCTCCGGCCCATACAGGGTGGAGTACCTCGGTCTCACCCTGCTTCTCGCCGTTGATGTAGAAGCGCAGCATGTTCGACGACGCGCTGTATGTGGCCATGATGTGGGTCCACACTCCCGCCACGGCGGGACGCTTGGCCATCACCACGTTGGTGCTGATGTCTGCGCCGGGCTCGTCCTTTGTGGGCAGACGGACCGACCACGTCGCGCCTGCGTGGTGGGAGATGGATACGCCGCTCATGTAGTCGCCGGCCTGGCCCAGCACGGAGAACGTCCTGTCCACCCGGTCCGGACGCACCCATACCGAGATGGAGTACGACGACTGAGTGCTGATGATCCGGTCCTGGGTCGCGGCGTACGCGCTGGTTCCGTCCAGCTTCAGGGCCCGGTCCTCGTAGTCGTACTTGGGGAGCCAGCCCCGTCGCCCATCGCTCGGGCGCGAGGCGCCACCGGCCAAGGTCGCGGCGTCATCAGGGTCCGACACCGCCTTTTCCGGATTCGTGGTCAGCGGATCGGTATCGAGCGCAGGGCCGGAGGTCTCGCCGAAGTTCCAGTGACCCACCGGTGCGGCACGACGAGCCACGTTGAACGAGACATCCGCCTGAGCCCCCCACGCCAGGCCGTCGAAAGCCTGCACGTACAGCGTCACGAGGCCAGAGGTATTGGGCACCACCCGCACCTCGGGCGCGGCGCCGTTGATCGGGTCGGACCAGTCGCTCTTCGTGTCAGTGTTGAGGCGGTACCGGTATGCGGTGTTCACGTCTCCCGAGGCAGGCTTGAACTTGAAGTCACCGCCACGACCCGGGCCACCGTGCGGGGCGCACTCGTCGCCTTCCTTGGTCGGGTCCTGTTCCAGGCACTCGGTGTAGGTCGAGACGAACTCGACCACCGGGGGCTTCGGCTTGAGGGTGTCCACCTGGAAGTAGCAGCCAGGGGTGATGGGGCCGCCCCAGTAACGGGACGAGGTGGCATCTGTGTAGGACCGCACCCAGGCGCGGTACCGGTACAGCGGGCCATTGAGCAGAGTGTCCAGAGAGTCGTGCGTGACAGGTTTGCCGTCTGTGGCATAGGCGGGTGCTTGGGGCCAGTTCCGGTCTCCGGTATCCCCGACACGCGTCCAGCTACCGTCACCGTTCTGCTTCTCCACCAGCATCACGACACGCAGGTACGCTGACGTCTCGCCTCCAGGCGCAGTCTGCGCCAGGGCTGTGAAGGTCGGCTTGGTCTCCGAGATGACCATGGGCTTGCCGGGGTCCTTCGCGCAGTCCCCGCCCGATCCACCCTCGCGGACTGCGACTCCGGTGGGCAGCCCGGGGCGGCCGGTGTACTTCACACTCAGGACGGCGTCATTACGGAACCGCTTCCAGGCGCTGGTGTCCGTCTCGTCCTCCGCGCGAAGCTCCAGCGTGAGCCGGTCGAACTTGCCGTCGGCGAAGTCCTGCACGGTAGGAGTGAGGTTCTCGTCCGGCTCGTCCGGGTTGTCGTTGAACTCGATCGGCGCCGCAGGTGAGTTGGGGTCACAAGCGGAGCCGCGGCCTGCCGAGACCCATCGGTCGCCCAGTAGGTCCTTGTACGCAGGCTTGGTCGACCACGTGGTCGACTTCGTGATCTCCGATGCGGTGCGCACCAGCCACACGTTGCGAGGCTCGCACTGGAAGGCCCACGGCTCCGTGATGCGGAAGGTAGCGTCCAGAGCGATCTTCCCGCGCAGGAACGCGGGTGTGAACTCGAAGTACAAGCGCTGCACGTATCCGGGACCACACGGCTCCCCGTTCCACGAACCGCACTTGCCGACACCCTTGCCCAGGTTGTCGTCGCCGTTGCCCCAGCCGTAGTTCTCGTAGCCGTCGCTCCGCAGCAGCAACCGCTCTACTTCGTTCGACTCCTCGAAGTTCGGATCGATGTAGATCGGGAACGCTGACGGCTCCGTGGTGGCAAGCATGTCGGCGTCGGGGACGACGGTGACCGAGTCGTGGTCTACGTCGACGGGCACGTCGGCTTTGGCGTCATCCTGGTCCGGGCCGTCGAGCGAGGACTCCGCCATGCCGGATGTCTCCGTCGGGGAGTCCTCAGCGGCTGAGCTCACCGCGGACACGGTGGTGAAGGCGGCGGTCTTGACGCGGCTCTGGGTCTCGGCCACCGCCGTGTCGCCAGTGCTCGCGTCCCCGCTCGAGTCCCACATCAGGGCTGGTGGCGCAGCGAAGACGGCCTTCCCGTCGCTGTCAGTAGCGGTGATGCCCCCTTCCTTGGAGCCAGCAACTGCCAGCCCGTCGGACTTCAGGGAGAACTCGATGCGCTTCAGGGCCGGATTCGCGGCAGCCTGTGGCGTCTTGACCACCAGCACCTCGCGGTAGCCCTCGACGGTGGCGGTCATCCGCAGGTCGACGCCAGGAAGAACCTCCTGGTACGTAGCGTTCGGGCCGTCAAGGGTGGGCTTGGGAAGGTTCCCGGGCCAGCCCAGGGCCAGTGTGCGCTCGCCCTCTGCCAGTTCAACCAGGTCCGTTCCGGCACCGCCGTTGGAGAAGCTCACGTCCACCACGGCAGCCTTGGGGCCAATGGTCCCGTCCGGGCGCACTTCAAGTGTCGCGTCAGGGGCCATCCAACCACCCGCATCCGTCTTGACCCGGACCGGGACTGCCGACTGGTCTAGCTGAAAGGATTCTCCGTCAGGGTTGGCGTACGTGGTGGTGAACTCACTCCGTTCGCCCACCACCTCAACCGGCTTTCCGGTCTCCGTCGCCTGCACCAGGGCCCGCTCGGCCTCGGACTGCGCCTCCGGGACGGTGTCGGCGGCGGTCGCGCCGATCGCAGGCGCCATGCCCGCCACCAGCGTCACGCCGAGGGCCGCACTCAGGACGAGGCTTAGTCTTCTATGGCGTTTTTCGGCCACTATCCCCCCAAAAATATCAAGAGGGCTCCCCCGAACCCTCAGTGTGCAACCTGCAATTCACGACAGGTCTGAGTTGTAAATGTAGGTCCCACGTATGACACTCGGCCCGCCGCCCCTGGTTCGAGCCGGCAGCGTGTCATCGAGGATGAGCAAACTGGCCCGATCGTCCGAATTGACCGTCCTTCCATTATTGGTGCGCCTTAAGGGGATTCGGGAGATAGGGACTGTTGGATTGTTTATGGCGATCTGCGCCCCGGATAGCCAGAACTGCCGCCGATCTGCGACGATCCACCGTTCGTCGCCCATGAGGTGCGGGCCGGGAGAAGGCCCGAACAGGCGTGGCCGCCAAGGCGAACGGGATTCCGGCTGAGCGTGTGACATGAGCCCATTCAAGGGGGGTGAGCTCTTGTTGGAAGGCGTGTGATTTCATCTCCACTCCACATATGACCTTGAAAGGCGTGGGGGGATTCGCGTGAGTGTGCGTAGGGTTGGAGCGGTTGGTCTGTGTTCCATGGCGCTTTTTGCGGCGGCGTGCCCGTCTTCGGCCGTCGCCAGTGTGACGTCGGCTTCCAGCGCCTTGAAGGGTGCCGGGGTCGATTCCGCCGACTTCAACGGTGACGGCTTCTCCGACCTCGCCATCTCCGCGACGTACGCGGTGATCAACGGCTCGGAGCGCGCGGGTGCCATCGGCGTCCTGTACGGCTCCGCTGCCGGCATGGGGAAGCAGAACTCGGCCCTGATCACCGAGGCCAGCCCCGGGGTGCCCGGCACACCGGGTTACGGCCACGACTGGGGGGCGATCCAGGGCCACGGCGATCTGGACGGTGACGGCTTCGACGATCTGCTCGTGAGCGGGCGCAGGCTGGCCGAGAAGTACCAGTACCTGGTGCTGTGGGGCGGCAAGGCGGGCCTGTCCGGCGGCACGCTGGTGCCGGCCGGCGTGCCATCCACGACCGTCTCCCGTCTCACCCCCGAGCGGGCCTCGGTGGCGGACGTGAACGGCGACGGCATCGCCGACATCGCCGGCAAGGGCTACCTCGGAATCGGCGCCCAGACCGGGACCGGACTGAGGACCATGCTCGGACCGTTCAGCCGAACCACCGGGAAGCCCACCACGACCAAATACCGCGCCACCGGTGTACTGGACCGCCTCCTGGCGGTCCATCCGGCCGTCGGTGACATCACCGATGACGGCCGCGCCGACGTCGTGACGCAGGTTGCCGACGCCAACTACAGGATCACGAACATCGTCTACAAGGGCACGTCCACCGGAGCGTTCGTCAAGGCCAACTCTCTGTCGCCCGACTGGGGCAAGCCCGGCTACTGGAAGAACGCCGCCTTCGGGGACATCAACGGCGACGGTTACCGGGACTTCGTCGCAGGGAGCATCCCTGGTTCGGGCGACAATCTGATCGGGCGCATCCACGTCGCCTACGGCGGGCCGGAAGGCTTCAGCACCACCATCCCGGCCAGGACCTACCGCCAGTCCACGGCCGGTGTCCCCGGCACGAACGACCGCGCCGACGAATGGGGAGTGGCGGTGGCCATGGGTGACACCGACGGCGACGGTTACGCCGACATCGTCATCGGCGCCCCCCGCGAGGCCGCGGCCGACGGGACCCGCTGGACCGGCGCCGTGACCGTCCTGCGCGGCAGCGCCGGCGGCGTCACGACCACCGGCGCGAAGCTGATCACGCAGAACACCTCCGGTGTCCCCACCGCCAGCGAGGAGTTCGACCTGTTCGGCACCGCCGTCAGC
Organism: Streptomyces sp. NPDC086023; assembly: GCF_044540325.1. Taxonomy (NCBI): domain Bacteria; kingdom Bacillati; phylum Actinomycetota; class Actinomycetes; order Kitasatosporales; family Streptomycetaceae; genus Streptomyces; species Streptomyces sp. NPDC086023. The sequence continues at coordinate 21,741 of NZ_JBITRX010000012.1, forward strand.
GCCATCGACAGCGACAACGACGGGCACAGCGAGGTCTACGTCGGCGGTCCGGGCCAGGACAAGTTCGGCGGCCGGGTCTGGAAGCTTCCCTCGGGATCTTCCGGCGTCACCGGCACTGGTGCGACGTCGTTCAGGCCGACCGACTTCGCCGGCTTCGGCAGCCCCATCGGCGAAACGAAGTTCGGGGCTGTCCTCACACGGTGACGGCATCCTGCCTGTCGGCCCCACCTGCTGCGTGTGCGGGTGGGGCTGAGGGGAACGTGCCGCAGGCCGGATGATGGCCGCGACTCGCAGGATCGGACGCATGGGCTGCGGCGGGCACTCCGCCATCAGAGTGACCCACAAGGTGTTCGGAGCGGTGTACCGCCAAGATGAGCGCAACCGCCTCGGTGACCTGCATTGATACGCAGTACGTTCCGCAGGGGCCGGGGTGGCGTTTCGCGTCGCTCCCATCGCAGGGCTCTGACCTGCACTTCTGGGGTTATCTCCAAGCCCTACGAAGGCGGAAGGCGTGGTGGCAGCCCGTGAGGGTGTGGCCACCGCGGTCAGTGTAGCGGGTGGCGCATGATCCGCAGGCGGCAATACGCGCGTGCTGGGTCGGGGCGTGGGAGGGGCGGTGATTCCGCGGGATGGCGGGGATGGTGCTAGCTTCATTGGCATCATGCTGCTGAAGTTGGACGCGAGTGACAGTCGGCCGCTGCACGAGCAGGTCGCCGGGGCGATTCGGCGGGCCGTTGCCGAAGGGGAGTGCGCGCCGGGCGACCGGCTGCCGCCCGCGCGCGATCTGTCGCGGGCGCTCGGTGTGAACGCGAACACCGTGCTCCGCGGCCTGCGCGCCCTGCGCGACGAGGGCGTGCTGGAGTTCCGGCGCGGTCGGGGGATCAGTGTGGCCGAGGCCGCCGATCAGCGGGCGCAGCTCGTGGAGCGGGTCCGTGAGTTGGTGGCCGACGCGGCGCGGGCCGGGTACGGGAGGGACGACGTGGTCGAGATGATCAGGGGGCTTTCGTGATCGTGCGTACGGGGGCGAAGGGTGCCCGGTGGGCTGTGGTGACCTGGGTGGCCGGGGTGGCGGTCTTCCTGGCGGCGCTGCCCGTTGTCGCGCGGGGGAGGCTGCCCGGGCGGCTCGCCACCCACTGGGGGACGGGTGGGCCGGACGGCTCGATGCCCTTGTGGGCGGCGGCTGCCTTCCCGGTGCTGGTCTGGGGCGTCCTGGCTTTCGTGGCGGCTCTGGCCGGACGGCGGGCAGGCGAGTCGGCCGGGGCGTGGGGCGGTGTCGCGTTGGTGTCAGGAGGGGTGCTCCTGGCCGGTGTCCAGGCGTTCGTCGTACGGGCCAACCTGGACCGGACGGACTGGCGGGACGTGGGTTCGGTCGGGTCGGGCGTTGCGATCACGGCGGTCGCCGCCGTGGTGGCGGGCGCGCTCGGGTGGCTGGTCGGCCGTCGCGCGTCCTTTCCCGCCCAGCCGGCGCAGCCCGCCGCGGGCGACGTCATGGAGATCCCCGGCGGGGAGCGGCGCGTCTGGCTCTCCCGTACGTCCAACCCCTGGCTCCACCTCGTCGCGGCGGTCACCGGCCTGGTTGCCGCGGCTGCCGCCGTGGCGGCCGCGGGTGGGCTGGTCGGTGTGCAGTGGGGCCTGATCGCCCCCTTCGCGATCGCCTCGCTCTGCGTGCTCGCGTGTTCCTCGGTGCAGGCGTGCGTGACGGAAGCCGGGCTGGAGGTGTCGTTCGGCCCGCTCGGGTGGCCGGTGCGTCGCTGGGCGGCCCGCGACATCGTCTCGGCGCGCTCCGAGACGCGTTCCCCGGCGCAGGTCGGGGGCTGGGGCTACCGCCTGAGCGGACTCGGCACCACCGTCATGCTCCGGTCCGGCGAGTGCCTGGTCGTCCGGCCGCGCAAGGGGGCCGAGTTCGCCGTGAGCGTCGACGACGCGGGGCGCGGCGCCGCGCTGATCAACGCCCTCTCCGCGGGCGGCCGCGTGGACACGTGAAGGGGGTTCGGGAGGGGCGGAGGCGGGGGAGCGCGGGCTGCCGTGGGTCGCTCGTGTGCGACCTTCCGCGCTTGCGGGGTGCGCCCTCCCGCACTCGCCCGTTCGGCGGTCGGTTCGCCGGTCCGTTCGAATGCCGCATAGGGGGCGAAAGGCTGACAAGCCATAACCCTCCCGGTCCGCCGGCCGTTTCACCTGGCGACCGCGGGTAGCCGCGATTTCGTCCGGAAGGCAGGGACCGATGAGACGGGCCAATCGGAACAGCGTGATCACCATCGCGGCCGCGTCAGGCGTGATGGCCTTGGCGGGGCCGGTCAGTGCCGACTCCCACGCGGACGGCTCGGCGGCCGGTTCGGCCGGGCTCGTCTCCGGCAACGGCATCCAGCTGCCGGTGCAGCTCCCCGTGCAGGTGTGCGGGAACACCGTGAACGTGGCGGGCCTGCTGAACCCGGCCGCCGGCAACACGTGCGCGCACAAGGGCGGGGGCGCCAAGGACCGTACGCCGGCGCGGGATTCCAGTACGTCCGGCAGCGTGAAGGATTCGCCGGGCGTCCTGACCGGGAACCTCGTCCAGCTCCCGGTGAAGGTGCCGGTCAACGCCAGCGGCAATTCCGTGAACCTGGTGGGCGTCGGCAACCCCGTCTTCGGCAACGGTGCGGAGAACGGCCCCGCGGAGCCCGTCGAGCCGGTCCGGCCGGAGCAGCCCGTCGAGCCGGTGAAGCAGCCGCCCGTCAAGGAGCCGACGACGCGCGTGGTGCCGCCGGCGCCCGTCCGGCCGCAGGAGCCGACCGCCCCCCGGCCTCTCCCGGAGCCGCTCCCCGCCGAGGTCCCGGTACGTACGACCGGCGAGCTGGCCCGTACCGGCGTGGAGGAGGGCAGCCTCGGCGTCGCGGGCCTGAGCCTGATGTCCGTGCTCGGGGGCGGCGCGCTGTACGCGGGGATGCGCGGGCGGACGCGCCGCGGCGCGGCGTCGCCCCAGCAGGGCGCCTGAGCCGCAACGCGCTAATGCGCTAACGCGCTAATGCGCCAATGCGCTTACGCGCCCACCCTCACCCCCGGTGCAGGCGGGCGGCCGCGACCGTGCCGCCGCCCGCCCAGCCGTACGCTCTCTGCCGCACAGCCCTCCGCCGCACACCCCGGCCCCACGCCACGGCCGTGTCCCCGCGCCACGGCCGCGTCCCCTCCCTACGGCCGCGTCACCCGCACCTGGTACGCCCCGGTGCGGAGCTGGCCCACCACCGAGATCGAGATGCCGGCCTCGTCGTCCGTGAAGGTCTCGCCCGGGGAGAAGGGGGCGTCCGACAGCTCCGCATGGACGTTCGGGCGGCGCGTGCAGCCCCCGCTGTCGCGGGTGCTGTCCGAGACCGTCACCGGCCCGCGCCCGGTGTCCACGTCCGAGTCCACCTTGTAGATCAGTACGCCGGGCTTGCAGACCGCCTCGTCGTTCCCGGCCCGCGTCCGCACCTCCACCGCGTACCCCGCCGACTCCGACGTCGGCACGAAGGCCAGCTTCGTGCCGCCCGCCACCGCCAGCGGCGACAGGACGTGGTCGCTCGTCCCCGCCTTGGAGGCGCAGCTGATCTGTGACGCGTCCAGCCAGCCCAGCTTCCACTTGTGCCAGCCCAGCAGGTCGTTGTTGGCGCCCCAGTCCTCGGACATGATGTCCCAGTGCCCGACGGCCCCGCCGCCGTCCGCGGTGTAGAGGTCGGGCAGCCCGAAGACGTGGCCGTTCTCGTGCGGCAGCACCCGGTAGCCGGTCTCGCGGTACGAGCCCGAGCCGTCGTCCTGGCGGCTGTAGACGAACGAGGTGTTCGCGAGCGGCACCCCGTCCGCCACCGGCGCGTCCGTGTTCCCCGAGAAGGTCACCGACAGCACGGTGTCCAGCGCCGACGGCCCCGCGTTCGGCGTGACCAGGATGTTGACCAGGTCGTACCTGCTGAAGTCCACCTCGTCGTCCGCTGCCGCCACGATGTGCTGGACCAGCTGCCGGTACCCCGGCTCGTACGGGGCGCCGCGCTCGATCCCGTACGCGGCGAACGGCATCGGCATCCGAAGCCACTGCCGTATCGGCGCCTCGGGCCGGTAGCTGAGCCGCCCGTACGAGCTGGTCCGGAACCAGTCCGAGGTCTGCGGGAAGAACTCGGCGAGCCGGTCCGCCGCGGTCCCCTCGCCCTTGGCGTCGGGGAAGTCGACCATCAGGTTCAGCGCCCGCACCTCGCCCGTGGAGCGCGAGTACCCCGGTGGCGTGGGCAGCCCTTCGGACATCTGGACGCCCATCGAGCCGGAGATCCGGCAGGGCGCGAGGGTCGCCGTCTCGTTCGCGGCGGCCACGGGGCCCGGGGACGAGTGGCCGTGGTGGGAGATGCCGGTGCTCGCGGTTGCGGTGACTCCGAGCGCCAGTGCGGTGAGGCCGATGTACGCACTGGTGCGGCGGTGTCTGCATATGCGGTGCCGGATCTGCGCCATGCCGCCGCCCTCGTGCCTCGTCGGCCGCCCGGCCCGTCCCGGATGGCGCCTGTGCGATCACCCTCTGCCGCCGCTCGCGAGCCCGCTCGCCGGAGTCGTCCGAACGTGGGGTGTGATGTGACTCAGGTCACACGGGCGAGTGAAATAAGCGGGGACTCCCTCCCCGTTTGCATGACTGTCCCCGAAGCGGGGAGTCGTTCCCCGGTTTGTTCGTCGCGGGTGCGGCACGGGGGAAGGGCCTGATCAGCGAGGAGGACGCCGTGCAGGCGCCAGTCATGGACATCGGCAGTACGGGCCAGGCGGGCCCGCCCCACCGCGTACCCCGCCCCCGTGCCGACGCCCTGCGCAACCGCGAGCGCATCCTGGTCGCAGCCCGTGAGGTCTTCGTGGAGCACGGGTCCGACGCCCCGCTGGACGAGATCGCCCGCCGGGCCGGCGTCGGGAACGCCACGCTCTACCGCCACTTCCCCGACCGGAAGCTCCTCGTCCACCACGTCGTCCTGTACGTCATGGACCGGGTCGCCGACCAGGTCGAGACCGCCCGCGCCGAGGAGCCCGACGCCTTCGCCGCGCTCCGCCGCTTCGTCCACTCGGCCGCCGACGAGCGGATCGGTGCCCTGTGCCCGATGCTCTCCGACGGCTTCGACCGCGAGCACCCCGAGCTCCTGGCCGCGCGCGACCGCCTGGAGGGCGCGGTCGAGCGGGTGATGGCCGAGGGCAGGGACGCCGGACTGCTGCGCACGGACGTGGCCGTCGGCGACCTGATGGTGGCCCTTTCCCAGCTCAGCCGCCCGCTGCCGGGCAGCGGCTGTCTGTCGTTCGACCGCTACGTCCACCGCCACCTGCAGATCTTCCTCGACGGGCTGCGCGCGCCGGCCCGCTCCGAACTCCCGGGCATGGCGGCCACGCTCGACGACCTGAGGCGCTCCGACACGACCCGAGACGCCCGAGGCGGGTCCGTATGACGCCGACCTCCTAGCGGCTGGTCACCGGTCCGACCTCCACCGAGCCTGAATCTTCAACTCGCCCTTTTTCTCGGGTTCTTCCCGATCCGCATCACGAAGTGGGTACCCCCATGTCCAAAACAGCCCCCTCCCCGGCCCCCGGCGGCCTGCCGCAGGCCGACCCCAGCCGCTGGAAAGCGCTCGTGTTCATCGCGCTCGCCCAGCTGATGGTCGTGCTCGACGCGACGATCGTGAACATCGCGCTCCCCTCCGCCCAGCAGGACCTCGGCATCTCCGACGCCAACCGGCAGTGGGTCATCACCGCTTACGCCCTGGCCTTCGGCGGCCTGCTGCTGTTCGGCGGCCGCATCTCCGACCTGTGGGGCCGCAAGCGCACCTTCGTCACCGGCCTGATCGGCTTCGCCGCGGCCTCCGCCCTCGGCGGCGCGGCCACCGGCGAGGCCATGATGCTCGGCGCCCGCGCGCTCCAGGGCGCCTTCGGCGCGCTGCTCGCGCCCGCCGCGCTCTCCCTCCTCGCGGTGATGTTCACCGACGGCAAGGAGCGCGCCAAGGCGTTCGGCATCTACGGCGCGATCGCCGGCGGCGGCGGCGCCGTGGGCCTGATCCTCGGCGGCTTCCTCACCGAGTACCTCAACTGGCGCTGGACCTTCTTCGTCAACATCCCCTTCGCGGTCGTGGCCGCCGTCGGCGCGTACTTCGTGATCCACGAGCCCAAGGGCGGCCGCAACCGCGCGTCGCTCGACATCCCGGGCGTGGTCCTTTCGACCCTCGGCCTGGTCTCCCTGGTGTACGGCTTCACCCGCGCCGAGTCCGCGGGCTGGACGGACGGCCTGACGCTGGGCCTGTTCGTGGCCTCCGCCGTCCTGCTGGCCGCGTTCGTCTTCACCGAGGCCAAGGTCCGCTCGCCGCTGCTGCCGCTGCGCGTCCTGACCGAGCGCAACCGCGGTGGCGTGTACCTCTCCCTCGGCCTTGCCGTCATCGCGATGTTCGGGCTCTTCCTCTTCCTGACGTACTACCTCCAGGTCGTGAAGGGCTACTCCCCGGTCAAGACCGGCTTCGCCTTCCTCCCGATGATCGCGGGCATGATCACGGGCTCCACGCAGATCGGCGCGCGTCTGATGACCCGGGTCGCCCCGCGCCTGCTGATGGGGCCGGGCTTCCTGACCGCCGCCGTGGGCATGCTGCTGCTGACCCAGCTTGAGGTCGGCTCCTCCTACCCCGCGCTGATCCTGCCGGCGCAGCTGCTGCTGGGCCTCGGCATGGGCATGGCCTTCATGCCGGCGATGTCGCTGGCCACGCACGGGGTCGCCCCGGTCGACGCCGGTGTCGCGTCCGCGATGGTCAACACCTCGCAGCAGGTCGGCGGCGCGATCGGCACGGCGCTGCTGAACACCATTGCCGCCTCTGCGACCACCGGGTACCTGGTCTCGCACGCCGCCGAGGCGGCGGGCGGCAAGCAGGCCGCCCTGGCGCTCCAGGCCGAGGCCATGGTGCACGGCTACTCCAGCGCCATCTGGTGGGCCGTGGGCATCCTCGTGGCTTCCGCGGCGATCGCCTTCACGATGATCAACACGGGTCGGCCGGGTGCCGCCGGCGCGGTGGCGGGTTCGGGTGCGGCCGAGGGCTCCGAGCCGCAGGTGCCGGTGATCGCCCACTGACCGGGCGGCGTCGACGTGACTGAAGCCCTCCGGGCACGGGTACCCCTTGACCCGTCCGCCCCGGCCACACCTGACGGTGGCCGGGGCGGACGGCTGTCCGGACCTCGGCGCGGCACCCGCAGCACTTCAACCTCGAACCATCTTCTTCAAATTTGAACTAAATGGGTCTACGCTGGTCCCATGACCACCGCCCCGGAACGCATGCCCGCCCTCTACCTCAGCCACGGCGCCCCGCCCCTGGCCGACGACCCGGTCTGGCCGGGTCAGCTGGCCGCCTGGTCCGCGGACCTGCCGCGTCCGCGCGCGATCCTGATGGTCTCCGCCCACTGGGAGGAGGCGCCCCTCGCCCTGGGCGCCACCGAGACCGTCCCGCTCGTCTACGACTTCTGGGGCTTCCCCGAGCACTACTACCGGGTCCGGTACGACGCCCCGGGCGCCCCCGGGCTCGCGGAGGCCGTCCGGAAGCTGCTGCGGGCCCCGGGCGCCCCCGTACAGGACATCCCGGACCGGGGTCTCGACCACGGCGCGTACGTCCCGCTCGTCGAGATGTTCCCGGAGGCGGACGTCCCCGTGCTCCAGATCTCCCTGCCCACCCTCGACCCGCGCGCCCTCATGGAGATCGGCCGCAGGCTGGCCCCGCTCCGCGACGAGGGCGTCCTGATCGTCGGCAGCGGCTTCTTCACCCACAACCTGGCCGCCCTGCGCCACTCCGGACCCGGCGTGCCGGCCTGGTCGGCGGAGTTCGACAGCTGGGGTCACGAGGCGCTGGCCGCCGGGGACGTGGACGCGCTGCTGGACTTCGAGCACAAGTCCCCGTCCGGCCGCCTGGCCCACCCGCGCACGGAGCACTTCGCCCCGCTCTTCGTCACCCTCGGCGCGGCCGACGCCGCCGGCGACCTCACGGCCCGCCGCGACGTCATCGACGGCTTCTGGATGGGCCTGGCGAAGCGGTCCGTGCAGTTCGGCTGAGGGTCCCTAGCCGATCGCGTTCCGCGGCGGTCCCGTGATCGCCTCGTCGATCACGAAGCCTTTGGCGGGGCCCTCGGGGATGACCACCTCGCTGCCGTACTGGACCCGCAGCTCCCCGGTGTAGCGGGCCTCGCCCGGGATGGGCGAGGTCAGCACGCTGACGGTGCCGTGGCCGTCGTAGTCGTCGACCAGCACGTACACCGGGATGCCGGCCCGGGCGTAAGCGCGGCGCTTGCGGACCCGGTCCCGAGCCGTGCTGTCGTGGCCGGGAGGGACCACCTCGACGACGAGCGGAACGGCGGATGCATCGACTCCGAGACCGTCCTCCGTGACGTACTGTCCGTCGTCGTCCTCGGAAAGGACGAACACGTCCGGGATCCAGACCTTCCGGCCGTGGATCACGTTCACGTCCTGGCGCGCGGCGTACTCCGAACCCGCCAGGAACGCACTCAGTCTGTCGCGCAGACGGTTGACGATCCGGGAGTGCGAGTAGCGACCCGTGGGCGACACCTCGATGAACCCCTCGACGATCTCCGCGCGGTAGCCCTCGGGGAGTTCCATCGCCTTCCACGCCTGCCACAGGACCTCGTCCAGGTCCTGATGCGGCATCTTCGCTTCGGGAGCGTCGTGCTCGTGGGCGAGAGCGGTCATGGGGCGGCACCTCCTCCTCAAGTGTGGGCGTCGGTGGCCCGCTGCCACAAGCGACACCCGGACGGTAGGGGAGGGAGGCGGCATATGCCGGGGGAATGGTCCTGTGATCACCCGGACGGGTGGCGGTCCTCGGGTGGCGGGGCGATCCGGGGGTACACGCAGGCAACCAGGACGTGGCTCCGGCCGTCTTCAGGGGTGTGGGAGCAGGTACGGGCAGCGTCGCCCGAGGGGTGGATCCGCGCCGCACCTGATGTGACGGCTGTCTCATCGGAGCGGGGTCTCGGGTGTCCGCGGGGCCTCCGGCCCGACCGCCGCTCCCGGCCTGACCTGCGTCTCTTCGTGGTCAGGTGGCGTCCGGCCCCCGTGTGGGCGGGGCAGGATACTGCAAGATCTCGAAAATGGGGCGCGGCGTGGGAATTCTGTCCCGATTCCGGTCGTTGTCTCCTTCGGATGCAGGGCACTCGGGAGAGTGTCGAGGCACCCGGACAGAGCCGCACCAGCCACACCGCGACCGAACTCATCGCAAGGGAGCACGCATGGCAACCCGCGCCGTCGCCCGTCGCCAGTCCGACACGGCCAACACCGTTCGCGCCGTCAGCGGGGAGATCGCCGACCGCGACCTGGTCGGCATGTACCTGGACGAGATCGCGCGAACCCCGCTGCTCGACGCCGCCAGGGAAGTGGAGCTCTCCCAGATCATCGAGGCGGGCGTGTACGCCCGGCAGATCCTCGACGAGGAGGGGCAGGGCACCGGGAACACGGACGGCGGGGCCGCCGCCGGGGCATCCCGTGAGGAGCTCCAGGCGCTGGCCGATGCCGGCGAGCGGGCGAAGGAGGTCTTCATCCGGTCCAACCTCCGCCTGGTCGTCGCCGTCGCGCGCCGCTACCCGCGCAGCGGGCTGCCGCTGCTCGACCTGATCCAGGAGGGCAACGCGGGCCTGGTGCGGGCGGTGGAGAAGTTCGACTACACCAAGGGCTTCAAGTTCTCCACGTACGCGACCTGGTGGATCCGCCAGGCGATCACCCGCTCGATAGCGGACCAGTCCCGCACGATCCGCCTCCCCGTCCACCTGGTCGAGGAGCTGGGCCGCATCCGCCGCGTCCAGCGTGAGTTCAACCGCGAGAAGGGCCGCGACCCGGAGCACGCGGAGATCGCGGCCGAGCTGGGCTCCACCGAGCAGCGCGTGGGCGACGTTCTGGACTGGGCGCGTGACCCGGTCAGCCTGAACATGTCCGTCGACGACGAGGGCGACACCCAGTTCGGCGACCTGCTGGAGGACACCTCGGCGATCTCCCCGGAGCAGTCCGTGCTGGCACTGCTGCGCAGCGAGGAGCTGGAGGACCTCATCGGCAAGCTCGACCAGCGCACCGCGTCGATTATCAAGATGCGTTACGGCATCGACGACGGTCGGGAGCGTACCCTTACAGAAGTGGGCAAGCAGCACGGACTGACCCGCGAGCGGATCCGGCAGATCGAGAAGCACGCCCTGCTGGAGCTGAAGAAGATGGCCCGGGACACGGGCTTCGACGCCGCCGCCTAGAGCGGCCGGCGCCCCCCAGCCGCCCCGGCACCTATCCCCCCCAGGTGCCGGGGCTCTCCCGTTCCCGGACCCGGTGTCACCCCTCGCGCGCCCCCGTACCGGCCCCCGCCGCCAGCCGCGCCCCCAGCGCCCCCGCCGCCGCCACCAGCGCCTCCGGCGAATGGATCGTGAAGGGCAGGCCGGTCAGCGCGAGCCGGACCGCGACCCAGTCCAGCGTCTCCGAGGTCTCGAAGCGCAGCCGGGAGCCCGTGCCCGCAGGCCCCGGTTCCGGTACGCCCACCCAGGCCGGCGTCACCGCGGCCACCTCCTCGACCGTGGCCGCGAAGGAGACGTCCACCCGGTACGCGGGGGCCTGCCGCCCCCGTACCGCCTGGGCCACGAAGGCCAGCACGTCCCCCATCGGCAGCTCCCGCGGCGTGAACCGGGCCCCGGTCGCGAAGGGCTCGCTCACCCGGTCCACCCGGAAGGTCCGCCAGCCCGACCGGTCGAGGTCGTAGGCCGCCAGGTACCAGCGGCGCCCCGTCGACACCAGCCGATACGGCTCCACCAGGCGCTTCGAGGCCGCACCGTCCCCCGCCCGGTACGCGAACCGCAGCCGCTCCTGGGCGGTGGCCGCACCCGCGATCGCGGTCAGGGTGTGCGGATCGATGCTCGCCCCGTCGCCCCGGGTCAGCGGCACGGTCGCGGCCTGGAGGGTGCCGACCCGGTGCCGGAGCCGCGCCGGCAGCACCTGCTCCAACTTGGCCAGGGCCCGTACGGACGCCTCCTCGATGCCCTCGATGGCGTGCCCGGCCCCCGCCCGCAGCCCCACCGCGATCGCCACCGCCTCCTCGTCGTCGAGGACCAGCGGCGGCAGCGCGGCCCCGGCCACCAGCCGGTACCCGCCCTCCGCGCCCAGCGTGGCCTCGACCGGGTACCCCAGGGCCCGCAGCCGGTCCACGTCGCGGCGGATCGTCCGGGAGCTGACCCCGAGCCGCTCCGCGAGCTCGCGGCCGGGCCATTCGCGGGGGGTCTGCAACAGCGAGAGCAACGTCAGCAGGCGCGCGGGTGTATCGGTCATGGAATCCAGGTTCCCCGGGAAATAGGACACGATCTGTCCTACTCGCAGTCTACGGTTCCCCCATGAGCACCGAGATGAAGAAGACGCCCCAGGCGGGGGCGGAACCCGAGAACACAGCCGGCGACGCCGGCGACCGCCGGCGCTGGTTCGCGCTGGCCATCGTCATGACCGCGGCCTTCATGGACCTGGTCGACGTCACCATCGTCAACATCGCGCTGCCCAGCATGAAGACGGAGTTCGGCGCGTCCGACACCGCGATCCAGTGGATCACCGCGGGGTACGCCCTCGCCTTCGCCGCCGGTCTGATCACCGGCGGCCGTCTCGGTGACATCTACGGCCGCAAGCGGCTGTTCCTCGTCGGCATCGCGGGCTTCACCGCCGCCTCCGCGCTCTGCGGCTTCGCGGCCAGCCCCGAGATACTCGTCGCCTCCCGGATCCTCCAGGGAGGCATGGCGGCCCTGATGGTCCCGCAGGTGCTCGCGATCATCCACGTCACCTTCCCGCCGCACGAGCGCGGCAAGGTCTTCGGCATGTTCGGCGCGATCGTCGGCCTCGGCGCCGTCTCCGGCCCGATGCTCGGCGCGCTGCTCACCGAGTGGAACCTCTTCGGCCTCGAATGGCGCCCGATCTTCCTGATCAACCTGCCCGTCGGCATCGCCGGCCTGCTCCTGGGCTACCGCTTCATCACCGAGTCCAAGGCTCCCAAGGCGCTGCGCCTCGACCTGGTCGGCGTCGTGATGGTCACCCTCGGCCTGGTCATGCTGATCTACCCCCTCACCCACGGCCGCGAGGCGGACTGGCCGCTGTGGGGCTTCATCTCGATGGGCGCCACCCCCTTCGTCTTCGCCGCCTTCATCGCGTACGAGCGGCACAAGACCAGGAAGGACGGCTCCCCGCTGGTGGAGCTCTCCCTCTTCAGGATCAAGAGCTTTGCGGGCGGCATCGCGGTCCAGCTGACCTTCGGCATCGCGCTCGGCATCTTCTTCCTCTGCTGGACCCTCTACATGCAGATCGGCCTGGGCTGGACCCCGCTGCATGCCGGCGTCACCGGCATCCCCTTCTCCCTGGCCGTCTCCGTGGCCGCGGGCATCTCCGTGCAGAAGCTGGTCCCGCGGTTCGGCCGCAAGGTGCTCCAGGCGGGCGCGCTGATCATGGCCATCGGCGTCCTGATCTACATCTGGGAGGCCAACCGCTACGGCCTCGCCATCCACTCCTGGCAGATGGCCCTCCCGCTGGTCGTCATGGGGCTGGGCATGGGCCTGATCGTCGCCCCGCTGACGGACGCCGTCCTCGCCGACGTGCCGCGTGAGCACGCCGGCTCCGCCTCCGGCCTGATCAACACCATGGGCCAGGTGGGCAACGCGCTCGGCCTCGCCCTGGTCTCGGTGGTCTTCTTCACCGTCATCGACGACAAGCTGCCCGAGGTCGGCCCGGGCACGGCGTTCGTCGAGGGTTACCAGACCGCCCTCTGGTACGTGCTGGGCGTCCTGGCCCTGATCTTCGCCGTGATGTTCCTGCTGCCGCCGCGGCAGAAGCAGGGCGTCGGCCACGAGGCCGAGGCCGGCGCGCTCGAAGCCGGCACCGAGGAGGCCGCCGGCACGGAAGAGGCCGCCGGCACCGGCGAGCCGGTGAAGGTCGCCGCCGGCTGAGCGTGACGCCGGCCCGGCCGGCTGCGCACGCCCCACGGACATACCCGCCCCGCCGCGGGCGGGTATGTCCGTTTCGTCTGTTCTGTGCCCTGCGTGCGGGTAGTCTGGCCTCGAATCCACACATTCGGGCATCGAACGGACTCGAAACCCCCATGTACGCTCCGGAGCGCCGGCAGGAGATCCTCCGCCTCGCCCGTGCGGCGGGCCGGGTGGACGTGCTCTCCCTGGCCGAGGAGTTCCAGGTCACCGCCGAGACCGTACGCCGCGACCTCAAGGCCCTCGACCGGGCCGGCCTCGTCCGCCGCGTCCACGGGGGCGCCATCCCCGCCGGACGCCTCGACTTCGAGCCCGACCTCGCCGAGCGCGAGGCCACCGCCGCCGACGAGAAGGACCGCATCGCCCGCGCGGCCCTCGCCGAACTCCCCGACGGGGGGAGCGTCATCCTCGACGCCGGCTCCACCACCGCCAGGCTGGCCGCCGCCATCCCCGTCGACTCCGCGTTCACCGTGGTCACCCACGCCCTGCCGGTCGCCGCCCGCCTCGCCGCCCACACCGGCATCGACCTCCACCTGGTCGGCGGCCGCGTGCGCCGGCGCACGCGGGCCGCCGTCGACGCCTGGGCCCTGCGCGCGTACGCCGAGATCCGTGCCGACGTCGCCTTCCTCGCCACCAACGGCTTCAGCGCAGAACGGGGCCTGACCACACCCGACCTCGCCGAGGCCGCCGTCAAGACCGCCGCGCTGCACGCCGCCCGCCGCGTGGTCCTCCTCGCCGACTCCGCCAAGGCCGGCCAGGAGCACTTCGCCCGCTTCGGCGGCTTCGCGGACGTCGACCTGCTCATCACCGACGCGGGCCTGGACCCCGCCCAACAGGCGGCCATCGAGGCCGCCGGTACGGAAGTCGCACTCGTATGATCCTGACCGTCACGCCCAACCCCTCCCTGGACCGCACCTACGAGGTCGCGGCCCTGGAACGCGGTGCCGTGCTGCGCGCCACCGCCGACCGGGTCGACCCCGGGGGCAAGGGCGTCAACGTCTCCCGCGCCGTCGCCGCCGCCGGCGGCCGGACCGTCGCCGTCCTCCCGCTCGGCGGGCCGCCCGGCACCCTCATCGCCGAACTCCTCGGCGGCCAGGGCATCGACGTGACGGCCGTGGCCATCGCCGGCCAGACCCGCTCCAACATCTCCGTGGCCGAGCCCGACGGCACCCTCACCAAGATCAACGCGGCCGGTCCCTCGCTCACCGGCGCCGAGGCCGACCTCCTCCTCGGCACCGTCCGGCACCAGGCCACCGACGCCGACTGGATCGCATGCTGCGGCAGCCTGCCGGGCGGCCTGCCCGTCGGGTGGTACGCCGACCTGGCCGCCCGCGCCCACGAGGCCGGCGCCCGCGTCGCCCTCGACACCGCGGGCCCCGCCCTGCTCGCCGCCCTCCCGGCCCGCCCGGAGGTGGTCAAGCCGAACGCCCACGAGCTCGCCGAGGCCACCGGCCGGCAGCTCATCACGGTCGGCGACGCCGTCGCCGCCGCCCGCGAACTCCGCGACCGCGGCGCCGCGGCCGTCCTGGCGAGCCTCGGCGCCGACGGGCAACTGCTGCTGGAGGCGGGCGGCACGTACTACGGCACCGCCGGCGTCACCGCGGTCCGCAGCGACGTCGGGGCCGGCGACGCCGCCCTGGCCGGCTTCCTGCTCGCCGGCGGCCGTGGCCCCGAGGCCCTCGCCTCGGCCCTCGCGCACGGTGCGGCGGCGGTCCGGCTGCCCGGCAGCGCGATGCCCACGCCCGCGGACCTGGACCCCGCGGCGGTCACCGTCACCACCGAACTCCCCCTGGACCGCCCCCTGTCGAAGCCTGCCTGACGAACCGCCGGGCCGGACCCGCCGCCGGGCCGGACCGCGGCAGCCGGCCCCTCAGCGCACCCGGGCCCGCAGCTCCATCGCCCCCCGGGCCGCCTGCTCGCTCGTGTACACCTCGCACATGTGCCGCCCGTCGGGCGTGGCCGTGTGCTCGACCTCCCACAGGCTGAACTCCGTGCCGTCCAGCAGCACGAACGCGTGCTCGTACAGCGTGAACCCCGCGTCCCGGCCGTCCGCCAGGCACTGCCGGCTCCCGAACGCCTGGGTGATCTGGTGCGCGTACGCCGAGGCCAGCAGCCGCCCCACCGCCGGACCCGGCCGGTCCGGGTTCTCCGCGCGCCGCAGCACCCGGCGCGCGTGGTCCGCGGACTCGTCCACGGCGTACATCCGACGCTGCCGCGGCAGGCCGGGCCGGGCGAACAGCGCCCCGAGCACCGCGAGGTCGTCCTCCGCGTCGTCCGGCGCGTCCGGGGCCTCCGCCACCGCCGTCGCCACGTCGAACTGCTCGCCGAACAGGCGGTTCGTGGCCAGGCAGAGCTCCGCCCTGCTCGCGAACACCTCGTGCTCGGTCCGGCTCGTGCCCGGTGCGCGGTACGCCAGCTCCCACAGGCACACCGCCTCGCCGTCGGACAGGAGGTAGGTGTGCCGGAAGGTCTCGCGGTGCAGCCCGGTCACCGAGCTGTGGTGCGAGGAGTACAGGGCCGAGCTGTGGGCGAGCGCCGTGCCGAGGCGCTCGACCAGCTGGTCGGGCAGGTCGTAGGAGTTGAGGGCGCGGCCGAGGAGTCGCTCGAGGTGCGCCTCGGTTGTCTCGTACGGATCGCTCAAGGTGGGTCTCCAGGCCGTCGCAGCTTGTCACTTCACGGACGCTCAACGTAGCCCCTGGGTCTGACATCGCGCCCGGGTTATGGAAAGACGTACGGCATCCGCGGCAGGTTCCCGGGGGTCGGCCCGATCCGTACCCCGCCACCCGCGCCACCGCCGGGGCCCGGACGGGCCCCCGGACCCCGGCTGCCGGGGCGGCAGGTCAGTACAGGTCGCGGTACGAAGGGAACACGCCCCCGGGGCCGTCCACGCCCTCCGCGTGCACCACCGCCCGCACCACCGCCCGCGTCACCGCGTCCGCGCCGGCCGCCAGCACGGCGTTGAACTCGTCCACGCCCGGCACCTCGCGCCCGCCCGCCGACAGCGCGAAGACCGTGTCCCCGTCGTGCATCAGGTGGACCGGCCGCACCGCACGCGCCAGCCCGTCGTGCGAGGTGCCCGCCAGCTTCCGCGCCTGCGCCTTGGTCAGCGCCGCGTCCGTGCCGACCACGGCCAGGGTGGTGTTCAGCTGCGGCCGTACGTAGCCGGCCGCGCGCTCCGCGGTCGCCGCCTCCGCCGCCGCCAGCCGTTCCAGTGCCGCCTCGTGCACGGGGTCCGCCGGGTACGCGATCCTGCCCTCCAGCATCCGCCCGTACAGCACCCCGGTGAGCGGGTCCACGACCGAGCCCGCCGCGTTCACGACCACCAGCGCCCCCACGGTCACCCCGGAGTCCAGCCGTACGCTCGCCGTGCCCACCCCGCCCCTGAGGCCGCCGGCCACCGCGCCGGTCCCCGCGCCCACCGAGCCCTGCGCCACCGGTGAGCCGGGCTCCGACGCGGCCGCGGCCTCCACCGCCGCCCGCCCCACCGCGGCGTCCGGCCGGGCCCGCCAGTCGCCGCCGCGCCCGAGGTCGAAGAGCGCGGCGGCCGGCACGACCGGCACCACCTGCGAGGGGTCGGGCCCGACCCGGACCCCGCGGCCGCGTTCCTCCAGCCAGGCCATCACCCCCGACACGGCGTCGAGTCCGTACGCGCTCCCGCCGGTCAGTACCACCGCGTCGACCCGGGAGACCAGGTTGAGCGGGTCCAGCGCGTCGGTCTCCTTGGTGCCGGGGCCGCCCCCGCGCACGTCCACCGCGGCCACGGCGCCGCCCTCGGGCGCGAGCACCACGGTGGTGCCCGTCAGGGCGCCGTCCCCGGCCAGCCGCGCGTGCCCCACCCGCAGCCCGGTCACATCGGTCAGAGCGTCTACTCGGTCCATGCGTCATCAGTACCAGTTCTCGTCAACTTGCGTACCAGGACGCGACGTTAGCCCATGTCTGTCCGGGAATGCGGGAGTATGGCGGGCATGGCAACGAACGTAGTGGGCGACTCCATCCCCCGTCAGCAGGGGCGGTCGCACGGTCAACGAGAGTCCGAAGGGGCCGGTTCCGAGCGGGGCACGGCCTGGCTGCTGGCGATCACGGGCGCGGCCGGCCTGCTGGCCTCCTGGGTGATCACGCTGGACAAGTTCCTCCTCCTGGAGGACCCGAACTTCACTCCGGGGTGCAGCCTCAACCCGGTGGTCTCCTGCGGCAGCGTCATGAAGAGCGACCAGGCCGCCGTGTTCGGCTTCCCCAACCCCATGCTGGGCCTGGTGGCCTACGGGGTCGTGGTCTGCGTGGGCGCGGGCCTGTTGGCCGGGGCCCGGTACCGCGGCTGGTTCTGGCTCGGCCTCAACGCCGGCCAGCTGTTCGGCGTCGCCTTCTGCTCCTGGCTGATGTTCC
The DNA here is from genome assembly GCF_044540325.1 of Streptomyces sp. NPDC086023. NCBI lineage: Bacteria > Bacillati > Actinomycetota > Actinomycetes > Kitasatosporales > Streptomycetaceae > Streptomyces > Streptomyces sp. NPDC086023. Next base: position 39,099 of record NZ_JBITRX010000012.1, read on the forward strand.
AGTCCCTGTACCGGATCAACGCGCTGTGCCTGTGGTGCTGCCTGGCCTGGGTCGCGACGCTCCTGATGTTCTGGGCCACCACCGCACGCAACGTGCGGGCCGGGGTGCTGCCGGCGCCGGCCCCGGTGCGGGCGGCCGCGGCGGAGTTCGCGTGGCTGCCGCCGGTGCTGCACGTCGGGGTGATCGGGATGCTGGTGCTGACCCGCTGGTGGGAGTTCTGGACGAGCTGACGGCGTACGGGCCCGGTCTCCCGCACCGGGCCCGTACTCCCGCGCGGTGCGGGGCCGTTCACCACGAGACCCCCGGCAGCTGGAGGCTGCCGGGGGTCTCGTCGGGTCTCGTCACATCGCTCCACGGGCGTCAGCCCGGACGGAAGGTGGAGCGGGGTCAGCTGCCGACGGCACCGTTGCCGGAGAGCGCCGAGATGTCGTCCAGGATGTGCGAGAGCGGCTCGTCGCCCTTCGCCTGGGTGGAGTTCTCGGCGCACTGCTGGGTCTGCGGCGCGGACAGGACCGGGATGTCCTGGACGCCGACGTTGACCAGGGCGAGGATCGACTGGGCGTTGACCTTGGCCGGAACGCCGATGCAGGGCTTGTTGAGGGTGCCCTGGACCAGGCCGAGCTGCGGGCTCATGTCGCCGTGGGTCTTCTGGTTGCCGTAGACCTGCGAGGCGCCGTTGCCGTTGAAGGTGGTGGTGCCGTTGTCGTTGCCGATGGCCAGGGCCTGCGGAGCCAGGGCGGCGCCCGTGCCGATCACGGAGGCGGTGACCGCGGCAGTGGCCATAATCTTCTTGAGCATGGGATTGGTCCTTTTGTCGCACGAGTGCCCGCTAATGGAGCGTCCTGGTCAACTGCCCCTCCTGGGGGTTGGTTCCGCTGCTTCACTCAAACGGCCCGCGGGCGTTGCGCGGTGTGGACGCTGATCCCACGGTGGACGAGGGGGGTTGTCCCCGGTCTTCGCACCCCACCGAAGGAAGTTCCATGCATCCCAAGAAGGCGCCCCGCGTCCTCGTCCCGGCCGCGCTGAGCGCCGCCCTGCTGTTCGGCGCGGCCGCCCCCGCGAGCGCTCTGGTCCGTGACGACGACGCGGAGCTGCGGCAGCGCGTCGCCGCCGTCCAGTCCGTGCGCGAGGAGGTCGAGGACCGGGCCGCCGCCGCACAGGCGGGCCCGCTCGACGACCTGCTCGCGGGTCTGTCCGCCACCCTCAACAGCCTGCTCGGCTCGCTGACCGGCATGCTGGGCGGCATCAAGCTGCCGCCCATCGAGCTGCCCAAGCTGCCGCCGCTCGAACTGCCGAAGCTCCCGCCGATCGAGCTGCCCGTCGAACTCCCCAAGCTCCCGCCCGTCGAGCTCCCGCTGGAGCCGCCGAAGCTCCCGCTGGAGCCCCCGGCCGTACCGCTGGAACCTCCGGCCGTACCGCTGGAGCCCCCGGCGGCGGCGCCCGTCCAACTGCCTGCGGTGCCCGACCTCAAGCTCCCGTGAGCTGACTATTGGGCTGAACAGGGTGAGTTTCCCTCCTGGCCGTGTCGTCCTGGCCGGTGCGCCGTTCCCCTCGTTGTGAGCCCCGGATCGGGGCAGATCATCGAACAGAAGGTGCACTTCCCATGAACTCTGCCAAGAAGGCCGCCCTGGTCCTGGCCACCGCCGGTCTCGCCGCGGGCGCGGCCGCCGGCTCCGCCGTCGCCGACTCCTCGGCGGAGGGCGCCGCGGTGGGCTCCCCCGGCGTTCTGTCCGGCAACCTGGTCCAGGTTCCGGTGCACGTCCCGGTCAACGTCTGCGGCAACACCGTGAACGTGATCGCCGCGCTGAACCCGGCGTTCGGCAACCACTGCGTCAACGACTGACGCCCGCGACGCGTTCTCCGTGGCGCCCCCGGCTCGGGCCGGGGGCGCCACGCGCGTTTTCCGGGGCGACGGGGGTGCTCCGGAAGGCGCGCGGGGGAGTGCGGGGCGTGCGGGCGTGCGGGGGGGGAGCCGCGTACGTGGTTGCGTACGCATGCGAAGACCGCCCGCGCCGCGGGAGTCGGCGGCACGGGCGGTGCGGGCGGTGCGGAGGGGCGGCGCGAACGTCGGCCGGCTCAACCGTGGTTGATGTTCAGACCGCCGAGCAGCTGGGGCGCGACCGGGGCGGTCTCGGTCGCGGTGGTCAGGGTCCCCAGGACCTCGTTGGGGGCGTTGTTGCGGAGGCGGTTGACGCCTTCGGCCCCCTCGACGGCGGAGTGCAGCACGGATCCCTGCTCCTCCAGCGCGTTCTCGAGGTGCAGCGGGAGGTTCTCCGACAGCGGGGCGGTCGCGGCGACCGCGTCCATCGCCCCGCCGTTCAGGCTCATCGGCTGCATGTCGTCGGCGGCGAACGCGGGGGTGACGGCACCGAGTGCGGCCACGGAACCGGCGACGACAGCGGCGACCTTCGAGAACTTCATTTGGGATCCCTTTCTCCAGCGGCGACCGTCGCGCCACTTCCGTCATGCACAACGATTCCTCGCGGCTGCGGAAACTCCGCGTCCACCGCTTTCTTGCCCGGCCGCTCGGACAAGTGATCGGCCGGAGAATCCTGACGGATTCTCCGGCCGATATTTATTCACCTTTTTCGATTACCGGCAAAGCTGCGGCCGAATGCCCGGTCAGGCGATTCGGGAGCGCCGGTACAGGACGGCCCCGCCGAGCAGCAGCCCCGCGCTGAGGGCGGCCGCGGGGAGGGTCGCTCCGGTCGCTCCGGTCGCCGCGAGGACGGGGACCTGGCGGGCGGGCGCCGCCGGGACGGACTCGGTGGCCGGAGCGGGAGCCGGCGCCGCCTCGTGGGGTGCGGGTGCCGGGGTCAGGTCGACCGGGCGGTCCTCCTCGGGCGCCGAGGGGGGCTGGTCGGCCCGGGGGACGTCCACGGCCGGGGCGGGAGCCGGAACCTCGGCGACGGGGGCGGGCGCCGCCGGGGCCGCGGGGACGGGCGCGGGCGCCGGCGCGGGCGCCGGTGCCGCCGGAGGGACGACGACCGGCGCCGGGGCGGGGACCTCCTCCTGGTGGCCGCGGCGGGGACGCGGCTCGGGGACCTCGACCGGGGCGGGGGCCGGCAGCGGCTTCGCCTCGTGGACCGGCTCGGGCTTGTGGTCGGGCTTCGGCTCCGGCTTCGGTGCGGGCTCGGCCTCCGGACGGGGCTCGGGCTTCGCCTCCGGCGCGGGGGCCGGCGGCATGACCGGCGGAGGGGCGGGGACGGCCTGCTCGGGGACGGTCTCCGGGACGGGAGCCGGCTTGGGCTGAGGCTTCGGCTCGGGCTGCGCGGGCCTCGGGGGCGCCTGGTGCGCGGGCGGGGTGCCGTGCTCCTCGTCGCACTCCTCCTCGGGGGCGCCGTACCCGGGCCCGTGCTCGTGCCCGTGGCCGGCCTGGGGGGCCGGGGCGGGCTTGCGGTGCTTGCCCGTGCCAGGGCCGGGCCGGTGGTCCTCGCGGCCCGGACCTGCCCCGGGCCGCGCGTGCTGCGGCTCGGGCCGCTCGGGCGCGGGGCGGAGGTAGCGCTCGTAGTCGCGCGCCTCCGGCTCCAGGTACCGCTCGTAGTCGTACCCGCCCCCGTACGAGCCGCCGTAGTGGTGGTGCTCGTGGGAGGCGCCGGTCTCGCAGTGGTTGCCCATCGAGGGGTTGAGCGCCGAGGCGGCGTCCGCCGAGTTGCCGCAGAGGTTCGGGCTGACGGTCAGCGGTACCGAGACGCTGTTGCCGGACAGTACGCCCGGGGAGTGCGAGGCCTCGGCGCTCGCGCCCGGGTGCGCGTAGGCGGCGCCGGCGCCTAGGGACAGCAGGCTCGACGCCGCCGCGGCGGTGAGTACGCCCTTGCTCAGTACTTGTCGGCTCAGTACCTGTCGCATGGGTCCTTCCCTGTCTACCGGCGCTCGCCGCCGGTGCGGTGTAAGTCAAGGTGGCCCCGGAGTGCACCGCCGTGCACTCCGGGGCCACCCCGAGGAGGTTTGCCCTGGCGGGCGAGGACGCTTCGCGCGTCAGTCGTTGACGCAGACGTTGCCGAACGCGGGGTTCAGCAGGCCGACCAGGTTGGCCGAGTTGCCGCAGACGTTGACCGGGATGTTGATCGGCACCTGGACGTTGTTGCCGGAGCCGACGCCGGGGGAGCCGACGGCCTTGCCGTAGGCCTCGGAGTCGGCCATGGCGGGGGTGGCGGCACCGGCGGCGATCAGGACGCCCGCGGTGACGGCGAAAGCCTTCGTGTACTTCATTTTCGATCCTTCCCGCAGAAGTGTTCCGCCGCATGCACGACCCTCGTGCTGCGTGCCCAGTTTTCTGTTCTTCAACACCGCTGCGAGTTGAGTAACGAGTCGCCATGGGAAAGGAAACCGAAAATTCGGGAGCCGCTCTTCCGATTTCACTCCGTTGCCGTCGGGCAAACTCGGAGACCGGAATTCGCCGCGTATTTCAGGCCGCTTTGCGGATCGATTTCCGCCGCACAGACGACGAGGCCGCCGCGACCCGAAGGTGCGGCGGCCCCGTGGCACTGGGCGGTCCCGACTAGCTGTTGACCGCGCCGTTGCCGGAGAGCGCCGAGATGTCGTCCAGGATGTGCGAGAGCGGCTCGTCGCCCTTCGCCTGGGTGGAGTTCTCGACGCACTGCTGGGTCTGCGGGGCGGACAGGATCGGGATGTCCTGGACACCGACGTTGACCAGCGCGACGAGGGACTGGACGTTGCCCTTGACCGGCAGGGCCACGCAGGGCTTGTTGAGCGAGCCCTGGATCAGCGCCATCTGCGGGCTCATGTTCCCGTAGGTGGCCTGGTTGCCGTAGACCTGGGAGGCGTGGTTGCCGTTCACGGTGCTGACGCCGTTGTCGTTGCCGATCGCCATCGCCTGCGGGGCCATCGCCGCGCCGGCGCCCACGACCGAAGCCGCGACCGCTGCCGTGGCCATCATCTTCTTGATCACTGTCATCCCTTTTCTGAGGATTGCCCGGTACAGGAGCATCCGGATCAACGGCCCTTCCCAGGTTTGGGTTGCGAGCCTTCACCCGAACGGGCCCCTGGGGGTCCTATGCGTTGATGCAGGTGTTGCCGAAGGCCGGGTTCAGCAGGGCGACCAGGTTCGCCGTGTTGCCGCACAGGTTGACCGGGACGTGGACCGGGACCTGGACCAGGTTCCCGGAGAGGACGCCCGGGGACTCGGCGGCGTAGCCGGCCGCGGAGGCGCCGCTGCCGTCCTGGCCGTGGGCGGCGGCGATGCCCGCGCCGCCCATCAGCACGGCAGCACCCGCGACCGCCGTCGTGGTGGTGCGGATCAGCGTCTTCTTCATCTCGGATTTCCCTTTCTGTTCGAATGTGGTGCACCCGCATAACGAGCGCCGGACGGCAAGGGTGCGCACCTTCGCCCAAAAGGCCGTACGAGCGAGTCCGACGTGATTTCCAGCTGGGTTTCTGACAAAGTGCACTCCTGTTTTGACGCCTTGATCGGAAATGGGAGACCTGGTCATGCCGGAGGCTTCGAAGTCGACTGGGCGCAAGGCCTTCCGCGCCCTTGGCGTGCTGTCCGGCCTGGGGCTTTCGATGTCCCTTCCCGCCGCCGGAGCCTCCTCGGCCGTCAGGGAATTGCCGGAGATTCCTTTCACCCAGCGTTACCAGGCCGTCCAGCACGGCGGGTTCGCACGGGCGTCCAACTCCGGCATCAGCTGCGAGAAGCGGGCCGATGCCGAGGCGCAGCCGTGCGGGGACGTCAAGCGCGGTGCGGCGGGGGTGAACGGTGACTTCGAGATGCTCTACAGCGACCTCGACCGGGACCCGAACACGTACAACTCGACCCGGGCCGAGCTGGTGGTGCCGAAGGGGGCCCGGATCACGTACGCCCGGCTCTACTGGGGCGGGAACCTGAGGGTCGGCGAGCAGAAGCCTCCGGAGGACAACGGCCGCGTGCTGGTGGCCGAGCCGGGCGGCTCGTACAAGGACGTGCTGGCGGACACCCGGATCGCGCACCGCGACGCCGACGGCAGCGACGCCTACCAGGCCTCCGCGGACATCACCCCGCTCGTCCGGAAGTTCGGCGGGGGGATGTGGACGGTGGCGCAGCTGAACATCGCCAAGGGGCACTCGGACGTGGGTGCCTGGGGCGGCTGGACGCTCGTGGCGGCGTACGAGAAGCCGGACGAGCCGCTGCGCCAGCTGTCCCTGTGGGACGGCTTCGCGGCCCTGCGGGGTGCCGAGGACGCGGACGCCGACGGGGCCCGGGACACCGGGCGGACGGTCGAGCTGACCGGGTTCGAGGTGCCGGCCCGTGGGGCCGGGCGGGCCGGGGTGGTCGGGTACGACGGGGACCGCGGGGCGCTCGGCGACTCACTGACCGTGACCGCGGACAGCGGGCGGAGGATGAACCTCAGCGACGCCGAAAACCCCTTCAATGATGTGATGAATTCTACGATCACAGAATTCGGCCGTCCCTCTTCCAGGCGACAGCCCGAACATATGAATAATCTCGGATATGACGCGGACGTGTTCGATCTCGGCCCCGTGCTGTCCGAAGGTGCCCGAAGCCTGAAGTTCAGGTTCGAGGCGGAAAACCAGGGTCATTTCCTCGGCGTGCTCTTCGTACAGGCAGACGCGCGCCGCTGAAACGTACGGAGATCACTCCACGTGCAGTCAGACACCGCGACCGCCGACACCGCGCCGACGGTCCTCCACCTCGTCCAGCCCGTGGAGGGCGGAGTGGCCCGGGTCGTCGCCGACCTGGTCCGCGCCCAGATCCGGGGCGGCCTGCGGAGCATCGTCGCCTGTCCGCCCGGCGGGACGCTCCCCGACGCCGCGCGCGAGGCGGGCGCCGAGGTCCTCACCTGGCGCGCCGGCCGGGCCCCCGGCCCCGCCCTCGCCTCCGAGTCCCTCGCGGCCGCCCGGCTGGTCGGCCGGGTACGGCCCGACCTGCTGCACGCGCACAGCGCCAAGGCGGGACTGGCCGGGCGGCTGGCCGTACGCGGCTCCGTGCCCACCCTCTTCCAGCCGCACGCCTGGTCCTTCGACGCCGTCGGTGGCACCACCGCCGCCCTCGCGCTGCGCTGGGAGCGGCTCGCCGCCCGCTGGGCCGACCGGGTGCTCTGCGTCAGCGAGGCCGAACGGCGGGCCGGGGAGTCGGCCGGCATCGCCGCCCGTTGGGCCGTGATCCGCAACGGCGTGGACCTCGAACACTTCAGCCCGCGCGAGGGCGAGGACCAGGCGTCCGCCCGCGCCGGGCTGCCCCTGCTCTCCCGGTCCGCGCCCCAGGGCCCACTCGTGGTCTGCGTCGGCCGGCTGTGCCAGCAGAAGGGCCAGGACCTGCTGCTCAAGGCCTGGCCGGAGGTCACCGCGACCGCCGCCACCGCCCGCCTGGTGCTCGTGGGCGACGGCCCCGACGCACCCCGGCTGCGCCATTCGGCCCCCTCCGGGGTCCTCTTCGCGGGGGCGGCCGCCGACATCAGGCCGTGGCTTCGGGCCGCCGATCTCGTTGTATTGCCGTCGCGCTGGGAGGGCATGGCGCTCGCCCCGCTCGAAGCAATGGCCTGCGGCCGGCCGGTCGTGGTGTCCGACGTCAGCGGTGCCCGAGAGAGCCTGCCGCCCGGGCAGGCGCCCCTGTGCCTGGTACCGCCGGAGGACCCGACGGCGCTGGCCAAGGCGCTGGGCCGGCTGCTCTCGGAACCGGAGCTGCTCGACGAACTGGGGCGACAGGCCCAGGAACACGCGCGTACGGAGTTCGACGTGCGGCGGACCACGGCCGCGGTCACCGGCCTGTACCACGAACTGCTGGGCCTGCCCCGGCCCTCGAACCAGGAGCGCAACAGCCGATGACGATGGACAGCGCACACGCGCCACACACCGGGCGGAAGGGCGCCGGGACCACGGCCGTCCGCCGCTCGGTGACCTCCATCCACCCGCCCCGCGGGCCCAAGGCGGACCAGGCCCGGCCCGCCGTACGGCCCCAGCGGCACCGCCGCCACGAGGGCGTCGGCCCGCTGCTCACCGCCGACGCGGTCGCCGCGCTCGTCACCGCGGGCGCCCTGCCCGGCCTCGACTGGCCGCGCGAGGCGGCCGCCCCGATCGCCGTCGCGCTGGCCGCGCTGCACGCGCAGGCCGGGCTCTACCGGCCCCGGCTGTCGCCCTCCGCCCTGCTCGAACTGCCCGCGCTGCTCGGCCGTTCGCTCGCCGTCTGGTGCGGCGCGGCCGCCGTCGCCGCGGCGATCGACCCCGGCCGGGCCCTGGGCTGGGGCCCGCTCGCCGCCGCCGTGTGCCTTCAGGTCGTACTGACGTGCGCGGGACGCGGGTTCGTCCACCAGCTGCGCCGCCGGTCCGCCGTACGCCGTCCCCGCTCCGCCCTCGTCGTGGGGCCCGCCGCCGGAGCCCGCCAGGTGGCCGCCGCGCTGCACGGACGCCGCGAGTACGGGCTCCGGCCGGTCGGCCTCGCCGACCCCAGCCAGGAGCCCGACCCCGCGGGCACCCTCGCCCTGCCCGTGCTCGCCACCCACGAGGACGTCCGCAGGGCCGTGATCCAGAACTCCGTCCGGCACGCCGTCTTCACCCGTCCGCCGGAGGCCGACGAGCGCACCGCCGCCCTGGTCCGGCTCTTCCGCGACCACGGCTGCCGGCTCTGGCTCGCCGACCCCGCCGGCACCGCCCAGGTCACCGGCATGCGCGTCGCCGAGCCCCACGACCACCTGTGGGGCTTCTCCGTGCAGCCGCTGCTGCCGCGCCCCGCCCGCCCCGTCGAGCGGGCCGTCAAACGCCTGATCGACGGCGTGCTCGCCGCCGTGGCGCTGGTCTTCGCCGCGCCCCTGATGGGCCTGTGCGCCCTCGCCGTACGCCTCTCCGACGGCCCCGGCGTGATCTTCCGCCAGGAGCGCGTGGGGCTGTACGGGCGGCCCTTCACCCTGCTGAAGTTCCGCACCCTGCGCCCCGCCGACGAGCACGAGTCCGCCACCCGCTGGACCGTCGCCAACGACAACCGGATGAGCAGGGTCGGCAGCCTGTTGCGCAAGTCCTCGCTCGACGAGCTGCCGCAGCTGTGGAACGTGGTCCGCGGTGACATGAGCCTGGTCGGCCCCCGCCCCGAACGCCCCTTCTTCGTAGCGAAGTTCAGCACCGTTCACCCCGGCTACGAGGCCCGCCACCGGATGCCGGTCGGCATCACCGGGCTCGCCCAGATCAACGGTCTGCGCGGGGACACGTCCATCGAGGACCGGGCCCGCTTCGACAACCACTACATCGACACCTGGTCGCTCTGGCAGGACCTGTGGATCCTCGCCCGCACCGCCGCCTCCTTCTTCCGCTTCAGGCTGGGGGGAAGCTGACATGAGCGGCGCCGCCCTCCCGCCCGGCCTCCTCGCCGGCGGAAGTCCCCACCCCCCGCAGGGGCTGCCCGAACTGCTGCGGCGCCACTGGCCGCTGCTGCCGCTCGCCGCGACCGTGCTGCTGCTGGTCGTGCCGCTGCCGGCCGGTGACGCCACCGCCTCCGGCAAGGTCACCCCGGCCGACGCGGCCTCGCTGCTGCTCGTCTTCTGCTGCGCCGTGCAGGCCCTGCGGGGCGAGGTGCGGCGGCTGAGCCCGTTGGGCGCCCTGCTGCTCGGCATGCCGGCCGTCGGCCTCGCCGCCGCCACGGTCACCGCCGGGGACCCGTACGCGGCGCTGCCCGGCTTCGTGCGCTACCTCCAGGTCTTCGTGCTCGTACCGGGCGCGATCGTGCTGCTCGTGCGGGACGCCCGGGAGTTCCGGCTGGCCGCGGGGTGCTTCGTGGTGCTGGCGCTGGTGCAGGGCGCGGTGGGGGTGGTGCAGTACGCGACCCACACCGGCGCCTCGTACCAGGGCGAGGACATCAGGGCCGTGGGCACCTTCGGTCCCGGCGACGTGATGGGCATGGCCACCGTGGTCGCGTACGGGCTGGTGATCGCGGCGGCGCTGGCGCTGGCCCCGGGCACCCCGCGCAGGCTGCGCGGGCCCGCGGCGGTGAGCGCCCTCGCGCTGGTGGTGCCGCTGGTGCTGTCCTTCAGCCGGGGCGCGTGGATCGCGACCGCGGGCGCGCTCGCGGTGGTGATGCTGCTGGCCGGGGTGCGGCGGGCGCTCAGGACGCTGTCGGCCCTGGCCGCGGCCGGGGTGGTGCTGGTGGGCGGCTTCGGCGTCGGCTCCGAGATGATGGCCGAGCGGCTGACCAGCATCACCCAGGTGAGTTCGGCGCCGGACCAGTCGGTGACGGACCGGTACACGATGTGGGCCGCCGCCACGTCCATGTGGCAGGAGCGGCCCGCCGCCGGAGTGGGGCTCAAGGGCTTCCCGGCGCACCGCGACGGCCACTCCTCGCTGGGGCTGTCCTCGGGCAGCGACACCGCGGGCGCGGGCCAGGCGTACCTGCGCCAGCCCCTGCTGTCCCCGCACAACATGTACCTGCTGGTGCTGAGCGAGCAGGGGCTCATCGGACTGACCGCGCTGGCCGGCGGCTGGACGGTGCTCCTGGTGGCGGGGCTGCGCCGGGCGCTCCGGCCGGATCCCGCGTCCCGCCCGGTGCGGGACTGCGGCCTGGCGGCGGTGGGCCTCCTGGTGTGGCAGCTGACGGACTTCCTGTACGCCGACATCGGCGGCCCGTCCACCGTGCTGACCGGCGTGATCATCGGCCTCGCGGCCTGGTGGGCCCTCGGCTCCGCCGCGGCCGGCGGCACCGGCGCGGGCGGCAGGGACACCTCCGCCGCGCGCGTCCCCGCACCCGCACGCGAAGGCGCGGCGGTCGCGTGACGGAAACCGCGGCGCCGCTCCCCGGGGCCCTGCCTCCGGAGCTCCCCCCTGCCTACGGCCCGGGAACCCCCGGCGCACCGACCGCCGCACGCCCCTCTCCGGCGGGCGCGGGAGGCACCGGACTGCCCTCTTCGCTGCCCGCCAACACCCGTACGGCGACCGGAAGTTCGGCCGCCGCGGGGGGTTTCGGCGCGGACGGCCGAGGGACGCTTCCCGGGGGCGCGGGGCCCGGTGGGGGACCGCCCGGGACCGAGCGGGGGACCGACGTGCAGGGGGAGCCGCCCGGCGGGGCACGGCTGGGAGGATTCCTCGCCAAGGCCGCCGCCGTGACCGCCGGACTGACCGTGGCCGGCGCGGTGTTCGGGCTGCTGCGCGACCAGACCATCGCGCACCTCTTCGGCGCCGGCCACGACAGCGACGCCTTCCTCATCGCGTGGACCGTCCCCGAGATGGCCTCCACGCTGTTGATCGAGGACGCCATGGCCCTGCTCATGGTGCCCGCGTTCAGCCATGCGCTGGCCCGTCGGTCGGCCGCCCGGGCCGGGCTCACCCGCCGGGAGGCGCGCGCCCAGGACCCCGTACGGCTGCTGGTCGGCGCCACGCTGCCGCGGCTGGCCGTCACGCTGGCCGCCGTGGCTGCCGTACTGCTGGTCGCCGCGCCCCTCGTCGTCGGGCTGCTCGCGCCGGGCCTGCCCGACCCGGACCTCGCCGTCCAGTGCACCCGGCTGACCGGCCTGACCGTGCTGACCTTCGGCATCGCCGGGTACTTCAGTGCCGGGCTGCGGGCCCACCGGTCCTTCCTGCCGCCGGCCGCGATCTACGTCGCGTACAACGTCGGCATCATCGGCACGATGCTGGCCCTGCACGCCACCCTCGGCGTCCGGGCGGCCGCGGCCGGGGTCGCGGTCGGCGGGCTGCTGATGGTCGCCGTCCAACTCCCCGCGTTCGTACGCCACGTGGGCTTCGGCAACCCCCGCCCGGGCCGCGCCCACCGGGCGCTGCGGGAGCGCGACCGGCCCACCCTGCTGGCCTTGGGCACCCTCGCGCCGGTCATCTTCTTCGCCGTGTCCCGGCAGTCGCAGGTGCTGGTCGAGCGGTTCCTCGCCGCCTCCCTGCCGCCCGGCGCCATCTCGCACCTCAACTACGCGCAGAAGGTCGCGCAGATGCCGATGGTGCTCTCCCTGATGATCTGCACCGTCACCTTCCCCGTCGTCGCCCAGGCCATGGCCGGCGGCGAGCGGGAGAAGGCCAGGCGGCGCGTCGAGCAGGACCTCGCGCTGGCCTCCCTGGCCGTGCTGACGGGCACCGCGCTCGTCATCGGGTACGCGCCCCAGATCATCCAGGTGCTCTTCGAGCGCGGGGCGTTCACCCACGAGGACACCCTCGCCACGGCCACCGTGATGCGCGTCTACGGCGTCGGGCTGCTGGGCCACTGCCTGGTCGGGGCGCTCAGCCGGCCGTTCTTCTCCACCGCCAGACCGATGTGGTTCCCGGCCGCCGCGATGGCCGCGGGACTCGGGGTGAACGTCGTGGCGGGGGCCTTCGCCGTGGGCTGGTGGGGCACGTACGGCATCGCCGCGGCCAACGCGGCGGGCATCTCCGCCACCGCGGCCCTGCTGCTGTACGGCATCGGCTCGCGCGTGATCGCCATCCAGGTCCGCCGGGTGGCGGTCAGCCTCGGCCGGCTGTCCGTCGCCGCCGCCGCGGCCTGCTTCACCGGCTGGCTGGCCGGGCCGATGATCCCCAACCCGCTGCTCAGCGCCGCCCTCGGCTGCGTGCTGGTGCCGGCCATGTTCATCGCCGCCGGGATGGCCATACGGGCCCTCGACGTCAACGCCCTGCCCGCCACGATCACCCAGAGGTTCCGTCATGTCCGCTGACACGGCGACACCCAGCGCCTCGCGCCCCGCGCCGCGCCCCCGCGCGAAGCACGCACCCAGGACCCCCTGGGTGCTGATGTACCACTCGATCGCCGAGTTCACCGACCCGGCCGAGGACCCGTACGGGATCACCGTCACGCCCACCGCCCTGGAGGAGCAGCTGCTGTGGCTGCGCTCGCGGGGGCTGCGCGGGGTCTCCGTCGCCGAGCTGCGGGCCGCCCGCGCGGCCGGGCATGGCGCCGGGCTGGTCGGACTGACCTTCGACGACGGGTACACGGACTTCCTCAGCGGGGCGCTGCCGCTGCTGCGCCGGTACGACTGCACGGCGACCGTCTACGTGCTGCCCGGCCGGCTCGGCACCGACAACGTCTGGGACCCGCTGGGCCCGCGCAAGCCGCTGCTCACCGCCGAGGACGTGCGCCGGATCGCCGCGGCGGGCCAGGAGATCGGCTCGCACGGACTCCTCCACCAGGACCTCACCGCCGCCCCGGACGACGTGCTGGAGCAGGAGCTGAGCGGCAGCCGCGAGGCGCTCCGCCGGATCACCGGCACCGCCCCCGCGGGGTTCTGCTACCCGTACGGGAACGTCGACCGCCGGGTCGTCGATGCGGCCCGGGCCGCCGGGTACGCGTACGCCGTGGCCATCGACCCGGGCCGGCTGGGCGGCGCGTACGCGATGCCCCGCACCCACGTCAGCCAGGCCGACGGCGCCGCCCGGCTCCGCGTCAAGTGGCTCCGCCACCGCGCCAGGTACCTGCTGGGAGCCGCCTCGTGAAGGCCCTGCACATCATCACCGGCCTCGGGGTCGGCGGCGCGGAGCAGCAGCTGCGGCTGCTGCTGCGGCACCTGCCGGTGCGCTGCGACGTGCTCACCCTGACCAACGACGGGCCGGTGGCCGAGGGGCTGCGCGCGGACGGCGTCCGGGTGGTGCACCTCGGCATGACCGGCAACCGCGACCTGCGGGCCCTGCCGCGGCTGGTGCGGTTCATCCGCCGGGGCCGGTACGACCTCGTGCACACCCACCTGTACCGGGCGTGCGTGTACGGGCGTCTTGCGGCCCGCCTCGCGGGGGTGGGCGCCACCGTCGCGACCGAGCACTCCCTGGGCGAAGCGGAGATCGAGGGCCGGCCGCTGAGCGGCGGGGTGCGCGCGCTGTACCTGGCGAGCGAGCGGCTGGGCGGGGCGACCGTCGCCGTCTCCGACACGGTGGCCGCCCGGCTGCGCGGGTGGGGCGTGCCGGAGGCGCGGCTGCACGTGGTGCCCAACGGGATCGAGGCGGTGCGGTTCCGCTTCGACCCGGAGGCGCGGCGCACCGCCCGGGCCCGCACCGGACTGCCCGACGACGCCTTCGTGGTGGGCGGGGTCGGGCGGCTGGTGCCGGGCAAGCGGTTCGACGTCCTGGTGCGGGCCGTGGCCGCGCTGCCCGGGGTGCGGCTGGTGATCGCGGGGGAGGGGCCGGAGCGGGCCGCCCTGGGCGCTCTGGCCGCGGAGCTCGGCGCGGCCGACCGGGTGCACCTGCTCGGTGAGCGGGACCCGCTGGGCGACGGGCCGGACGGCCGTACGCCGGGGGTCCCGGCCCTGCTGTCTGCGATGGACGTGTTCGTCTCGCCCTCCCGCGAGGAGGCGTTCGGGCTGGCGGTGGTCGAGGCGCTGGCCGCCGGGCTGCCCGTGCTGCACGTGACCTGTCCGGCCATCGACGACCTGCCCGCCTCCCAGGCCCCGGGCGCCCGCCGCATCGGGCCCGGCGCGGACGAGCTGGTGTCGGCGCTGCGCGAGCACGTGGCGGCCGGCGCCCGGCGGCTGCCCGCGCCGCCCGTCGTGCACCGCTACGACATCGCGAACAGCGCCGAGGCACTGCTCCGGGTGTACGCGCAGGTGCTCGCACCCGTCCCGTTGCCGCCCGGCGCCCCCCGGGCCCCGTTCGTCCCGCAGTCCCCGTCCCCCTCGCAGACCTCCAAGACCTCACCGTCCTCGAAGAAGTGAGTACGCACATGGCCGAGTCCGGCACCGCCAAGAACGACCGGAAGAGCACGCCCGCCGACGAGCCCGCCGGCCCGTCCCGCCGCGCCCGCAGAGCCCGCCGGCGCCTGCTCCCGCCGCCCGCGTGGTGGCCCCTGCCCGCCTGCGCCGTCCTCGGCCTGGCCGCCGGAGGCGCGTACGGGGTCCTGAAGGCCCCCGAGTACGCGGCCACCGCCTACGTGGTCGCCGTCCCGGACGAGACCACCGAGCCGGCCACCGCCCTCGGCTTCGCCCAGGCGTACGCGCGCATCGCGACCAGCGCCTCGACCCTCGCCTACGCGCAGCCGCGGGCCGGGATCCCGGCGCGGCAACTGCGCACCCGGGTGCGCGCGGAGACCTCGCCCGAGTCGCCGATGATCGCGATCACCGGCACCTCCGGCAAGGCGTCCGAGGCCGCCGACATCGCCAACGCGGTGGCCGACGCGCTCTCCCTGAGCAGCAACCAGGCGGCCAAGAACACGGGTGTCCGGCTGCTGCTGTTCAACCAGGCCGTCGCCCCGGCCGAGCCCGCCTCGCCGTCGGCCGCCGTCAGTGCCGCGGTCGGGCTGTGCGCGGGCGGCCTGATCGGCGGCCTGGTGCTGCTGACCCGGCCCAAGGGGCGGCGCCGGGACGAGTCCGCGCCGGCCGTGGAGGCGGCGCCGGTGCAGGTCGCCGGGGTGACCTCGCTGCCCGGACCGTCCCACGGCGAGGCGGCCGAGGCCGCCGCGGCCGCCGCCGTGAAGGAGAAGGAGCCGGTGCGATGACGGCCGGCTCCCCGGGGGGCCCGGCCGCAGCGGGGTACCGGGAGCTGTCGGTGACCCTCTGCAGGGATCCCCGCCGGTTCGCGGCGCTGGAGGCCGAGTGGAACCGGCTCATGCGGGCCTGTCCCACCGCGACGCCCTTCCAGAGCCACGCCTGGCTGCACTCCTGGTGGCTGTCGTACGGCAGGGAGGGCCGGCTGCGGATCGTGCTGGTCCGGCGGGCCGGCGAGCTGGTCGGCGCGGCCCCGCTGATGCTGGTGCACCGGCCGCTGCCGCTGCTCGTGCCGCTGGGCGGGGGCATCACCGACTACTGCGACGTGCTGGTGGACGACGCGCACGCGGCGGAGGTCGTGCCCGCGCTGGCCCGGGGGCTGCACCGGGCCGCGCGCGGGGTGGTCGTGGACCTGCGGGAGGTGCGGCCGGGGGCCGCGGTGGAGCGGGTGGTGCGGGAGTGGGACGGCGCGCACGCGGTGCTGCCCGACTCGTCCTGCGCGGAGTTTCCGGTGCTCTCCTTCGAGGACCTGGTCAAGCGGATGCCGTCGGCCGGCGCCCAGCGCACCCGGGCCAAGGTCCGCAAGATCGACGCGCTGCGGATCGAGGAGCACCAGGTGTCCGAGCACGAGGTGCCGGAGACGGTGCGCACGCTGCTGCGGCTGCACGAGGAGCAGTGGCGGGGCCGCGGGGTGACCCCGGAGCACGTGAAGCCGCGGTTCTCGGAGCACCTGATCAGGGCCGCGCGGCGGATGGTGCGGACCGGTGACGCCCGGCTGACGGAGTTCCGGCTGGAGGGCCGGGTGGTCGCCGCCAGCCTGACGCTGCTGTCGGCGGGACTGACCGGCGGCTACCTCTACGGGGCCGATCCCGAGCTGCGGGCCCGGAAGGTGGACGTGGTCACGATGCTGCTGCGGCACGAGGCCCAGCACGCCCACGCGCGGGGGCGGGGTGTGCTGAGCCTGCTGCGCGGCAGTGAGCCGTACAAGAACCACTGGCGGCCCGAGACGGTGGTGAACCAGCGGTTCCTGCTGGCCCGTTCCTCGCACCTGCCGCTGCTGCGGCTGCACGAGTCACAGGTCTCCGGGCGCGAGCGGGCGGTCAGCGCCCTGCGGGAGGCGCTGCCCGCCGCTCGTGACTGGCGGGCCCGGATCAACGAGTGGCGGGCGGACGGGGTCCGGCGGTGAGGTGGGGGCTAGAACGGCCACCAGCCGCTGTCGTCGGGCTCGTTGGTGTCCCAGTCGTCCTTGCCGTTCCAGCCGTCCTCCTTGTCCCAGTCGTCTCCCTTGTTCCAGTCCTCGCGCTGGTCCCAGCCGTCTCCCTCGTCCCAGTTCCAGGACCAGCAGATCTTCTTGCTGCCGAACATGTCGTCGAACCAGTCGCCGAAGTCGAGCGGCATGCACCATTCGCGCTCGACGGGCGGCTGGGGCTTCGGGGGTTCGGGCGAGGGCTTGGGCGTCGGCTTCACCGGGCTCGGCTTCGGCGTGGGCTTCACCGGGCTGGGCTTGGGCGACGGGTTGAGCGGCGAGGGCTTGGGCGACGGCTCGACCGGGCTGGGCTTGGGCGTGACCACCGGCGGGGTGATGACCGGCGGGGGGATGACCGGCGGGGTGATGACCGGCGGGGTGACCACCGGGGGCGTGACCACGGGCGGCTTGTACGAGAGCGCCTCGCGGAACACCTGCGAGGAGCGCGGGTTCTGTCCGCACTGCCAGACGCCGTGCGGGCAGTAGTCGGTGATCGTGTGGTAGAGCGGCTTGTGCTGCTGGATCCACTGGAGCATGCGCCGCATGTACTCGGGGTTGTCGCCGTTGCGGAACAGCCCCCACTCCGGGTACGAGATGCGCTTGCCGTGCTCCTTCGCGAAGTCCACGTGCTGCTGCAACCCGTACGGCTGGCTGATCTGCTCGTCGAAGGTGCGCCCCGGCGCCTGGTCGTACGAGTCCATGCCGATGATGTCGACCACGTCGTCGCCCGGGTAGCAGCGGGTCCACCCGATGGCGTCGGTACCGCGGTTGGGGGCGAAGTCGAAGCGGAACTCCTGGCCGGGCACCGAGCGCATCGTGGTGACGATCCGCTTCCAGTACACCTTCCAGTTCTCCGGGTCGGGCGCGCACCGGTGCGTGTACGTCACGCCGTTCATCTCCCAGCCGAGCACGATCACCGTGTCCGGCACGCCCAGGTCCACCAGGCGCTCGGCGAGCTTCCTGAAGTGGTGGTCGTACGCGCCCTGCGCGCCCGACCTGATCAGCTGGGCGACCTGGTGGTCGGGGACGCCGGCCTCGTTCCGCTCCTGCATCGGGACGTTGAGCACGAAGAGCCGGTCCGCCTTGGCCCTGCGCCACTTCGCCCAGCTGTCCAGGAAGTTCGGGGCGCCCTCGATGTTCGACCACGCGTCGCCGGGCAGGTACGTGTGCCCGACGCGCAGTTCGGTGCCGCCCAGCCACGTGGACAGCTGGGGGATGCGGTCCACGCCCGGTGCCCCGTAGTGGAGATAGGCGCCCATGGCGGTGTCGCCCGCCCCGCCCTGTTTCGCCGGCCCGTCGTCGGGGGCGGCGGCGAGGGCGGCACCGGTGGCGAGCAGGCCGGCCGTGACCGTCCCGAGGCAGGTGCTCGCCAGTCTGCGGCGGTGAGAGGACATGGCGGCTCCAGAGGCTTCCTGAATCGATGCGCTTAGCAAAGACGTTAGGCAGCCAATCCGATTAATGGCCTGTCTGGTGGCCCGTTGATGGGCCATTCGCGACTGCCAACCCCCTCCGCTTGCTCCGACTAGGTGAAAGACAGCGTTCCCATGGCCGTGTTCGCCACCGATGTGCCCGCACTTCTGCTCCGCCTCGACCGCAACCCCTTCCACCACGGCACCCTCGGCGCCGTCAGATCCCTGGGCCGCCAGGGCGTCGAGGTGCACGCCGTGGTCGAGGCGGACGGCGGACCGGTGGCCCGCTCCCGCCACCTGCGGGCGGCCCATCCGGCCCCCGCGGGCGACCTCGACCCCGACGCCCTCCTGGACTGCCTCACCGGCGTGTCGGAACGCATCGGCCGGCCCGCGGTGCTCTTCGCCATGGACGACCTCGGCGCCATCACCGTCTCCCGCATCGCCCCCCTGCTCGCCGGCCGCTACCTGCTGCCCGCCCAGCCCGGCGAACTCCCCGCCCGCGTGGCCGACAAGGCCGAACTCGCCGCCCTCTGCGCCCGCTGGAACGTCGGCCACCCCGAGACCGTCGTCCCCGCCAGCGGCGCCGAGGCCGCCGAGGCCGCCTGGCGCCTCGGCCTGCCCGCCGTCGCCAAGTGGAGCCGCCCCTGGCTGCTGCCCCCGGACAGCGGGCTGCGCAGCACCACCCTGATCACCACCGCGGCCGAGGCGCGGCGGCTGTACGAGCGGACCGCCGAGGCCGGCAGCCCCCTGCTGCTCCAGCGCTTCCTGCCCGGCGGCCCCGACACCGACTGGTTCTTCCACGGCGCCTTCGCCCGCGGCGGCCGGCCGCTGCTCACCGGCTCCGGCCGCAAGGAACTGTCCTGGCCGGTGCGCACCGGCCTCACCGCCGTCGGCCGGTGGCTGCCCGACCCGGCCGCCGAGGAGGCCGGGCTGCGCCTCGCCGCCCGCCTCGGCTACCAGGGCATCCTCGACCTCGACTTCCGCCGGGACGAGCGCGGCCGCCTGCGGCTGCTGGACTTCAACCCCCGGCCCGGCGCCCAGTTCCGGCTCTTCACCGACACCGCGGGACTGGACGTCGTACGCGCCATGTACCTCGACCTCACCGGGCAGCCGGTGCCCGAGCGGGCGGGCGGCCCCGGCCGGGTGTTCGTCGCCGAGAACTACGCGCTGCTCGCCGCGCTGGCCTCCCGGGGCGCCGCCCCGCGCCGGGGCGGTGCGCGGATCGAGCCCGCCTGGTTCGCCGCGGACGACCCGCTGCCCTTCCTGGCCATGGCCCGCGCCTTCCTGGGCCGGGGCCTGCACAAGGGCGGCCGCCGCCTCTGGGGGACGCTGCGGGGCGTGCCCGCCGGGGGCCGGCGGACGGCCCGCGCCGTCGTACGGGTGCCCCGGGCCTTCGTACGAGCGGCGCCCCGGGCCTTCGTACGGGCCCCGCGGGCCGTCGTACGGGCGCCCCGGCAGCGGGGTGGCGACCCGCTGCCCGCACCCGCGCACCCGCTGCGCGCACCCGCCCCGCCGACGCCGTCCGGGACCGCCCCGATCGCGCCCCGGCGACCCGCTGACCCGGTACGGCCGACGACGGCACGACCGATGCCCCACCGACGAAAGGGCGTGATCCCATGAACCGCACGGACGATCTCGTGGTGATCGGAGCGGGCCCGTACGGGCTGTCGATCGGCGCCCACGCGGCGGCCGCCGGACTGGCCGTCCGGGTGCTCGGCCGCCCCATGGAGTCCTGGCGCGACCACATGCCCGGCGGCATGTTCCTCAAGTCCGAGCCCTGGGCCTCCAACCTCTCCGACCCCGCCGGGCGCCACACCCTCGCCGACTACTGCGCCGGCCGCGGCCTGGTCGCCGAGCACGGCCGGCCGCTGCCGATCAGCGCCTTCAGCGAGTACGGGCTCTGGTTCGCCCGGCACGCCGTCCCCGAGGTGGAGGAGCGCACCGTCACCGCCGTCGCCCCGCACGGCACCGGCTTCCGCATCACGACCGACGAGGGCCCGCCGCTGCTGGCCAGGACGGTGGCCCTGGCCGTCGGCGTCATGCCCTTCCGGCACTACCCCCGGGCCCTGCGCGCCCTGCCCGGCGATCACTGCTCGCACAGCAGCGGCCACCAGGACCTGGGCCGCTTCCGGGGCCAGGACGTGATCGTCGTCGGCGGGGGCCAGGCGGCGATGGAGACCGCCACGCTGCTGGCCGAGCTGGGCGCACACGCCCGGCTGGTGGCCCGGGCCGGGCGGCTCAACTGGAACACCCCGGCCAAGCCCCTGTCCCGCAGCCCGCTGCGGCGCATGCGGGACCCGCACAGCGGCCTCGGCACCGGCTGGCGGAACTGGGTGTACGCCGAGCTGCCCGGCGTCGTACGGCGGCTCCCGGCCGCCCGGCGCGAGCGGATCGCCGCCACCGCCCTGGGCCCCGCGGGGGCCTGGTGGCTCCGGGAGCGCTTCGAGGAGCGGGTGCCGGTCCTGCTGGGGCACCGGCTGCTCAGGGCGGTGCCCGCGGGATCCCGGACCCGGCTGGGGCTGACCACCGCCGGGGGCGAGGACGTCGTACTGGAGGCCGGGCACGTCATCGCGGCGACCGGGTTCGTACCGGACCTGGCGCGCCTGGACCTGCTGGACGACGGGCTGCGGGCCGGGCTGCGGCGGGTCGGGGCGGGCGGGACGCCCGAGCTCACCGCCGGCTTCGAGTCCTCGCACCCCGGACTGTTCTTCGCGGGGCTGCTCACCGCTCCCTCATTCGGCCCTTCCATGCGATTCGTGCACGGCGCGGGCTTCGCTGCGGGGAGACTGGTGGAAGGAGTCAGGCGGCGCCTCGGAGACCGGGGCCCGCTGCCCGGTTCCTCCCGCGCCCGCTCCGCCGGTCCGGGGCGGGGAGCCGGGTACCCGACGTCGTCCGTGCGGTGAGAGGGGTCGGCGATGAGCCCGGACCGAGCAGAGGGGCGTGGCTGGGTGCGCATCCCGGCCAGCCGGGTGGAAGCCCGGCCGTACGCCGGACCCGCCGCGCCCCCGACGTACCCGGACCAGTCCACGATCTACCTGTCGCTCGTCAGACGGTGGCGGGAGGCTGGAAGGACCCTTCCCGGGCATCCTGACCCAGAATGGGAACGGCTGATCTCCCAGCCGTGCTGGCCCGGTCCGTAGCGTCCGACGTCCGTAGCGTCCGGAGGGAGTCCCATGGCGGAGGCTGAGTCGGGTGCGGAGGAGCGGGGCCCGGTGGCGGTGCCCGCCGTCGGACCCGGGGACCGGCTGGCCCTGAACAAGATGGGCAGCTTCGACTGGGACCTGGACAGCGGTCGGCTCGACCTCGACGCCGGGGCCCTGTCGGTCTTCGACCTGGA
Source organism: Streptomyces sp. NPDC086023 (assembly GCF_044540325.1). Lineage (NCBI taxonomy): Bacteria > Bacillati > Actinomycetota > Actinomycetes > Kitasatosporales > Streptomycetaceae > Streptomyces > Streptomyces sp. NPDC086023. The sequence continues at coordinate 60,435 of NZ_JBITRX010000012.1, forward strand.
GCCGGAGGAGTTCGACCACACCTCCTCGGGCCTCGGCCTCCGCATCGCTCCGGAGGACGGGACGCGGCTCCAGGCCGTGGTGCAGGCCGCCCTCGACGCGGGCGACACCGAGTACGGCTCGTACTTCACCGTGCAGCGGCGCGACGGCACCGAGCAGTGGACCCACACCCAGGGCCGGATCATGCGCGACGGGGACGGCAAGGGCCGCAGGATCCTCGGGATCGTCCGCAACGCCACCGCCGAACTCGCGCACTCCACGCTGCTGCGCAAGCTGGAGGCGGCCCGCGCCAAGCAGACCACGATCGTGCAGCGCACCACCGAGGCCCTCTCGCGGGCGGTCACGGTCGACGACGTCACCGCCGTGCTGACCGGCGCCGGCGCGCTGGAGCGGCTGGGCGCGGACGGGCTGGCCCTGGGCCTCGCCGAGAACGGCACGATGAAGATCATCGCGCTCAGCGGGGAGTCCCTGGACATCCTCGACGAGCGCCGGTACACCCGGCTGGACGGCTCGCTGCCCCTCTCCCAGGCGGTGCTCACCCGCAGGGCCCGCTTCGTGACCTCCCTGCACGCCCTCGCGGACGAGTTCCCGCTGCTCGGCGACTACCTGCGGCGGATCGAGTTCGACGCGGCCGCCTACCTGCCGCTGATCGCCCAGGACACCGCCATCGGCGGGCTGGTGCTCTTCTACCGCAGGCGCAGCGAGTTCAGCCCCGAGGAGCGCAACCTCTGCCTCGGCCTGGCCGGCATCGTCGCGCAGTCGCTCCAGCGGGCCCTGCTCTTCGACCAGGAGCGCGAGTTCGCCACCGGCCTCCAGGCGGCGATGCTGCCCCGCCGGATCCCGGAGATCAGCGGCGGGGAGATCGCGGTCCGCTACCACTCCGCGTGGAGCGGCCGGGAGGTCGGCGGCGACTGGTACGACGTGATCGCCCTGCCCCGCGACCGGGTGGGCCTCGTCGTGGGCGACGTACAGGGCCACGACACCCACGCGGCCGCGATCATGGGTCAGCTGCGGATCGCGCTGCGCGCGTACGCGGGCGAAGGGCACCCGCCCTCGACGGTGCTGGCCAGGGCCTCGCGCTTCCTCGCGGAACTCGACACCGAGCGCTTCGCGACCTGTACGTACGCCCAGGTCGACCTGGAGACGGGCGGGGTACGGGCGGTCCGCGCCGGCCACCTCGGCCCCCTGATCCGGCACACCGACGGGCGCACCGGCTGGCCGAACCTGCGCGGTGGGCTGCCCCTCGGGCTCGCCTCGGTCTTCGAGCAGGAGGAGTTCCCCGAGACCCGGCTCGACCTGGTGCCCGGCGAGACGCTGGTGCTCTGCACGGACGGCCTGGTGGAGGAGCCCGGCACCGCCATCACGGCCGGCATGGAGGCCCTGGCCCACGCGGTCAGGAGCGGCCCCCAGGAGGCCGGCGCGCTGGCCGACCACCTCTCCGACCGGCTCTGGGAGCGCTGGGGCTCGGGCGACGACGTGGCCCTGCTGGTGCTGCGCCGGGCGCCCGACCCGGGCACCCACCGCGCCCCTCGCATCCACCAGTACGTGCACCAGGCGGACCCGGAGGGGCTCTCCGAGGCCCGGTACGCGCTGCGCCAGGCGCTGCGGGACTGGGGCATGCCGGAGCTGGCCGACGACGTGGAACTCGCGGCCGGGGAGCTGCTGGTCAACGCCCTGCTGCACACCGACGGCGGCGCGGTGCTGACCATGGAGGTGCTGCCGGAGCCGGTCCGGCGGATCCGGCTCTGGGTGAAGGACCGTTCCAGCGTGTGGCCGCGGCGGCGCTCGCCGGGCGAGGCGGCCACCACGGGACGCGGGCTGCTGCTGGTGGACGCGCTGGCCACGCACTGGGGCGTGGAGTCCCGGGGCGACGGCAAGGCCGTGTGGTGCGAGTTCTCGGGGCCGGTCGAGAGCACGTGAGACCGGTCCGGAGCCGCCGGTGGCGAGGCGTGCCGGATCGCCCGGTGTGTCCGGACGGTCACGTCGAGTTGTGGGCCGGGTGGTGCCGGGTGACCATCGGCGTATGGAACGGATTCAGCCATGCGGTGGATGACCAAGGGGGCCCTGACGGGGCTGCTGCTCCTCGTGCTCGCGGTCGTGGCACTGCCGCTCGCCGCCGCGCGGACGGCGGACCGGGCCCCGGAGGGACCCGGCTGCCGCACGGTGGCGTACATGTCGGTCGTGGGCGTCGGCGCCGAGTGCCCGTAGGCGCGGCGGCGCCGACGCCCGCGGTGCTGCCGCCACCGGCGGTGCTGCCGCCGTCAGGACCGGTGGTCGACGAGGGCGACCCCCTCCTCGTGGCCGGCCAGCCCGCGGGGCAGCGGCAGCCAGCCGGAGTTCTCCAGGGTCATCAGCCGGGCCTGCACCCGCGCCGGACCCTCGCGGAAGCCCAGGTCGCCGCCCAGCGGCTCGACGGGCCCGCTGCTGGACCACGGGTGCTCGTCCCCGTCGCAGACGGCGTCGGTCGAGCCGAAGCCGATCTGGCGGCCGTTCTGCTCCAGGCTGCTCGTCAGGAAGACCGCCCGCTCGGGTGACGCGCCGGAACAGCGGTAGGTGCCGGAAAGGGTGACCGTACCGTCGGGCGCGATGTGCACTTCGTCCTGTACGGAAATCTGACCGGAGAATGCGTCGGCCACGGCGGGTGAGGTGAAAGTCGCCAGTGCGGCCAGGGCGGCCAGGGCGAGTCCGGTGATGCGCATGATGCCTTCCGGGGGTGGGGGGAACGGCGGCGGTGCGCCGCCGAATCGAATTGTGCTGATCGAGCGGGGCGAACTCACTCGCCGTGCCCCGTGTCGTTGGGTGCATTTGTCCGCGCGACCGCGTGAGTATGGCGGGAATTCGAATCCCCGGAAGGGACCCCCCATGCGTCGAGCCGCGCCCCTCTCCCTGGCCCTCCTCCCCCTTCTGCTGCTCGGTTCCGCCGCGTGCCAGAGCGCCCCGGGGGGTGCGGGCGGTGCCCCCGCCGTGGCGCTGCCGCCGGCCGCGCGCGACGACGCCCGGGGCGGTGCCGACGCGGAGGGCGCCGATGCCGCGGACGCGGTGGTCCGGGGGCAGGAGCGGGCCGGCAGCCGGGCTGGGGCGGCCCGGATCGGGGACACGGTGACCTTCCGGGGGCGCGAGCTGGGGCGCCACCTCCAGGCCGTGCTGCACGCGTACGTCGACCCGGCGGTCAGCGCCGCCAAGGAGTACGCGCCCGCCGCGGGCAAGCGGTGGGTGGGCGCCGGGATGCGGTTCGTCAACGTCGGGGGTGCCTCGTACGGGGCGCTCGGGAGCATGTGGGCGATCGACGCCGAAGGGGTGCGCCACCCCTCCGTGCCCACGGGTGAACTGACCACCGGGAAACCGCTCCCCTTCGATTCCCTCGCCGTCGGCGAGCAGGCCGAAGGCTGGGTCGTGTTCGAAATTCCGGAGAACGTGCGCATCGTCCGTCTCCAGTACCGTGACGCGAACATGCAGGCGAATTCCGGAGAGGGTTTCTGGCAGATCTAGTCCGACGGGGTGAAAGGGCGGGAAAGGGCGCCGGGAAATGCCACTAGGGTGCCGCGCATGACTTCGACTCACACCGAATCCGCGGTACGCGGGAACCAGCTGGGCACCCTTTCCGTCCTCGCCTGGATCGGCGACCCGGAGGAGGGCCACGACATCCCCTACCTGCTCGCCTACTCCCTCGGCGACGGCGAGGGCGGGCCCGAGGCGGGCGAGGCGGCCGTGCGGGCGCTGCTGGAGAAGACCGGCCTGCCGATCGGCGACGTCGTCCTCGACGGCACGCGGTTGCCGAGCCTCCCGGTCACGGTCCTGGTCGAGGCCGAGCAGGCGGTGCTCACGATGCCGGGCATGAACGTGCAGTGCCCCGCCCCGCCGGAGTGGGTGGCCGCCGCCGACGAACTCGGCCAGGTGTACTTCCTGTTCGCGACCCGCCCCTGGCCCGAGGCCACGCCGGGCCGCCCCGTCAGCCCCGAGCAGCTCCAGGCCTTCGCGGGCGACGAAGGGGTGCTGACCAGCAGCGCCCACTGCCTGCTGCCGGTGACCAAGCTCCGCAAGTGAGCGAGCGGTTCCCCGGTTCCTCCCCGGACGGGGGCGCGGGGAGGGCGGCCGCCGCCGGGCTCCCAGCCTGCCCGGTGGCGGCCCGTCCCCGGTGCCGGGGGCGGGGCGCCGTACGTGCGGCTCGTGCGTACGGCCTCGTGCGTACGGCCGGGGGCCCTACGGCCGGCGCTCGCCCGGGCAGGAGAACGCGAACCGCAGCGACCTGACCCGGTTGTCGAAGTTGGAGCCCGCGAGATCGGGCAGCCCCACGGCCCGCAGGCCCACCGGCCGGGTCAGCAGCTCGTGGAACAGCGCCTTCATCTCCACCTTCGCAAGGTGCGCGCCCAGGCAGAAGTGCGGGCCGCCGCCGCCGAACCCGAGGTGCGGGTTCGGGCTCCGGGTGATGTCGAAGGCGTCGGGGTCCGGGAAGACCGCCTCGTCGCGGTTGGCGGACGCGTAGTAGAGCACCACCTTGTCGCCCGGCCGGAACGTGTGCCCGCCCAGCGTGTGCTCGGCGGTCACCGTCCGGCGGAACTGGATGATCGGCGTCGAGTGCCGGATCATCTCGTCCACCGCCCCGTCCGCGTACCGCTCGAAGTCCGAGAGCAGCAGCTCTCGCTGGTCGGGAAAGTCGGTGAGCAGGGTCAGCCCGTGGGTGATGGCGTTCCGCGTGGTCTCGACCCCCGCGACCATCAGCAGCGAGAAGAAGGCGCCCAACTGGCGGGCGCCCAGCGCCTGCCCGTCGACGTTCGCACACACGAGGGCCGAGATCAGGTCGTCGGTGGGGTGGCGGCGGCGCTCGCGGCCGATGCCCGCGACCATCCGCTGCATCCGCGCCAGCGCCCGCAGACCCCGGCCGGGCATCCGCAGTCTGGTTGCCAGGCCGCGCTCCACGCCGATGTTCTCGGACGCGTGGTTGACCCGGTCCGCGATCTCCGCCCGGTACTCCTCCGGGATGCCCATCATGTTGCAGATGACCTCCAGCGGCAGCCGGGAGGACACGGCGGCGACGAACTCGTCCGGGCGCCGGTCGAGCATGTCGTCCACGATGCGCGCGGCCACCTTGTGGATGTCGCGCTCGGCCTCGGCCAGCAGCCGCGGGGTGAACGCCCGCGAGACGATCTTCCTGAGCCGGGCGTGGTCCGCCCCGTCCAGGTTGACCATCGAGTCGCCGAACAGGGCCCGTACCCAGCGCGCGGGCTCGGGGGTGGTCACCCCCGGCGCGCTGGCGAAGACCTTCGGCAGCCGGCTGGCCTCGGTCACGTCGGCGTGCCGGACCAGCGCCCAGTGGCCGCGCTCCGGCCCCCGCAAGGAGGCCGGCCGCTCACGGAAGTAGGCCGGCCCGTCGAGGGCGCGCAGCCGCGCGAACTCCCTGAGGCGGTCGGCCGGGGCCAGTTGCCAGAACGCCGGATCGGCGAGGTTCCCTGTCACGGCCGTCATCCTCACGTGCCGTGGGCCGGGTCGAGGGCCCGTACGGCGGATGGGCGGGCAGATTCCACCCATCGTGTGAGGCGGTGTGTGTTTACGTGGACACGGGTGCTCGTCATACGGACATCCGGGCGGGGGGACCGGTGCGCTCGCTCAGGACGACGCCCACGGCCACCGTCAGGGCCGACACGAGACCGGCCACCAGGACCGCCCCTTCGCCCGCGAACGAGCAGGCCAGCACGGCCAGCGCGGACACCGGCAGGACCAGCTGCTGGGCCGCGCCCCGCTTGAAGTGGCGGGAGTGCAGCAGCCAGACGGTGATCAGGAAGACGGCGGTGGGCACGGTCACCGACAGGTTCGCGGCGAACTGCGAGATGTGCCCCTCGCCCGTCGCGTGCTCGACGGCCACCTCGATGCCGGCGCCGATCGCCGCGGCCGACCCGAAGATCACGTAATGGCCGTAACCCCAGGGGATGGCCTCGCGGTTGCCGGTGAGGATCTCGTGGCTGGGCACGGCGAAGTAGATCCACCAGGCCGCGAAGACGATCAGCAGACCGCCCGCGGCGATGGGCAGCAGCTCGTCCAGCGCCTCGTGCTCGTCGAGCGCGGACTGGACCGCCACGGTCGCCGCCGCGATGGTCTCGCCGAGCACGATGATGGTGAACAGTCCGTACCGCTCGGCGATGTGGTGCGCGTGCCAGGGCGTCTCGAAGCCGCGCTCGGCCACCATCGGCACGGCCAGCTCGGCCACGACCAGCACGAGGAACAGCCAGCGCCTGCTGCTCTCCGGAGCCGCCAGCAGGGCCACCCAGCCCACCTGGCAGATCATCAGCCCGACGGCGTACGTGAGGGCCGTGCGGCGGGCCGGCCCCTGCTCGCCGGCGGCGGCACGGAGCCACTGGGTGGTGAGCGCCAGACGCATCAGCACGTAGCCGAGGACCGCGACGGTCCAGTCGTTGTCGTTGAAGGCGCGCGGCACGCCGGCGGAGTAGACGAGCACGCCGGAGATCTGCACCAGGGTCGCGATCCGGTAGGGCACGTCGTCGACGTCGTAGGCGGAGGCGAACCACGAGAAGTTCATCCAGGCCCACCACACCCCGAAGAACACGAAGAGGTAGCCGGTGATGCCGGCCGCCGCATGGTCCTCGATCAGGGCGTGCACCAGCTGTTTGCCGGCCTGCGCGACGGCGACGACGAAGCACAGGTCGAAGAAGAGCTCCAGCGGGGTGGCCGCGCGGTGTTCCTCGTCGCGGCTGCGGGCGGTCATCGGTTGGTACGCCATGCCGCCCAGCACACCAGAAGGGGCCCGCCCGGGCAGGCCGGACGCGCGGCGGGGCGGCCCGGCATGCCTCGGGTGGTCGCGGGGTGTGCCGAGGCGCCGGCCCCGCGGGCGGACGCCGCACCCGGTGCGAGGTCCGGCGAGGCGGCCCACACGCGCCTGCCGGGCGGGCCGGCGGCCTCGGCGCCGGTGTGGAGCTGCGGACCTGAGTACCGCGGAGCACGTGCCGACGGGCCGTGGGACGACGGGACCTTTTCCGGCTCCCACGGTCCCTTCGCCTCTGATGTGAGGCCTTCCACGGGGCGAATCCTGGAAAAGTCAGGCAACGTACCAACATCCGGGAAGATCCGATGAGTTCCGCTATCCAGGACGCGCGCACGACGCAGGGCGGACGTGCGCAATCGCCCGATCCCGAGCAGTACCGGCCAGGACGCACCATCACCGACTGGGCCCCGGAGGATCCCGCCTTCTGGCGGTCCACCGGCAGGAAGGTCGCCACCCGCAACCTGTGGATCGCGGTCCCCGCGCTGCTCGTCGCCTTCGTGGTCTGGCAGGTGTGGAGCATCACCGCGACCAACCTCAAGGACGTCGGCTTCGGCTTCAGCCAGTCCCAGCTGTTCTGGCTGACCGCCGTGCCCGGCATCACCGGCGGGACCGCCCGGATCTTCTACACCTTCCTCGGCCCGATGATCGGCCAGCGCCGGTTCACCGCCGTCTCCACCGTGGTGCTCGTCGTCCCGCTGCTGTGGCTGGGCTTCGCGGTGCAGAACCCGGAGACCCCGTACGGCGTGATGGTCGCCATCGCCGCGCTCTGCGGCATCGGGGGCGCCAACTTCTCGTCCTCGCTGGCGAACATCGGCTTCTTCTACCCCAAGCAGGAGAAGGGCAACGCCACCGGCATCAACGGAGGCCTGGGCAACCTGGGCGTCTCCGTCGTGCAGCTGCTGACTCCGATCCTGATCACCTCCTCGGTGCTGGCGATCGGCGCGGGCCAGAAGAAGGCGAACGGCTCGGAGATCTACCTCCAGAACGCCGCCTTCGTGTGGGTCCCGGTGCTGGTGGTCCTGGCGGCCGTGGCCTGGTTCGGGCAGAACGACCTGAAGGTCGCCTCGACCCCCTTCAGCCAGCAGAAGATCATCTTCAAGCGCAAGCACAACTGGCTGATGACCTGGCTGTACGTCGGTACCTTCGGCTCGTTCATCGGCTTCGCGGCGGCGCTGCCGCTGCTGATCAAGACCACGTTCCCGGCCTACTCGGTCGCCACGTACGCCTGGATGGGTCCCGCGCTGGGCGCGCTCGCCCGGTGGGCGGGTGGCTGGATCGCCGACAAGCTGGGCGGCGCGCGGGTGACGATCCTGTCCTTCGCGGGGATGGCGCTCTCGATCATCGGCGTGATCAACTTCCTGCCGTCCGGTGGCGGCGAGGGCAACTTCTACGGTTTCTTCTTCTGCTTCCTGGCGGCGTTCTTCTTCTCCGGCATCGGCAACGGCTCGACCTTCCGCCAGATCCCGGTGATCTTCCGCGGCCAGCACCTGAAGGGCCTGACCGAGGGCACCCCGGAGTACGCGAAGGCGCTGAAGCAGGCCGAGATCGAGTCCGGTGCGGTCACCGGCTTCACGGCCGCGATCGCCGCCTACGGCTTCTTCTTCATCCCGGCGATGTTCGCCAACTTCGCGGTGACCAGTGCGATGTGGGGCTTCGTGGGCTTCTACGCGAGCTGCATCGTGGTGGCCTGGTGGTTCTACGCCCGCAAGGGTGCCGAAGCGCCGAGCTGATCCCGCGCTCCCGATGCCGTTCCGGCCGGGGGTGATGGCCGAGGCCATCACCCCCGGCTCGCGCATGGGCTGACCAAATTCTTGTGAATGCATTCACAAATCCACGAGGGTACTAAGTCCCGACGGAAACCCCAGGTCAAGCCGGGTGCCAACGGAAGTCGCAGGTGGCGGGCGGGACCTCCGGCCCGCAGCTGGGGACCAATGCGGCGCCAAATGATCGATCAAAAGGCGTGCAATGGAAGCAAGCAATTGAGGCGAGTTCGGAAGGTTGCGGGTCATGACTGCTCGTACGGAGACGACCGTGAACGGCGGAGCCTGGGAGGGCTTCAAGGGCGGGCTGTGGCGCGACGCCATCGACGTCCGTGACTTCATCCAGCAGAACTACACCCCCTACGAGGGCGACGACGCGTTCCTCGCCGGCCCCACCGAGCGCACCACCGCCGTGTGGAAGGCGATCACGGACCGCTTCCCCGAGGAGCGGGAGAGGGGCGTCTACGACGTCGCCCACGACGTCCCCTCCACCATCACCGCCCACGCCCCCGGCTACATCGACCGCGACAAGGACCTCATCGTCGGTCTCCAGACGGACGCCCCGCTGAAGCGGGCGATCATGCCGTACGGCGGCTGGCGCATGGTCGCCGGCGCCCTGGAGACCTACGGCTACCCGGTCTCGGCCGAGCTGGAGAAGGTCTTCACCGAGTACCGCAAGACCCACAACGCCGGCGTCTTCGACGCCTACACCCCCGAGATCCGCGCCGCCCGCAAGGCCGGCATCGTCACCGGCCTCCCGGACGCCTACGGCCGCGGCCGCATCATCGGCGACTACCGCCGCGTCGCGCTCTACGGCGTCGACCGCCTCATCGCCGCCAAGAAGGACGAGAAGGACGAGCTCAACGCCCTCCCGCGGGACCCCGCCGAGGTCGAGGAGACCATCCGCCTCCGCGAGGAGCTCTCCGAGCAGATCAGGGCGCTCGGCGAGCTCAAGGCCATGGCCGCCTCGTACGGGTACGACATCTCCGGCCCGGCCGCCACCGGCCGCGAGGCCATCCAGTGGCTGTACTTCGCCTACCTGGCCGCCGTGAAGGAGCAGAACGGCGCCGCCATGTCGCTGGGCCGCACCTCCACCTTCGTGGACGTCTACCTCCAGCGCGACATCGAGGCCGGTCTCCTCACCGAGGAGCAGGCCCAGGAACTGGTGGACGACTTCATCATCAAGCTCCGCATCGTCCGGTTCCTGCGCACCCCCGAGTACGACGAGCTGTTCTCCGGCGACCCGACCTGGGTCACCGAATCCATCGGCGGCATGGGCGAGGACGGCCGCCCGCTGGTCACCAGGACCTCCTTCCGCTACCTCCAGACCCTCTACAACCTCGGCCCGGCCCCCGAGCCGAACATGACCGTCTTCTGGTCCCCCCGGCTCCCGCAGGGCTTCAAGGAGTTCTGTGCCAGGGTCTCGATCGACACCTCCTCCGTGCAGTACGAGTCGGACGAGCTGATGCGCCCCCGCTTCGGCGACGACACCGCCATCGCCTGCTGCGTCTCCGCGATGCCGGTCGGCAAGCAGATGCAGTTCTTCGGCGCCCGGGTGAACCTCGCCAAGACCCTGCTCTACGCGATCAACGGCGGCCGGGACGAGAAGTCCGGCGCCCAGGTCGGCCCGGAGACCGGGTCCATCACCGCCGAAGTCCTCGACTACGACGAGGTGATGGCGAAGTTCGACGAGCAGATGGAGTGGCTCGCGAACGTCTACGTCCACGCGCTGAACGTCATCCACTACATGCACGACAGGTACGCGTACGAGCGCATCGAGATGGCGCTCCACGACCGCGACGTGCGCCGCACCATGGCCTGTGGCATCGCCGGCCTCTCGGTCGCCGCCGACTCCCTCTCCGCCATCAAGCACGCCAGGGTCACGGTCCACCGCGACGAGACGGGACTCGCCACCGACTACACCGTCGAGGGCGACTACCCGGCCTACGGCAACAACGACGACCGGGTCGACGACATCGCCGTCTGGCTGGTCGAGGAGTTCATGAAGAAGGTGCGCAAGCACCCCACCTACCGCAACGCCGAACACACCCAGTCGGTCCTGACCATCACCTCCAACGTGGTCTACGGCAAGAAGACCGGCAACACCCCCGACGGCCGGCGGGCCGGCGAGCCCTTCTCCCCGGGCGCCAACCCGATGAACGGCCGCGACACCCACGGCTACGTCACCTCGGCGCTGTCGGTCGCCAAGCTCCCCTACGAGGACGCCGAGGACGGCATCTCCCTGACCAACACCGTCACCCCCGACGGCCTGGGCCGCACCCCCGAGGAGCGGATCAGGAACCTGGCGGGCGTGCTCGACGGCTACATGGCCAGCGACGGCTTCCACATGAACGTGAACGTCCTCAACCGCGACGTGCTCCAGGACGCGATGGAGCACCCGGAGAACTACCCGCAGCTGACCATCCGCGTCAGCGGCTACGCGGTGAACTTCGTCCGGCTGACCCGCGAGCAGCAGCTCGACGTCCTCAACCGCACCTTCCACGGCTCCCTCTAGAGCCCCCGACCGCGCGGCCCGGGGTCCGGCCCTCACCCGGCCCCGGGACCGCGCGCCACCACCGGGCACCGCCCGCCGGTGCCGACGACGGCCGGCCGGCCCCAGACCGGACAGCCCGAGACCAGACAGTCCAGGAGCGCCTGCCATGACCATCCTGCTGGGCCAGAACCCCTCCCGTCCCGCAACCGGCCCGGCCGCCGTCACCCCCGCCGCGGCCGTCACCGGCCGCCCCAGTGAGGGCTCCGTGCACTCCTGGGACCTGTCGACCGGCGTCGACGGCCCGGGCACCCGCTTCGTCACCTTCCTCTCCGGCTGCCCCCTGACCTGTCTCTACTGCCACAACCCCGACACCTGGCGGATGCGGAACGGCAAGCGGACCTCCGCCGACGACGTCATCGCCGAGGCCGCGAAGTACACGCGCTTCATCGCCGCCTCCGGCGGGGGAGCCACGATCTCCGGCGGCGAACCGCTCCTCCAGCCCGTCTTCGCCGGCGAGCTGCTGCACCGCATGAAGCACGAACTCGGCCTGCACACCGCCCTGGACACCTCGGGCTTCCTCGGGGTCCGGGCCACCGACGCGCTCCTGCGGGACGTGGACCTCGTCCTCCTCGACATCAAGTCCTGGGACCCCGCCACCTACCGCAAGGTGACGGGCCGCCCGCTGGCACCCACCCTCGCCTTCGCCCACCGTCTCGCGGACCTCGGCAAGGAGGTGCACGTGCGCTTCGTGCTCGTGCCCGGCCTCACCGACGACCCGGCGAACATCGAGGGAGTGGCGTCCTTCGCCGCCTCCCTCGGCAACGTCTCCCGCGTGGACGTGCTGCCCTTCCACAAGCTGGGGGAGGGGAAGTGGCAGGCGCTCGGCATGGAGTTCACCCTCCACGACACCCCGTCCCCGACGGCCGAGCAGGTCGCGCACGCCCGGGGCGTATTCGCCGCCCAGGGCCTGAACGCCGTCTGAGTCCCGGGCCGCGTTGGGCCGTCCGCGGGACGCACGACAGGCCGCATTCGGACATCCGACCTAGCGTGGACGAGTGTCCATACCGACCAGAACCACCCCGCGCTCGCACCGGGCCGAGACCTACGGGCCCGGATCGACCATCGTCGAGTGGCGTCCCGAGGACGACGCCTTCTGGCAGGCCACCGGCAAGCGGGTGGCCACCCGCAACCTGTGGATCTCGATCCCCGCGCTCATGCTGGGCTTCGTCGTCTGGCAGGTCTGGTCCGTCACCGTCGTCCGGCTCGGAGACGTCGGCTTCGGCTTCTCCAAATCGCAGCTCTTCTGGCTGACGGCCGTCCCCGGCATCACCGGCGGCACCTTCCGGATCCTCTACACCTTCATCGGCCCCATCTTCGGCGAGCGGAAGTTCACCGCCTTCAGCACGCTGATCCTGGTGGTCCCGATGCTGTGGCTCGGCTTCGCCCTCCAGGACACCGGCACCCCCTACTGGGAGATGGTCCTCATCGCGGCCGTCTGCGGCATCGGCGGTGCCAACTTCGCCTCGTCCATGGCGAACATCGGGTTCTTCTTCCCCAAGCGCGAGAAGGGCAACGCCAACGGCCTCAACGGCGGCCTGGGCAACCTCGGCGTGAGCATCGTCCAGCTGGTCGCCCCGCTGGTCGTCACCGCAGCCGTGCTGGGCGCCCCCGCCGGCGGCCCCCAGCACGACACCAGGAAGGACACCGACGTCTGGCTCCAGAACGGCGCCTTCGTCTGGGTCCCCCTGCTCGTCGTCATGGCCTTGCTCGCGTGGTTCCTGATGAACGACCTCAAGGTCGCCGCGGCCCCCTTCAGCCAGCAGAAGATCATCTTCAAGCGCAAGCACAACTGGCTGATGACCTGGCTCTACGTCGGAACCTTCGGCTCCTTCATCGGTTTCGCCGCCGGCCTGCCGCTGCTCATCAAGGACAACTTCGAGTCCCAGGGGTACCAGGCCCTCACCTACGCCTGGGTCGGCCCGCTGATCGGCGCGCTCACCCGCTGGGCGGGCGGCTGGCTCTCGGACCGGATGGGCGGCGCCAGGGTGACCATGCTGTCCTTCGTCGGCATGGCCGCCTCCCTCGTCGTGGTGATCTTCGCCCTGCCCCACGACGGCGACCAGGGCAGCTTCTGGACCTTCTACACCGGCTTCCTGGCCGCGTTCTTCTTCTCCGGCCTCGGCAACGGCTCGACCTTCCGGCAGATCCCCGTCATCTTCCGGGACCAGCACGCCAGGGCCGCGCAGGACCAGGGCGAGCAGGCGCAGGCCGCCGCGCTGAAGCAGTCCGAGATGGAGGCGGGCGCCGTCACGGGCTTCTCCTCCGCCATCGCCGCCTACGGCTTCTTCTTCATCCCCGCCATGTTCGCGAACCTGCACGTGACCACAGCGCTGTGGATCTTCATCGGCTTCTACGCGACCTGCCTCGCGGTCTGCTGGTGGTTCTACGCCCGCGAGGGCGCCGAGGCACCGAGCTGAGCCACCCGCAAGGGCACCCGGGCACCGAGCCGAGCCACCCGCACCCCCGCCGTACCCTGGAGCCATGAGCAGCACCGCCCCCACCCCCGAGCCCGCGCCCCGGCCGAAGCCGGCGCTGATCTTCGACGACCCCCTGGACCGGCAGTCCTCGGACGACACGGACCACGGGTGGGGCGAGCGGCCGCCCGCCGACAGCGCCGCGGACCTCGCGCGCTTCCTCGACGAGAAGCCGCCCCACCACCTCTGAGCGGCCCGGACTAGTCCGCGACGGTGGCCCGGTGGCTGCCGGTGCCGCCCTCGCGCTGGGTGACAAGGTGGTCGCGGATCTCCTTCAGCACCTCCAGTTCGGTGATCTCGACGATCTCCTGCACGCCCTCGCGGGCCTTGCGCCGGTCCTCCTGGCGGGCCAGGTACTTCGCCATCGGCAGGACCATCAGGAAGTACACGACCGCCGCGGTGATCAGGAACGTCAGGGTGGCGTTCAGCACCGAGCCCCAGAGGAGGTTCACCCCGGTCGGGTTGCCCGCCCCGTCCACCCCACAGGGTTCCTTCAGGCAGGTCGCGTACACGTCCAGGTTCTTCGTGCCGACCGCGCCGACCAGGGGGCCGATGATCCCCTTCACCACGGAGTTCACGATGTTCGTGAACGCCGCACCGATGACCACGGCCACCGCGAGGTCGACCACGTTGCCGCGCATCAGGAAGGCCTTGAACCCCGCCAGTACGCCGACCTTCTTCTCGCTCACCACTGAGCCTCTCTTCGCAGGTGTCACAGGACACGGAGCCAACGGTTCCGAAAACTACGGCAGTCGGGCCGCGCAGTGTCCAATCGACGCTCACCCCAAGGCGACTTGACCGGGCGCGTGTACGAATCAACACAGCGTCACCGCCAGTCGAGCCACCGCACCCGCCCCCACCAGCGCCTGCGCGGTCTCCCGCGGCACCGACAGCACCACCAGCGCCCCCGCGTCCCGGGCGTCCTCCTCCGGTGCCGGTACGGCGCTCACCCGCGCCGCTGCCGCCACCACCCGGGGCCGCTCCCGCTCCCGCCCCGGCTCGCCCGCGGCCACCACGTCCACCCGGTCCCCGGCCCGCAGCAGCCGCACCGTCGCCGCGTCCGCGATCCGCACCGGCGCGGACACCAGCGGCACCGCGGCCGGCGCCACCACGGGCCGCACCGGCGCCGGATCCCCGCGCGAGGCCTCCGCCCGCGGACCGGCAGCCGCCAGCGCGGCCGCCACCACCGCCAGCCCGGCCGCGGTCGCCCGGCGCCTGCGCCGCAGCGCCCTGCGCAGCCGGGCCGCGCCGCCTCCCCGTACCCGCAGGGGCTCGAACATCGGCACCGCGCGCGGCGGGGGGCACGTGACGGAGGGGAAGGCATCGGATCCGGACATGACGAACACCGCCCATCGTGAGGCTCCAGCACCGGGCACTCCGCCCGGACAGCCCCCACGATCCGCCACCCGCCCCCCACCCCGCTCCGCCCTGTGGACCGCCCACAGCATGTGGAAAACCCCGCCACCCACACGGGTGACGGGGTTTGCGATACCCACCGGCAGTGCGCCGCCTACGGCAGCTCGATCCCCAGGTCCCAGCCGTCGTGCGCGTGGGTGCAGAGGCAGTCGCGCTCGTCCGTCTTCGGCAGCGCCTCCACGGCGTCGAAGAGCACCGACCGCAGCCGCCCGATGTTCTCGCCGAACACCCTCAGCACCTCGGTGTGCGACACGCCCTCACCGGTCTCCGCACCCGCGTCCAGGTCCGTGACCAGGGCCATCGACGTGTAGCAGAGCCCCAGCTCGCGGGCCAGGACCGCCTCCGGGTGCCCGGTCATCCCGACCACGGACCAGCCCATGGCCGCGTGGAACTGCGACTCGGCGCGCGTCGAGAAGCGGGGCCCCTCGATGACCACCATCGTGCCGCCGTCCACCGGCTCCCAGGAGCGCCCGCGGGCGGCCGCCACGGCCACCCGGCGCCCCGCGGGGCAGTACGGGTCGGCGAAGGTCGTGTGGACGACGTTCGGCCGGGTGCCGTCCGCCAGCGGCTCGCCGTCGAAGAAGGTCTGCGCGCGGTCCTTCGTACGGTCGACCAGCTGGTCCGGCACCAGCAGCGTCCCCGGCCCGTACTCGGCCCGCAGGCCGCCCACCGCGCAGGGGCCCAGCACCTGGCGGACGCCCACCGAGCGGAGCGCCCACAGGTTGGCCCGGTAGTTGATCCTGTGCGGCGGCAGGTGGTGGCTCCGGCCGTGCCGCGGGAGGAAGGCGACCGAGCGGTCCGCGATCCGCCCGATGTAGAGCGAGTCGCTGGGCTTTCCGTAGGGAGTCTCGACCGCCAGTTCCGAGACGTCCTCCAGGAAGGAGTAGAAGCCCGAGCCGCCGATGACACCGATCTCTGCATGCACCATGCCGTTCACCCTAGCGGGGGACGCGAAGACCCCGCCGTCCGACAGGACGGCGGGGTCTTCGCGCGAGTGGTGCAGGCAGTGCGAGCGGTCCGCGATCAGGCGGCGGAGCTGCTGCTCGACGAGGCAGCCGAGGAGGCCGAGGCCGAGGACGAAGCCGCAGGGGCGGACGACGGGCTCGACGACGAGCCCGACGAGGCGGGCTTCGAGGCGGGCGTGCTGCTCGAAGAGGCGCCGCGGCTGTCGTTGCGGTAGAAGCCCGAGCCCTTGAAGACGATGCCGACCGCGGAGAACACCTTCTTGAGGCGTCCCTTGCAGTTCGGGCACTCGGTCAGGGCGTCGTCGGTGAACTTCTGCACCGCCTCGAGGCCTTCGCCGCACTCGGTGCACTGGTACTGGTAGGTCGGCACGAATTTCCTCCTGGCACTCTGACTCGATGAGTGCTAACGAAACTCCATGGTGACGTATTCCGCCCGATCAGTCCACCGTCACCGGCACGCGGTGACCGACACCACGCTCGGCGGACCGCCCGCCCGCGGCCTTGGCCACGGTCGTCACCGGCGTCGTCGCCGAGGCGTTGACGATCCGGCTCGGGGCCGTCGGGGCGAGCTTCGCACGCAGCGCCACCAGGGTCACGAAGGCCAGCGCGGTGGCGGCCAGCGGGACCAGGAAGCCCGCGCCTGAGCCGTACGCGTCGGCCAGCCGGCCGGCGACGGTGACGGCGGCGGCCTGGCCCAGCGCCACGGCGCCGGTCAGCCAGGTGAAGGCCTCGGTGCGGGTGGCGGCCGGGACCAGCTTCTCGACCAGCGTGTAGCCGGTGATCAGCGCCGGGGCGATGGACAGGCCCACCAGCAGGCCGAGGCCCGCGAGCAGGTAGACCGAGTGCGCGGCCCACAGCACCGAGGCGGCCACGGTCAGCGCGGCGTAGCCCAGGACCAGCCGGCGGCGCGGGCCGATCTTCCAGGCGATGGCACCGCAGGCGATGCCCGCGATCATGTTGCCGGCGGCGAAGACGCCGTACAGGACGCCGTTGACGCCCGGGTTGCCGATCTCCTCGGAGAAGGCCGTCAGCGAGACCTGCATGCCGCCGAAGACGGCGCCGATGCCCAGGAACGCGACGATCAGGACGCGCACGCCCGGGATGGACAGGGCCGAGGCGTGCTTCTCGCCCGCCACGGCGGCGCGGCCGTGCGGCTTGGGCTGCGTGGCCCGCTGCGCGGCGAAGAGCAGACCGCCGAGCAGGGACAGGGCGGCCTCGGTGACCAGGCCGGCGGCCGGGTGCACACCGGTGCACAGCGCGGTGGCCAGCACGGGGCCGACAACGAAGGTGAACTCGTCCGTCACGGACTCGAAGGCCGCGGCGGTCGGCAGCAGCGGCGAGCCCTCCAGGCGCGCGGCCCAGCGGGCCCGCACCATCGGGCCGACCTGGGGGACGGAGGCACCGGCCGGGACGGCGGCCAGTGCCAGCGCCCACAGCGGGGCGCCGGCCAGCGCGAGGGCCGTCAGGCCGCTCACGGCGGCGGCGTGCGCCAGGACGACGGGGAACAGCACGGCGCTCTGGCCGAACCGGTCGGCCAGCTTGCCCATCTGCGGGGCGAACAGGGCCATGGAGACACCGGTGACGGCGGCCACGATGCCGGCGCTGCCGTAGGAACCGGTGGTGTGCTGGACCAGGAGCACGATGCTGATGGTCAGCATTCCGAAGGGCAGCCGGGCGGCGAACCCCGGGAGCAGGAAGCTGATGGCGCCGGGCGTGCGCAGGAGCTGCCCGTAGCCCGGGCGGGACTTCTCGGTCGTGACCGCGGATGCCACGGCCTGGCCTTTCTGCCGCCTGGTAGAGCCCCCGTCTGCGGACGGCGCGTGCTTTGTGGGCCGCGCCCGTACTACGGAGCCCCGAGAGCTGTCCTCATGCGCAGAACCGAGTGATACCTGGGCCACCCACTGCGGGAGGGGGGCCACGGCCGCCGAGCGGTCGCGCCAGCTCTGCGTCAGGCAGAGTTGGTTCGATCTGGTGTCCTGCCATGATACAGGGGAGCGGCACACCGTGCCTTGTGATTTCGCAGATAAATTTGAGATTCCACCTGCGATTAACGGGATGTGCGCGGCCCAGAGCCTCTGGAACCGTCCTGACCATGCGAA
This sequence comes from Streptomyces sp. NPDC086023, assembly GCF_044540325.1. NCBI lineage: Bacteria > Bacillati > Actinomycetota > Actinomycetes > Kitasatosporales > Streptomycetaceae > Streptomyces > Streptomyces sp. NPDC086023. Next base: position 78,476 of record NZ_JBITRX010000012.1, read on the forward strand.
GTTCCACCGCCCCCGGTCCCCAGCCAGCCCGCCAGCTTGCCACCGCGTGCCACGGCGCGCAGCCGCGCCTCGGCGGCGTCCCGTACCGGATCGGTGGCCACGACGAGCAGGTCGTCCCCGCGCCGCAGCACCGTCGCGGGCAGCGGTACGAAGCTCTTCGCGTCCCGCACGACCAGGGTGACCGAGGCCCCCGCGGGCAGCCGCAGCTCGCTGACCTCCACACCGTGCATCCGGGAGCCCTCGGGGATGGAGAAGGAGAGCAGGTGGCCGCGGAGCCGCTCCAGTGGCGCGGACTCGATCCCGAGGTCGGTGGGGGCCCGGTCGGTGCCCAGGTCCAGCTTTCTGGCCAGCCACGGCAGCGTCGGTCCCTGGACCAGGGTGTAGACGACGACCAGCACGAAGACGATGTTGAAGACCCGCTCGCTGCCCTCGATCCCGGACACCATCGGGATCGTGGCCAGGATGATCGGCACCGCACCGCGCAGGCCGGCCCAGCTCATCAGGGCCTTCTCCCGCCAGGGCAGCCGGAAGGGCACCAGGCTGACGAACACCTCCAGCGGCCGGGCCACCAGGGTCAGCACCAGGCCGACCAGCACCGCGGGCAGGAAGTCGTCGGCCAGCTCGTGCGGCGTGACCAGCAGGCCGAGCAGGACGAACATGCCGATCTGGGCGATCCAGCCGAGCCCGTCGGCGAACCCGCGGGTGGCGGGCCAGTGTGGCAGCTTGGCGTTCCCCAGCACCATCGCCGCCAGGTAGACGGCGAGGAAGCCGGAGCCGTGTGCCAGGGCGCCCGCCGCGTACGCGACCACGGCGATGGCCATCACGGCGATCGGGTAGAGGCCCGAGGCGGGCAGGGCCACGTGCCGCAGCCCGTACGCGCCGAGCCAGCCCACCGCCAGGCCGATGCCGGCGCCGATGGCCAGCTCCAGGGCGATCTTGCCGACCAGTACGTACCACTCGTCCACCGGGCCGACCGTGGAGAAGGCCACCACCAGGATCACGACGGGGGCGTCGTTGAAGCCGGACTCGGCCTCCAGCACACCCGTCACCCGCGAGGGCAGCGGCACCTTGCGCAGGACCGAGAAGACCGCCGCCGCGTCGGTCGACGAGACGACCGCGCCGATCAGCAGCGCCTGCCGCCACTCCAGGCCGACCAGGTAGTGGGCGCCCGCGGCCGTCACACCGACGCTGATCGCGACGCCGACCAGGGAGAGCGAGATCGCGGCGGGCAGGGCCGGCCTGATCTCCTTCCACTTCGTGCCGAGACCGCCCTCGGCGAGGATCACGACCAGGGCCGCGTAACCGATGACCTGCGTGAGCTCCGCGTTGTCGAAGGTGACCCCGCCGATCCCGTCCTGCCCGATGGCCACTCCGATGCCCAGGTAGATGAGCAGGCTGGGCAGGCCGCTGCGCGAGGAGACGCGCACCGCCGCGACGGCGATGAGCAGCACGAGCGAGGAGACCAGGAGGAGCTCGTTGAGCTGGTGGACGGTCAGCGGGCGGTCCTTTCGCGGGATCGCCTGGCGGGATCGTTTCTCCGGCAGGCGGACGGCACGGTTACTTCGTTACCTTACCTAATCTTTGACGATTCCTTGACTGGATTGCCACATTGTGAAACGCCAGTTCGAGGAAGTGCCTGACACCGCGTCCGAATGGGGTGGGCGCTGCGCCTATGGTTGCTCCCAGCACTCCAGGACCACCCTGCCCCCTCGAAGGACAGCGATGCCCGCGAACGAATCCGCCCCTTCCGCCAAGAAGAAGGGACGACGCGCCCGTCTGATCGTGCTCCTCCTGGTACTGGCGCTGCTCGCGGGCCTTGGCTACGGCGCCTACTGGACCGTCGACAGCGTCCGCGCCTCCTACCCCGAGACCACCGGCGAGATCCGGCTCAAGGGACTGGCCGGCCGGGTCGAGGTCAAGCGCGACGCCCACGGCATCCCGCAGCTGTACGCCGACAGCGACGAGGACCTGTTCCGCGCGCAGGGGTACGTCCACGCGCAGGACCGGTTCTGGGAGATGGACGTCCGGCGTCACATGACCTCCGGTCGGCTGTCGGAGATGTTCGGCGGCGGTCAGGTCGAGACCGACGCCTTCCTGCGCACCCTCGGCTGGCGCCGTGTCGCCGAGACCGAGTACAACACCAAGCTCTCCCCCCAGACGAAGAAGTACCTCCAGGCCTACGCCGACGGGGTCAACGCCTGGCTGAAGGGCCGTTCCGGCAAGGACCTGTCCGTCGAGCACGCCGCGCTCAAGCTGACCGAGGACTACGCCCCCGAGCAGTGGACCCCGGTGGACTCCGTGGCCTGGCTCAAGGCCATGGCCTGGGACCTGCGCGGCAACATGCAGGACGAGATCGACCGCTCGCTGATGTCCAGCCGCCTCACCAAGGCGCAGATCGACGAGCTCTACCCGCCGTACCCCTTCGCCCGTAACCGGCCGATCGTGACGGGCGGCGACGTCGACTCCGCCACCGGCAAGTACGACCCCCAGGGCGCCTCCGGCTCCGGCTCCTCCTCCGGCAACGGCTCCGGCAGCAGCCTCCGGGGTGCCGGCCAGGGCCTGCGCACCCAGCTGACCGCCCTCTCGGAGACCCTGGACGAGATCCCGGCCATCCTGGGTCCGAACGGCTCCGGCATCGGCTCGAACTCCTGGGTCGTCTCCGGCCGCCACACCACCACCGGCAAGCCCCTGCTGGCCAACGACCCGCACCTGGCCCCGCAGCTGCCCTCCGTCTGGTACCAGATGGGCCTGCACTGCCGCACGGTCTCGGCGTCCTGCCAGTACGACGTCGCCGGCTTCACCTTCTCCGGCATGCCCGGCGTGGTCATCGGCCACAACCAGGACATCGCCTGGGGCATGACCAACCTCGGCGCCGACGTGACCGACCTCTACCTGGAGCAGGTCCGGCCCGAGGGCTACGTCTACGACGGCAAGACCCTCCCCTTCGCCACCCGCGAAGAGGTCATCAAGGTGGCCGGCGGGGCCAGCAAGAAGATCACCGTCCGGACCACCAACAACGGTCCGCTGGTCTCCGACCGCAGCGACGAGCTGGCCACGGTCGGCGAGCGCGCGCCCGTGGCCGGCTCCGCCCCGGACCGCGGCACCGGCTACGCCGTGGCCCTGCGCTGGACCGCGCTGGACCCGGGCAGGTCGATGGACGCCGTCTTCAAGCTGAACCGGGCCAGGGACTTCAAGGAGTTCCGGGCGGCCGCCCGCGACTTCGAGGTCCCCTCGCAGAACCTGATCTACGCCGACAACAAGGGCGCGACCGGCAACATCGGCTACCAGGCCCCGGGCCGCATCCCGGTCCGCACCACGGGCGACGGCCGGATGCCGGCGCCGGGCTGGGACTCGAAGTACGCCTGGAAGAAGTTCGTACCGCAGGACGAGCTGCCCTGGGACCACAACCCCAAGCGCGGCTTCATCGTGACCGCCAACCAGGCCGTCATCCAGAGCGGCGAGGGCAAGTACCCGTACACCCTCACCACGGACTGGGGCTACGGCGCCCGCAGCCAGCGGATCAACGACCTCATCGAGGCGAAGATCAAGGACGGCGGCAAGGTCTCGACCGGCGACATGCGCACCATGCAGACGGACAACAGCAGCGAGATCGCCACGCTGCTGACGCCCATCCTGTCGAAGATCCAGATCGACGACCCGGACGTGCGCGAGGCGCAGCGCCTGCTGGAGGGCTGGAACTACACCCAGGAGCCCGACTCGGCCGCCGCCGCCTACTTCAACGCCGTCTGGCGCAACATCCTCCAGCTGGCCTTCGGCGACAAGATGCCGAAGGAACTGCGGATCGAGGGCCGCTGCCTGAACGTCCGCGCCGACGCCAGCGGCCCGGCCGACGACCTGAGCGAGCTGGTGCGCGAGTGCGGCCAGCGCGACGAGGACTCGGCGCAGCCGGACGGCGGCGACCGCTGGTTCGAGGTGGTCCGGAACCTCATCAAGGACGAGAAGTCCGCCTGGTGGCACTCGCCGGCGACCCGCCTCGACCCGGCGAGCACCACGCGTGACCAGCTCTTCGCCCGTGCCATGAAGGACGCGCGCTGGGAGCTGACCGCCAAGCTCGGCAAGGACACCGGTACCTGGAGCTGGGGCCGCCTGCACCGCCTCACCCTCAAGAACCAGACGATCGGCACCGAGGGCCCCGGCTTCATGCAGTGGCTGCTCAACCGCGGCCCCTGGAACCTGGGCGGCGGCGAGGCCACGGTCAACGCCACCGGCTGGAACGCGGCGAGCGGGTACTCCGTCACCTGGGTCCCGTCGATGCGGATGGTCGTGAACCTCAACGACCTGGACAAGTCCCGCTGGATCAACCTGACCGGAGCCTCCGGCCACGCCTACAACAGCCACTACACGGACCAGACGGACCTCTGGGCCAAGGGCGAGCTGCTGGACTGGGCGTTCAGCAAGGAGGCCGTCGACAAGGCGACCGAGGACACGCTGGTCCTCAAGCCGTAGGGGCCGAAGAGCCTGGTGCGGCCGCAGCCGAAGGAGGAGGGGGATCCCGCAGGGGGTCCCCCTCCCGGCGTTTTCCGGGCGCGTCCTCAGGCCGCCCGGAAGCGCCGTACGCCCGAGGGCGTCGCCACCGCGTCCACGGGGTGGTCGTGGGGCTCCTCGGGGACCCGGTCCACCACCTCGGCGTCGTACAGCAGCACCACGAGGTCCGGGTGGGCCCGCGCCGCCTCCAGCCGCGCGAGCACCCGGTCGTACGAGCCCCCGCCGCGCCCCAGCCGCATCCCGCGGGCATCGACGGCGAGCCCGGGCAGCAGCACCGCGTCCGCGCCGGTCACGGCGGCCGGCCCCAGGCGCGGCCCGGCCGGCTCCAGCAGCCGCATCTTCCCCGCGTGGGCCACCTCGGCGAGGCTCTCCGGGCCCTCGTACAGGGCCCAGTCGAGGTCGTTGTCGGGCAGCAGCACCGGCAGCAGCACGCGCGTCCCGCGGGCCCGCAGCGCGTCGATCAGGGCGCGGGTGCCGGGCTCCGTGCCGACCGAGACGTACGCGGCGACGGTTCCGGCACGGGCGAGTTCGGGCAGGTCGAGGGCCCGGACGGCCAGCCGTGCGGCGGCGTCCTCGACGGCCTCGGGCGTCAACGCGCGTCGCGAGGCGATAAGTTCGCGCCGAAGGTCCGATTTGGCGGATCTGTTCTCAGTCACAGCTGGCCCGTAAACCCTTCTAAAGCAGCCCGTATTAACCGGAAGCAAACCTTCTGCACAGGGTCAGCGGATATCGTGCCGCCCATGACTCAGTCGCACCCAGTGATCACCAAGGCTGTCATCCCGGCGGCCGGACTCGGCACCCGGTTCCTCCCGGCAACCAAGGCCACACCCAAGGAAATGCTGCCCGTCGTCGACAAGCCGGCGATCCAGTACGTGGTGGAGGAGGCGGTGGCCGCGGGTCTGAGTGACGTGCTGATGATCACGGGCCGTAACAAGCGGCCGCTGGAGGACCACTTCGACCGCAACTACGAGCTGGAGTCCGCGCTCGTGGCCAAGGGCGACGACGACCGCCTGAAGAAGGTCCAGGAGTCCAGCGACCTGGCCACCATGCACTACGTCCGCCAGGGCGACCCCCGCGGCCTGGGCCACGCCGTCCTGTGCGCCGCCCCGCACGTCGGCGACCAGCCCTTCGCCGTCCTCCTTGGCGACGACCTCATCGACCCCCGCGACCCCCTGCTCGCGAAGATGGTCGAGGTCCAGCACCGCACCGGCGGCTCCGTCATCGCCCTCATGGAGGTCGAGCCCGCCCAGATCCACCTCTACGGCTGCGCCGCCGTGAAGGCCACCGAGGACGAGGACGTCGTCGTGGTGACCGACCTGGTGGAGAAGCCGGAGGCCGCCGAGGCCCCCTCGAACTACGCGATCATCGGACGGTACGTCCTCAACCCCGCGATCTTCGACATACTGCGTGAGACCGAGCCGGGCCGCGGTGGGGAGATCCAGCTCACCGACGCCCTGCAGAAGCTCGCCGCCGACGAAACCGTGGGCGGCCCGGTGCACGGCGTGGTCTTCAAGGGCCGCCGATACGACACCGGGGACCGGGGAGACTACCTCCGGGCCATCGTCAGGCTCGCGTGCGAGCGCGAGGACCTCGGCCCCGAGTTCCGGACCTGGCTTCGCAGTTACGTCACCGAGGAGATGTAGCACCTTGAGCAGCACCGCACCCCAGGACACCGGCCGCCTCTGGTCGGTGGACGAGCACCTGGCGGACGTCCTCGCGGCCGTCCGCCCGCTGGAGCCGATCGAGCTGCAGTTGCTCGACGCCCAGGGCTGCGTCCTCGTCGAGGACGTCACCGTGCCCGTTGCCCTGCCGCCCTTCGACAACAGCTCGATGGACGGGTACGCCGTCCGCGTGGCCGACGTCTCGGGCGCCGGCGAGGAGTACCCCGCGGTGCTGACCGTCATCGGCGACGTCGCGGCGGGCAGCGGCGAGCTGCCCACCGTCGGCCCCGGCCAGGCCGCCCGCATCATGACCGGCGCCCCGCTCCCGCCGGGCGCCGAGGCCGTCGTGCCCGTGGAGTGGACCGACGGCGGCACCGGCGGCGGCGCGGCCACCGGCATGACCGCCGCCAGCGCCGCCCCCGAAGGAGCCGGGGGCGAGGTCCGGGTCCACCGCCCCGCCGAGGCCCGTGCCCACGTGCGGTCCCGCGGCAGCGACGTCCAGGCCGGGGACCTCGCGCTGAGCGCGGGCACCGTCCTCGGCCCGCCGCAGATCGCCCTGCTCGCCGCCATCGGCCGCGGCACCGTCCGGGTCCGGCCCCGCCCCCGCGTGGTCGTCCTGTCCACCGGCAGCGAGCTCGTCCAGCCCGGCGAGCCGCTGACCGAGGGCCGGATCTACGACTCCAACAGCTTCGCCCTGGCCGCCGCCGCGCGGGACGCCGGCGCCATCGCCTACCGCGTGGGAGCGGTCGCGGACGACGCAGAGACCCTGCGCTCCACCATCGAGGACCAGCTGATCCGCGCGGACCTGCTGGTGACCACGGGCGGCGTCAGCGTCGGCGCGTACGACGTGGTCAAGGAGGCGCTGTCCTCCGTCGGCGACGAGGACGAGCCCGGCAGCGGCATCGACTTCCGCAAGCTCGCCATGCAGCCCGGCAAGCCCCAGGGCTTCGGCTCCATCGGCCCCGACCACACCCCGCTGCTGGCGCTGCCGGGCAACCCGGTCTCCTCGTACGTCTCCTTCGAGCTCTTCGTACGCCCCGCCATCCGCACCCTGATGGGCCTGGACGACGTCAGCCGGCCCAGCGTGCGGGCCGCCCTCAAGTCCGACAAGGCGCTGCGCTCCCCGGCCGCCCGCCGCCAGTTCCTCCGCGGGAAGTACGACGCGGAGAGCGGCACCGTCAGCCCGGTCGGGGGCTCCGGCTCCCACCTGATCGCGGCGCTGGCCCACGCCGACGCGCTGATCGTCGTACCGGAGGACGTCACCTCGGTCGAGCCGGGCACCGAGCTGGAAGTGGTCCTGCTCGGCTGAGGAGGGGCCGGTGCGGGTACCGTGTCGCCCACACAGGCCCTTGCGGGGCCCGGAACGGGAGCGGCACAGCACATGAGCAGCAACAGCAGGCTGACCCACATCGACGAGGCGGGCGCGGCCCGGATGGTGGACGTCTCCGAGAAGGACGTCACCACCCGGACCGCCCGCGCCAGTGGACGGGTGCTGGTCGCGCCCCGCGTGATCGAACTGCTCCGCGGCGAGGGCGTGCCCAAGGGCGACGCCCTCGCCACCGCGCGCATCGCGGGAATCATGGGCGCCAAGAAGACCCCGGACCTGATCCCGCTCTGCCACCCGCTCGCCGTCTCCGGCGTCAAGGTCGACCTCGCGGTCGCCGACGACGCCGTGGAGATCCTCGCCACCGTCAGGACCACGGACCGCACGGGCGTGGAGATGGAGGCGCTGACCGCCGTCGCCGTGGCCGGCCTCACCGTGATCGACATGGTCAAGGCCGTCGACAAGGGCGCGGTCATCACCGACGTCCGGGTGGAGGAGAAGACCGGCGGCAAGTCGGGCGACTGGAGCCGGTCGTGACCCCCCGCGGCGGCGAGGCGCACAGCCACAGCCACGGTCCGGGTCCGGCGGCCGGTGAGGCCTGGGCGGCGCAGCCGCCCGCCGCGGACACCCCCGGCCTGCGGGCCCTGGTCGTCACGTGCTCCAACCGCGCCTCGGCGGGCGTCTACGAGGACAAGGGCGGCCCGCTGCTCGCGGACGGCCTGACCCGGCTCGGCTTCGAGGTCGCCGGCCCGCGCGTGGTGCCGGACGGCGACCCGGTGGAGCAGGCGCTGCGCGAGGGCGTGGCCGAGGGCTTCGACGTCATCGTGACCACCGGCGGCACGGGCATCTCGCCCACGGACCGGACCCCCGACATGACCGCCCGCGTGCTGGACTACGAGGTCCCGGGCATCCCGCAGGCCGTCCGCGCCGAATCGCTGGCGAAGGTGCCGACCGCGGCGCTCTCCCGCGGCCTGGCAGGCGTGGCGGGCCGCACCCTGATCGTGAACCTGCCGGGCTCGACCGGCGGCGTACGGGACGGGCTCGCCGTACTGGAGCGGATCCTGGTGCACGCCGTGGACCAGATCCGGGGCGGCGACCACCCGCGGCCCGAGGGGAGCCCGAGCTGAACCGACCCTCCTGGCCCGTGGTGCTGGCGGACGGCGATGTGGTCCTCCGGCCCATCAGGCTGCGCGACCAGCGGCCCTGGCGCGAGGTGAACCGGCGCAACCGCGACTGGCTGCGCCCCTGGGAGGCGACGATCCCGCCGCCCGCGCCGTGGGGGCCGGTGATCCACCGCCCGACGTACCGGCAGATGGTCCGGCACCTGCGGTCGGAGGCGAACGCGGGCCGGATGCTGCCGTTCGTCATCGAGTACCAGGGCCGGCTGGCCGGCCAGCTCACGGTGGCCGGCATCACCTGGGGCTCGATGTGCGCCGGCCACGTGGGCTACTGGGTCGACCGCGAGGTCGCGGGCCGGGGCGTGATGCCCACGGCCGTGGCGCTGGCGGTGGACCACTGTTTCCGCACCGTCGGACTGCACCGCATCGAGGTGTGCATCCGCCCGGAGAACGGGCCGAGCCGGCGGGTCGTGGAAAAACTCGGATTCCGCGAGGAGGGACTGCGACCGCGCTACCTCCACATCGACGGCGCGTGGCGCGACCACCTGGTTTTCGCCCTGACCGCCGAGGAGGTGCCGGAGGGGCTGCTGAGCCGCTGGCACCGGGCCCGGCCGGGAACTCCACAGAAATAGGAAATCTGTTCGAATAATTTCGGCCGGAGTTGTGTCCAGGGTCAGGGCTGGAATCCGATTCATCCATAAACTGATCCGAAGAATCACAAAAAAAGTCCGTGATATCAGCCAGATCGTGCGACACACCGGCCCAATTGGCCGATGCCGCCGCCCCAACCCCTCTACGGTGTGGGGTGTGAGCAGCAGCGGCCTCATCTACGCAGTCATTGTCGGGGCCTGGGCCGCCTACTTGGTGCCGATGTGGCTCCGCAGGCAGGACGAGCTGAACGAGGCCCGTCCGACGGAACGCTTCTCCACCGCCATCCGGCTGCTGTCCGGCCGGGCGGGGATGGAGCGCCGTTACGCCAAGGGTCTGCGTGAGCGCGGTGTCGAGGGGGCGGAGTCCCATTCGGACCCGGACGCCGGGACGGAAGCGATCCCTTCCGCCGACGCCCGGGCCGTCGTCGTGCCCCCGACCCGGCCCGAACCGGCCGTCGTCACGGCCGAGCGCGCCCGGCGCCAGCAGCGCACCAAGGTGCTGGCCCGGCGGCGCCGTACCACCGCCGTCCTCTTCCTCGCCTTCACGCTGGGGGCCGTCGTCGCGGCCGTCGGCGGCCTGGGCTTCCTGTGGGCCCCGGGCGTCCCGGCCGTCCTGCTGAGCGCGTACATCGTCCACCTGCGGGTGCAGGAGCGGCGGCGGTTCACGTTCACGATGGACCGGCGCCGGGCCGAGGCCGCCGCGCAGCGGCTGCGGGAGACCGGCCAGCGGCGGCGCGAGCCTGAGGCCGCGGAGCCGCGTACGGAACCCGAGCCCGCGCCCGTCGTCTCCCCGCAGGAGGCCGGGCGCCGCGCGCTGGTCGAGCAGACCGACCACGCCGAGTGGGTGGACCAGCAGCGCGAGCGCGAGCGCGGACCGGCGCGCGGCGACAGCTGGGAGCCGGTGCCGGTGCCGCTGCCGACGTACGTGACGGCACCCGTGGCCCCCCGGGCCACCGGTCCGGCGGTGACGGACGGCTGGAGCGCGGCGCGGTCGTCCACGGCCGAGCCGACGGACCCGCGCCTGAAGGCGCGCCCGCAGGAGCCGAAGGCGGACGCGAAGCCGGCCCAGGACGCCGCCCCCGGCCAGCCGGGGATCCGCCCCCAGGGCGGCCAGCGCCCGGCCCCGCAGCGCCGCCCGCGCGAGCGCGGCCGCACGCCGCTCTTCGACCAGTACGAGGACGGCGACCGCCCCCGCGCCGCGAACGAGTGACGCGGCGCGGCCCCGCCCGCACCCCGCGCGATGACCTGCACGAAGGCGCCCGGGGAACGGATTTTGGAGCCGCCCGGATCACCTGCTAATGTTTCACACGTCGCAAGGGCCTGTGGCGCAGTCTGGTAGCGCACCTCGTTCGCATCGAGGGGGTCTGGGGTTCAAATCCCCACAGGTCCACAGACGACAGTTCTCGGATAGCTACCGGGAATCGTCACGAGATCCCGACCGGTCGAAAGACCGGCCGGGATCTCGGCGTTTCAGGACCCTTTCGCCCAGCGGTCCCTGCCGTCTGCCGTCTGCCGTCTGCCACCCGAACCGATCGGCCGTCGGCGCCGTGGGCGGGTGTCGGTGGGTGGGTCTAGGTTCCGGGTATGGGGATCTACTTGTGCGGTGTCGATGCCGGGGACTGGGGTGACCCGGAGGTTTACGGGGGGCTGGCGGGGGCGCTGGGTGTGGAGTTGGGGCGGCGGGGGGTGCCGGCCTTCGGGGCGCGGGCTGGGGCGTCGGTGCGGTTCGAGGAGAAGATGAGCCGGCCCATCGAGGGGTTCGAGGCGCTCTGCCGGGCTCAGGCGGGCGGGGGTGAGGTCGTCGACGCGCTGCTCGGGTGGGATCTGCTCGTACCGGCCGAGTTCAAGGGCGTGTTCGAGCTGTCCGTGCCGGCGCCCTACAGCGAGGTCACCGCGGTCGGCAGTGCGCGGGGGGCTCTGGAGGCGGCTCGGGGGCTGGCGGTGCGGCTCGGGCTTCCCCCGCAGGTTCCCCGGGACGGCGGCAACCTGGCGCTGACCAACTGGTTCGACAGCGAGGAGGCCGCGGCGGCGGCCGTCAGCCATCCGGGGCCGTGGGCGGAGGACCTGGACACCGCCTTCTACGCCGCCGTCCACCTCAGGGCGGCGGAGCACTCGGTGCGGTGGTCGTGCCCGATGACCTACTCCTGACCCGCCGTGAGCCCGCGGTACGCGTCCGCCCCGGCGGTCGCTGTCCCCTGGTGGGGCCGCCGGGGCGGGTTCGGGTAGCCACGCGCCCGGCAGCAATCGGGTGTGTGGGTCGATGCGGCCACGTTAGGGGCGGGCACTGACAGCGGGGTGGGTGCGGAGGTGCTCGGTGAGGACCTCCGCGAAGGCCGCGACGTGGGGCGGGAGGGGGCCCCGGCGGGTGGCGCAGGACCAGGTGCGGGTCAGGGGGTCGGGTGCCGGGCGGACCAGGGCCAGGCCGTGTGTCGCGACGTACGGGGCCGCGGCCCAGTTCGGCAGGACCGTCACGCCCTGGCCGCCCGCCACCAGTTCGATCACCAGGTCCGTGACCACCGGCATGGTGGTGATCCGGGCCGGCCGCGCGCCGTGGGGGAGCGGCAGCGGGACCGACGGGACGCGGGTCTGGTCGTACGCGTCGAAGAGGATCAGGTGGGCTTCGGTGAAGTCCTCCGCGGTGAGGTGCGGACGCGCGGCCCAGGGGTGGTCGGCGGGTACGACGGCCATCATCTCGTCGTCGAAGAGGCGGGTGAGGGCGACCCGGTCGGCCTCCCGGTCCGGCTTGGTGACCAGGGCCACGTCGACGAGGTCGGCCAGCAGCGCGGGGACCGGGGCGTCGTCGGGGACGGTCTCCATGCGGACCTCGGCCTCCGGGTGCCGTTCGCGGAACGCGCGGATCACCGGCGACAGCCACGGCAGGGTGGTGCTGCACTGGGCGGCGAACCGGACCCGCCGGTCGCGGCCCTCGCGCATCTCCCGCAGGTCGCGGGTGGCGGAGCGGATCTCGCCCAGCACCCGGTGGGCCGTCACCAGCAGCCGCTTCCCGGCGGCGTTGGGGACCAGCCGTCGGCCGCTGCGGTCGAAGAGCGGCATGCCCAGCCGGTCCTCCAGGCGGGTCAGCCGCTGCGAGAGGGCGGGCTGGCTGACGTAGAGGATCTCGGCGGCGGCTGTGAGGGAGCCGGACTCGGCGGTGGCGGCGAGGAGTTCGAGGTCCCGCACGTCCATGTCCTGGTTCATAAGGCCACGTTATCGTTTGCTTCCTTTTCCGTCGTGGTGTGATCGGCCGGCCGCTCGTAGCGTCGGGGTGCGGGTTCCGGCGAGTGCCTCTGGGCTCTCGTCTGTTCTCGCGACCTGCGACGAGAGGCGGCGGACATGGCCAGGGAATTGATCACCGGTGCGAGGGGTGCGCCCGGCGCGGTCGGGCGGGAGGACGCCGTCCGCGAGGTGCTGGGCCGGTATTTCGACGGGCTGTACGCCGGCGACACGGAGCTGCTCGCGGGGGTGTTCCATCCCGGGGCCGTGTACGCCACCGCCAGCGGGGGCGAGTTGCTGCGGCTGAACATGGACGCGTACTTCCCGGTGGTGGCGCGGCGCGAGCCGCCCGCGGCGCGGGGCGAGCGGCGCCGCGACCGGATCGTGTCGGTCGACTTCGCCGGGCCGGTGACGGCCCTGGCGCGGGTGGAGTGTGCGCTCGGACCCCGCTTCTGCACCGACTTCCTGACCCTGGTCCACGTGGACGGGCGCTGGCAGATCGTCGCCAAGGTCTTCCACTACGAGACCTCCGCCCCCGAGAACGGAGGAGGCTGAAGTGCCGTACGTCAACGTGAAGGTCACGCGGGAAGGCGTCACCCCCGCGCAGAAGGCGGAGGTCGTCGCCGGGGTCACCCGGCTCCTGGCCGAGGTCCTCGGCAAGGACCCCGCGACCACCTTCGTGGTCATCGACGAGGTCGAGCCGGAGGACTGGGGCATCGGCGGGCTGCCCGTCGCGGAGTACCGGCGCCTGGCGGCGGACTGAGCGCCGCCGGGGAACAGGTGGTGGTCCCGCCCGGGCCTCGCACGCCGGGCGGGACCACCTGTCAGGAGGTGTGGCAGGGAACGGGAAAGAGGGGCAGGGCGCCGGTCAGCAGGTGCGGCCCACGTACCAGGCGCCGTCGATCTTGCTCGCGGAGCCCAGCCACGTGTCGCCGGGGCCCACGCAGCGCTCGTAGTTGGGGCCCCACACCTCGACCTCGATGATGACGCGCGTGTCGGTCGCGCAGTGGTTGTACCAGGCGTCGCTGTGCGTCTCGTAGAAGCCGCAGGGGTTGGCCGCGGCGGGCGAGGCGACCGCGGTGGACAGCCCGAAGAGCAGGGCGGTGGCGGCGAGCGTGCTGGTCAGGGCTCGGTACTTGGGCATGGCGAAAGCTCCTGTCGAGGAGTGGAAGAAGGCCCCCGGTCGATCACCGGTGCCGCTACCGAGTGTGGCCAGTGTCACTGTCCGTGGTCACGCCGGTTCGCTCGGGCGAGCGAAACTGTTCACCGGTTCGAGTGGCATGAGGTTTCGGCCGCGCGACGTGACGAACTGCACGGTCTCCGGCCGTCGTCGGCGTGGCATGAATGGATCATGACGACAACACGGGGAGACGAGACCACCGCGCAGGCCTGGGCCGCGCTGGGTGGCGACGCGGCGGCGGCCGGACGCGTGGAGTACCGGGGCGGCAGCGCCCTCGGCACCGGACGGCTGCCGGTGCGCGAACTCGCCAGGGCCACCGTCGGGGCCTGCTCGCTCGCCGCCGCCGAACTCGCGGAGGTCCGCGCGGGCCGCGGGACCGGGTCCGGCGACGGCCCGCTCACCGTGGACGAGGGCGCGGTCTCCACGGCCTTCGTCAGCGAGCGCCACCTGCTCGTCGAGGGCCGCGCACCGGTCAGCTTCGCGCCCCTCTCCGGCTTCTGGCGGACGGCGGACGGCTGGCTGCGGACGCACGCCAACTACCCGCACCACCGCGGCCCGCTGCTCGGCGCCCTGGGCATCCCCGACGACGACCGCGCCCCCGAGGCGATGCGCAAGGCGCTCGAAGGGCTCCGCGCGGCCGAGGTCCAGGAGCGGGTGTACGCCGCCGGCGGGCTGGCGGTCGCGGTGGCGCAGCCGTACGGGGACCCGCAGCCGCTGGTCACCTGGGGGCCCCGGTCCGGCGGGGGACGGGAGCTCGGGCCGGCCGCCACCACCGGCGACGGCGCGGTGCTGCCCGCCTCCGGCGTACGCGTGCTCGACCTCACCCGGGTGATCGCGGGCCCCGTCGCCACCCGCACGCTCGGACTGCTGGGCGCCGACGTGCTGCGGGTGGACCCGCCGCAGATGCCCGAGGCGGACGACGCGCACGCCGACACCGGCTTCGGGAAGCGCTCGGCGCGGCTGGACCTGACCGCCGCCGGGGACCGGGCGGTGTTCGAGGAGCTGCTGGCCACCGCCGACGTGGTGGTCTCGGGGTACCGGCCGGGTGCGCTGGACCGGCTCGGCCTGTCCGCGGAGGCCCTGCTGGAGCGGCGGCCGGGGCTGGTCGTGGCCGAGCTGTGCGCGTGGGGCTGGACCGGCGACTGGTCGGGCCGCCGGGGCTTCGACTCGCTGGTCCAGGCCGGTTACGGGATCTCCGCCGCGGAGGCGGACGCGGAGGGGCGCCCCGGGGTGCTGCCCGCGCAAGCGCTCGACCACGGTACGGGGTACCTGACGGCCGGTGCCGTGCTGCGGGCGCTCGCCGGGGGCGGGGGCCGCACCGTGCGGCTCTCCCTCGCGGGGACGGCCTCGTGGCTGGTGCGGGAGGTCGCGCCGGTGGCGCCCGGCGAGGAGCCGTACACCCCCGGGGACTGGCTGCGCCCGGCGCCCTCCGGGTACGGGGAGCTGCGCCACGCGCTGCCGCCCGTGGCCGTCGGACCGGCCGACTGGTCCCGTACGCCGTCCCGCTGGGGCACGGACGCGCCGGTCTGGCTGCCGTGACGGCGGCCGGCCTGCCGGCGAACGAGCCCGGGGGAGGGAGCCGGGCCCACCAGGCCAGGCCCACCAGGCCAGGCCCACCAGGCCCGGCCCGCCCGGGCCCCGCGGCACGGCTCAGTACGATGTTCGAATGCCTTACGGGACCACGGACGGGACCGCCCGCCGCACCGACCACGGGATCATCGAGATCCGGCCCACGCCGTACGACCACCCGGACGCGGTGGAGCTGAACGACCGCGTGCAGATCGAGTACCGGCAGCGGTACGACGGCGAGGGCGACGCGACCCCGCTCGACCCCGGCATGTTCACCCCGCCCAACGGCCTGTACCTGCTGGCGTACAACGCCGCGGGCGAGCCGGTGGCCAGCGGCGGCTGGCGTGCCCAGGACGAGAACGAAGAGGGCTACGCGGACGGCGACGCCGAGCTCAAGCGCATGTACGTCGTCCCGGAGGCCCGCGGGCTCGGGCTGGCCCGGCGCATCCTGGCGGAGCTGGAGGACTCGGCCCGGGCGGCGGGACGGCTGCGGATGGCCCTGGAGACCGGCGACCAGCAGCCGGAGGCGATCAAGCTCTACCTGTCCGAGGGGTACACGCACGTGACCCGGAAGTTCGGCCTGTACCGGACGTACGACTCCAGCCGCTGCATGGCCAAGCCGCTCAACCCCTGAGCGCCGCCCCGCCCCGGGAATGAGACGCGGAGCCGCCGCGGGGCCGGCTCCGGTTAGGCTCTCCACGTTTTGTCCGATCTGGGGAGCCCGCTTTGATCACCGTGACCTCCGTGAACGTCAACGGCATCCGTGCCGCGTCCAAGAAGGGCCTGGTGCCCTGGCTGGCCGGCACCGACGCCGACGTGGTCTGCATGCAGGAGGTGCGGGCCGAGGCGCACCAGATCCCCGACGAGCTGCGCGAGCCCGAGGGCTGGCACACCCTGCACGCCCCCGCCGCGGCCAAGGGCCGGGCCGGCGTCTCGCTCTACACGCGCCGCGCCCCCGAGCGCGTCCAGGTCGGCTTCGGCAGCGAGGAGTTCGACGGCAGCGGCCGGTACGTGGAGGCCGACCTGCCCGGCGTGACGGTCGCGAGCCTCTACCTGCCCTCGGGCGAGGCGGGCACCGCCAAGCAGGACGAGAAGTACCGGTTCATGGCGGAGTTCCTCCCCTACCTCGCCGAGCTGAGGGTCCGCTCGGCCGCCGAGGGGCGCGAGGTGCTGGTCTGCGGCGACTGGAACATCTGCCACAACGAGGCGGACCTCAAGAACTGGAAGACCAACCGCAAGAGCGCCGGCTTCCTCCCCGAGGAGCGCGAGTGGCTCGGCAAGGTCTACGGCGACGAGGGCGGGTACGTCGACGTGGTGCGCGCCCTGCACCCCGAGCAGACGGGTCCGTACTCCTGGTGGTCCTACCGCGGCCGCGCCTTCGACAACGACGCGGGCTGGCGGATCGACCTGCACGTCGCCACGCCCGGGCTGGCCGCGAAGGCCGTCAAGGGCTTCGTCGAGCGCGCCGAGACCCACCCCGAGCGCTGGTCCGACCATGCGCCGGTCACCGTGGTCTACGACCTCTGACGGGCGGACCGGAGCCGGTCACTGCCCCCGCAGCCGCCGGTCCATCGCCATCGAGAGTTCCGCCTCCACCACGCTCTTCGCGAGCGGGCGGAGGCGGTCCACGGCCTTGGCCAGCGCCTCCGGGTCCACCGGGCCGGCCGTGTCCCCTGGCTCCGCCGGTACGTGCGCCGCGATCAGTTCCGTGAAGAGGCCGGCCAGCGCCTCCGCGTGCTCCCGCACCCGCCGCCCCGTCTCCAGGACGGCCGCCAGCGGCACGCCCTCGCGCACCAGCGCCGAGGACACGTCCAGCAACCGCCGGCTGACGTGCACGATCTCGTCGCCGTCCACCGCCAGGTAGCCGAGGTCCAGCGAGGCGGCCAGGTTCTCCGGGGTGACCTCGCCCTCGAAGTAGTCGGCCAGCTCCTCGGGGGTGAGCCGGACCGGCGTCTCCTCCGACCAGCCCAGACCGCCGCCCTCGCCGAGCCCCAGGAGCTCGCCGAGCTGGTTCACGTCCCGGCCGTTCTCGAAGGCGGCCGTCAGCTCCGCGATGCCGCCCAGGGTGTGCCCGCGCTCCAGCAGGGCCGCGATGGTCCGCAGCCGGGCCAGGTGGTGGTCGTCGTACCAGGCGATCCGGCCCTCGCGGCGCGGCGGCGGCAGCAGCTTCCGCTCACGGTAGAAGCGCAGGGTGCGCACCGTGATCCCGGCCGCATCCGCCAGCTCCTCCGTGCGGTATTCGCGTACCGTGCCCTGGGGTTCCGCCTCGTGTTCCGACACACCCGCAGCCTAAGCGCTCGCGGGTCCGGCGAGAGGACCGGTCGGGCGACGGCCCGTACCGGCGGTAACTTTCCCCGCGGGCCCCCTACCCATGAGTACGGAGCTGCTCTACGCTCCACCGTGCCAGTGATTGCTGGCAGAGTCGCGAACTGCGGGAGGGCGGCGGCATGGCCGAGCGCGAGCACGTACGAGTGGCGGTGGTCGGATCCGGATTCGGCGGCCTGGGGGCGGCCGTCCGGCTGCGCCGCGAGGGGATCACCGACTTCGTGGTGCTGGAGCGCGCCGGCTCCGTGGGAGGCACCTGGCGGGACAACAGCTACCCGGGCTGCGCCTGCGACGTCCCCTCCCACCTCTACTCCTTCTCCTTCGCCCC
Organism: Streptomyces sp. NPDC086023; assembly: GCF_044540325.1. NCBI lineage: Bacteria > Bacillati > Actinomycetota > Actinomycetes > Kitasatosporales > Streptomycetaceae > Streptomyces > Streptomyces sp. NPDC086023. The sequence goes on from NZ_JBITRX010000012.1 coordinate 96,350, forward strand.
CAACCCCGACTGGCCCCGCACCTTCTCCGGTCAGCCGCACATCCGCGCCTACCTGGAGCACGTGGCCGACACCTTCGGCCTGCGCCCGCACATCCGCCTGAACCACGAGGTCCGGATGATGCGCTGGGACGCCGAGGAACTGCACTGGGAGATCGAGACCTCGGACGGCGACCTCACCGCCGACGTGGTGGTCTCGGCGACCGGGCCGCTCTCCGACCCGAAGATGCCCGAGGTCCCCGGCCTCGCGGACTTCCCCGGCAAGGTCTTCCACTCGGCCCGCTGGGACCACGACTACGACCTGCGAGGCAAGCGCGTCGCGATGGTCGGCACCGGCGCCTCGGCCATCCAGATCGTCCCGGCCGTCGCGCCCGACGTCGAGCGGCTGACGCTCTTCCAGCGCACCCCGCCGTGGGTCCTGCCGCGCACCGACCGCGCCATCACCGGCGTCGAGAAGTGGCTGCACCGACAGCTCCCCTTCACCCGCGCCGCCCGCCGCGGACTCCTGTGGGGCATCCGGGAACTCCAGGTCAGCGCCTTCACCAAGCGCCCCAACCAGCTCGGCTTCATCGAGGCCCTGGCCAAGTCCAACATGGCCCGGGCGATCAAGGACCCGCAGCTGCGGGCCAAGCTGACCCCCGACTACCGCATCGGCTGCAAGCGGATCCTGCTGTCCAGCGAGTACTACCCGGCGCTCGCCCGGCCCAACGTCGACCTGGTCGCCTCGGGCCTGAAGGAGATCCGGGGCTCGGTGCTCGTGGCCGCGGACGGCACCGAGACCGAGGTCGACGCGATCGTCTTCGGCACCGGCTTCCACGTCACCGACATGCCGATCGCCGACCGCGTCGTCGGCGCCGAGGGCCGCACCCTCGCCGAGGAGTGGAAGGACGGCATGCAGTCGCTGCGCGGCGCGACCGCGGCCGGCTTCCCGAACTGGATGACGATCATCGGCCCCAACACCGGGCTCGGGAACAGCTCGATGATCCTCATGATCGAGTCCCAGCTGAACTACATGGCCGACTACCTGCGCCAGCTCGGGGTGCTGGGCGGGCGGGTGGCGCTCGCCGCCCGCCCCTCCGCCGTGCACGCCTGGAACCGCAGGGTCCAGGACCGCATGAAGCGGACCGTGTGGAACACCGGCGGCTGCACCAGCTGGTACCTCGACGCCGCGGGCCGCAACACCACCGTCTGGCCCGGAACGACCGGCGAGTTCCGGCGCGAGACGCGGACCGTCGACCTGGGCGAGTACGAGATCGTGCGCGTCGGCAAGCGGGTTCCGGCCCAGGCGGCAGCGCCCGCGCGGACCGCTGCGAAGGCCCCGGCCGAGACCGCGAAGGAAGCGAAGGACCCCGCCGGGACCGCGAAGGAAGCCAAGGCCGCCGGGACCGCCAAGGCCGCCGGGACCGCGAAGACCGCCGGGGAGGCCTCCGCATGAGCCGCCTCATGCACGTCACCGCCGGTCCCTACGCGCCCCCCGCCGCCCGCCGCGAGCTGGTGGTCACCTCCCGCGACGGCGCCCGGCTGCACGCCGAGGTGCACGGCCCCGAGGACGCCCCGGCCGTCGTGCTCGCCCACGGCTGGACCTGCTCCACGGCCTTCTGGGCGGCGCAGGTACGGGCCCTGTCGGCCACCCACCGGGTGGTCGCCTACGACCAGCGCGGCCACGGCCGCAGCCCCGCGTCCCCGGGCCGGTACGGCACGGAGGCCCTGGCGGACGACCTGGCCGCCGTACTGAAGGCCACCCTCGCGCCGGGAGAGAAGGCGGTGCTCGCCGGCCACTCCATGGGCGGCATGACCCTGATGGCGGCTGCGGACCGCCCCGAGTTCGCCGAGCACGCCGCCGCGGCCCTGCTCTGCAGCACCGGCAGCTCCCGGCTGACCGCCGAGGCGCTCGTGCTGCCCCTCAGGGCCGGCGCCCTGCGCACCCGCGTCACCCGGACCGTGCTCGGCGCCCGCGCCCCGCTCGGGCCCGTCACGCCGGTCGCCAGGAAGGTGCTCAGGTACGCCACGATGGGCCCGGGCTCCTCGCCGGACAAGGTCGAGGCCTGCGCGCGCATCGTGCACGCGTGCCCGACCGGCGTCCGCCACGGCTGGTCCCAGGTGCTGGCCACCCTCGACCTGGACGCGGGGGTACGGGCGCTCCGCGTGCCCACGGCCGTGCTCGGCGGCACCGCCGACCGGCTCACCCCCATCACCCACGCCCGCTCCCTCGCGGAGCGCCTCCCGGACTGCGCCGGCCTCACCGAGCTGGCCGGCATGGGCCACATGACCCCCGTCGAGGCCCCCGAGGCCGTCACCGGCCGGATCGCCGAACTCGCGAAGCTGTACGTACCCGCCAAGGAGGAGACGCCGTGAGCGCACGCAGGAGTCTGGAAGGCCAGGTCGCCGTCGTCACCGGAGCCGCCCGCGGCGTCGGTGAGCTGCTGGCCCGCAAGCTGTCGGCGCGCGGCGCGAAGGTCGCGCTGGTGGGGCTGGAGCCCGCGGCGCTCAAGGAGGTCTCCGAGCGGCTGGCGACGGACAGCGACCACTGGCACGCCGACGTCACCGACCACGAGGCCATGGCCCGCGTCGCGCAGGAGGTCAAGCAGCGCTTCGGCAAGGTCGACATCGTGGTCGCCAACGCGGGCGTCGCCGCGGGCGGTCCGTTCGCCGACTCCGACCCCGACGCCTGGCGCCGGGTGATCGAGGTCAACCTGATCGGCGGGGCCGTCACCGCGCGGGCCTTCCTCCCCGTACTGATGGAGAGCCGCGGCTACTTCCTCCAGATCGCCTCGCTGGCCGCCATCACCCCGGCCCCGATGATGACGGCGTACTGCGCCTCCAAGTCCGGCGTCGAGGCCTTCGCGCACAGCCTGCGCGCCGAGGTCGGCTACAGGGGCGTGCGGGTGGGCGTGGGCTACCTGTCCTGGACCGACACCGACATGGTGCGCGGGGCCGACCAGGACGACGTGATGCGCGAGCTGCGCCAACGGCTGCCCTGGCCGTCGAACCGCACGTACCCGCTCGGGCCGGCCGTGGACCGGATCGTCGCCGGCATCGAGCGGCGCTCCGCGCACGTGTACGCGCAGTGGTGGCTGCGCGGCATGCAGTCGGTGCGCGGCTACCTGCCGGGCATCATCGCCACCGTCGGGCAGCGGGAGATGCGCCGCTTCGAGCCGCGCCTGGGGAACGTGCGCAAGGGCCTGGTCGGCGCCGGGGGTGCGGCGGACGAGCAGGAACGCACGACCACGCACTGAGCACCGCCCGGCGGGCCCGTACGACACGGCCCGAACGGCACGACCCGCGGAGCGTGGACCGGATCCCGGTCCGCGCCCCGCGCGCTTCAGGGGGACCGCGGCGGGAGCGCGGGCCGGCGGCGGTCCGGGACGTCGCTGTAGCCCGGCGGCACCGAGGCGGGGGTGCGCTCCAGCAGTTCCAGCGCCAGGTGCACGGCGTCGTCGAGCTGCGTGTGCCGGCCCTCCGCCCAGTCGAGCGGGGTGCGCTGGACGGAGAGGTCCGGCTCGACGCCGTGGTTCTCCACGCCCCAGCCGTACTCGTCGAACCAGGCGGCGTTCATCGGCACCGTGATGACCGTGCCGTCGCCCAGGGTGTGCCGTCCGGTCATGCCGACCACGCCGCCCCAGGTCCGCTGGCCGACCACCGGGCCGAGCCCGAGCAGCCGGAAGGCCGCGGTGATCATGTCGCCGTCGGAGGAGGTGGCCTCGTCGGCGAGGGCGACGACCGGGCCCCGGGGCGAGTTGGAGGCGTACGAGACGGCCTGGGCGTCGCGGGTGAGGTCCCAGCCCAGGATGCGGCGGGTGAGCTTCTCGACCACCAGCTCGCTGATGTGGCCGCCGGCGTTGCCGCGCACGTCCACGATCAGCGCGGGCCGGGAGACCTCCATCCGCAGGTCGCGGTTGAACTGGGCCCAGCCCGAGCCGCCCATGTCCGGGATGTGGAGGTAGCCGCACTTGCCGCCGCTGACCTCGCGGACCACGGCCCGGCGCTTGGCCACCCAGTCCTGGTAGCGCAGCGGCCGCTCGTCGATGAGCGGCACGACCGCCACCCGCCGGGAGCGGCCCTCGCCCTCGGCCGGCTGGAAGGTCAGCTCGACGGTGGTGCCGCCGGCCGCGGCCAGCAGCGGGTACGGGCCGGTCACCGGGTCGACGGGGCGGCCGTCGACGTGGGTGAGGACGGCGCCCTCGCGGATGCCCGTACCGGCCAGCGGGGACCGGGCCTTGGAGTCGGACGAGTCGCCGGGCAGGATCCGCGAGACCACCCAGCCCTCCTCGCGCGGCACGAGGTTGGCGCCGAGCAGGCCCATGGCCCGCTGGTAGTGCGGGGGACCCTCGTTGCGGCGGGCGGCGGCCACGTACGCGTGCGAGGTGCCCAGCTCGCCGAGCACCTCGCGCAGCAGGTCGGCGAACTCGTCGGGAGAGGCGACGCGTTCGACCAGCGGCCGGTACTGGGCCAGTACGCCGTCCCAGTCGATCCCGCACATCTTCGGGTCCCAGAAGTACGCCCGGATCAGCCGCCCGGCCTCCTCGTACGCCTGCCGCCACTCGGCGGCCGGGTCCACCTCGTGCAGGATCCGCCGCAGGTCCAGGTAGACGGTGGAGTCCCCGTCGCCGGACTCGGTGGCGGGCACGGCGCGCAGGTCGCCGTCGTCCACGACGACGAGGCGGGTGCCGTCGCCGCTGACCGCGAACCAGTCGAGGTCGCCGACGAGTTCGGTCTTGCGGGCCTTGGTGATGTCGAAGTGCTCCAGCGAGGGCTTGCCGGAGGTGTCGGCCGGGTTGGCGAAGGTCTCGCCCAGCGCGCCCGAGATGGGCCACCGCATCCAGACCAGGCCGCCGCCGCTGACCGGGTACAGGGCCGAGTACTTGGAGGCGGTCACCGGGAAGGGGGTGACCCGGTTCTCCAGCCCCTCCACCTCGACCGTCACCGTGCCGTCGCCTCCCTCGCTCTCGGTCGGGTCGAGCCCGCCCGCCGCCGGCCGGCCGTCGGGCAGCAGCGCGAAGGGGGAGGGCGTGGCGGAGGAGAGCGGGACGAGGTACGGGCGGCAGCCCAGGGGGAAGGAGAGGTCGCCGGTGTGCACGTCGTATACCGGGTCGAAGCCGCGCCAGGAGAGGAAGGCCAGGTAGCGGCCGTCCCGCGTGAAGACCGGGTTCTCGTCCTCGAAGCGGCCGTTGGTGACGTCCACGATGGTGCGGGCGCCGGGCCCGGCGATCCGGGCCATCTTGATCTGGCGCAGGGACCGGCCGATGCCCGGGTGGGACCAGGTCAGCCAGGCGCCGTCGGGGGAGAACGCCAGGTCCTTCACGGGGCCGTTGATGGACCTGATCAGCTCGGTGGCCTCGCCGGTGGACTCCTCCGTGGCGTCCAGGAGGAGCAGCCGTCCGTCGTGCGCGGCCACCGCCAGCCGCTCGCCGTCCGGGTCGGCGACCAGCTCCAGGACCCGGCCCAGGTCCCCGGAGGCCAGCCGCCGCGGTTCGCGGTGGCCGCTGGCCCGGGGCAGGTACGCGATCTCGATCGCGTCCTCGCCCTCGGCGTCCGTCACGTACGCGACCTGGCCGCCCGCGCCCAGCATCTCGGGCAGCCGCACCCGCACGCCCGGGGTGTCCGCGATGGTCCTGGCCGGCCCGTCGCGGTGGGTGAGCCAGTACAGCGAGCCGCGCACGACCACGGCGCTGGCCCGCCCGGTGGCGTCCACGGAGAGGGAGTCGACGTGACTGGCGGCCGGCACCGAGTACGTACGCCGCCCCGTGCGCGCGCCGCCCAGCCGGACCGCCAGCCTGCGCGGCTCCGCGTCCGGTTCGAGGGAGTCGACCAGCCACAGGTCCCCGGCGCACTGGTAGACCACGCGCCGCCCGTCGCTGGAGGCGTGCCGGGCGTAGAACTCGTCGTGGTCCGTGTGGCGCCGCAGGTCGGTGCCGTCGGGAAGGCAGGAGTAGAGGTTGCCGATCCCCTCGTGGTCGGAGAGGAAGGCGATCCGCCCGGCCACGAACATCGCGCAGTCGAGGTGGCCGCCGAGGTCCGGCAGCAGCTGCTCGCCGTGCAGCCACAGCCGACCCGTGGCCCCGCCGCGGTAGCGCTTCCACGCGGCCGGCTCGTGCGGGGGCTTGCCGGTGAGGAGCAGGGTCTTGCGCTCGCCGTCCGTCTCGGCGACCGCGATGTCGGAGACGGGGCCCCAGGGCAGGCGCTTGCCGGGGCTGCCGTCGGTGGCCTGGGTGTAGGCCCAGGAGAAGTACGAGAAGGGCTGGCCGTGCGAGGAGACGGCGAGGATGTCGCTCCGGCCGTCCTTGTCCGGCGGGGTCCAGCCGCAGACCCGGGTGTCGGTGGAGCCCCAGTGGCTCAGCCGCCGGGCGGTGCCGCCGTCCACCGGCACCAGGTGGATCTCGGGGTCGAGGCTGCGCCAGGTGGTGAAGGCGATGTGTGACCCGTCCGGGGAGAACCGGGGATGGCCGATGCGGGTGCGGTCGACGGTGATCCGCCAGGCCCGGCCGGGGGTCTCGCCCTCGGGGACCAGGGGGGCGACCCACAGATCGTCCTCGGCGGCGAAGCACAGGAGGTCGTCGTGCAGGTGCGGGAACCGGAGGTACGCGACGTCGTGACTCACCCCCCAATGCTTTCCGCGCCAGGGGGGCCCGGCAACTCGTACAGACGAACGCGTGATGCGAACGCGCGTGCGGTCAGGCGGGGGCGGGTGCGTGGTCGAGTCGGCGTCGGAGCGGCGTCGAGGCGTGACGGAGCCCACCTCAAAAGCGAAACGAAACGGTTTCGTTTCGCGAGCCCGCGGGGGTATGGTCTTAAGAGTACGGAACGGTTTCGTTTGGATGGGAGTCCGGAACGATGGCGGACACGAGCGCCTCACGGCGCAGCCGGATCACCCCCGAGCGGGAGGCCGAGCTGCACGAGGCGGTACTGGACCTCCTGCGCGAGGTCGGGTACGAGGCGCTCACCATGGACGCCGTCGCCGCACGTACGAAGTCCAGCAAGGCCACCCTCTACCGCCAGTGGGGGAGCAAGCCGGAGCTGGTCGCGAAGGCCCTGCGCTGCACCCAGCCGGTCTCCCTCCGGGAGATCGACACGGGCTCGCTGCGCGGCGACTTCGCGGTGATGGTCGAGAAGTCCGACGACGCGCAGATGGCCAAGGACACCGCCCTGCTGCGGGGCCTGGCCCACGCGGTGCACGAGAGCCCCGAGCTCCACACCGCACTGCGCGAACTGCTCATCGAGCCCGAGATCACCGGCCTGGACGCGATGCTGCGCCGGGCCGTCGACCGGGGCGAGGTGGCCGGGGACTGTCCCGCCCTGAGGTTCGTACCGCACATGCTCATCGGCGCGTTCATCGCGCTGCCGCTGATGGAGGACCGCACGCCGGACCGCGCGTTCCTCGCCGATTTCATCGACTCCGTGGTGTTCCCCGCCCTCGGCGTCTGACCCAGCACCTTCCCCTGAGGACCACCTGACACGCCGCTCTCGTCGTCGGGCCGGCTTCCGCATGCCCTGATCCGCACCACGACCTGAACGGGAGAACCACCTCGTGGCCACCTTCCTCTACCGCCTCGGCAGGGGCGCCTTCCGGCGCCGCCGCCTCGTCGCCCTCGTCTGGGTGGCGCTGCTGGTGCTCGCCGGCTTCGGCGCCGCCTCGGCCGCCACTCCGACGTCCAGCTCCTTCTCGATACCCGGCACGGAGGCCCAGAAGGCCTTCGACCTGCTGGAGAAGCGTTTCCCCGGCTCCCGCGCCGACGGCGCCACCGCCCGGGTCGTCTTCAAGGCACCCGACGGCAAGAAGATCACCGACCCGGCCGCCAAGGCCGAGGTGGAGAAGGTCGTCGCCGACCTGAAGTCCGGCTCGGACCAGGTCGAGCGCGTCGTGGACCCGTACCAGGGCCACGCCGTCAGCCAGGACGGCAAGACGGCCTACGCGCAGGTGACGTACAAGGTCAGCGGCATGGAGCTGACCGACGACACCCGTGAGGCCCTCAAGGAGTCCGGCAAGGAGGCCCAGGCCGCCGGCCTGAAGGTGGAGATCGGCGGCGACGCGCTGATGTCCGTGCCGGAGAGCGGCCCGGGCGAGGTCGTCGGCGTCGTCGTGGCCGGCATCGTCCTCGTCATCACCTTCGGCTCGCTGGTCGCGGCCGGACTGCCGCTGCTCACCGCGCTGCTCGGTGTCGGCATCGGCGTCTCGTCCATCACCGCCCTGGCGAACGTACTGGACCTCGGCAGCACCACCTCCACCCTCGCGATGATGATCGGCCTCGCGGTCGGCATCGACTACGCGCTCTTCATCGTCTCCCGCTACCGCGCGGAGCTGGCCGAGGGCCGCGAGCGCGACGAGGCCGCCGGCCGCGCGGTCGGCACCGCGGGCTCGGCCGTGGTCTTCGCCGGCCTCACCGTGGTCATCGCCCTGGTGGGCCTGGCCGTGGTGAACATCCCGATGCTCAGCAAGATGGGCTTCGCGGCCGCCGGCACCGTGGTCATCGCCGTCCTGGTCGCCCTCACCCTGATCCCGGCGATGCTGGGCTTCGCGGGCCGCCGCGTGCTGCCCATGGGCACCAAGAGCCGGCTCTTCGGGGGCGGCAGGGAGAAGTCCGCGGCCGCCGCGGAGAAGCCGAACATGGGCACCCGCTGGGCCCGCTTCGTACTGCGCCGCCCCGTGATGGTGCTGCTGGCCGGCGTCATCGGCCTGGGCGTCATCGCCGTACCGGCGAGCAAGCTGGAGATGGGCCTGCCGGACGACGGCGCGCAGCCGGTCTCCACCACCCAGCGCAAGGCCTACGACATGCTGTCCGACGGCTTCGGCCCCGGCTTCAACGGCCCGCTGCTGGTGGTCGTGGACGGCAACAAGGCCGCCGCCGACCGCACGGTCGAGCAGATCAAGGACCTGAAGGGCGTGGTCGCGGTCACCCCGCCGACCCTCAACAAGGCCGGCGACACCGCGATGATCACCGTGGTGCCGAAGGACCGCCCGTCCTCGCCCGAGACGGAGGACCTGGTCCACGGCATCCGCGACGCCAGCGGCGACGACGTGCTCGTCACCGGCCAGACCGCGATGAACATCGACTTCTCGCAGAAGATGAACGACGCGCTGCTGCCCTACCTGGCGCTCGTCGTCGGCCTCGCCTTCCTGCTGCTGATGGTGGTCTTCCGCTCGGTGCTGGTCCCGCTCAAGGCGGCCCTCGGCTTCCTGCTCTCCGTGGTCGCCGCCCTCGGCGCCGTGGTAGCGGTCTTCCAGTGGGGCTGGCTGGGCTCGCTGTTCGGCGTCGAGCAGACCGGCCCGATCATGAGCATGATGCCGATCTTCATGGTCGGCGTGGTCTTCGGCCTCGCGATGGACTACGAGGTCTTCCTGGTCACCCGGATGCGCGAGGCGTACGTCCACGGCGAGCGCCCGGGCCAGGCCATCGTCACCGGCTTCCAGCACGGCGCCCGGGTGGTCGTGGCCGCGGCGGTCATCATGATCGCGGTCTTCGCGGGCTTCATCGGCTCCAGCGAGCAGATGGTCAAGATGATCGGCTTCGGCCTGGCGGTGGCGGTCTTCTTCGACGCCTTCGTGGTCCGCATGGCCATCGTCCCGGCCGTGCTCGCGCTGCTGGGCCACAAGGCCTGGTGGCTGCCGGGCTGGCTGAACCGCCTGCTGCCGAACGTCGACGTCGAGGGCGAGGGGCTGCGCAAGCACCTCGGCGACGACGCCGCCCAGGGCCCGGGCGAGCCGGGGGCCGACGCGCAGCGGGAGCTGGTCGGCGTCTAGCGGCGGTGGCGGACTGCCGCCGCCGGAGCGCGCCCTCACGGACGGCCCGGTCCCATCGGGTCACGGACGGCCCGGTCGCACCATCGCGGTGCGGCCGGGCCCTTTCGTGTGCGGGGCGGACGCCGCGGCCCCGGGGGGCGCGGCACCCCGGGCCGCGGGCCCGGCCGCACCGGCCCGCAGCGCGGACCTCGGTGCGCCGGCACCGGTCGGCGAGACGGCGTACGTCCGGCGCAGGAAGCGGCGCAGTGCGGAGGTGTCGAACTGGACGACGGCCACGCCGTCGGGGGAGTGGAACTCGACGACCGCCTGCACCCGGCCGCACGGCCAGACCCGGACGTCACCGGTGCCGGTCGGGGCCTGGAGTCCGGTCTCCAGCAGGGTGCGGGCGAGCACCCACTCGTTCTCGGTGCCCTCGGGGGAGATCCCGGCGGGGAAGACGATGCGCACGGCGAGTGGCTCGTCCGGCAGGAACCGCAGGGCGACCGGGATCACCCGGTAGAGGGGATCGTCCGTCACGACCCGGCCGCGGACGCGCTCTTCGATCGGGGAACTCACGGATCGGGCTCCTCACACTCGCGGCATTTATCCCCAATGTCGCATATTTCAGGGGAAACGTTCCCTCGCTTTTTGGCATGTGGACGCTCTTGCCAGTCATTTGCAAGTGGGCCCTATCATCAGACGTTGCCCACGCGGAGGCAGAAGACACGCAGGAAGCGGAGCCCGACCATGCACGTCCCCGACGGATTCATCGACGCACCGGTCTCGGTGGCCGCGGGAGCGGTGGCCGCAGCGGCCGTCGCCGTCTCCCTCCGCGGTGCGCGCAGGGAACTCGGGGACACCGCCGGGTCCGGCGGCCTCGACGGGGAGCGGACCGCCCCGCTGGCCGGCCTCGTCGCCGCCTTCATCTTCGCCGTCCAGATGCTCAACTTCCCCGTCGCCGCGGGCACCAGCGGCCACCTGCTGGGCGGCGCCCTCGCCGCGATACTCGTGGGCCCCTACACCGGCGTGCTCTGCGTCTCCGTGGTCCTGCTGATGCAGGGCATCCTCTTCGCCGACGGCGGCCTCACCGCCCTCGGCGTCAACATCACCACGATGGGCGTCGTGACGGTCGTGGTCTCCTACGCCGTCTTCAAGCTGCTGGTGAACGTGCTGCCCAAGGGCCGCCGCTCGGTCACCGCGGCCGCCTTCGTCGGCGCCCTCGTCTCCGTGCCGGCCTCCGCGGCCTTCTTCACCCTGCTCTACGCCATCGGGGGGACCACCGACGTCCCGATCGGCAAGGTGCTCGCCGCCATGGTCGGCGTCCACGTGCTGATCGGCATCGGCGAGGCCGCGATCACCGCCTTCACCGTGGGCGCCGTGATCGCCGTACGTCCCGACCTGGTGCACGGCGCCCGCGGCCTGGCCACACGCCTCAAGCTCCGCGTCGGCGGCGAGCTGGTCGACGCGCCCGCCACCGCCCCCGCCCCCGCGGCCGCCCGCCCGGCCCGGAAGGTGTGGGCCGCCGGTCTGGTCACCACCCTCGTCCTGGCCGGATTCGTCTCCTACTACGCCTCCGCCAGCCCCGACGGCCTGGAGAAGGTCGCCGCCGACCAGGGCATCGACCGCAAGGTCGAGGAGCACGCCGCCGCGGACTCCCCGCTCGCCGACTACGGCGTCAAGGCCGTCTCCGACGCCCGCCTCTCCGGCGGCCTCGCCGGCGTCATCGGCGTCGGCGCCACCGCGGCCCTCGGGACCGGCGTCTTCTGGGTCGTCCGGCGCCGCCGCACCGCCGAAGCCCCGGCGGTCTGACATGGCCGCGGGCCACGCCCACAAGCTCTACCGGCACGGACACTCCGCCGTCCACGCCCTGCCGCCGCACTGCAAGCTCGTCGCCGTCCTCGGCTTCGTCGTGGTCGTCGTCGCCACCCCCCGCGAGGCGGTGTGGGCCTTCGCCCTGTACGCCGTACTGCTCGCCGGCGTGGCCGCGGCGGCCCGGATCCCCGCCGGCTTCCTGCTGCGCCGGCTGCTGATCGAGGTGCCCTTCGTCCTCTTCGCCGTCCTGATGCCCTTCGTGGCGCAGGGCGAGCGGGTCGAGGTGCTCGGCATGTCCCTGAGCGTCTCCGGCCTGTGGGGCGCCTGGAACGTACTGGCCAAGGGCACCCTCGGCGTCGCGGCCTCGGTGCTGCTGGCGGCCACCACCGAACTGCGCGAGCTGCTGCTCGGGCTCCAGCGGCTGAAGCTGCCGCCGCTGCTGGTCCAGATCGCCTCGTTCATGATCCGCTACGGCGACGTGGTCACCGACGAGCTGCGCCGGATGTCCGTCGCCCGCCGCTCGCGCGGCTTCGAGGCACGGGGCCCCCGGCACTGGGGGGTGCTGGCCAAGACGGCCGGCGCGCTCTTCATCCGCTCGTACGAGCGCGGCGAGCGCGTCCACCTGGCGATGCTCAGCCGCGGGTACGCCGGGACCATGCCGGTGATCGACCAGGTCACCGCCTCGCGCACGCAGTGGGCCCACGCGGCCGCACTGCCGGTGACGGCCCTGGCCGTCTGTCTGATGGGATGGACGCTGTGACTGCCCCGACCTCCGCCACCACACCCTCGCCCGCCACCGCGCCCTCCCTCGACGTGTCCGGCCTCGCCTTCGCCTACCCCGACGGTCACCAGGCCCTCTTCGGCGTCGACCTCGCCATCGGCCGGGGCGAGCGCGTCGCGCTGCTCGGCCCCAACGGAGCCGGCAAGACCACCCTCGTCCTGCACCTCAACGGCATCCTCGGCGGCGGCGTCGGCACGGTCAGGGTGGCCGGACTGCCGGTCGAGAAGAAGAACCTCGCCGAGATCAGGCGCCGGGTCGGCATCGTCTTCCAGGACCCCGACGACCAGCTCTTCATGCCGACCGTCCGCGAGGACGTGGCCTTCGGCCCGGCCGCCGCCGGACTGCGCGGCGCCGAGCTGGAGGCCCGGGTGACCGCGGCGCTGGAGCGCGTGGGCATGGCGGAGTTCGCCGGCCGGCCCCCGCACCACCTGTCCTTCGGGCAGCGCCGCCGGGTCGCCGTGGCCACCGTGCTCGCCATGGAGCCGGAGATCCTGGTGCTGGACGAGCCCTCGTCCAACCTCGACCCCGCCTCCCGCCGCGAGCTGGCCGACATCCTGCGCTCCCTCGACGTGACGGTGCTGATGGTCACCCACGACCTGCCGTACGCGCTGGAGCTCTGCCCGCGCTCGGTCGTGCTGAGCCAGGGCGTGATCGCCGCCGACGGCCGCACCCAGGACCTGCTGTGCGACGAGGACCTGATGCGGGCGCACCGGCTGGAGCTGCCGTTCGGCTTCGACCCCCGGTCGGTCGCCGTCCCGTAGCCCGCCGTCCTCAAGTTCCGGCGGGTGTGACGTGTGACGTACTGCGGCCCCGGAAGCAACGCGGGTCGTTTCACGTTGCACCATGTTGGTCGGCACCACCCGGGTGCCGAGTGGCACCAGGGAGCGGGACGTGGACGTCGACGTCCAGGGCAGCGTGGCGGCGGGCTTCGAACCCGTCAGGGACGCCTTCGTACGCAACTTCACCGAGCGCGGCGACCGCGGCGCGGCCGTCACCGTCTACCGCGACGGGCGCCCGGTCGTGGACCTCTGGGCCGGCACCCGCGACGCCGACGGCGGCACCGAACCCTGGACCGCGGGCACCGCGCAGATCGTGCGCTCGGCCACCAAGGGCGTCGCGGCCTCCGTACCGCTGCTCCTGCACCAGCGCGGGCTGCTGGACCTCGACGCGCCGGTGGGCGACCACTGGCCCGAGTTCAAGGCCGGCGGCAAGGAGCGGGCCCTGGTCCGGCACCTGCTGTCCCACCGGGCGGGCGTGCCGGCCCTCGACACCGGGCTCACCCCGGAGCAGGCCGCCGACGCCGAGCAGGCCGCGCGGGCCGTCGCGGCCCAGTCCGCCGCCTGGGAGCCGGGGGAGGCCCACGGGTACCACGCCCAGACCTTCAGCTGGCTGCTCGGCGAACTGGTGCTGCGGGTCACGGGCCGCACCCTCGGCCGGTGGCTGGCCGAGGAGGTCACGGGCCCGCTGGGGCTGGACTTCTGGATAGGCCTGCCGGACGAGGAGGCCCACCGGGTGGGCCGGGTCGCGGCCGTGGCACCGCCGCCGGTCGCCGCGGGCGGGCTGAAGACCCGGCCGAAGCGGAACGTCTCCGCCGCGTACGACGACCCCGACTCCCTCACCCGGCGCGCCTTCGCCGCGATCGACCCGCTGCCGGACGAGAACGCCCCGGCCTACCGCGCCGCCGAACTGCCCGCCTCCAACGGCATCGCCACCGCCCGTGCCCTGGCCCGGTTCTACGCGGCCACCTTCGGGGAGGTCGAGGGCGGCACCCGGCTCTTCACGCCGGAGACCACCGCGCTGGCCGGCACCGAGGAGGCCGCCGGCCCGGACCGCGTACTGGTCGTGAACACCCGCTTCGGCCCGGGCTTCATGCTGCACGGCCCGGCCTCGCCGCTGCTCTCCCCGGCCTCGTACGGGCACCCGGGCCGCGGCGGCTCCCTCGGCTTCGCCGACCCCGACGCGGGCATCGGCTTCGGCTACGTCACCAACGCCCTGGCGAAGTCCGTCACCGCGGACCCGCGCGCCCAGGCCCTGGTACGGGCCGTGAAGTCGGTGCTCTGACGGCGGCGCCGGGCCGGGCGCGGGACCGGCTCGGCCCGGTCCGGCAGGGCACGGCCCCACGGCCGATCCCGCCCGCAGCGCCGACCCCCCTCCGCTCAGCCGGCGCGGAGCACCTGCGCCACCAGCGGGCCGGCCGCCTCCGCGCCGTGCCCGCCGCCCTGGACGAACGCGGCCGCGGCCACGTCACCGCTCCACCCGGTGAACCAGCTGTCCGGGTTCACCGCCCCGTCGACCTCCGCCGACCCCGTCTTCGCCCCCTTCGGGCCGGCGACGGACGCCATCGCGGAGGCCGCCGTACCACTGGCCGCGGTCTGCTGGAGCATCCGCTTCAGCTGTGCGGCGACCGCCGGCTTCATCTGCCGCTCGGCGGTCGCGATCCTCCGGTCGCCCAGCTCCGCCGGCACGACCAGCGGCTGGCGGAAGACGCCCGTCTTGGCGGTGGCGAGCATCGAGGCGATGGTCAGCGGGTTCATCCGGACCTTCCCCTGGCCGATGTACTCGGCCGCCGCCTCCGCGCCCGTCACCTCGGGCACGTCGCCGTCGAAGCTGGCCACCCCGGTCTGCCACTCCAGCCCGATGCCGAAGACCTCGCGCAGCTCCCGCGGCAGCGCCGCGTCGTCGTCCACCCGCTTGATCTGCTTGATGAAGGCCGTGTTGCAGGAGCGGGCGAAGGAGGTGGCGAAGGTCTTCCCGGTCAGCGAGAAGCCACCCTGGTTGCGGAAGGGCTTGCCGTACCAGGACACCGTCCCGGGGCAGTCCGCCACCCGGTCCGCCGCGACCAGGCCCCGGTCCAGCAGCATGGCGGCCGTACCGATCTTCAGCGTCGAGCCGGGCGCGGTGGTGCCGAGCATCGCCGCATCGAAGCCGTCCTCGCGGTTGTTGGCCACGGCCAGCACGTCGCCCGTGCTGGGCCGGAGCGCGACCACCGAGGACGACCCGTGCGCCTTCACCGCCCGCTCGGCGGCCGCCTGCACCGTGGCGTCGAGGCGCGTCCTGATCGACCCCGGCCGGCCGGGGTCGAGGGTCAGCACGGTCCGCTTCGGCTGCTCCGCGACGGCCGGCTCGATCCAGAGCTCGGCCCCGCCCTTGCCGCCGGCCCCCGCGGAGTACCGGGCGCGCAGCTCGTCCAGGATCCGCCGCAGCGAGGGGTACTCCTCGGCGGTGAGCGGCCTGCCCGCGCGGTCCAGGATCCGTACGGGCGGCAGCGCGGGCTCCCCGGCCCGCAGCTTCTCGCCCTCGCGCAGCTGGGGGTGGATGACCGAGGGCACCCAGTCGACCAGCGGCTCCTTGCTGGTCAGCCCCCGGACCACGGTCAGCGAGGAGGCGTACTCCAGGGGTTTGCCGACGCCCTGGTACGAGACCCGCGCCCGCACGGTGAACGGCACCGTGGTGCCGCTGGGCTTCCCTGCCGTGATCACGGCCCCGGTGACGTGCGCCTCCGCCGCGTAGTCCCGGACGGCGTACTGGGCGGCCCCGGGGTTGTTCGTCAGGCTCGCCGCGGCGTGCTCGTCCCCGGCCGCCCAGGCGGCCAGAAAGGCCCTGGCCGTCCGCAGCGCCTCCTCCTCCCCGATCGGCCCGCCGCCCTTCGCGGCCCTCACCCCGGTCTCCGGGCCGGCATCGCCGCCGGCCAGGGAGTACACCCCGTACCCCGCCCCGCCGACCATGGCGAGGAACACCCCGCCGACGACCGCGGCCTTCCCCGCACCCCGCATCCCAAGCCCCTCCCCAGACGCTCCGCGAACGCGCTCGAAGCTACCCGGGGCCCGCGCGGAGGACCTGAGTACCGCTACTCAGATGTCACTCACCCCCAAGTCCCCCAGGTCCCCCAAGGCGATCGCCCGTGCCCGCGCCGAGGCCCGCACCGTCACCGTCGAGTTGCGGGCCCTCCCCCGGGGCGACTCCGTCCGTCCACCGGATCGAGGGTGTGGCGCCGCGTTCATCGTGCCGCTGGGCCTCCTCGCGGCGGCCATGCTGTGGCTCGGCGGGGTGTGCGTGGTGCCGTGGTTCCACGAGACCCGGCTGCGCAGGCACGGCGTGACCGTCGACGCGGAGAGGGCGGACGGACCCGGGCAGGTACCGCTACACGGACGCCACCGGCACGACGCGCGTCTTCGCCCACCGGAGCACCGCCGAGACCGTCCGGGTCGCCTACCCCCCGCGGGATCCGTCGGGCGTGCTCGTGCTCCAGGACCGGAACGACCGCATCCTCGGCATCGTCCTGGGCCCCGGCTTCATCTTCTCCTGGCTGGTCATCATGGCGTTCCCGATCTGGCGGTCATGATCCTCCAGGGCGCCGCTGCCCTGGACCCTCCGCGCGCGGCACCGGCAGAGCCCCGACGCCGTCACCGACGCCGGGGCTCCACGTCCCCCGCCCTAGACCCAGGTGTCGAACCACATGCGGTTGCGCCAGGCGTCCATCGGGAGGGTCTGGCCCGTGTAGATGGGCCAGAAGTAGATGAAGTTCCAGATGATCAGGAGGACCAGGACGCCGGTGGCGACGGCGCCCACGGTGCGGCGGCGTTCCGTGGCGCCCGGGGGGCCCAGGAGGGCGCCGGCCAGCATGGCGACCGCCAGGCACAGGTACGGGACGAAGACCACCGCGTAGAAGTAGAAGATGGTCCGCTCCTGGTAGTTGAACCAGGGCAGGTAGCCGGCGGCGAGGGCGCAGGCGATCGCGCCGGCCCGCCAGTCGCGGCGGAAGAACCAGCGCCACAGGACGTAGAGGAGGGCGAAGCAGCCCGCCCACCACAGCAGCGGGGTGCCGAGGGCCAGGACCTCGCGGGCGCACTTGGACGCTTCGGTGGCCGGGCAGCCGTCGGTGCCGGGGGCGGGGGACTCGTAGAAGTAGGAGACGGGGCGGCCGAGGACCAGCCAGCTCCAGGGGTTCGATTCGTACGTGTGGCCCGAGGTCAGGCCGACGTGGAAGCTGTAGACCTCGGTCTCGTAGTGCCAGAGGCTGCTCAGCCAGTCCGGGGCCCACCAGACCCCGCCCTGCTTGGCGGACCAGTCGCGGAAGTAGCCGCCCTTGCCGTTGTCCGGGCTGAGGATCCAGCCCGTCCAGGACAGTACGTACACGGCGAGCGCCACCGGGACCGTCGCCAGGAACGCCTTCGTGGCGTCCCAGAGCATGCGCCGGTACAGGGTGCCCGCGCCCGCCACCCGGCGGGCGGCCACGTCCCACAGCACGGTCAGGATGCCGAAGAAGGCCAGGACGACCGCGCCGTTCCACTTCGTGCCGAAGGCCAGGCCCAGGCACACGCCCGCGACCAGCCGCCAGGGCCGCCACCCCAGCCCCAGCGTCTCGGCGATCCGCGCGTCCGGCCGCGTCCGGCCCTCGTCGTCCACCGGCAGCGCGTCCGCGAGCCGGGCCCTGGCCCGGTCCCGGTCGACGAGCAGCGCACCGAAGGCCGCCAGCACGAAGAACATCAGCACCAGGTCCAGCAGTGCCGTCCGGCTCATCACCAGGTGCAGGCCGTCCACGGCCAGCAGCGCGCCCGCGAGGCAGCCGAGGAAGGTGGAGCGGAAGAGGCGGCGCCCGATCCGGCACAGCATCAGCACCGAGAGGGTGCCGAGCAGGGCGGTCATGAACCGCCAGCCGAAGGGCGTGAAGCCGAACATCCACTCGCCGAGGCCGATGACCCACTTGCCGACCGGCGGGTGCACGACGTAGCCCGGGTCGAGCGGCAGCGCGACGCCCGTCGGGTCCTTGATGATCAGCTTGTCGACGTCCTTGGGCCAGCTGGCCTCGTAGCCCTGCCGGATGACCGCCCAGGCGTCCTTGGCGTAGTACGTCTCGTCGAATATCACCGCCTTGGGGCTGCCCAGGTGCCAGAACCTCAGCGCTCCGGCGACCAGCGCGACCAGCAGCGGACCCACCCACGCCATGGCCCGGGCGATCCGCTCGCCGAGTGCGAGCGGCACGCCGACCGCCTGCCACAGCCCGGGCGAGGGCTGTGCGTACGGCGGTACCAGCCGGGTGCGCGCGTCGGCGGCGGCCGTGGGCGCGGGCACGTAGCCGAACCGGCGCAGGTGCCGCGGCCAGGAGGGCGTCTCGTCGCACGCCGGCGGGCCGGGCGGGGCCCCCGCGGGGCTGGGCTGAGGCGTCGCGGTACTGGTCACCGGGTCATCGTAGGGAACACATCTGTGTGAGACCCCCGATCGGGCCTGCGAGGATGGAGCGGTGACAGATCAGCAGCCTCCCGTCAGCCGTCCCCAGCCGTCGTCCGCCGGTGTCCTGGTGCTCGCCGGCACCCCCATCGGGGACGTGGCCGACGCGCCGCCGCGGCTCTCCGCCGAGCTGGAGACCGCGGACGTGATCGCCGCGGAGGACACCCGCCGGCTGCGCGGCCTGACCAGGGCGCTGGGCATCCACACCACGGGGCGCGTCGTGTCGTACTTCGAGGGCAACGAGTCGGCCCGTACGCCCGAACTGGTCGAGGCGCTGGAGGGCGGGGCCCGCGTGCTGCTGGTCACCGACGCCGGCATGCCGTCGGTCTCCGACCCCGGCTACCGGCTGGTCGCCGCGGCCGTGGAGAAGGACATCAAGGTCACGGCGGTGCCCGGGCCGTCCGCGGTGCTGACCGCGCTCGCCCTCTCGGGCCTGCCGGTCGACCGCTTCTGCTTCGAGGGCTTCCTGCCCAGGAAGGCCGGGGAGCGCCTGGGCCGGCTGCGCGAGGTGGCCGGCGAGCGCCGGACGCTCGTCTACTTCGAGGCACCGCACCGGCTCGACGACACCCTGGCCGCCATGGCCGAGGTCTTCGGCGCGGACCGCCGCGCCGCCGTGTGCCGCGAGCTGACCAAGACGTACGAGGAGGTCAGGCGCGGCGGCCTCGGCGAGCTGGCGGCCTGGGCGGCGGAGGGCGTGCGCGGCGAGATCACGGTCGTGGTCGAGGGCGCTCCCGAGACCGGGCCCGAGGAGCTCGACGCGGAGGAGCTGGTGCGCCGGGTGCAGGTGCGCGAGGAGGCGGGAGAGCGGCGCAAGGAGGCCATCGCGGCCGTGGCGGCCGAGGCGGGCCTACCCAAGCGGGAGGTCTTCGACGCGGTGGTGGCGGCAAAGAATGCGGCTCAGAAGGTGCCGTAAACGGGTAAAGGGCTAACCTGAAAAGCAAAGCTTAGGCCGCGCACCGGGCAGCTTGGGCATGAACGCCCCAAAGTCCGTCCATAACTCGACAGGGCCTGATGCGCTCCCGCCGGAACAGGCGTCCACTGGCTAGTGCCACCAGCGGACCAGAGGAGCTGGCATGAGTGAGATCGCAGACACCCCCGTCCCCGCAGCGGCCCCGGCCGCGGCACCTTCCGCCGGCGCCGGAATACACACGGTCCGCGAGGCCTATGCCTTCGCGTGCATGAAGTGCGGGTACGGCTGGGAGCAGTCGTACGAGATCGAGCACCACGTCGACGGCAAGGGCCAGCCGTTCATCATGTACACGGCGAACGGGGAACGGGTGCCCTCCCCGCTCTCCAACCCCACCTGCATGAACTGCGGCGGGCACGTGGTGCGGATCATGCGGGAGGGGCAGGTCTCCTCGGTCCTCGGCATGCTCGACCAGCTCTACCACGACCGCCGGATCGCCCCCGGGATCGCCGGGCCGGTCCCCGCGACGCTCGACGCGCACTCGCGCCACCCCGGCCAGCGCAAGTCGCCGCACGGCCCCAAGGGCCGCGGCGCCGCGCACTCGGCGGTCCCCGGGAAGCCGGCCGCCCACGACGCCCCCGGACCCGTGGCGCTCACGCCCGAGGACCGCGGCGAGCGCGGCGGCCTCCTGGCCCGGCTCAAGAGGCTCTTCCGCTCCTCATAAGATCGGCCGTATGAGCCCCAAGGACGCGATGCCCCCGCTGCCCGAGCCGCTTCGGGTGGCGGTGGCCGATTCCCACACCCACCTGGACATGCAGAAGGACGGCACCGTCGACGAGGCCCTCGCGAAGGCCGCCTCGGTCGGTGTGACCACGGTCGTCCAGGTCGGCTGCGACGTGAAGGGCTCGATCTGGGCCGCCGAGACGGCCGAGCGGTACGAGAACGTCCACGCGGCGGTCGCCCTGCACCCCAACGAGGCGCCGCGCATCGTCCTCGGCGACGCCGACGGTTGGTCGCGGCAGGGCGCCCGGCAGCCGGGCGGCGAGGCCGCCCTCGACGAGGCCCTGGCCGAGATCGAGCGGCTGGCCGCCCTCCCGCACGTCAGGGCGGTCGGCGAGACCGGACTCGACCACTTCCGCACCGGCCCGGAGGGCATGGCCGCGCAGGAGCGTTCCTTCCGCGCCCACATCGAGATCGCCAAGCGGCAGGGCAAGGCCCTCGTCATCCACGACCGCGAGGCCCACGCGGACGTCCTGCGGGTGCTGCGCGAGGAGGGCGCTCCGGAGCGCACCGTCTTCCACTGCTACTCCGGCGACGCGGAGATGGCCAAGGAGTGCGCCGAGGCGGGCTACTACATGTCCTTCGCCGGCAACATGACCTTCAAGAACGCGCAGCACCTGCGCGACGCCCTCGCCGTCGCCCCCCTCGACCTCGTGCTGGTCGAGACCGACGCGCCGTTCCTCACCCCCGCGCCCTACCGCGGACGGCCCAACGCCCCCTATCTCATTCCGGTCACGGTGCGCGCCATGGCCGAGGTGAGGGGCATCTCCGAGGACGAGCTGGCCGGGGCGCTCGCCGCCAACACCGCACGCGCCTTCGACTACTGAACGGGCGTGCGTGACACTCCGTGGTCGCGCCGCTTTGTCGAGTGACGAACCCTCCGCTAGTCTCCCGTGCCCGTCCCCAGCGGTGGGACCTGGACCGGTGGGAGCGCGTCGTGACGGATGGGCAGGGCAGTCACCGATCCCCCGCGGGGGGCACGGGAGCGGAGCCCTTCGGGACGGGTGACCCCTACGGGACCGGTGGCCCGCACGGGCCGGGTGATCCCTTCGGGCCGGCGGATTTCTTCGGGGCCGGCGACCCGTACGGGGCGGGCGACGGCCCCGCGCCGGGTACGCCGCACCCGCCCGCCGGCCCCTACGCGCCGCCCGCCGCCGCACCGGCCGGCTGGGGCGCGTACCCCGGGCCCCCGGTGGATCCGGCCGCCGACACGCAGACGGCAGTCCGCCCCGGGCCGTACCCCGGCGACCCCTACGCAGCCGCCCCCTACCCCCCGGACACCTACCCGGGGACGGACACGTACGCCCCCGCCTACGCCGCGGCCGCGCCCCCGCCCGGCGCCGGCACCGCCTGGAGCCCGCCGGACCCGCCCGCGGGGACGTACGGGACGACCGAGGCGTACGACGCGGGGGCCGGGTACGCGGAAGCCGGCGGGTACCCGGAGCCCGGCCCGTACGGGGCGGACCCCGGCCCGTACGCCGAGCCGGGCGCGCCGGCCCCGTACGCCGAGCCGGGCGCGCCGGCCCCGTACGCCGAGCCGGGCGCGCCGGCCCCCTACGCCGACCCGGGCCACGGCGGCCCCGCGCACCCCGGCGGGGCCCCCGACGGCCTCCTCCCCGGCCTCGACCCGGCGTACGAGACCGCCCTCGCGCCCGGCACCGGCCGGCGCCGCCGCGCCCCCGCCCCCGCCGTCCCCGCCCCCCGCGACGGCGAACCGGACTCGGGCCCCGAGCGGCGCGCGGCCAGGCGCCGCAAGGCGAACCGCACCGGCCGCGCCGGCAGGGCAGGTACCACGGCCCCCGGCACCGGCCGGGACGCCGCCCCCGGCACCGGCCCCACCGGCACCCCCGGCCAGACCCCTCCGGAAACCGGCAGCCCCGGCGCCCCCGGCAGCCTCACCCGGCCCGGCGCCCCCGGCACCCCCGCCACCAGCCCCAGAGCCGCCAAGAACGCCAGGACCGGCAGGTCGTCGCGCCGCACCGGCGCCGGCCCCGACGGCTGGCGCAAGATCGTCCCCCAGGCCCTGGTCGTGGCCTTCCTCGCCGGCGGCACCTCCGCCTTCGTGGCCAGCGACAAGGCCGTCCGCCTCACCGTCGACGGCATCCCCCGCACCATGCACACCTTCGCCGACGACGTCGGCGAACTCCTCGCCGACGAGGGCGTCGGCATCGGCGCCCACGACCTCGTCGCCCCCGCCCCCGGCAGCGCCCTAGACGACGGCGACGAGATCGTCGTCCGGTACGGCCGCCCGGTCGTCCTCACCCTCGACGGCTCGCGCCGCCAGGTGTGGACCACCGCCCGCACCGTCGAGGCCGCCCTGCGCCAGCTCGGCGTACGCGCGGAGGGCGCCTACCTCTCCGCCTCGCGCACCACACCCATCGGCCGCCGCGGCATGACCCTCAGCGTGCGCACCGAGCGCAGCGTCACCTTCCTCGCCGACGGCAACGAGCGCACCATCCGCACCAACGCCGCCACCGTCCGGGAGGCCCTCGACCAGGCCGGCATCACCCTCCACGGCCAGGACACCACCTCCGTGCCGCCCGCCTCCTTCCCGCGCGACGGCCAGACCGTCACCGTCCTGCGCATCACCGGCACCCGCGAGGTGCGCGAGGAGGTCATCCCGTACGAGACCGAGAAGGTCAGGGACGACACGCTGTTCGCCGGCACCGAGGTCGTCGAGCGCGCCGGAAAGCAGGGCGCCCGCCGGGTCACGTACACCCTCCGCACCGTCAACGGCGTCCGGCAGAAGCCGCGGCGCGTCGCCGAGGAGGTCGTGCGCGAACCCGTCACCCAGCGGATCAGGGTCGGCACCCGCCCCCTGCCCACCTCCGTGGCCGGCGCCGACGGCCTGGACTGGGGCGCCCTCGCGCACTGCGAGTCCGGCGGCCGCCCCGGCGCCACCGACCCCTCGGGCACCTACGGCGGGCTCTACCAGTTCGACGTCCGCACCTGGCAGGGCCTCGGCGGCAGCGGCCGGCCGCAGGACGCGAGCGCCTCGGAACAGACCTACCGGGCCAAGAAGCTCTACGTGCAGCGGGGGGCGAGTCCGTGGCCACACTGCGGCCGTAGGCTTTACCGGTGAGCACCGCAGAGCAGCACGACAGCAACGACGCCCTCCTGGGGCCGGCCGACATCCGGCACCTGGCCGAGGTACTCGGCGTCCGCCCGACGAAGCAGAAGGGCCAGAACTTCGTCATCGACGCCAACACCGTCCGCCGGATCGTGCGCACCGCAGAGGTGCGCCCCGAGGACACGGTCGTCGAGGTGGGGCCGGGACTCGGCTCGCTGACGCTGGCCCTGCTGGAGGCCGCCGACCACGTCACCGCCGTGGAGATCGACGACATCCTGGCCGCCGCGCTGCCCGCCACCATCGAGGCCCGGCTGCCCGCCAGGGCCGCCCGCTTCGCGCTCGTCCACTCCGACGCGATGCACGTGCAGGAGCTGCCCGGCCCGGCGCCGACCGCGCTGGTCGCCAACCTCCCGTACAACGTCGCCGTGCCCGTGCTGCTGCACATGCTCGACCGCTTCCCGACCATCGAGCGCACCCTTGTCATGGTGCAGTCCGAGGTCGCGGACCGGCTCGCCGCCCGCCCGGGCAACAAGGTCTACGGCGTGCCGTCGGTCAAGGCCAACTGGTACTGCGACGTCAAGCGCGCCGGCGCCATCGGCCGGAACGTCTTCTGGCCGGCGCCCAACGTCGACTCCGGCCTGGTCTCGCTCGTCCGCCGCGCCGAGCCGGTGAAGACCACCGCCACCAAGGCCGAGGTCTTCGCGGTCGTCGACGCCGCCTTCGCGCAGCGCCGCAAGACCCTGCGCGCCGCCCTCGCCGGCTGGGCCGGCTCGGCCGCCGCCGCCGAGGAGGCCCTGCTCGCCGCCGGGATCTCCCCGCAGGCGCGCGGCGAGGCCCTGACCGTCGAGGAGTTCGCCGCGATCGCCGAGCACAAGCCGGCCGCCGAGAGGCCCGCCCTGTGAGCGTCACCGTACGGGTCCCCGCCAAGGTCAACGTCCAGCTGGCCGTCGGCGCCGCCCGCCCCGACGGGTACCACGGCCTCGCCAACGTCTTCCTCGCCGTCTCGCTGTACGACGAGGTGACGGTGACCCCGGCCGACCGGCTGACCGTCACCTGCACCGGCCCCGGCGCCGACCAGGTCCCGCTGGACCGCACCAACCTGGCCGCCCGGGCCGCGGAGCTGCTCGCCGCCCGGTACGGCCTGGAGCCCGACGTCCACATCCACATCGCCAAGGACATCCCGGTGGCCGGCGGCATGGCGGGCGGCAGCGCCGACGGCGCGGGCGCGCTGCTGGCCTGCGACGCGCTGTGGGGCACCGGCGCGAGCCGCGAGGAACTCCTCGACATCTGCGCCGAGCTGGGCAGCGACGTGCCGTTCAGCCTGATCGGCGAGGCCGCGCTGGGCGTGGGGCGGGGCGAGCAGCTCACCCCGCTGGAGGTCGGCGGAAACTTCCACTGGGTGTTCGCGATGGCCGACGGCGGCCTCTCCACCCCGGCCGTGTTCCGGGAGTTCGACCGCCTCGCCGAGGGCCGGGACGTCCCCGAGCCCACCGCCTCGCCCGCACTGCTGGCCGCCCTCCGCAAGGGCGACACCGGCGCCCTCGCCGAAGCCCTGGCCAACGACCTCCAGCCGGCCGCGCTCTCCCTGCGCCCCGCCCTGGCGGACACCCTCGCCGCCGGCACCGCCGCCGGCGCCCTGGCCGCCCTGGTCTCCGGCTCCGGCCCCACCACGGCCTTCCTGGCCGCCGACGCGGATTCCGCGGCCCGGATCGCCGCCGCCCTGGAGGCCTCCGGCACCTGCCGCACGACCCGCACGACCACGTCCCCGGCCCCGGGCGCGACGGTCCTCCAGGCCCCCTGAGCACCCCGGGACCCGTCCGCCGGGACGGGTCCCGGGGCAGCCGCGGGGGCAGGCCGCGGGCCCCACCCCCGCGTACTCAGCACCGATCTGAGTACCTGCGCGCTGACGGACGTCACGGGGCGGGCGGGAGCGTGGGGGCATGTCGTACTCCGCCGCCCAACTGGCCGCCGCCACACCGGGGAACCGGGACCGCTACGTCGACCTGCTGCGGGTCGCCTCGCTCGGCACCGTCGTGTCCGGGCACTGGCTCATGGCCGCCGTCACGCCCGACGGCATCGGCAACATCCTCGCCGTCGTGCCCGGCCTCCAGGTGCTCACCTGGGTCTTCCAGGTCATGCCGGTCTTCTTCTTCGTGGGCGGCTTCTCCCACGCGCTGTCCTACCGCTCGCTGTGCCGCCGCGACCCCGGCCGGCCCGTGTACGCCGCCTTCCTGCGGGCCCGGCTGCGCCGGCTGCTGCGGCCCACCCTCGTCTTCGTCGTCGCGTGGGGCGCGGCCGCGCTCGCGGTGCAGCTGGCCGGCGGCGGAGGCGGGCTCACCGGAGTCGCCCTGCGGCTGGTGACGCAGCCGCTGTGGTTCATCGGGATCTACCTCGCCATGGTGGCCTTCACCCCGCCCCTGCTGCGGCTGCACGAGCGGTACGGCTGGGGGGCCTTCGGCGCGCTCGTGGCCGCCGCCGGCGCCGTGGACGTCCTGCGGTTCGCCCTCGGGGTGCCCTACGTCGAGTTCCTGAACTTCGCCTTCGTCTGGCTCGCCGTGCACCAGCTGGGCTTCCTGCGGGCCGACGCACGCGCCACCGGCGGCGGCTGGGGCCGGGTGCCCGCGCTGCTGGCCGCGGCCGGACTCGGCGGGGCCGCGCTGCTGGTCGCCGTGGGCCCGTACCCGCTCTCCATGGTCGGGATGCCCGGCGAGAAGGTCTCCAACATGGCCCCGCCGACCTTCGCGCTGCTCTGCCACGGCCTCTGGCTGGTCGGCGCCGTCGAGCTGCTGCGCCGCCCCGCCACCCGGCTGCTCGCCGCCCCGCGGGCCTGGCGCGCCGTCGTCGCCGCCAACGGCGTGGCCATGACCGCCTTCCTCTGGCACCTCACCGCGATGCTCGGGGTGTACGGCGCCCAGCTCGCCCTGGGCCTGGACCTGCCCCGCCCCGCCACCGCCGCCTGGTGGGCCCAGGTCCCCGTACGGCTGGCCGCCGCCGCGCTCCTCACGGCACTGCTCGTCGCGGTGTTCCGCACCTTCGAACGGCCCGCTCCCGCCGGTCCGGCCCCGGCCGCCGGGTCCGGACCGCTCGCCGCGGGCGGGATCACCCTCTGCCTGCTGGGCGTCCTCGGGCTCTCCCTCACGGGGTTCGGCGGCCTGCTGGAGGGCCACACCGCGGTCCTGATAGCCGTGCCCGTCAGCGCGCCCGCCGCCGTGGCCATGGTGCTCGCCGGCTGGCTCCTGGTGGAGCGCGCCCCGGCCCCGGTACGGACCCCGGCGCCGTCCGCCACCCGGGACGCAGCCTGAAGGCCGTCCCGCAGCGGGTTAGGCTGAGGGGCTGATCGATCCCCTTCCCTGGAGCGCGTGGATGGCCGTCAATCTGGTCAATGTCGAGGCAGTCAGCAAGGTGTACGGAACCCGCACCCTGCTCGACGGCATCTCCCTCGGCGTGTCCGAGGGAGACCGGATCGGCGTGGTGGGGCGCAACGGCGACGGCAAGACCACCCTCATCCGGATGCTGGTCCGCCTGGAGGAGCCCGACACCGGGCGCGTCACCCTCAGCGGCGGCCTCCGGATGGGCGTACTGACCCAGCACGATTCGCTGGACCCCAAGGCCACCGTCCGCCAGGAGATCATCGGTGACCTGGCCGACCACGAGTGGGCCGGCAACGCCAAGGTCCGCGACGTGCTCACCGGCCTCTTCGGCGGCCTGGACCTGCCCGGCTTCGACCAGGGCCTCGACACCGTCATCGGCCCGCTGTCCGGCGGCGAGCGCCGCCGCATCGCCCTCGCCAAGCTCCTCATGGCCGAGCAGGACCTGCTCGTCCTCGACGAGCCCACCAACCACCTCGACGTCGAGGGCATCTCCTGGCTGGCCCAGCACCTCCAGGCCCGCCGCTCGGCGCTCGTCTGCGTCACCCACGACCGCTGGTTCCTCGACCAGGTCTGCACCCGCATGTGGGACGTGCAGCGCGGCGACGTCCACGAGTACGAGGGCGGCTACAGCGACTACGTCTTCGCCCGCGCCGAGCGCGAGCGCATCGCCGCCACCGAAGAGGCCAAGCGGCAGAACCTCATCCGCAAGGAGCTGGCCTGGCTGCGCCGCGGCGCCCCGGCCCGTACGTCCAAGCCGCGCTTCCGCATCGAGGCCGCCAACGCCCTCATCGCCGACGTGCCGCCGCCCCGCGACACGAGCGAGCTGATGAAGTTCGCCAACTCGCGCCTCGGCAAGACCGTGTTCGAGCTGGAGAACGTCACGGTCGAGGCCGGTCCGAAGACCCTGCTCAAGCACCTCACCTGGCAGCTCGGGCCCGGCGACCGCATCGGCCTGGTCGGCGTCAACGGCGCCGGGAAGACCTCGCTGCTGCGCGCCCTGGCCGAGGCCGCCCGCACCGAGGGCGAGACCCAGCCCGCCGCCGGGAAGATCACCGTCGGCAAGACGGTACGGCTCGCCTACCTCTCCCAGGAGGTCGGCGAACTCGACCCGTCCCTGCGGGTCCTGGAGGCCGTCCAGCGCGTCCGCGACCGCGTCGACCTCGGCAAGGGCCGCGAGATGACGGCCGGCCAGCTCTGCGAGCAGTTCGGCTTCACCAAGGAGAAGCAGTGGACGCCGGTCGGCGACCTCTCCGGCGGTGAGCGCCGCCGCCTCCAGCTGCTGCGCCTGCTGATGGACGAGCCCAACGTGCTCTTCCTCGACGAGCCCACCAACGACCTCGACATCGAGACCCTGACCCAGCTGGAGGACCTCCTCGACGGCTGGCCCGGCTCGATGGTCGTCATCAGCCACGACCGGTACTTCATCGAGCGCACCACGGACACCGTCTGGGCGCTGCTCGGCGACGCCGCGCTGCGGATGCTGCCGCGCGGCCTGGACGAGTACCTGGAGCGCCGCGCCCGGATGGTCGAGGCCGCCGCCCCGGCGCCCGCGGCCGCCCCCGTCAAGGAGAAGACGGCGGGTGACTCCCGCGCGGCGAAGAAGGAGCTCCAGAAGATCGAGCGCCAGCTCAACAAGATCTCGGACCGCGAGAGCAACCTGCACGCGCAGATCGCCGACAACGCCACCGATTTCGAGAAGGTCGCCAAGCTCGACGCCGAGCTGCGCGAACTGCTCTCCGAGCGGGATGCGTTGGAGATGCGCTGGCTGGAGCTGGCCGAGGACGCGTAGTCCCCCGACGGCAGTTGCGCGGGCCACCGGCCCGATAACAGCGGTGTCACGGGCCGGTTCGCCCTTGGGAACAAGCGAGCGAACCGGCCCGTGGCGTGTCGTAAGCGGGTGGTAAAAAGAGGAACCCGACCGCCGACGCAGAGGTATGCGCTGATGACCACGCCGCCCCACCAGCCCCCCGGCGGCTACGGCGCCCCGCAGCCGCCGAACCAGCCGCCGCAGCCGCCGAACCAGCCGCAGCAGCCCCCGAACCAGCCGCCGCAGCAGCCCGCTTACGGGTACCCGGGCGCGCAGCCGGCCCCGGGACAGCCCCAGCCTGGCTACGGCTACCCGGCGGGCCCCAACCCGTACCAGCAGGCGCCGGGCACGCCGAACCCGTACCAGCAGGCACCGGGCACGCCGAACCCCTACCAGCAGCCCGGCCCGTACGCGCAGCCGCAGCCGGGACACGGCTACCCGCCCCCGGTCCCGCCGGGCACCGGCGGCAGCGGCACCCCGCCGAAGAAGAGGCTGACGGCGCTGATCGCCGCCTCCGTGGCCGGCGTCCTGCTCCTCGGCGCGGGCGCCTGGTTCGTCTTCCGGGACGGCGACGACCCGGAGAAGAAGCCCGTCGCCCAGCAGAGTGGCGACGCCAAGCCCTCCGGCTCCCCCTCGGTCGACACCGGTGACGGCAACGGCGACGGCGCCCAGAACAACCAGGACTACAACGCCGACCGCAAGCCCGGCGAGGACAAGGTCCTCTGGCTGAAGATGAACGAGCAGGACGTGCCCGGCGACGGTGCCGACGCCCCCGCCATGTGGGTGGTCGGCGACACCGTGGCCAAGGTCGTCTACAAGACCGTCACCGGCTACGGCGTCAAGGACGGGCAGCGCAAGTGGTCCGTGCCGTTCGACGCGGAGATCTGCGGCACGCCCCGCCAGACCACCGCCGACGGCAAGGTGGTCATCGGCTTCAAGAGCGGCGTCTCCAAGAACGCCACGTGCAACCAGCTCCGCCAGATCGACCTCAAGTCCGGGACCGCCGGATGGACCAAGGAGGTTCCGGAGGAGGGGCCGTTCGACATCATGACCCGCCTCCAGCTGGCCATCAGCGGAGACGTCGTCACCGTCAGCCGGCTGGGCCCCTCCAGCGCCTTCAAGGTCAGCGACGGCAGCAGGCTCTGGGCCCAGACCAGCGGCCAGTGCCTGCCCGACGCCTACGCGGCGGGCGGCGGCCGGCTCGTCGGCGTCGGCACCTGCACCGACAAGGACCGGATCGGCCACGTCGAGGACGTCGACCCCGCCACCGGCAAGCCCCGCTGGACCTACAAGCTCCCCAAGGGCTGGCGCGCCAACCGGATCTACTCGCTCGACCCGGTCATCGTCGACATGGACAACGACGCCGAGAAGAAGCGCGCCATCGTCGTGCTCGGCTCCGACGGCAAGATGCGCACCCAGTTCATCAGCAAGTCCCAGTTCGCGCCCCGCTGCGAGTGGTCCGTCCTCACCCGAGACCCGCAGAGCTGCATCGGCGCGGTCGCCGACGGCAGCCGCTTCTACTTCCCGACCGCCGGCAAGGGCAACGAGATCGTCGCCTTCAGCCTCACCACGGGCAAGGAGACGTGGCGCGCCACCGCCGGGTCCGACCGCACGGTGCTGCCGCTGTCCGTCGAGAACGGCAGGCTCCTCGCGTACGTCGAACCCACCTACGACAAGGGCGGCGAGATCGTCTCCTTCGCCACGACCGGCGGCAAGCCCACCACCGTGCTGCGCAACCCCGCCTCCGCCCGGGACGTCGAGGACTCCTTCATCGACCCCCAGATCGCGTACGCCGACGGCCGCCTCTTCCTCTCCGTCTCGCGCCTCCTGGGCAAGGACAACACCCAGGAGAAGCTGATGATCGTGTACGGCAAGTGACGGTCCTCCCGGACGAGACGGAATCCCCCCACGTGAGCGCCGACCACCGAGAGGCAAACACCCCATGAGCACCCCGCCCCAGCCCCCCAACGAGGGCTTCGGCGCCCCGCAGGAGCCCCCGGCCGGCGGCTTCGGCGCGCCCACGCCGCCGCAGCAGCCGCCCGCCGGCGCACCCGGCTACGGCTACCCGCAGCAGGCCCCGGGCCCGTACGGACAGCCGCCGCAGGCCCCCGGCCCGTACGGCCAGCCGGGCCCCGGCCCGTACGCGCAGCCGCAGCCGCAGCCCGGCCCGTACGCCCAGCCGGGCCCGTACGCGCAGCCCCAGGCCGGACCGTACGCCCAGCCCCAGCCCGTCGCGCAGCCGATGTACGGCCCCGGCGCGCCCGCGCCCAAGGCCCCGGGCGGCGGCAGCGGCAGGAAGGCGCAGGCCGGGATCGTCGTCGCGGCCGTGGTGGCCGTGGCGGCCATCGTCGGCGGCGGCCTCTGGTACGTGTCCGGCGACAAGGACGACGACAAGGGCGGCAAGGAGGAGGCGAAGAACAGCGCCTCGGCCACCCCCGGCGGCGCCACGGCCGGCGGCACGCCCGTCCAGACCGAGGCGCTGGAGAAGGCCCCGGCCGACCCCAAGTCGAAGACGCTCGTCAACATCGAGCACCCGAAGGTCACCGACCTGGTGAACGTGGTCGGCTCCTGGCTGACCGACTCGGTCTACGCCAAGACCGACGTGCAGAAGATCGTCGGCTACGACGCGGCCACCGGCACCCCCAAGTGGACCCTGCCGCTGCCCGGCCAGGTCTGCGGCGCCAGCCGCCACACCACGCCCGACGGCAAGACCGCCTTCCTGTACGAGGCCTCCAAGCGCACGCCCGCGAACAAGTACCCGCAGTGCACCGAGGTCGGCGTCCTCGACGTCGACGCCGGGAAGATGGTGTGGAACGGCTCGGTCACCACCACGGCCGGCGGGGACGAGAAGGTCGCCTTCAAGGAGATCACCATCAGCGGCGGGACCGTGGCCGCCGGAGGTCTGCGGGGCGGTGCCGCCTGGAACCTCAGCGACGGCAAGAACCTCTGGAAGCCCAGGGCGGACGACCCCGACCGCTGCTACGACATGGGCTACGCGGGTGGTCCCGGCCTCGCCACCATCCGCAAGTGCGGCGACTACGACAGCCGCTACCTGGTGGTGCAGTCGCTGAACCCGACCACCGGCGCGCCCGTCAGCTCGTACAAGATGTCCCCGGGCATCGAGTGGGCCAGCATCGTCTCCAGCAGCCCGCTGGTCGTGGCCGCCGACGTCGGTCACGCCGCGGGCGACGGCAGCGGCATCTCCGACCTCTTCTCCATCGACGAGAAGACCGGGCAGCTGCGCCAGCGCATCCCGCTCAAGTCCGACCTGTACGCGGCCCGCTGCGAGGGCACCTCGGTCGAGTCCTGCCAGAAGATCGTGGTGGGCAACGGACGGGTCTACGTGCCCTCCGAGGAGCGCGAGATCAAGTCCGACACCTTCGAGCGGACCAACGAGATCCACTCGTTCGACCTGGTGACCGGCAAGCAGACCACGGACCGGGCGTCGGCGGGCGCGAAGTACAAGATCTTCCCGCTGCGGATGGACGGCCCGAACCTGATCGCCTACAAGTGGCCCCCGTACTCGTCGGGGGGCCAGGTGGTCAGCCTGGACGGGAAGACCTTCAAGGAGACCGTCCTGATGCAGAACCCGGGCCACAAGTCCTTCGACGACCCGGAGACCAGCTTCTCCGACAGCTACTCCGAGTACCGCTACGCCAAGGGCCGGCTGTTCATCTCGGAGACCATGATCAGCAAGCCGTACTCGTCCTCCAAGGACAAGGACTGGCTGATCGCCTCCTTCACCACCGGCTGACCCGGACGGCGACCGGCCGGGAATCGTCCGGCCGTTCACCAGGAGGGCGCCTTTCCGACAAGGGAAGGCGCCCTCTTCGGCCTTCCGGGGGCTTCTCGCCGGTAACCGGCCCGCGGCGTCGAACAAGCGTGTAGCTTGCCGGGGCAGAGGGGTAGGGGGGCCTAATGGGCGTCAGGGTCATGGTGGTGGACGAGCACCGGCTGCTAGCCGAGGCTCTCGCCTCCGCGCTCAAACTGCGCGGGCACCGTGTGCTCGCCGCGGCCGCCCCGGCAGCCGGAGCGGCCGAACTGGTCATCAGCCGCGCCCCCGAGGTCTGCCTCCTGGGCACCGCCGCACCCGCCGAGCCGGGCGTCTTCGACCCGGTGGTCCGCATCAAGCGCGAACGCCCTCAGATCGCCGTCGTCGTGCTCGGGCCGGTGCCCAGCCCGCGGGGGATCGCCGCCGCGTTCGCGGCCGGCGCCTCGGGCTACGTACGCCACGACGAGCGCATCGAGGGCGTCGAACGCGCCCTGGCCAAGGCCCGGGCGGGGGAGGCCGCCGTCGCCCCCCAACTGCTCCAGGGCGCCTTCGCCGAACTCCTCAACCCCGTCCCCGCACCCGACGACGAGGGCAGCAGACTGCTCCAGCTCCTCACCCCGCGCGAGGTGGAGGTGCTGCTCCGGGTCGCCGAGGGCGAGGACACCCGGCTGATCGCCGCCGGGATGAGCATCGCGCCGAGCACCGCACGGACCCACGTACAGCGGGTACTCATGAAACTGGGCGTCGGCTCCCGCCTGGAGGCCGCCGCCCTGGCCGCACGCACCGGCCTGCTGGACCGCGTCTCCATCCCGGTCCAGCCGGGCCCCCGCGCGTAATCCGGCGAACAGCTCCGCGAACGCGCCGCCCGAGACCGCCCGACCGCCTTCCCCCCCCCCCCCCCCCCCCCGCCCGCGCGGGTGACGGCCACAGAACACGCACAGCGCGGTCTGGCATTGTGGCGCCGCGGTTCCAGTACGGAGCAACGACTGCGAGAGGGAGCGAGCGAGTGAAGAAGTACCTGGTCACCGGCGGCGCCGGATACGTCGGGAGCGTCGTCGCCGCGCATCTTCTGGAGGCGGGCCACGAAGTGACCGTCCTCGACGACCTGTCCACCGGCCATCGCGAGGGCGTCCCCGCGGGCGCCACCCTGATCGACGGCCGCATCCAGGACGCCGCCCGGCACCTGGACGGCTCCTTCGACGCGGTCCTGCACTTCGCCGCCTCCTCGCAGGTCGGCGAGTCCGTCGTCAACCCGTCCAAGTACTGGGAGAACAACGTCGGCGGCACGCTGGAGCTGCTCGCCGCGATGCGCGCCGCGGGCGTCCGCACGCTGGTGTTCTCCTCCACGGCGGCGACGTACGGCGAACCCGCCGACGGGCCGCTCACCGAGACCTCGGTCACCGCGCCCACCAACCCCTACGGGGCCTCCAAGCTCGCCGTCGACCACATGATCGCGGGGGAGTGCGCCGCGCACGGCCTGGCCGCGGTCTCGCTGCGCTACTTCAACGTCG
The DNA here is from genome assembly GCF_044540325.1 of Streptomyces sp. NPDC086023. Taxonomy (NCBI): domain Bacteria; kingdom Bacillati; phylum Actinomycetota; class Actinomycetes; order Kitasatosporales; family Streptomycetaceae; genus Streptomyces; species Streptomyces sp. NPDC086023. Next base: position 130,101 of record NZ_JBITRX010000012.1, read on the forward strand.
CGGGCGCGTACGGGCCGTACGGCGAGCGCCACGACCCCGAGAGCCACCTGATCCCGCTGGTCCTCCAGGTCGCCCTCGGGCAGCGCGGGTCGATCTCGGTGTTCGGTGACGACTACCCGACCCCGGACGGCACCTGCGTACGCGACTACATCCACGTCGCCGACCTCGCGGAGGCCCACCTGGCCGCCCTGGAGACGGCCACGCCGGGCGAGCACCTGGTGTGCAACCTGGGCAACGGCAGCGGGTTCTCCGTGCGCGAGGTCATCGAGACCGTCCGCAAGGTCACCGGCCACCCCGTGCCCGAGGTCGTCGCCCCGCGCCGGCCCGGCGACCCGGCCGTCCTCGTCGCCTCCGCCGCCACCGCCCGCGACCGGCTCGGCTGGACGCCCACCCGCTCGGACCTCGCCGGAATCGTGTCCGACGCATGGGAGTTCGCCCGGCGGCGGGCGGCCGACGGCCCTGCCGGGGCTTGAGGGCGGCGCGGTCCGGCGGCGCGTGCGCCGAGCAACGCGCCGCCCCCGCGCGGAGTGCGCGGGCGCCCGGCTCGTACACGCCGCGTGAAATGCACCACGTGCACCCACGCGTGACCGACCGGATGTTTTCGGCCACCTGCCAAAAGTGAATGCGTCGAGGCCGCGCGGGCGCACCACCCCATCTCCTCGTCGTATCGGCGGAGTTCGTCGTTTCCGTCCGGTAAATCCCACGGGAAAACTTCTGGGATTCGGCCAACTGCCGTGCGTCCCCGCCGTACGCTGATGCTCGACACCGGTGGGGGCCGGTGTTGTTTCAGGGGTCGAGACAGTCGGGTACGGCGTCCGGGTCGGGGTAGCAGTCCAGTTGCGGCGGCGGCCGTGGCACCGGACTGCGGAACACCCGCTCCGCTTCGGGCGCCGTACCCGCGCCGGTCCGTTCCCCGTCCCTCTGGGGGTGTCTGTGGTTCGTATCCGGGTCCTCGTGGTCGACGATCACCGCATCTTCGCCGAATCGCTCGCCGCCGCACTCGCGGCCGAGCCGGACGTCGAGGTGTCCGCGGCGGGCAGTGGCCCCGCCGCCCTGCGCTGTCTGGACCGCGCCGCGGCCGACGGCCGCAGGTTCGACGTCATGCTGGTCGACGCCGACCTCGGCGCCGGCACCGGTCCGGCGCGCTCCGTGCCCGACGGGGGCGGCCTCTCCGACGGCATATCCGTGGTCGCCGCGGTGCGCGGCTCCCAGCCCGCGGTCCGCGCGGTCGTGCTCGCCGAGCGCGACGACCCGCGGCGGGCCGCGACGGCCCTCCAGGCCGGGGCCTCCGGCTGGGTGGCCAAGGACTGCTCGCTCTCGCGCCTGCTGGCCGTGATCCGGGGGGTGCTCCGCGAGGAGACCCATCTGCCCCCGGCGCTCCTGACGGGGGTGCTGAGGGAGCTCACGGCGGCCCGCAAGCACCGCACCGACAGCGAGCGCCTGGTCGAGTCCCTCACCCCGCGCGAGCACGAGGTGCTGCGGTGCATGGTGGCCGGACTCAATCGCAAGGACGTCGCCGCCCGTCTCTTCCTCTCCCCGCACACCGTGCGTACCCACATGCAGAACGTGCTGGGGAAGCTGGGGGTGCACTCCACCCTCGCCGCCGTGGCGCTGGCCCGGCGGGCCGGGGTGCGGCCCGCGGAGCTAGCCGGGGATGTTGTCGAACGGAGCGGTCAACTGGCGTAGCAGCCCCGCCAGTTCGGTCCGCTGTGCACGCGGCAGCTGGGCCAGGATCGCCCGCTCCTGGGCGAGCAGTCCGGCCAGTGCCTGGTCGGCGCGGTCGCGGCCCTCGGGGGTCAGGCGGACCAGCACCCCCCGCCGGTCGCTGGGGTCGGGGAGGCGTTCGACCAGGCCCTTCTTGGCGAGCCGGTCGATGCGGTTGGTCATGGTGCCCGACGTGACGAGCGTCTGGGTGAGCAGCTGGCCGGGGGAGAGCTGGTACGGGGCGCCCGCGCGGCGCAGCGACGTCAGGACGTCGAACTCCCAGGGCTCCAGGCTGTGCTCGGAAAAGGCAAGGCGGCGCGCCCGGTCGAGGTGGCGGGCGAGCCTGCTGACCCGGCTGAGCACTTCGAGCGGTTCCACGTCGAGGTCAGGGCGCTCCCGACGCCATGCCGCGACCAGTCGGTCGACCTCGTCCTCCATGCTGATCAGTGTAAGGGGTCTGTCGATGTGAAGTCTCTTGACGTCAAGATATATTTCGCGCGACCATGGGGCATGGACGGGCGGGAACTGCTTCCGCTTCCACTCACCCAGCCAGTAGGGAGGCTCGAACATGCATTCCGATACCGCGCCGTCCACGAGCTCCGCAGCGACCACCGCCACGTCACCCGCGACCCCCGTCTGGGATCCCCAGCAGTACCTGCGCCACGCGGACCACCGCACCCGGCCCTTCACGGACCTGCTGGCCCGCATACCCGAGCTCCCCGTAGACGGGCGCCCGGCACGCATCGCCGACCTCGGCTGCGGCCCCGGCAACGTCACGGCGCTCCTCGCCGACCGCTGGCCCACCGCCAAGATCACCGGCTTCGACCTCTCGCCCGAGATGCTCGCCAGGGCCGACCAGGAGTACGCAGGCCCCACCCCGGGCGGCGGCAGCCTCGACTTCCGGCCCGCCGACCTCGCCCACTGGATGCCCGAAGAACCGTACGACCTGATCGTGTCCAACGCCGCCCTCCAGTGGGTGCCCAGCCACCCGGGGTCCTTCCCGGCCTGGATCAACGCCCTCACCCCCGGCGGCACCTTCGCCTTCCAGCTCCCCGGCAACTTCTCCGCCCCCAGCCACGCGCTGCTCGCCGCCCTCTGCGACACCCCGCGCTGGCGCGACCGGCTCGCCGGACACGGCGCCCGCTACATCCACCTCCTGGAACCCGCCGAGTACCTCGCCCGGCTTACCGAGCTGGGCTGCGAAACGGACGTCTGGGAGTCCACCTACCACCAGCTGCTCCCAGGGCCGGACCCGGTCCTGGACTGGGTCAAGGGCACCGCCCTGCGGCCCGTGCTCACCGCCCTCAAGGACGATCCGAAGGCGGTCGGGGAATTCCTGGAGCAGTACCGGGACCTCCTGCGGGGGGCCTATCCGCCAGGCCCGCGCGGGACCGTCTTCCCCTTCCGCAGGATCTTCGCCGTCGCACGCAAGGAGGCATGAATGCTCGTCGCCGTGGACCACGTCCAGCTGGCAGCCCCGCCCGGTACCGAGGACCGGCTCAGGGAGTACTACACCGGAGTCCTGGGCATGGAGGAGATCCCCAAGCCACCGGTCCTCGCCGCCCGCGGCGGCTGCTGGTTCGCGGCCGGCCCCGTCCAGCTCCACCTGGGCGTCGAAGCGGAGTTCCACCCCGCCCGCAAGGCCCACCCGGGCCTGAGAGTCCGCGACATCGAGGCGTACGCGCGGCGCCTGGAGGAGCGCGGGGCCGAGGTCGTCTGGGACGACAACCTGCCGGGCCACAAGCGCTTCTACTCCGAGGACCCGGTCGGCAACCGGCTGGAGTTCCTGGAGCCGGCCGCCTGACGGCCGGCCCGGCGCGCAAGGCGGCGGCCCGTCACCGGAACCTCCGGTGACGGGCCGCCGCCTTGTCCTGCCTCTTCGGACCCGGGTCAGACCAGGTTCTTGTACACGTTCCAGCCGCTGCCGATGCCCACCCGGGCCGCGAAGGTCGCGGTGCCGGAGTGGCCCGTGGCCGTGTAGCGGTACAGGTTGCCCGCCGTGTCCCGCGCGAGCAGGTCCGCACGGCCGTCGCCGTTGATGTCACCGGGGGAGACCAGCTTGGTGTACCCCGACCAGCCGGTGCCGACCGTCACGCGGGAGCCGAACGGCGCGGAGGCCTTGCCGGTGCCCTTGTAGAGGTACAGCGTGCCGCCGTCGCGCGCGACCAGGTCCGCGCGGCCGTCGCCGGTGACGTCACCGCCGCCGACGAGCTCCTCGTACGCGCCCCAGCCGGAGCCCACCCTGACGCGGGAGCCGACCTTCCGGCCCGTACCGTCGCCCGGGTGCAGCCACAGCACGCCGGAGGTGTCGCGGGTGAGCAGGTCGCCCCTGCCGTCGCCGCTGAGGTCGCCGGGGCCGGCGACCAGCTCGGTGGCGGACCAGTCGCCGGCGATGGCGCTGTCGTCCGAGTAGTTGTAGAGCTCGCCCTCGCGCAGCTCCAGCAGGGAGGCCCAGTCCCGCTCGGACAGGCCCGTGCCGTAGGTCAGGCGCGGCGAGCCCTGCCAGATGCCGGTGTCACTGGCCTGCCACTTGTCGCTGAGCCTGCCGCTCGCCGAGGCCGCGTACTGCCAGGTGGTGCCCGTCTTGTCGAGGCCCAGGACGCTGTGTTTGCCGTAGTTGGGCGTGATGCCCCCGCCGACGAGCAGGGTGGTGTACTGCCAGCCGGTGGCGCAGCTGCTGCGGGCGCTGAACTTGCCGGCGCTGGTGCCGAAGTAGCAGTACAGCGTGCCGCCGGCGGAGCGGGCCAGCAGGTCGGCGCGTCCGTCGCCGTTGATGTCGTCGTTCGAGAAGAGCGTGTTGTACGCGTTCCAGCCCGGCCCGATCTTCACACGGGCGCGGAACGGCGACGAGGTGCTGCCGGTGCCCTTGTAGAAGAACAGGTTGCCGTAGGTGGTCCGGGCGACCAGGTCGCCGATGCCGTCGCCGTCCACGTCGCCCGCGCCGACCAGCTGGTCGTAGACGCCCCAGCCGGTGCCCACCCTGACGGGAGCGGAGAACGGGTTGCCGCTGCTCGCACCGTTGCCCCGGTAGAGGTAGAGGGTGCCGCCCGGGGTGCGGGCGAGCAGGTCCTGGCGGCCGTCCCGGTTCAGGTCGCCCGCGCCGAAGACGCGGTTGTACATCTGCCAGCCGGTGCCGGTCCACAGGGGGGCGCTGGCGCTGGTGCCGTTGGTCGTCCTGAGCGACAGCCGGCCCGAGGGGGAGAGCGTGAGCAGCTCGGGCGCGGAGGAGCCCCGCAGGTTGCCGACCTGGATGATGTCCTTCGCCTGCTGGGCGTCGCTGCCGGGAATGGTGAACTCGGGCGCCTCGCCGCCGCCCGAACCGGTCAGGAAGACCCAGGACTTCCCGGACAGGGTGCGGAACAGGAAGTCGCTGTAGCCGTCGCCGTCCAGGTCCAGCCGGGGCTTGGCCCGCCCGGTCGCGTACGTGGACCGCTGCGCGCCCGACGGCTCGGCCTGCGGACGCTCCGGCGTGCCCGACGGGTCGGCCTGCGGGCGCTCCGCGCCGACGACGGCGCTCGGGCCGGGCACCGGACCGGCCGCCGCGGCCGGGCTCGCGCCGAGCAGGGCGCCCGCGGAGAGCGCGAGGGCCGTGCAGGCCGCGAGGCGGGCGAGGCGCTTGGGACGTGCGTGAGACAAGATCCCCCCAGGGACGTCGTACGACAAGGTGGTGAGAGAAGAGGGCGGGGGCCCGCACTTCGGCGGGCCCCCGCGGAAGGTCCTAGTACAGGCCCTCGAAGGTGTTCCAGCCGGAGCCGAGCAGCACGCGCGCACCGAAGGTGGAGGTGCCGGTCTTGCCGGTGGCCATGTAGCGGTAGAGGTTGCCGCCGGCGTCGCGGGCGACCAGGTCGGCCCGGCCGTCACCGGTCAGGTCGCCGGGCGAGGCGATCTGGTTGTACGTGTTCCAGCCCGTGCCGACCGTCACGCGCGCGCCGAACGGCGCCGTGGCGTTGCCGGTGCCCGGGTAGAGGTACAGCGTGCCGCCGCTGCGGGCGATCAGGTCGGGACGGCCGTCGCCGGTGAAGTCGCCGCCGCCGACGAGCTTGTTGTACGTGCCCCAGCCCGAGCCGACGCGGACGGCGGCCTTGTACGCCTTGCCGGTGCCGTCGCCCGCGTACAGGTCCAGGTAGCCGGTGGACGTCACGTTGAGCAGGTCGCCGCGGCCGTCACCGGTGAGGTCGCCGGGGCCGGTGACGTTGACGGCGTTGCCGGGGATGCCGGCGGCCAGCTGCGAGCCGGCGCCGCGGTGGACGTACAGCCCGCCGACGGTGATCTCGACCGGGGACACCCAGTTGACGACGTCCAGGCCCGTGGCGCCGGTCATCTTGGCGGTCGGGATCTGGAAGGAGGTCTCGTCCTTGGGGAAGAACTTGCCGTCGGCCTTGGTGACGTACTGGTAGATCCTGCCGTCGTTCCCGCGGGCCAGCAGGCTGTGCCTGCCGTAGTTGGCGGTGATGCCGGAGCCGAGGAAGAACTCGGTGTCCTGCCAGCCGTTGCCGAAGTACTGGCGGGCCGAGAACCGGCCGCTGCCGGTGGAGAAGTAGCCGTAGATGGAGCCGGCGTAGGTGCGGGCGATGATGTCCGCGCGGCCGTCGCCGTCCAGGTCGTCCACGGCGGCGATCTGGTTGTACGCGCCCCAGCCCGGGCCCACCTTCACGCGGGCCCTGAACGGCGCCGACGAGCTGCCGGTGCCCTTGTAGAACCACAGGTCGCCCGCGGTCGTCCGGGCGAGCAGGTCGCCGATGCCGTCGCGGTCCAGGTCGTTGGTGCCGACGAGCTGGTCGTACGCGCCCCAGCCAGTTCCCACGTGGATGCGGGTGCCGAAGGGGTTGCCGCTGGTGGCGCCGTTGCCCTTGTACAGGTACAGCGAGCCGCCGGGCGTACGGGCCAGGACGTCCATCCGGCCGTCCTTGGTGAGGTCGCCCGCAGCGATCACCCGGTTGTAGATCTGCCAGCCGTAGCCGGACCACAGCGGAGCGCCCGCACCCGCCTTGGTGGTCGGGTGCAGCGACAGGCGGCCGTCGAAGGACAGCGTCAGCAGCTCGGGCGCGGAGGTGCCGCGCACGTTGCCGACCGGGATGACGTCTTTGACCGTCTCGACCTGGTCGTTGTGGAGGGTGAACTCGCTCGCGTCGTCGTTCGTGGACATGAACGCCGAGGTCCAGCCGCTGATACCGCGGAAGACCAGGTCCGGGATGCCGTCGCGGTCGTAGTCCATGCGGGACTTGGCGGGAACGGTCGCGTACGCCGACTTCGCGCGCTCCTTGGGCGGCTGGTAGGTCGGCTGCGCGGCGCCCGCCGGCGCGGACGGCTTGTCCACGGCCAGCGCGGGCGAGGCGCCCAGCGTGCCGGCGGACAGCGCGAGGGCGGTGCACGCGGCGAGACGGGCCAGGCGCTTGGGGCGCGAGGTACGGACGAGAGCCATGGGGACTTCCTTGAGGCAGAGGTGGAGCGTTTGGGAGGAGAAGCGTGGGACTCAGCGGACGTCGGACTCCGGCGTCCAGCCGGAGGCGATCTTGACCCGCGAGGAGAAGGTGGCCGTACCGGTCTTTCCGGTGGCCGTGTAGCGGTAGACGTCCCCGGCGGTGTCGACGGCGAGCAGGTCGGCCCTGCCGTCGCCGGTCATGTCGCCGGGGGCGGCGAGGGAGGAGTAGACGTTCCAGCCCGAGCCGATCAGGACCCGGGTCCCGAACGGCGCGGTGGCGGAACCCGTGCCGGGGTGGAGGTAGAGCCTGCCGGTGGTGTCGCAGGCGAGCAGGTCGGGACGGCCGTCGCCCGACACGTCCCCCGCTCCGACGAGTTCGTGGACGCCGGACCAGCCGCTGCCGATCTTCAGGCGGGTGCCGAGCTTGGGGTAGAGGTAACCCTTCAGGCCCGGGTACAGGTAAAGCCCGCCGTACATGTCCTGGGCCACGACGTCGCCCTTGCCGTCGCCCGTGACGTCCCCCGCGCCGGCCACCCTGCGGTAGCCGCCCCAGGCGGAGCCGGTGGAGACGTCGCCGATGCCCTCCACCCACAGGGAGCTGGAGTAGACGCGGCCGAAGTGCGCCGTGTCCTTCTCGTCGAGGGCTGAGATCAGGTAGCCGCGCAGTCCGCCGTTGCCGTACGCGCCCGTCTCGCCGTACTGCCGGGCGGCCGCCAGGCGGCCGTTGGCCAGCGTGTAGCGGCGGTAGGCGGTGCCGGCGCGGTCGGTGGTGATGACCTCGTGCTTGCCGTAGTCCGGCACTCCGCCCCCGCCCGCGATCAGCCGGTGGTACTGGCCGCCGCCGCGGACGAACGTCCTCCCGGCGAAGTGGCCCCGCCCCTGGGAGAGGAACTGGTAGTACGAGCCCGCGAGCGTCCGGGCGAGCACATCGGCGCGGCCGTCCCCGTTCAGGTCGTCCGCGGCGATGATCTGGTTGTAGGCCCCCCAGCCGGTGCCGACCTTCACACGGGCCTTGAACGGCGCGGCCGCCAGACCGGAGCCCTGGTAATAGAAGAGGTCGCCCGAGGGGGTTCTGGCGAGCAGGTCGCCGACGCCGTCGCCGTCAAGGTCGCCGGTGCCGACCAGCTGGTCGTACGCGTTCCAGCCGCCGCCGATCCGCACACGGGGTGCGAAGGCGCGGGTCTCGCCGGTGCCTCGGTAGAAGAACAGGTCGCCGGCCGGGGTGCGGCCCAGAAGGTCGGGCCTGCCGTCCTTGGTCACGTCCCCGGGCGAGAGCACCTTGTTGTACGTCTGGTAGCCGGAGCCCTGCCAGTTGCCCGTCAGGGAGCCCGTTGTGCCCTCCGCGGAGTACGTGTACAGCTCGCCGTCGGACCAGACGACCACCAGCTCGGGCGCGGCCGTGCCGGACAGGTCGCCCGCCGGGATGACGTCCTTGGCCCGCCTGTCGGCGTCGCCGCCGTGGGCGATCGTGTACGCAGCCGTCGTGCCCGTGGCGCTCAGCCGGATCCGGGTCTTGCCGTCGTAGGACCGGGTGATCTGGTCCGTCCGGCCGTCGCCATCCACGTCGAAGCGCGGCTTGGCCTTGATCAGGGCGTACGCCGCCGGCTGCTCGGCGGCGGCGGCCTGGCCGGCGGCCACGGTGAGCAGGCCCGCGGCCAGGGCCAGGGCGGTGCAGCCGGCAACGTGGCGCACGCGTCGGCTGTGCTGCTGGGACAAGGGGTACTCCTGAGGGTGGTACGGGTCTTCCGACAAGCTGTCGCGCCGAGCGGGCCGCGGGCTCACGCGAGATACGTGTAGCCGCCCCAGCCGGTCGCGATCCTGGTCCGGGAGGACAGGGCGGCGGTGCCCGCCTGGCCCGTGCCCGTGTACCGCCAGACGTCGCCGGCGGCGTCGCGGGCGACCAGGTCGGCCCGCCCGTCGCCGTTCAGGTCGCCGGTCGCCGCGAACTCGCCGTACGCACCCCAGCCGGGGCCGATCAGGACCCGCGCCGCGAACGGCGCACCCGCCGACCCGGTGCCCGGGTACAGGTACAGCCGGCCGCCCGTGTCCCGGGCGAACAGGTCGGCACGGCCGTCGCCGGTGACGTCGCCCGCGCCGAAGATCCGGTCGTAGCCGCTCCAGCCGGGGCCCACGGCGACCGGGGCCGAGACCGCCAGCCCCTTGCCGTCGCCCGCGTGCAGGGACAGCACGCCCGAGCCGTCGCGGGTCAGCAGGTCGCCCTTGCCGTCCCCGGTCAGGTCGCCCGGGCCGACCAGCAGCCTGGCACCGGTCCACGTGCCGGTCACCGGCAGGTCCGTGTCGAGGTTGCGGACCGTCCCGGAAGAGAGCTTCAGCAGGTGCGCGTCGTCGCGGGTGTCGAGGCCCGAGGCGAACACCGGCCGGCCCGACCAGCCGCCCGGGTACCCGGCGTCCGTACGCGGCCGGAACCGCCCGTTGGCCAGCTCGCCGTACTCGTACAGCTCGCCGCCCGCGGCCGAGGCCAGCACACTGTGCCGGCCGTAGTCCGGCACGCTGCCGTGCCCGGCCAGGAAGCGCAGCGCCTCGCCCCCGGTGCCGTACTTCGCCCGGGCGGCGAAGGTGCCGGAGCCGGTGGAGCGGTAGGACCACAGGGTGCCGTCGAAGGCGCGGGCCACCAGGTCGGCCCGGCCGTCGCCGTCGATGTCGTCGGCGCCCACCAGCTGGTTGTACGCGTTCCAGCCCGGTCCGACCTTCACCCGGGCCTTGAACGGCGCCGACGAGCTGCCGGTGCCCTTGTAGAACCACAGGTCGCCGTTGAGCGACCGGGCCACCAGGTCGGCGATACCGTCCCGGTCCAGATCGTTCGCGCCGACCAGCTGGTCGTACGCCTGCCAGCCGCCGCCCACCCGCACGCGGGACGCGAACGGCTCGCCGGTCAGCGCACCCGTCGCCCGGTACAGGAACAGGTCGCCCGCCGGGGTCCGGGCCAGCAGGTCGGTGCGGCCGTCGCGGGTCAGGTCACCCGGGGCGATCACCTTGTTGTACGCGTTCCAGCCGCCGCCCGCCCAGCTGCGCCGGGTCGTGCCGTACGGGCCGTCCGCGCTGTACAGCGAGAGGACGCCCCACGCCGACACGGTCAGCAGCTCGGGCGCGGAGGTGCCGCCCAGGTTGCCCGCCGCCAGGACGTCCCTGAACACCTCGGCCATGTCGACGGCCTGGATGTTGAAGTCGACCTGCTGCCCGGTCCCGGACAGGGTCACCGCGACCCGGCCCTCCACGTCGCGGAACAGGTCGTCGGAGACCCCGTCCCCGTCCACGTCCAGCCTCGGCCTGACCGCGGCCGCCGTCGCGTACGCGGCACCCCGGGCGGACTGCTTGCCCGCGCCCAGCCGCACCTCCGGCAGGGCCGGACCGTCCGCGGCCACCGCGGGCGCGGCGAGCAGCGCGCCCGCCGACACGGCGAGCGCGGTGCAGGCGGCCAGACGGCGCAGGTACGGCGAAAAAGACAAGGTCCCCCCCGGGACATGAGACGGGTGCTCCCGGGGGGCCGGCGTGGGCGGTACAGGCGTGCGAACTGCGCGCGGGCCCACGGATTCCCGGGAGTGTCAGGAGGCTAACCCCGCCGCTCCCGGAAAAAGAAGTCGTTGCCCGTACAACCTTTTGCGCTGTCGCGGTGCCCGGCTCAATTCTTGCGGTGGCCCACCAGCCGGGGCTTCGCCTCCAGCCCGTCCAACCCGTGCCAGGCCAGGTTCACCAGGTGGGCGGCCACTTCCGCCTTCTTCGGACGCCGCGTCTCCAACCACCACTGACCGGTCAGCGCGACCATACCGACCAGCGCCTGCGCGTACAGCGGCGCCAGTTTCTGGTCGAACCCCCGCGCCTTGAACTCCAGCCCCAGGATGTCCTCGACCTGCGTGGCGATGTCACTGATCAGCGAGGCGAAGGTGCCCGTCGACTGCGCCACCGGCGAGTCCCGGACCAGGATCCGGAACCCGTCCGTGTAGGCCTCGATGTAGTCGAGCAGCGCGAAGGCGGCCTGTTCCAGCAGCTCCCGCGGATGACCGGCGGTCAGCGCACCCGTCACCATGTCGAGCAGCTGGCGCATCTCCCGGTCCACCACGACCGCGTACAGACCCTCCTTGCCGCCGAAGTGCTCGTACACCACCGGCTTGGAGACCCCGGCCTTCGCCGCGATCTCCTCCACCGACGTGCCCTCGAAGCCCTTCTCGGCGAACAGGGCGCGACCGATGTCCAGCAGTTGCTGCCTGCGCTCCGCACCGGTCATCCGGACCCGGCGGCCACGCCTGGGCTTGTCGTTGCTGGGAATACTGCCGTCGATCGCCACGTCACCCATCATGCCGCGTTTGCGGCCTTCTCCTTGCGCCGGGCGTCGATCCGGGCGTCCGACGGCCAGCGCACGTCGGAGGCCCACCCCGCCTGCTCGAACCAGCGGATCAGACGCGCACTGGAGTCGACCTGGCCCCGCAGCACCCCGTGCCGCGCCGACGTCGGGTCCGCGTGGTGCAGGTTGTGCCACGACTCCCCGCACGACAGCACCGCGAGCCACCACACGTTCCCCGACCGGTCCCGCGACCGGAACGGACGCTTGCCCACCGCGTGGCAGATCGAGTTGATCGACCACGTCACGTGGTGCAGCAGCGCCACCCGCACCAGCGAACCCCAGAAGAAGGCCGTGAACGCCCCCCACCACGACATCGTGACCAGCCCGCCCACCAGCGGCGGGATCGCCAGCGACAGCATCGTCCAGAAGACGAAGTCGCGCGAGATCCGCCGGATCGCCGGATCCTTGATCAGGTCCGGGGCGTACTTCTGCTGATCGGTCTGCTCCTCGTCGAACAGCCACCCGATGTGAGCCCACCACAGGCCCTTCATCAGCGCCGGCACCGTCTCCCCGAACCGCCACGGCGAATGCGGGTCGCCCTCCGCGTCCGAGAACTTGTGGTGCTTGCGGTGATCCGCCACCCACCGCACCAGCGGCCCCTCCACCGCCATCGACCCGGCCACCGCCAGCGCGATCCGCAACGGCCGCTTCGCCTTGAAGGAACCGTGCGTGAAGTAGCGGTGGAAACCGATCGTGATGCCGTGGCAGGCCAGGAAGTACATGAAGACCATCAGGCCCACGTCCAGCCAGCTCACCCCCCACCCCCACGCCAGCGGGATCGCCCCCAGCAGGGCCACGAAGGGCACGGTGATGAAGAGCAGCAGCGCGATCTGCTCGATGGAACGCTTGCTCTCCCCGCCCAGCGTCGCGGAGACCGGCGGCCCTCCGGCCGCCTCCGGGGCGTCTTCGATCACGTCGGGGCTGATGGTCATGGGGCGTCCCCTGGGGGTGAGGAATCGGCGGAATGCCAGGCTACGGAACCGTAACCTACGGCATCGTAAGTATCCCAGCGCCTACCCCCGCGGCAAGAGGGAGACACCCCCGCGCACAGAGACGGCACAACCCCGCGGAAAGAACCGGGCCACACCCCGCGCGGAAAGAACCGGGAAACCCAGCCCGAAGAAGGGGACACCCCCGCGGAAAGCCACGCCCGGAGTCCGTCTGGTGGGCACCGCGACCAGGGCACGAGCAGCGGCGCCTATCCTTGGGTCTCGTCGGACAGCGCGGTCCGCACGGGCAGCCGGGGGCTGCGCACCACACGGCAGTGCCTTCGGACGCACATCCGAACACGGGCACCGCCACGCGACCCCGCGCCCACCTCCCAGTAGCGCTCGAAACACTGCAAGGAGCCGCACCTGTGAGCAGTGCTGACCAGTCCACCACCGGCAACGCAGAGCTGCGCGCCGACATCCGCCGCCTCGGCGACCTCCTCGGCGAAACACTCGTACGCCAGGAAGGCCAGGAACTCCTCGACCTCGTCGAGAAGGTCCGCGCCCTCACCCGCACCGACGGCGAAGCCGCCGCCGAGCTGCTCGGCGACACCGACCTGGAGACCGCCGCCAAGCTCGTCCGCGCCTTCTCCACCTACTTCCACCTCGCCAACGTCACCGAACAGGTACACCGCGGCAAGGAACTGCGCGCCCACCGCGCCGCCGAGGGCGGCCTCCTCGCCCGCACCGCGGACATGCTCAAGGACGCCGACCCCGAGCACCTCCGCGAGACCGTGCGCAACCTCAACGTCCGCCCGGTCTTCACCGCACACCCCACCGAGGCAGCCCGCCGCAGCGTCCTCAACAAGCTGCGCCGCATCGCCGCCCTCCTCGAAGAGCCCGTCACCGGCGCCGGCGACCGCCGCCGCCACGACCTCCGCCTCGCCGAGAACATCGACCTCATCTGGCAGACCGACGAGCTCCGCGTCGTCCGGCCCGAACCCGCCGACGAGGCCCGCAACGCCATCTACTACCTCGACGAACTCCACGCCGGCGCCGTCGGCGACGTACTCGAGGACCTCGCCGCCGAACTCCAGCGCGTCGGCGTCGAACTCCCCGCCGGCACCCGCCCCCTCACCTTCGGCACCTGGATCGGCGGCGACCGCGACGGCAACCCCAACGTCACCCCCGACGTCACCCGCGAAGTCCTGATCCTCCAGCACGAGCACGGCATCACCGACGCCCTCGAACTCGTCGACTTCCTCCGCGGCCTGCTCTCCAACTCCATCCGCTACACCGGCGCCACCGAGGAACTCCTCACCTCCCTCCAGGCCGACCTGGAGCGCCTCCCGGAGATCAGCCCCCGCTACAAGCGCCTCAACGCGGAAGAGCCCTACCGCCTCAAGGCCACCTGCATCCGCCAGAAGCTCCTCAACACCCGCGAGCGCCTGGCCAAGGGCACCCCCCACGAGGAAGGCCGCGACTACCTCGGCACCGCCGAGCTCCTCACCGACCTCACCCTCATCCAGACCTCCCTGCGCGAACACCGCGGCGCCCTCTTCGCCGACGGCCGCATGGACCGCACCATCCGCACCCTCGGCGCCTTCGGCCTCCAGCTCGCCACCATGGACGTCCGCGAACACGCCGACGCCCACCACCACGCGCTCGGCCAGCTCTTCGACCGCCTCGGCGAGGAATCCTGGCGCTACGCCGACATGCCCCGCGACTACCGGCAGCGGCTCCTCGCCAAGGAACTCCGCTCCCGCCGCCCCCTCGCCCCCACCCCGGCCCCCCTCGACGCCGCCGGCGCCAAGACCCTCGGCGTCTTCGGCACCGTCAAGGACGCCTTCGAGAAGTTCGGCCCCGAGGTCATCGAGTCCTACATCATCTCGATGTGCCAGGGCGCCGACGACGTCTTCGCCGCCGCCGTCCTCGCCCGCGAAGCCGGCCTCATCGACCTCCACGCCGGCTGGGCCAAGATCGGCATCGTGCCGCTCCTCGAAACCACCGACGAGCTCCGCGCCGCCGACGTCATCCTCAACGACATGCTCGCCGACCCCTCCTACCGCCGCCTGGTCTCCCTCCGCGGCGACGTCCAGGAGGTCATGCTCGGCTACTCCGACTCCAGCAAGTTCGGCGGCATCACCACCAGCCAGTGGGAGATCCACCGCGCCCAGCGCCGCCTCCGCGACGTAGCCCACCGCTACGGCGTACGCCTGCGCCTCTTCCACGGCCGCGGCGGCACCGTCGGCCGCGGCGGCGGCCCCTCCCACGACGCGATCCTCGCCCAGCCCTGGGGCACCCTCGAAGGCGAGATCAAGGTCACCGAACAGGGCGAGGTCATCTCCGACAAGTACCTCGTCCCCTCCCTCGCCCGCGAGAACCTCGAACTCACCGTCGCCGCCACCCTGCAGGCCTCCGCCCTGCACACCGCGCCCCGGCAGTCCGACGAGTCCCTCGCCCGCTGGGACGCCGCCATGGACACCGTCTCCGACGCCGCCCACGCCGCCTACCGGCGCCTCGTCGAAGACCCCGACCTGCCCGCCTACTTCTTCGCCGCCACCCCCGTCGACCAGCTCGCCGACCTCCACCTCGGTTCCCGGCCCTCCCGCCGCCCCGACTCCGGAGCCGGCCTCGACGGACTCCGCGCCATCCCCTGGGTCTTCGGCTGGACCCAGTCCCGCCAGATCGTCCCCGGCTGGTACGGCGTCGGCTCCGGCCTCAAGGCACTCCGCGAGACCGGCGGCGACGACGTCCTCGAAGAGATGCAGGCCAACTGGCACTTCTTCCGCAACTTCCTGTCCAACGTCGAGATGACGCTGGCCAAGACCGACCTGCGGATCGCCCGCCACTACGTCGACACCCTCGTCCCCGACGAGCTCAAGCACGTCTTCGCCCTCATCGAGGCCGAACACGCCCTCACCGTCGCCGAAGTCCTCCGCATCACCGGCGGCGAACAACTCCTCGACAGCCAGCCCGTCCTCCAGCAGACCTTCGCCGTCCGCGACGCCTACCTGGACCCCATCTCCTACCTCCAGGTCTCCCTGCTGGCCCGCCAGCGCGCCGCCGCGGCCGCCGGCGAACCCGCCGACCCGCTCCTCGGCCGCGCCCTGCTCCTCACGGTCAACGGCGTCGCCGCCGGCCTCCGCAACACCGGCTGACCCGGCCACCACACCAACGCCGAGGGTCCCCGCACCGTCCAGGTACGGGGACCCTCCGCATACGAGCCTGCGCCCGCGACTACTGCGTACGGCGGCGGCGCACCACCAGCACCGCACCCGCGGCGATCAGCGCACCCGCCATCGTCGCCAGCAGACCCACCGGCGCACCCGCACCGGTCGTCGCCAGATCACCGCCCGGCGCACCGGACGAACCGCCCGCCGCCGCACCCGACTCCGAAGCAGAAGCAGACGGCGACGTGCTGTCCGACGGGGACGCGCTGCCGCTCGGCGACACCGACGACGATCCCGAAGGCGTACCGGAAGGCGTGCCCGACGGGGTGCCGGACGGCGTCTGCGACGCGCTCGCCGATGGCGAGGACGACCCCGACGGCGACGACGAACCGGACGGCGTACCCGACGGCGACGGCCCGCCCGCGGCCGGGCAGGTGTGCGACAGGTTGAACCACTTCACCGAACCGCCCACCACCTCGGCGGACGCGGCCGTCAGCTTCGCACCGGGCGCGGACGCCACGTACGCGTGCTTCTCCGTCGGCGGCCCGAAGACCGTCACGGTCTGCTCGCCGCCGGGCTCGAACGTGACCTTCAGCTTCACGAACGTCGTCGAGTTGCCCGGCAGCACGAAGTGCCAGCCGTCCTGCGTCGACGGGATGTCGGCGCACGACTTCTCGTTCTCGACACCCTGCGACGTCGCCGTCAGCGGCAGGGACTGGTGCAGCGGCACCGGGTACGAATCGGCGGCGAACGCGGGAACGGCGGCCGAAGCCACCAGCAGGGCGGCGGACGCGGGCAGCACGACCGCCCCGCGGATCCTGGATATGGACATGGGGATACCTCTGGCGCAAGAGGGGGAACTGTGCCGTGGGAGGTGGCGGCTCAGCATGCTGACGACGCCACCCCCAGGTCAAGAGGTATGCGGCAGTATTCGTACGGAGATCAGCCCCCGCGCCCCGCTTTGTCCGAAGTAACGATCAGCAAACGGAGGCCAAAGCTCCACGCCCGCTCAGGAGTTGTACGAGGACTGCGCCCGCTCCAGACCCTCCAGCACCAGACACTCCACCGCGTCCGCAGCCCGGTCCACGAAGTAGTCCAGCTCCTTCCGCTCCGCCGACGAGAAGTCCTTCAGCACGAAGTCCGCCACCTGCATCCGGCCCGGCGGACGACCGATTCCGAACCGCACCCGGTGGTACTCCGCACCCATCGACTTCGTCATCGACTTCAGACCGTTGTGCCCGTTGTCCCCGCCACCCAGCTTCAGCCGCAGCGTCCCGAAATCGATGTCCAGCTCGTCGTGGATCGCCACCACCCGCTCCACTGGCACCTTGTAGAAGTCCCGCAACGCCGTCACCGGACCACCCGACAGGTTCATGAACGACATCGGCTTCGCCAGCACGATCCGCCGGTTCGCCGGACCCGCCGGACCGATCCGGCCCTCCACCACCTGCGCCCGCGCCTTGTGCGCCTTGAACTTCCCCCGGATCCGGTCCGCGATCAGGTCCACCACCATGAACCCCACGTTGTGCCGGTTCCCCGCGTACTCGGGACCCGGATTCCCCAGACCCACCACCAGCCAGGGACCGTCGGCCGCCATCTCCGCCATCACAAAGCTCCTCACATGGGACGACCGCCGCCCCGCTCCAGTGGAGCCGGACGGCGGTCGGTCAGCAACCAGACGAAGAGGCTCAGGCCTCCTCGGTCTCCTCGGCCTCGGCAGCCGGCTCCTCGGCCTGCGCGGCCAGGACCTGCAGGACCACGGCGTCGGCGTCGGTCACCAGGGTGGCACCCGACGGCAGCGCGATGTCCTTCGCCAGCACGGACGCACCGGCCTCCAGGCCCTCGACGGAAACCGTCACGGACTCGGGCAGGTGGGTGGCCTCGGCCTCGACCGAGAGGGTG
This sequence comes from Streptomyces sp. NPDC086023, assembly GCF_044540325.1. Classification (NCBI taxonomy): domain Bacteria; kingdom Bacillati; phylum Actinomycetota; class Actinomycetes; order Kitasatosporales; family Streptomycetaceae; genus Streptomyces; species Streptomyces sp. NPDC086023. The sequence goes on from NZ_JBITRX010000012.1 coordinate 147,591, forward strand.
TTCAGGACGTGCTCCAGCAGGTTGCCGCCCGCGGCCAGCTCGCCCTCGGTGACGACCGGGATCTCGACCGTGACCTTCTCGCCCTTGCGGACGGCCAGGAAGTCCACGTGCAGCAGGTCACGCTTGATCGGGTCCTTCTGGACCGCCTTCGGGATGACCAGCTCGGTGCCGTCGCCCGCGATGTCCAGGGAGATCAGGACGTTCGGGGTCTTCAGCGCCATGAACAGGCCGTGGCCCTCGACGGACACGTGCTTCGGGTCCTGGCCGTGGCCGTAGATGACCGCGGGGACGACCTTGTTGCGACGGGCCTCACGGGCACCGCCCTTGCCGAAACGGGTACGGAGCTCAGCGGAGAGCTTGACCTCGGACATGTTCACTCCTCGTGGGGTGACGAAAACGGACAGGGTCACCCGGCCACGAAACGGCCTGCTACGAAGAGCGCGTCGATAACGGAGCGCCGGACACCAAAAGGTGCGGCCTCCCTCGCCGAGCAACTCGAAGAGTCTACCCGGCACGGAGGCCGCACCCCAAAAGGATCTAGCGGGACCCACACCCGCGACGACCAGGCCCCACCGGGCCCGGCCCCCGCAGAAGGATCCTTACTGCTGCTCCTCGAACAGGCTCGTCACCGAACCGTCCTCGAAGACCTCACGCACCGCACGCGCGATCGTCGGCGCGATCGACAGCACCGTGATCTTGTCCAGCTCCAGGTCCGACGGATCCGGCAGCGTGTTCGTGAAGATGAACTCGCTCACCTTCGAATTCTTCAGACGGTCCGCCGCCGGCCCCGACAGGATGCCGTGCGTCGCCGTCACGATCACGTCCTCCGCACCGTGCGCGAACAGCGCCTCGGCCGCGGCACAGATCGTGCCACCCGTGTCGATCATGTCGTCGACCAGGACGCACACGCGGCCCTCGACCTCACCCACGACCTCGTGGACCGTCACCTGGTTGGCGACGTCCTTGTCACGGCGCTTGTGCACGATCGCCAGCGGCGCGTCCAGACGGTCACACCAGCGGTCCGCCACCCGCACACGGCCGGCGTCCGGAGACACCACCGTCAGCTTCGTACGGTCCACCTTCGCGCCCACGTAGTCCGCCAGCACCGGCAGCGCCGACAGGTGGTCCACCGGACCGTCGAAGAAGCCCTGGATCTGGTCCGTGTGCAGGTCCACCGTCAGGATCCGGTCCGCACCCGCCGTCTTCAGCAGGTCCGCCACCAGACGCGCCGAGATCGGCTCACGGCCCTTGTGCTTCTTGTCCTGACGGGCATACCCGTAGGACGGGATGATCACGGTGATCGAGCGGGCCGACGCGCGCTTCAGCGCGTCGATCATGATCAGCTGCTCCATGATCCACTTGTTGATCGGAGCCGTGTGGCTCTGGATCAGGAAGCAGTCCGCGCCGCGCGCCGACTCCTGGAAGCGGACGTAGATCTCACCGTTCGCGAAGTCGAAAGCCTTGGTCGGCACGAGGCCGACTCCCAGCTGGTGCGCGACCTCCTCGGCCAGCTCGGGGTGGGCGCGGCCGGAGAAGAGCATCAGCTTCTTCTCGCCGGTCGTCTTGATCCCGGTCACAGCACTGTCTCCTCAGACGTGTTGAAGCTGCTCGCCCCCGCGCGCGTCCGTCCCGCGCGCGGCAAGCCAGCCGAATTGCGTGCACCTATCACGGTACGCCGACATCGACGCACCCGTTTCCGGTCAGACCTCGCCGGACGGCTCGTCCGCCGCCGACTGAGCCGCCTGCGCGGCCGCGCTGCCCGGACGCTTACGAGCCACCCAGCCCTCGATATTCCGCTGCTGGCCCCGTGCCACGGCCAGTGCGCCGGGCGGCACATCCTTGGTGATGACCGAGCCGGCAGCCGTGTAGGCACCGTCCCCGATCGTGACGGGAGCCACAAACATGTTGTCCGAACCCGTCTTGCAGTGTGAGCCGACCGTGGTGTGGTGCTTCGCCTCACCGTCGTAGTTCACGAACACACTGGCCGCGCCGATGTTCGAGTACTCACCGATCGTCGCGTCCCCCACGTACGACAGGTGCGGCACCTTCGTGCCCTCACCGATCGTCGCGTTCTTCATCTCCACGTACGTGCCGGCCTTGGCCTTCAGCCCCAGCCGCGTCCCCGGACGCAGATACGCATACGGACCCACGCTCGCCGACTCGCCGATCACCGCACGGTCCGCCACCGCGTTGTCCACCCGCGCACCCGCACCCACCTCGGTGTCCTTCAGGCGCGTGTTCGGACCCACCTCGGCGCCCTCTGCCACGTGCGTCGACCCCAGCAGCTGCGTACCCGGATGGATCACCGCGTCCTGGCCGAAAGTCACCGTCACGTCCACGAACGTGCTGCCCGGATCCACCACGGTCACACCCGCCAGCATCGCCCGCTCCAGCAGGCGCGCATTCAGCAGCCCGCGAGCCTCCGCCAGCTGCACGCGGTTGTTGATCCCCAGGATCTCCCGGTGGTCACCGCCGACCGACGCACCCACCCGGTGCCCCGCCGCCCGCAGGATCCCCAGCACGTCCGTGAGGTACTCCTCACCCTGGCTGTTGTCCGTACGGACCTGCCCCAGCGCCTCCGCCAGCAGCTTCCCGTCGAACGCGAACACCCCGGAGTTGATCTCACGGATCGCCCGCTGCTCGTCGCTCGCGTCCTTGTGCTCCACGATCGCCGTGACGGCGCCCGAGGAGTCCCGCACGATCCGCCCGTACCCGGTGGAGTCCGGCACCTCGGCCGTCAGCACCGTCACGGCGTTGCCGTCCGCGGCGTGCGTCGCCGTCAGCGCCGCCAGCGTGTCACCCGTCAGGAGGGGGGTGTCGCCGCACACGACCACCACGGTCCCGTCCACCGGACCACCGAGCGACTCCAGCGCCATCCGGACCGCGTGCCCGGTGCCGTTCTGCTCGTGCTGCACCGCCGTGCGGGTGCCGGCGTAGTGCTCGTCCAGATGGGCGACGACCTGCTCGCGGGCGTGCCCCACGACCACGACCAGATGCTGCGGCTCCAGCTCCCGAGCTGCGGAAACCACGTGACCGACGAGCGACCGCCCGCAGATCTCGTGCAGGACCTTGGGAGTGGCCGACTTCATGCGGGTGCCCTCACCCGCTGCGAGTACGACGACGGCTGCCGGGCGGTTGGCGCTCACGGGTGTGCCCTTCGGCTTTTCGGGGGTGGACTTCCGAAGGATACCGGGGGGCCACGTCCCGGTAACGAGCACGGGTCCCGACCGGAACGGTCGGGACCCGTATATGTGGCTCCCGGGGGAGGACTCGAACCCCCATGATCAGAACCAAAATCTGACGTCTTGCCCTTAGACGACCCGGGATAGGCCTTATGTCCGATTCCGTTGATCGGCTTCGGATGCAGCCCCTACTATGCCGCACCAGGTCCCCTCGATGCGACGGTAGAGCTCCGCGCTGTTGCGCACTTGGATCGTGAGACATCCGCGGTAGTTCTCCCCCGTGTTCTTGCGGATGGTCTTCGGGTCATGCCTCTTGATCGCCGTCTTGCCGAGCCTGCTCGTGTCGATGCCGAGGAGGTCCGGTGCCTTCGGCCCAGTAGAGCGCGGTGCCCACGAGCAGCAGCTCGCGGTCGGTCATGGCGTCGACTTCGTCTGGAGGTCGGTTTTTGCTCGCACGGGTCCACCGTCGTCCGGAATGCGGGGTTTAGGGTTCGGAGTGCGGGCGGTTCAGTCGTATGTGCGGTTACCGCAGGTTTGGGGGAATCGCGGCGAGGGTGCGTGTGAGGGCGGGGAATCCGCGGGAGCGGTCGGGCGGGGCGATCGTAGGGTGGCGGTATGACCAGTACGGGGGAGCAGCGGGCGGGGGTCGGGCGGGACGGGCCCTTGTGGTGGGGGCGTCGGCGGAGTGCCGTGCTCGATGTGGGGCTGGCGGTGGCTTCGGCGCTGGAGTGTGGGCTGGAGGGGGTGGCGTTCGCCGGGGAGGCGTCGTTGCCGGTTCCGGTGGGGGTGGTGTCCGGGCTGCTGGTGGGGTCCGTGTTGGTGCTGCGGCGGCGGTGGCCGGTCGCGGTGGTGCTGGTGGCGATAGCCGTGACGCCGGCGGCGATGGGTTTCCTGCTGGCGGTGGTGGGTCTGTACACGCTGGCGGCGTCGGAGGTGCCGCGGCGGATCACGGCGTTGCTGGCGTCGATGTCGCTGGTGGGGACGTTCCTGGTGACGTATGTGCGGACGCAGGGGGATGTGCAGGCGGACCGGTGGTACGTGCCGGTGGTGTCGGTGTTCATGGCGGTGGCGTTGACGGCGCCGCCGGTGTTGCTGGGTCTGTACATAGGGGCGCGGCGGCGGTTGCTGGAGAGCTTGGTGGAGCGGGCGGATTCGCTGGAGCGGGAGCTGTCGCTGCTGGCGGACCGGGCGGAGGAGCGGGCGGAGTGGGCGCGTCAGGAGGAGCGGACGCGGATCGCGCGGGAGATGCACGACGTGGTGGCGCACCGGGTGTCGTTGATGGTGGTGCATGCGGCGGCGCTGGAGGCGGTGGCGGGGAAGGATCCGGCGAAGGCGGTGCGGAATGCGGCGCTGGTGGGGGACATGGGCCGGCAGGCGTTGACGGAGTTGCGGGAGATGTTGGGGGTGTTGCGGTCGCCGGTGGTGTCGGGGGCTTCGGCGTCGGCGGCTTCGGCGTCGGCGGCTTCCGCGCCTGCCGTGTCGGCGGTTCCGGTGCCGTTGGTGGCGGCGGGGCCGGTGTCCGGGGCTGTGGACGAGGGGCCGTGTCTGGCGGAGCTGGCGGCGCTGGTGGGGCAGTCGCGGGCGGCGGGGATGGTGGTGGAGCTGGATGTGCGGGGTGAGGTGCGGGCGTATCCGCGGGTGGTGGAGCAGACGGCGTACCGGGTGGTGCAGGAGGCGTTGACGAACGTCCACAAGCATGCGCCGGGGGCGCGGGTGGTGGTGCGGCTGGCTCACCGGGAGGGTGAGGTGGCGATGCAGGTGGAGAACGGTCCGTCGGATGCCGGGGTGGCGGGTGCGGGGCTGCCGAGTGGGGGGAACGGGCTGGTGGGGATGCGGGAGCGGGTGCTGGGTCTGGGTGGGGTGTTCGTGTCGGGGCCGACGGAGGCGGGTGGGTTCCGGGTGTCGGCGGTGTTGCCGGATCGGGTGCCGGACGCGTCGTAGGCGTCGTGGGGGGTGGTGTCAGCCGGTGGTGAGGCGGACGGGCTGGAGGCCGGTGAGGAGGGTGGTGAGGGCGTCGTCGATGCCGGCGCCGAGGTACCAGTCGCCGGTGTGGTCGATGGAGTAGACGCGGCCTTCGCGGTCGATGGCGAGGTGGGCGCTGCCGTCGTTTTCGTGGCCGAGTGGGGCGACGGTGGTGTCGAGGGCGCGGCCGAGGTCGGCGAAGGTGCGGGCGAGGTGGAGGCCGGTGAGGGGGTCGAGGGTGACGGTGACGGGGGCTATCTGGCGGCCGGGTGCGGGGGTGCTGGCGCGGAGGCCGCCGAATTCGGCCCAGGCTTCGACGGCGGCGGGGAAGACGGTGTGGCGGTGTCCTGCGGGGGTGGTGTGGTCGCGGAGGGCGTCGGCCCAGTACTCGGCCTGCTTGATGTCCCAGCGGCCGGGGCTCCAGCCGGCGGCGCGCAGGGCGGAGTCGACGGTGACCGGGAAGCGGGTCGCCGAGGACCGGTCGTAGGAGGCGGAGGCGGCCATCGGGGCGGGGTCAGCCCTTCTCGTTGTCGTGGGGGGCGGTGAGGTCGACGGGGCGTACGCCGAAGTGGGCGAGGAGCGCCTCGCAGGAGCGGCAGGGGGGTGCGTAGCTGCCGTGGAGGGGGTCGCCGTCTTCGCGGATGCGGCGGGCGGTGACTTTGGCGTGTTTGAGGGAGCGGCGGGCTTCGCTGGGGGAGAGGGGGCGGCGGGAGGCGCGTTTGCTGCGGCCGGCTTCGACGGTGGTGAGGTGGCGGGAGAGGAGGAGTGCTTCGGGACATCGGCCGGTGTGGCGGTCGCGCTGGCCGGTGGTGAGGGTGTCGAGGAAGTCCTGGACGAGGGGGTGGAGTGCGGGGGGCTGGTCGCCCTTGGCGGCGGTGCTGGTGAGGGTTTCGCCGCGTACGGAGAGTGCTGCGGCGATGGTGGGGAGGATGCCGTCGCGGCGGTGCTGGAGGAGGGGGGCGTGGAGGCCGTTCTCGTTGCTCCAGTGGTGGCGGGGGTCGGTGGTGCCGGGTCCCGTGGCGGTGCCTTGGTGGGCTGTGGTGCGGCCCGTCGTGTGGGTCGTGGTGTGTGTTGCCGTCTGCATGGTGCTGGTCGTCCCTCCCGTGGCCGCGGCTCGCGCCGGCGTCGCGCACGCCCCCGTGCTGCGGGACAGCCTGCCAAATGTGCGGCGCCCTGCGGAAGCTGGGTCGAATATTCGTATCAATTCGGATGTTCCCGGCGTGCGGCGGGGTGGGTGGTGCGGTGGGGGCGGATGGGGTGGCTCCGCTGCAGGTGCAGGGGAGGGTGTGCCTCTTGCCGTACGGCTTAGGCTGTGCGGAACCAGCCAGATCCAGCAGGGGGCTACCGCCATGACGACAGGTCGGCTCGGGCAGCAGGCCGCGCCACCCAACGCCGCGTACGCCGGGCAGCTCGTGCAGTTTCCGGACCCGGTCCGGCGCTCGCGGCATCCCGAGGGCGTGCGGATGGACGGGGACGGTCACCCCGACTTCTCCCCGTACGCGCGTGCGGCGACGGAGATCGCAGAACCGCCGGAGGGGTTCGGTGTCGACGAACTGCGGCTGACGGACTACGTGTCGGCGAACGCCGCGATGCACGCGTCGGGTCACGAGCTGTGGGACACGGTGCCCGCGGTGGCGACTCCGCACGGCTGGACCTGGCACCACGTGGCGGGCTCGCGCCGTCTGGAGCTGGTGCCGGTGGAGGTCAAGGCGCTGTTGCGGCACCATGCGGGGCTCGTGACGGCGGCGGTGGACCACACGAAGCGTGGGACGCGGCCGTTGCAGGAGGTGCGTCCGGTGCACCTGGGGCTGCCGAAGTCGGCGTTGTCGGTGACGGAGCAGCAGGTCCAGGGCGTGGAGGAGGATCTGGGCTACCGGCTGCCGGAGGCGTACCGCTCCTTCCTGAAGGCGGCGGGCGGTTGTGCGCCGGTGGGCGTGGGTCTGGATCCGGAGCTGGGGCTGCTGGTGGACCAGCCGTTCTTCACGGTGCGGGACGAGGCCGCGGTGAACGATCTGGTGTACGTCAACAAGTGTCTGCGGGACCACCTGACGAAGGACTACCTGGCGGTGGCGTTCGTGCAGGGTGGTCTGGTCGCGGTGAAGGTGCGGGGCGAGGCGTCGGGGTCGGTGTGGTTCTGCCCGTACGACGACGCGCGTGACCGGGACGGCTGGTCGGTGCAGGAGCGTACGGAGCGGTTGCTGCTGCCGTGCGGTGCGGATTTCGACGCGTTCCTGGAGCGGCTCGCGGGCAACCCGCCGGAGCTGGAGACGGTGGCGGGTCTGATGGTGGACGGCGGCTTCGCGCGTGTTGTCCCGGTGGAAGGGTAGTTCCGGCGATGGTGACGTTCGCGCAGGCGCAGGAGCGCGCGGAGGAGTGGGTCAACGGTGACGTGCCCGCGTATCAGCACCGGGAGGTGAGGGTCCGGGAGTTCGGGCTCGGCTTCGTGGTGTGGGCGGAGGACCGTCCCGGGGTGCCGGTGTCCGGTGGTGGCCGTCAGCGGCTGGTGATCGCTCGGGACAGTGGTGAGGTTTCGCTGTGGCCGGGGTTGCCGGTGGGTGAGGTGATCCGCCGGTACGAGGAGGAGTACGGGGCTGCGCCGGTGGCGGGGCCGGAGGCGTCGGTGCCGCCGCAGCGGATCGATTCCGAGGCGACCTCGTTCATGCTGAGTCCGCCGGAGTGGTTGCAGGAGGCGGCGGACCGGGCGGGGATTCCGGACAACCGGGCGGGGGCGGCGGGGTCGTCGTCGGCCGGTTCGGGTGGTTCCCCGGCGGAGGCCGGTGCTTCTGCCGTTCCTCCGGTTCCTTCTGGTTCTTCTGGTCCTTATGTTCCTCCGGTGTGTCCGGCGCCGCCGGCTCCGGAGGTTCCGGTGGTGCCGCCGGTTCCTTCAGCCGCTCCGGCTGCCGGTGACGGTGCTGCGGGTGCCGGTGCTGCCGCTGCCGCGTCCGGTGCCGAGGGTGCGGGTGCCGGGCCGGCCGGCGCGCCGCGGGCCGGTGGCTCGCTGCGGCTGTCGTCGTCGGGTGCCGGGCCGGCGCCGGACGCGCCGCCGGCGGTTCCGCTGCCGGGCACGGTGGTGCTGGGTGCGCTGGGCGGGCCCGGTGGTGACGCGTACGAGCCGACCGCGTCCGAGGGTGTGCCGGCGGACGCCACGCCGTGGGCGGGCACGGACGTGAACCAGGGCTCCGAGGACGCCTCCGTGCCGTTGCCGGCGACGGTGTTCGCGCCGCCGCTGTCGGGTACGGACGCGGACGACGCTCCGCGTTCGGGTGCCGAGCCCGAGGCGAAGACCACGCTGATGGCGGGCGGCAGCCAGCTGCCGAAGACCGCTGTGGCGCCGGCCATCGACGCGGGCGCGCCGCGTCCCCAGGACATCGCCGACGCGGCCACGAGCAGGGCCCCGGTGAACCCGCCCGCGCCGCAGGTGCCGCCGGGGCCGCCGTCGGCGCCCGCCGGTCCGGGTGCTCCCGGTGCTCCCGGTACGCCGGGTGGCGAGGCGCACCACGCGGCCACGATGCTGGCAGGTCCCGGTGTGGTTCCGCCGCCCGGCCCGCCCGCGCCGCCCGGTGCTCCCGGTGCCGGTGCGCCCACGCCTCCCGGTCCGCCGGCGCCGCCCGGTGCTCCCGGTGCGCCCGGCGGTGACGCGCACCATGCGGCGACGATGCTGGCCGGCCCCGGTGTCGTACCGCCTCCCGGTCCGCCGGCGCCGCCCGGCGCTCCCGGTGCGCCCGGCGGTGACGCGCACCACGCGGCGACGATGCTGGCCGGCCCGGGCGTCGTACCGCCTCCCGGTCCGCCGGCCGCTCCGGGTGGTGACGCGCACCATGCGGCGACGATGCTGGCCGGCCCCGGTGTCGTACCGCCTCCCGGTCCGCCGGCCGCTCCGGGCGCGCCCGGTGGCCCCGGCACCCCGCCCGGCGGTGTGCACCACGCGGCGACGATGCTGGCGGGCCCCGGTGTGGTCCCGCCGCCCGGGCAGCCGGGAGCGCCGCTGGGCCAGCCCGCGGCCGGGCAGCCCCCGCAGGCTCCGCCGCCGGCGCCCGGTGTGCCCGTGGTGGGTCCGGGCTACCAGGCGGTGCTGCGCTACCGCGCGCCCGACGGCTCCGAGCAGCAGCTGATCCGGCGTTCGGCGCCGGGTACGCCGCACCCGGAGTGGCAGATCCTGCACGAGCTGCGGGCGATGAACGTGCCGCCGCAGCAGGTGCTGGAGCTGCACACGGAGCTGGAGTCCTGCGAGCTGCCGGGCGGTTACTGCGCCCGGATGATCCGGGAGACCTGGCCGCAGGTGCGGATCACCAGCGTGGCGCCGTACGGCAAGGACCACGCGGGCCGGCAGGCCGGGATGCACCACCTGCTGACCCACCAGGGGGAGCTGCACCAGGTGGCGGACGGTCCGGCGCGTCCGGCGCCGCAGCGGGCTCCGCTGCCGGCCGGGATCCAGACGCTGCCCGCGATCCCGATGGAGGCCATCGGGCAGGAGCTGGCGGGCGTCTTCGGTCCGCAGGGCGTGTTCCGGTTCGAGCCGGCCGCGGTGTCGCGGCAGGGTGTGCCGGAGGTCGTAGCGCAGACGCTGGTGATGGCGGGTCTGCCGGTGGACTTCGGGCCGTTCTTCTGGGCGCAGGCGGTGCCCGGGCAGCCGGTGCCGACGCTGGCGGAGCTGGCGGCGCAGCGCGGGGTGCCGGCGGCTTCGGACGCGGCCTCGTACCTGGTGGTCGGCAGTGACTTCGGCAAGGCGCTGTGTGTGCAGTACGGGACGGCGAACATAGTGGCGGTGCCGGTCGAGGCCGGTCCCGGCGGTGCGCCGGTGCCCCCGCAGTTCGTGAACTCCAGCCTGCCGCAGTTCGCGCGGTCGCTGGCGATGCTGGGTCACATGTGGCGGCTGCGGATGCACCTGACGCCCGAGCAGGCGGGGCGCTGGACGGTGGACTTCCAGGCGCAGCTGGCGGCGCTGGACGGGGCGGCGCTGGCGTCGCCCGAGAGCTGGTGGTCGGTGCTGCTGGAGCAGATGTGGGACGGGCTGCTCTGATCGGCTGAGTGCCCGGTGACGGCCGGGGCGGGATCCTCGCGGATCGCGCCCCGGCCGTCCGTTTTTCGGACTGTCCTCCTGCTGTCGGCACGGCGAATTCCGGCTTCTGGCGTCAAATGACGCATCCTTGACCGGGAGAGGTGGGCGGAGTGTCGCGTTATGAGCGGATCTCCGCCATGCGTGAGAGCCGTGTCCGAGCGGCCTCCGAGTCGTCCGAGAGGGGCTTCCGTCATGAGCGCAGCCGTGTCAGCGCAGGGTTTCGCGACCGTACGCGGCCGCGGCTACCGGGTGGAGCAGGTGGACCGCTACGTGGCCCGGCTCGGCGCGAGCCGGGACGAGGCGTGGGAGCGGGCGGCCCGGCTGACCGTGCTGGCGCGGGAGATGGAGGAGGACGCGGAGCGGTTGCGGGCCGCGGTGGAGCGGCTGGCCCCGCAGACGTACGACGAGCTGGGCGAGCGGGCGCGGCGGATCCTCTCCCTGGTGGAGGAGGAGGCCGCGGAGGTGCGGGCGGCCGCGCGGGAGGACGCGGCGGCGCTGCGGGACGCGGCCCAGGCGCACGCGGAGCGGGTGGCCGGGCTGGCGGAGCAGGACGCGGAGGCGGTGCGGCAGCAGACGGAGGTGCGGGCCCGGCAGGCGCTGCTGAGCGCGCAGCGGACGGCCGACGAGGTGCGGGGCGCGGCGCGGGAGGAGGCGAAGGCCCGGCGCCGGGAGTCCGCGGAGGCGCTGGCGGAGATGCAGCGGCGGGTGGACGCGGTGCTGGCGGATCAGGAGGGGGAGCAGGCGGAGCGGTGGGAGGCCGCGGAGCGGGTGCTGCTGGAGCGGGAGGCGGAGCTGGAGGCGCGGCACGCGGAGCTGGCGGCGTACGCGGAGGGCCGGCTGGCGGAGGCGAAGCGCGCGTACGCGGAGGCGGAGGAGACGGCCCGGCACGGGCAGGAGGATGCGGAGGCGCGGGCGGCTGAGCTGCTGGCGCAGGCGCGGGTGCAGGAGGAGCGGATCGGGCGGGAGACGGACCGGCTGCTGCGGGAGCACACGGAGTGCCAGGAGGAGATGCGTGCCCACATGACCCATGTCCGCAACAGCCTGGCCACCCTCACGGGCCGGGCCCCGGCCGAGGGCTGATCGTTCCCCTCCCCGCCGTCCCCGGCCGGGTCAGGTGGCCGGGGGGTAGGGGAAGGGTTCGCTGCGGAGGCCGGTCGGGGTGGTGACCACCAGGGTGGTGGGGGTTTCCGTGCGGGGGGCCGGCAGGAGGAGGCGGCCGTTCTCCAGGTGGGCCTGCACGGGGGCGTCCGCGCCGACCGACACCTGGGCGTGCTCCGGGAAGCCGCCGCCCTCGATGACCAGGGACTCGCCCTGCCGGCTGACGCCGGTGACCACCGGGTTGGGCCTGGGGGTGGCCTTGTTGGCCAGGTAGGCGGCGGCGGGGGCGGCGGTGAGGAGCCAGACCTCGTCGGGGAGCCTGGGCAGGCCGGCCGCCACGTCCATGGCGAAGAGCACCACCACGTAGAGCATGGCGACGGCGTTGAAGAGCACGTACTGGAGGTCCAGCAGGTCGGTGCGGCCGGCGTCGTTGCTGATCGCCTCCCGGAAGCGGGCGGGCGTGCCGCTGGGGGCCTTGGTCATGCTGCCGGTCTTCAGGCGGCCGCCGACCACCGCCTTGGCGGCGATCATGGCGACGAACGGGCCGCCGAGCAGCTCCAGGTAGGTGGGGCTCAGCGGGGCGAGGGGGCCGGTGGCGGCGGCGCCGGGCGGGGTGAAGTACGCCAGGCCCTTGCCGGTGGCGACGGCGTAGCCGAGCAGCACCAGCAGCATCCAGACCAGGACCGCGGTCCAGGCGAAGGCCAGGGTCAGGGAGGTGGAGACGCGGCCGTCCCGGCCGGTCACCACCGCGGGCCGCTTCCACACGACGAGCGCCGTGCCGGCGAGCGCCGACGCGCCCAGCACGGTAATGATCAGTTTCACCGTCAACCCCCCGATTCCCTACGGGTGATGGTGTACCCCGTAAAGGTGACGGGCGCCAGGTTACGTCCCGCGCGGCGCGGCGCGGAGTGGAGTGATGTGGGGGGGCGGTGCCGTCGTACGGACCCGCCCCGTACCACCCGTACCACCCGTACCGCGCTCAGTCCCCCGCCCGCGCCGCCGGCTTCGCTCCCGTGTCCGCCAGGAACTCCAGGAGGACCTCCGCGAGCCGCTCGGGCTGGTCCTCGGGCACCAGCGTGGAGGAGTCCTCGATCTCGACCAGCCGCCCCCGCGGGCACAACTCGGCGAGCCGGCGCCCGTGGTCACGCGGCATGAGCCGGTCCTCGGTGGCCCACACGACCAGGACCGGGCGGTCGAACCCGCGCAGCCGCTCGCTCCAACAACCGGGCCAAGGCCCGCGTGAAGGTCGCACGCGCCCACCGGCCTATTCCTGCCGGAGTTCGGGGAGGACGGGGAAGCGGCGCGGGGCCACGAACAGCAGGATCAGCAGGGCCGCCACGGCGGCTGCGGCGGCGCCGAGGTGGACGTGCTCGACGGCGACGGCGACGGACTCGCGCAGGTACGCGGCGGCGTCGCCGGGGAGGGCGTCGGGGCGGGTCAGCGCCTGGGCGGCCCCGTCGAGGTCCGCGGGCAGCCCGGGTACGGGAGCTCCGGCGAGCCGGGCGGCGATGGTGGCGTTGGCGACCGCGCCGAAGAGGGCGGCACCGACGCTCTGGCCGACCTGGCGGCAGAACAGCACGGAGGCGGTGGTCGTCCCGCGCTCGGCCCAGCCGACGGTGGACTGCACGCCGACCATCAGCGGCAGCTGGAAGAGGCCCAGGGCACCCCCGAGCAGCAGCATGATCAGTGCGGGCTGCCAGGGCTCGGCGGGGTGGGGCAGGAGCAGGAAGGACGACAGGATCAGGGCGGCGAGCGCGACGCCCAGGGCGGCGGTGTTGCGGAAGCCGACGCGGCGGTACACGTGCTGGCTGAGGGCGGCGGTGATGGGCCAGCTGAGGGTCATCACGGACATTACGAGGCCGGCGGAGATGGGGTCGAGCCCGAGCGCGGCCTGGGCGTAGGTCGGTACGAAGACCATCGGGGCCACCATCAGGAGGCCGAGGGCGCCCATGGCGAGGTTGACGGCGGCGATGGTGCGGCGGCGCCAGACCCAGCCGGGCAGGATCGGTTCGGCGGCCCGTCGTTCGACGTAGACGGTGACGGCGGCGAGGACGGCGCTGCCGCCGAACAGGGCGAGGGAGGGCGCGGAGAGCCAGGGCCAGGCGACACCGCCCTGGACGAGGGCGGTCAGCAGGAGCCCGCCGCAGGCGAAGACGGCGAGGGCGCCGGCCCAGTCGACGCGGGGGCGGGGGCCGGCGGGGCGGGCGGGCTCGTGGAGGCGGCGGGCACAGAGCCACACGGCGAGGGCGCCGACCGGCAGGTTGATCAGGAAGATCCAGCGCCAGTCGGTGTAGGCGGCGAGCAGTCCGCCGACGGCGGGGCCGGCGACGGCGGAGGTGGCCCACACGGTGGAGAGGCGGGCCTGGATCCTCGGGCGTTCCTTGAGCGGGTAGAGGTCGGCGGCCAGGGTCTGGACGGTGCCCTGGATGGCGCCGCCGCCCAGGCCCTGGACGACCCGGAAGGCGATCAGGGCGGCCATGTTCCAGGCGGCGGCGCAGAGCAGGGAGCCGACGAGGAAGAGGGCCATGCCGCCGATGAGCACGGGCTTGCGGCCGTGGGTGTCGGCGAGCTTGCCGTAGACGGGGAGGGTGACGGTGACGGCGAGGAGGTAGCCGGAGAAGAGCCAGGAGAAGACGGAGAAGCCGCCGAGGTCGCCGACGATCTGGGGAACGGCGGTGGCCACGATGGTCCCGTCCATGGCGACCAGCGCCATCGCGAGCACCAGCGCCGCCACGGGCCTCCGGCCGGGTTCTCGCCCGGGGCCACCCCCGGCACCCGGCACCGTGCCGACACCCCGCGGCCCCCTGCCGCCACCGGCACCGACGGTGCCAGCTGCACCGCTCGCACCGGCCGAATCGGTCTTGCCGCCCGCGCCGGCCGTACCGACGCTGCCGCCCGTGCCGGGCGGGCTGACCGTGCCGGGATCTGCGGGTCCGCCGGCCTTCGCGGCCGCACCGGCCGCACCGGCCGCACCGGCCCCCGCGGGGTCAGGGGCGGGCAAGTCGCTCGCCCCCGTGCCGTCGGCGCTCGCGCCGCCGGCACCCACGTCCCCGGCGTACGCGTCGCCCGGCTTCTCCCCGCTGGCCACCCAAATCCTTTCACCGTGCACCTATCTGCCGCCCCACACCTTCTCATCACCGCACCGGGCCGGGGAATCCCTGAGGGCGCCTCCGTCTCAGGGCCGGTGTCCCCTAGGGGGACCTCCGTACTCGGAGCCAGGGGCCGTTCGTCCCGACGGAGGACGAGCGCCGCGGATCCGCGTCCTTAACTGGTTCCTACGAGGGGATCGCGCCACCAGGGGGGTGGGGCTAGCCCCCGGGTGAAGACGCCGAAGGGCACCAGCGCGCGGGACCCGCGCCGCGGAACAGACTCGTACGTCCGGCCGGGAGCCGGCCGGAATCGACTGAGGAGAAGAACCGTGACAACGGCTGTGACCAATCCCAGGCACGGGGGTACGGGCGGGCTTACGGCCGTCGCGGCACGGGCGCGGCAGGTCGTGAAGGCGTACGGCTCGGGCGAGACCCGGGTCGTCGCCCTGGACCACGTCGACGTGGACATCGCCCGCGGCCAGTTCACCGCGATCATGGGCCCTTCGGGCTCCGGCAAGTCGACCCTGATGCACTGCCTCGCCGGCCTCGACACGGTGACCAGCGGTCAGATCTTCCTCCAGGACACCGAGATCACCGGCCTGAAGGACAAGAAGCTGACCCAGCTGCGCCGGGACCGCATCGGGTTCATCTTCCAGGCGTTCAACCTGCTGCCGACGCTCAACGCCATCGAGAACATCACGCTGCCGATGGACATCGCGGGCCGCCGGCCGGACGGCGAGTGGCTCAAGCGCGTCGTGGAGACCGTCGGCCTCGCCGACCGGCTCAGGCACCGGCCCACCCAGCTGTCCGGCGGCCAGCAGCAGCGCGTGGCGGTCGCCCGCGCCCTGGCCGCCCGCCCCGAGATCATCTTCGGTGACGAGCCGACCGGAAACCTGGACTCCCGGGCCGGTGCGGAGGTGCTCGGCTTCCTGCGCCGCTCCGTCGACGAGCTGGGCCAGACCATCGTGATGGTCACCCACGACCCGGTCGCCGCCTCCTACGCCGACCGCGTCCTCTACCTCGCCGACGGCCGGATCGTGGACGAGATGTTCAACCCCACCGCCGACCAGGTGCTCGACCGCATGAAGGACTTCGACGCGCGCGGGCGGACGTCATGACCGTGCTCAAGACCTCGATGCGCAACTTCCTCGCGCACAAGGGGCGGATGGCGCTCTCCGCCGTCGCCGTGCTCCTCTCGGTCGCCTTCGTCTGCGGCACGCTGGTGTTCACCGACACCATGAACACCACCTTCGACAAGCTCTTCGCGGTCAGCGCCGCGGACGTCACCGTCAGCCCGAAGAACGCCGAGGGCGGGGAGGAGACCCCGCAGCGCGGCAAGCCCGAGTCCCTGCCGGCCTCCGTCGTGGCCAAGGCGGCCAAGGCGCAGGGCGCCGAGTCCGCGGAGGGTGTCGTCTTCTCCACCGCGGTGACCGTGGTCAACGCGGAGAACGAGAACATGGGGTCCACCACCGGGGCCCCCACCATCGCCGCCGGCTGGAACTCCAACGAACTGCGTTCCATGGAGATCACCTCCGGCAACGCCCCGCGCGGCCCCACCCAGGTGATGGTCGACGCCGACACCGCCGACAAGCACGGCCTCCGGATCGGGGACGAGCTGCGCACCATCGCCGTCACCGGCGACGTCCGCGCGAAGATCTCCGGCATCGTCTCCTTCAAGGTGACCAACCCCGGCGCGGCCGTGGTCTACTTCGACACCCCCACCGCCCAGCGGGCCCTGCTCGGCAGGACCGGTGAGTTCACCCACGTCAACGTCGTCGCGAGGGAAGGCGTCTCCGACGAGCAGCTGAAGAAGGCGGTGGCCGCCGAACTCGGCTCCGGCTACAAGCTGCTGACCGCCGAGGAGTCCGCGGACGAGGGCCGCGAGGACATCGGCTCCTTCCTCGACGTCATGAAGTACGTGATGCTCGGCTTCGCCGGGATCGCCTTCCTCGTCGGCATCTTCCTGATCTTCAACACCTTCTCCATGCTGGTCGCCCAGCGGACCCGCGAGATCGGCCTGATGCGCGCCATCGGCGCCGGCCGCGACCAGGTCAACCGTTCCGTCCTCGTCGAGGCCCTGCTCCTCGGGGTCGTCGGCTCGGTCCTCGGTGTCGGCGCGGGCGTCGGTCTGGCCATCGGCCTCATGAAGCTCATGGGCCAGATGGGCATGAACCTCTCCACGGACGACCTGACCGTGCTGTGGACCACCCCCGCCGTCGGCATGTTCCTCGGCATCGTCGTCACCGTCGTCGCCGCGTACGTCCCGGCCCGCCGGGCCGGCAAGGTCTCCCCGATGGCCGCGCTGCGCGACGCCGGCACCCCCATGGACCGCAAGGCCGGCGTGGTACGGGCCGTCCTCGGCCTGCTCCTCACCGGCGCCGGCGCCGCGGCCCTGTACCTGACGGCCACCGCCGACGCGGCCGGCAAGGGCTCCCTCTGGCTGGGCCTGGGCGTGGTACTGACCCTGATCGGGTTCATCGTGATCGGCCCGCTGCTGGCCGGGGGCGTGGTGAAGGTGCTCTCCGGCGTGGTCCTGCGGCCCTTCGGCTCCGTCGGCCGCCTCGCCGAGCGCAACGCCCTGCGCAACCCGCGCCGCACCGGCGCCACCGGCGCCGCCCTGATGATCGGCCTGGCCCTGGTGGCCTGCCTGTCGGTGGTCGGCTCCTCGATGGTGGCCTCCGCCACGGAGGAACTCGACCGCTCCGTCGGCGCCGACTACATCGTCTCCTCCCAGATGGGCCAGCCGGTGATGCCGCAGACCGAGGCCGCCATGCGCAAGGTCGAGGGCCTGGCCCACGTCACCGCGTACCGCGGCGTGGACGCCAAGGTCACCTCGCCCGACGGCAAGACCGTCAAGGAGAGCCTCAGCGCCACCGACCCGACCTACGCCGAGGACGTCCGCCGCGAGATGGTCGCCGGCAAGCACGCCGACGCCTACGGCACGGACGCCATCGCCGTCGGATCGCTCTACGCCGACGAGCACGGGGTCAAGGTCGGGGACCGGCTGAAGGTCGCCTTCGACGGCGGCCGCACCGCCTCCCTGCGGGTCGCCGCCATCGCCTCCGACAGCGGGAACCTCGACAAGGGCGTCATGTACGTGGCCACGGCCACCGCCGAGCGCTACCTGCCCGCCGACCGGATGCCCCGCCCGTTCATGCTGCTCGCCAAGGCGGAGGACGGCACCGCCGACACCACGTACGAGCAGCTCAAGACGGCCTTGGCGGCGTACCCGCAGTACAAGGTGCTCGACCAGGCCGACTACAAGCAGGACCTGAAGGACCAGGTCGGCCAGCTGCTCAACATGGTCTACGGCCTGCTGGCCCTCGCGATCATCGTCGCGGTGCTGGGCGTGGTGAACACCCTGGCCCTGTCGGTGGTCGAGCGGACCCGGGAGATCGGCCTGATGCGCGCCATCGGCCTCTCGCGCCGCCAGCTGCGCCGCATGATCCGCCTGGAGTCGGTGGTCATCGCCCTCTTCGGCGCCCTGCTGGGGCTCGGACTGGGCATGGGCTGGGGGGCCGCCGCGCAGAAGCTGCTCGCACTGGAGGGGCTGAACGTGCTGGAGATCCCCTGGCCGACCATCCTCACGGTGTTCGTCGGCTCGGCCTTCGTCGGCCTGGTCGCGGCCCTGGTGCCGGCCTTCCGGGCGGGCCGGATGAACGTGCTGAACGCCATCGCGAGCGAGTAGCGGGCGGCGGTACGCGTACGCGCCACGGGCCCCGTGCCCGCCGGTCCACGGCGGGCACGGGGCCCCGCCCCGTCTCCGGCCTCCGGCCCGCCCGCCTCCGGCCCGCCCCGTCTCCGCCCCGGCGCCGACCGGCTAGCCGCCGGCCCCGCTGTGCTTCAGCAGGACGTACCCCGACGCCTGGCCGAACAGCGTGAAGGTCTCGCCCGGGTGCAGCTTCGCCGCGTACTCGACCGGGTTGCCCGCCCAGCCGGAGTCGTTGTTCAGGGCGATCCAGTCGGGCACCACGCCCCGGGTGTCGCCGATCCAGAACACCCGGCAGCGCGAGACCAGCCGCGCGATCGGGCCCACGTCCGCCTCGACGCTCGCGCCGTCCGGGATCCGGGCCAGGAGCTCCTCGGCCTCCGTCACCCGCTCGCTCTTCCGGTACGTCGGCGCCTCCGTGAGGGCGGCGAGGGGCTGGTGGGGGGTGAGTGCGAGGGCGGCCGCCGCGACGGCGACGGGCGCGTGGAGCGCGTACGAGCGCAGCCACGGCCGCGGGGAACGGCGGGCGGCGTCCGCCGCGTCGACCAGGGCCAGGGCCAGCACCGGCATCAGCACGGCGTTGTAGTGCCAGTCCGTCGACCAGTAGTGCTCCTCGCCGGACAGGAACCGCCAGCCCAGCGTCGGCAGCAGGACCAGCAGCAGCGGCGAGCGCAGGGCCAGCAGCCCGGTGGTGGGCACCAGGATCCACAGCAGGGTGCGGATCTTGGTGTCGAGGCCGTCGAGGGGGCCGTGGGAGGCGAGCTTGTCCCAGTAGCCGTAGTCGCCGCCGGTGTTGAAGGCGGGGATCACGACGGTGAACACCAGCAGTGCCGCGGCCAGCCCGAAGACGGCCGCGCCCAGCGCCCACCAGGCGGCCCGGGGGTCGGTGCGCCGGGCCCGGAGTGCGACCAGCAGCGCGATGGCGGACAGCGTGACGCCCAGGTCCTCCTTGACCAGCACCAGGGGCAGCGCCCACCAGAGCGCGGCCCGCCAGCGGTGTGCGAGCAGGGCCTCCAGCGCGAAGGCGATCAGGGGGACGGCGAAGCAGATCTCGTGGAAGTCGAAGTCGACGGCCCGCTGGACGCCCCAGGAGAGGCCGAACGCGACCCCGACCGCCGTCCCGCGGGCGCGGCCCAGCAGCCGGCCGGCGGCCCGGGTGACCGGCAGCACGGCCAGCGCGAACAGCGCGGCCTGCGCCACCAGCAGGGTCACCGGGGTCGGGAAGACCCGGTAGAAGGGGGCGAGCAGGGCGGTGACGGGACTGAAGTGGTCGCCCAGGATGTGGCTCCCGGGGCCCTTGAGGTCGGCGATCGGCGCCTGGAGGTGCGCGTACCCGCGGATCGCCTGCTCGAAGATCCCCAGGTCCCAGGAGAGGGTCTCCATCCGGCGGAACCGCAGGACGGACTGGAGCGCGTACGCCACGAAGAACGCGCAGGCCAGCAGGTACGGGCCCCGGTCCCGCCGACGGGCGGCGGGCGGGCCGTCCTCGGGGGACCGGGGCCCCGGTATCCGGACGCCAGGCGCGGCCGGGGCGGCTGCGGGCGTCGCCGTCTCGGCGTCGGTACGCGGGGGAGTGGTCAAGGCGGGTCCTGTGGGTCGGCGGCGGGCCAGGGGCCGACCCGGAGGACGGGTACGCGGGGCATCCGGTTGCACCCGCACCCACGCGTCCCCGCCGCGCGGCTGCCGCCCACCCTACGTCGCCGCCTCGCGGGCCCCGCCCGCGCGGCCCGTGCCGGCCTCCGTGCCGGCCTCCGTACCGGACGCCGTCAGGCGGAGAGGACCGCCACGTCGTAGCGGGGGATGTGCTTGTCCCGCGTGACGAGCGTCAGCCCTTCTGTCTGGGCCTGGGCGATCAGTATCCGGTCGAACGGGTCGCGGTGATGGAACGGGAGCTGAGCCGCCCGGATTCCATGCTGACCCGTGATCGGCAGCGGCCTCAGCTGACAGTCCCGCGCGCGTTCCGGCAGGTCCTCAGGTCCCTCCAGCTTCCCGAGGGCCTGCTTGACGGCCAGTTCCCAGGGGGTGACCGCACTGATGTAGGCGAGCGACTCCGTGTCGAGCAGCTCTTTGATCTCGTCCGAGAGCTGTGGGGAGTCGAGCAGCCACCACAGGACGACATGGGTGTCGGCGAGGAGCTTCATGCGTCGGAACCGCCGAATCCGTGCGCGTCCGCGGAGTCGTCGAGGCCGAAGGCCGCGGCGAAGCCCGCGTCGTCGGAGAGGTCGTCGAAGTCCTCGTGCAGGACGACCGGCTCCGTGAGGGAGCCACGCGCCGTGCGCCGGACCTTGTGGGGAAGCGGGATCACCTTCGCCACCGGCTCACCGGACTTGCTGATGATCACCTCCTCGCCCGTGGCCACGGCCTCCAGGATCTTCGAGAAATGGGTCTTCGCCTCGTGGACGTTGTACTGCCGGGCTGCTGCCATGGCGGCCTCTCACGACAGGGGTGGACTAAGCGCTGGACTTAGGCTAGCCCGAACGGCCTGATCGTGGCCAGCTCCCTCGCTCTCCCGAGTGACCGGAATCCCTCGCCGGGGTGACCGTACGGCGGTTCGCGAGGACCGTGTGACCCGTGAGACCAGAGGCGGTGTCCCCCGTGCCGTCGTAGGCTGGGGGCACCGGCCCCGCCGGCGCACCCGGCCCGTATGACGTGTCGGGTCCTTCGCGTTGCCCTCACTCGGACACCCGGACGGAAAGCCCCCTTCATGAGCCTGCACGGTCTGCTCGACGCCGTCATCCAGGACCCCGCGCTGGCCGAGGCCGTCAAGGCGGCCACCGACGGCCACCGGACCCACGTCGACCTCGTCGGCCCCCCGGCCGCCCGGCCGTTCGCGATCGCCGCGCTGGCCCGCCGTACCGGCCGCACGGTGCTCGCCGTCACCGCGACCGGCCGCGAGGCCGAGGACCTGGCCGCGTCCCTGCGCTCCCTGCTCCCGCCGGACGGCGTGGTGGACTTCCCCTCCTGGGAGACGCTGCCGCACGAGCGGCTCAGCCCCCGCAGCGACACCGTCGGCCGCCGGCTCGCCGTGTTGCGCCGGCTCGCCCACCCCAGCACGGACGACCCCGCGGCCGGCCCCGTGAGCGTGGTCGTGGCCCCCATCAGGTCGGTGCTCCAGCCGCAGGTCAAGGGGCTGGGCGACCTGGTCCCCGTGGCGCTGCGCAGCGGCGGCACCGCCGACCTCGGCGAGATCACCGAGGCGCTGGCGGCGGCCGCGTACGCCCGGGTGGAGCTGGTCGAGAAGCGCGGCGAGTTCGCCGTGCGGGGCGGCATCCTCGACGTGTTCCCGCCCACCGAGGAGCACCCGCTGCGCATCGAGTTCTGGGGCGACGAGGTCGAGGAGATCCGCTACTTCAAGGTCGCCGACCAGCGCTCCCTGGAGGTCGCCGAGCACGGCCTGTGGGCCCCGCCCTGCCGCGAGCTGCTGCTCACCCCCGAGGTGCGCGAGCGGGCCGCTGCCCTGGCCGAGGCCCACCCCGAGCTGGGCGAACTGCTCAACAAGATCGCCGAGGGGATCGCCGTCGAGGGTATGGAGTCGCTCGCCCCGGTGCTCGTCGACGACATGGAGCTGCTGCTGGACGTGCTGCCGAAGGGCGCCATGGCCGTGGTGTGCGACCCCGAGCGGGTGCGCACCCGGGCCGCCGACCTGGTGGCCACCAGCCAGGAGTTCCTCCAGGCCTCCTGGGCCGCCACCGCGGGCGGGGGCGAGGCCCCGATCGACGTGGGCGCGGCCTCCCTGTGGGGCATCGCCGACGTCCGGGACCGCGCCCGCGAGCTGGGCATGCTCTGGTGGTCGGTGTCCCCGTTCGCGGCCGGCGAGGACCTCTCCGACGAAACCCTCAAGCTCGGCATGCACGCCCCCGAGGCCTACCGCGGCGACACCGCCCGCGCGCTGGCCGACACCAAGGGCTGGCTCGCCGACGGCTGGCGCACCGTCTTCATCACCGAGGGCCACGGCCCGGCCAGCCGTACCGTCGAGGTGCTCGGCAACGAGGGCATCGCGGCCCGGCTGGAGGCCGACCTCGGCGCGATCGAGCCCTCCGTGGTGCACGTGTCCTGCGGCTCGCTCGACACCGGCTTCGTCGACCCCGGCCTGAAGGTCGCCGTCCTCACCGAGACCGACCTGACCGGCCAGCGCACCGCGACCAAGGACCTGGGCCGGATGCCGGCCCGGCGCCGCAAGACCATCGACCCGCTGACCCTCCAGGCGGGCGACTACATCGTCCACGAGCAGCACGGCGTCGGCCGCTACATCGAGATGGTGCAGCGCACCGTCCAGGGCGCCACCCGCGAGTACCTGCTCGTCGAGTACGCGCCGGCCAAGCGCGGCCAGCCCGGCGACCGCCTCTACATCCCGACCGACCAGCTGGAGCAGGTCACCAAGTACGTCGGCGGCGAGGCGCCCACCCTGCACCGGCTCGGCGGCGCCGACTGGACCAAGACCAAGCAGCGGGCGAAGAAGGCCGTCAAGGAGATCGCGGCCGACCTGATCAAGCTCTACAGCGCCCGCATGGCGGCCCCCGGCCACACCTTCGGTCCGGACACCCCCTGGCAGCGGGAGCTGGAGGACGCCTTCCCGTACGCCGAGACGCCCGACCAGCTCTCCACGATCGCCGAGGTCAAGGAGGACATGGAGAAGTCGGTCCCGATGGACCGGCTGATCTGCGGCGACGTCGGCTACGGCAAGACCGAGATCGCGGTCCGGGCGGCCTTCAAGGCGGTGCAGGACGGCAAGCAGGTCGCCGTCCTGGTGCCCACCACCCTCCTCGTCCAGCAGCACTTCGGCACCTTCTCCGAGCGCTACAGCCAGTTCCCGGTGAACGTGAAGGCGCTGTCCCGCTTCCAGACCGACACCGAGGCCAAGGCCACGCTGGAGGGGCTGAAGGAGGGATCGGTGGACGTGGTCATCGGCACCCACCGCCTCTTCTCCTCCGAGACGAAGTTCAAGGACCTGGGCCTGGTCATCGTCGACGAGGAGCAGCGGTTCGGCGTCGAGCACAAGGAGCAGCTGAAGAAGCTGCGGGCCAACGTCGACGTGCTGACGATGTCCGCGACCCCGATCCCGCGCACCCTGGAGATGGCGGTCACCGGCATCCGCGAGATGTCGACCATCACCACCCCGCCGGAGGAGCGCCACCCGGTGCTGACCTTCGTCGGCCCGTACGAGGAGAAGCAGATCGGCGCGGCCATCCGCCGCGAACTCCTGCGGGAGGGACAGGTCTTCTACATCCACAACCGGGTCGAGTCGATCGACCGGGCGGCCGCCCGGCTGCGCGAGATCGTGCCCGAGGCGCGGATCGCCACGGCGCACGGGCAGATGGGCGAGAGCCAGCTGGAGCAGGTCGTCGTCGACTTCTGGGAGAAGAAGTTCGACGTGCTGGTCTCCACCACGATCGTCGAGTCCGGCATCGACATCTCCAACGCCAACACCCTGATCGTCGAGCGCGGCGACAACTTCGGCCTCAGCCAGCTGCACCAGCTGCGCGGCCGCGTCGGCCGCGGCCGCGAGCGCGGGTACGCGTACTTCCTGTACCCGCCGGAGAAGCCGCTGACCGAGACCGCGCACGAGCGGCTGGCGACCATCGCCCAGCACACCGAGATGGGCGCGGGCATGTACGTGGCGATGAAGGACCTGGAGATCCGCGGCGCGGGCAACCTGCTCGGCGGCGAGCAGTCCGGCCACATCGCGGGCGTCGGCTTCGACCTGTACGTACGGATGGTGGGCGAGGCCGTGGCGGACTACCGGGCGTCGCTGGAGGGCGGCGTCGAGGAGGAGCCGCCGCTGGAGGTGAAGATCGAGCTGCCGGTCGACGCACACGTGCCGCACGACTACGCGCCCGGCGAGCGGCTGCGCCTCCAGGCGTACCGCGCCATCGCGTCGGCCAACTCCGAGGAGGACGTCAAGGCGGTCCGCGAGGAGCTGACCGACCGGTACGGCAAGCTGCCGGAGCCGGTGGAGAACCTGCTGCTGGTGGCCGGCCTGCGGATGCTGGCGCGGGCCTGCGGGGTCGCCGACATCACCCTCCAGGGCAACAACGTCCGCTTCGGGCCGGTGGAGTTGAGGGAGTCCCAGGAGCTGCGGCTCAAGCGGCTCTACCCGGGCTCGGTGCTCAAGCCGGCCACCTCGCAGGTCCTCGTGCCGCGGCCGAAGACCGGCAAGATCGGCGGCAAGCCGCTGGTCGGGCGGGAACTGCTGGCGTGGACCGGGGAGTTCCTGACGCAGATCCTGGGATCTTGACGCGCCGGAACCGCCCGCGCT
The DNA here is from genome assembly GCF_044540325.1 of Streptomyces sp. NPDC086023. NCBI lineage: Bacteria > Bacillati > Actinomycetota > Actinomycetes > Kitasatosporales > Streptomycetaceae > Streptomyces > Streptomyces sp. NPDC086023. The sequence goes on from NZ_JBITRX010000012.1 coordinate 171,946, forward strand.
CCGTGCGGGCGGTTCCGTACGTCTGCGGTCCGTGTCAGGGCGGACGCAAGGCCTACCTGGTCGGGTCGTCGTCGATGCCGAGCTTCTCCTCCACCTGCTGCTGGGCCTGGTCGACCTGCCCGGTGTACTTTCCGCCCGTCTTCTCGTTGACCTTCTGCTCCACCGCGTCGGAGGCCTGCTTGCCCCTGCCGCCGTGCAGCATCTCCCTGGCCTTGTCCATGATCCCCATGTGAGGGCTCCTTCCGGTTTCCCGAATGAGACGGTACGCCCGTTCGGAGTGGTTTGCCTGTTGAGGGGGTGATTGTCATGTACTGCGCGCCGTCTAGGATCTGGCGTCATGCATAGAACCCCTGCTTCCGCCGCCTTGTTGCTGGCCTGCGCCCTGGCCGTCTCCGGCTGTTCCGGGGCGAAGCCCTCCGAACCGGACGGCGGAGCCGGGGGAAGCGGCGGCGGGGGCGACGCGGCGGCCACCGCCCTGCGGGCCGTGGACACCCTCACGGTCAAGGGCCGGGCGCCGAAGAAGGGGTACTCGCGGGACGAGTTCGGCAAGGGCTGGCTGGACACCAACGCCAACGAGTGCACCACCCGGGACGACGTGCTCCGGCGCGACCTGGTGAACACCCGCTTCAAGGGCGACGGCTGCCGGGTGACCTCCGGCGTGCTGAAGAAGGACCCGTACGGGGGCAAGCGCCTGAAGTTCGAGCGGGGCGACTCGAACGTGGACATCGACCACGTGGTGGCCCTGTCCGACGCCTGGCAGAAGGGTGCGGGCAAGTGGGACCGCGCCAAGCGCATAGCCTTCGCCAACGACCCGCTGAACCTGCTGGCCGTCAGCGCCTCGGCCAACCGCCGCAAGGGCGACGGCGACGCGGCGAGCTGGCTGCCGGCCAACCGTGCCTTCCGCTGCCCGTACGTGGCCACGCAGGTGGCGGTGAAGAAGAAGTACGAGCTGTGGGTCACGGCGGCCGAGCGCGACGCGATGCGGCGGGTCCTGGAGGACTGCCGGGCCCAGACCCTCCCGTCCGGCGGCACCCCCACCCGCCCGCCGGGCAAGTACCGCTAGAACGGCCGCCGGACGCGGCCGCCGGTCGTCCGCCGGGGCCTAGGACTTCTTCCAGTCCTTGCAGCCCGCGGTCTTGAAGTACGCGTCCTTCGCGGTGATCGTCACCACGGCGCTGCCCGAGGCGTTGTCGTTCGCCGCGATCGAGTCGATGCCGTGCTCGGCGTCCTTCGCGCGCTCCCAGTAGCACTGGTCGTCGCTGTTGCCGGTGGACCGGTACGTGCCGGGCGCGATGTCCGTGCCCACCTTGTACATGCCCCCGTCGCCCTTCATCGCGGTGGCGGGGGTGCCGGCGGCCTTCGGGTCCACCGCCTCCCAGTCCTTGCAGCCGGTGGACTTGAAGATCTTGTCGCTCGCCTTCACCTCCACGTAGCTCGTGCCCGTGACGTTGTCGTTGGCGATGATCGAGTCGGCCTCGCCGCTGGAGTCCTTGGCGCGCTCCCAGTAGCACATGCCGTCGGTGTTGCCCGTGGTCCGGTACAGGCCCGGCTTGAGGTCGGAGCCGACCTGGAAGTCGCCGTCGCCGCCGAGCGCGGCCTTCCTGGCGCCGCCGGTCTTCTTCTTCGCGTCCTTCTTGGCGTCCTTGCTCGCGCCCTTGTCGGCGCCGGACGAGTGGCCGGTCTTCCTGCCGCCCGAGGATCCGTCCGTACCCGTGTCCGTGCACGCCGTGAGGGCGATCAGCGCCGCCGCGGCGCCGAGTCCGGCGAGCACCTTGCGGGCCGACCGGCCGTGACGGGGGCGCTGGTCCTGCTGCATGTTCTGGCTCATGACGATGTGTGCCTTCCTGCGTTCGGATTCCCTTGCGACGAACGGCATCACAGCAGATCGTTGTGAACCGAGTCAACGCGATTCACAAGGATTCCATGATTCACGCCGTGAAGGGATCCGTGTCGCGTGTACGGGTATGCTCGGCCGACACACCCGCCGACACGCCCGCAGAGACGGGCCGACCAGGGGAGCAAGAGGTGCCGGAGAACGCCGCAGAGGTCACCGCAGCCGAGATCGCCCGGCTCGCGGGCGTCGGCCGCGCCGCCGTCAGCAACTGGCGCCGCCGCCACGCCGACTTCCCGCGGCCCGTCGGCGGCACGGAGACCAGCCCCTCCTTCGCCCTCGCCGACGTCGAGGGCTGGCTGCGGGCCCAGGGCAAGCTCGCCGAGGTCCCGCTCCGCGAACGCGTCTGGCAGCAGGTGTCCGGCCATCCCGCCGGAGCCGTCGCCGCGCTCGTCCACGCGGGCTGCGCCCTGCTCGTCGTACGCGACCGGCCCACCGACTGGCTGGAGCTGTCCGCCGTCTCCGACGAGCGGATGGCCGACCTGCTGCGCCCCGCCCTGGCCCAGGTGCTCGCCGCCCGCCTCGGCCCCGGCCACCCCCTCGCCGGCCGGGAACCCGGCCCCGAGGACGTGCCGCTGCTGCGCGCCGCCGCCGAACTCGCCGCCGAACTCGGCGCCCGCCAGGCCTTCGAGTTCCTGCTGGGCCGTCACCTCGACGCCAACCCCCGCCAGTACACGCTCACCCCGCCCGGCCCCGCCGAGCTGATGGCCGCCCTCGCCGGCGCCACGGCCACGGGCAACGGCACCGCCGCCGCGCCCCTCACCGTCCTCGACCCCGCCTGCGGCACCGGCGGCCTGCTCCGCGCCGTACGCCACCCCGGGGCCAGGTATGCCCTGTACGCCCAGGACACCGCCCCCGAACTCGCCGCGCTCACCGCCCTGCGGCTCGCCCTGCACGGCGACGCCGACATCCGCGCCGCGGCCGCCGACAGCCTGCGCGCCGACGCCTACCCACAGCTCACCGCCGACGCCGTGCTCTGCCACCCGCCGTTCAACGAGCGCAACTGGGGCCACGACGAACTCGCCTACGACCCCCGCTGGGAGTACGGCTTCCCCGCCCGCACGGAGTCCGAGCTGGCCTGGGTCCAGCACTGCCTCGCCCGCCTCCGCGAGGGCGGCACCGCCGTCCTGCTGATGCCCCCCGCCGCCGCCTCCCGCCGCTCCGGCCGCCGCGTCCGCGCCGACCTGCTGCGCCGCGGCGCCCTGCGCGCCGTCATCGCCCTGCCGGCCGGCGCCGCGCCCCCGTACGGCGTCCCGCTGCACCTCTGGGTGCTCCGCAAGCCCGCCCCCGGCCTCCAGCCGGCCCCCGAACTGCTGCTCGTCGACGCCGCCGGCCTCGCCACCGGACCCGCGGGCGAACCCGCCGGCGGCCGCGACAAGGCCGCCTGGCCCGCCGTGCACGACGCCGTACTGGCCGCCTGGACCGCGTACGAGCAGACCGGCGGCGTCGAGGAGCAGCCGGGCGTCAGCCGCTCGGCCCCCGTCATCGAACTCCTCGACGACGACGTCGACCTCGCCCCCGCCCGCCACCTGCCCCCGCCCGCCGCCGGCGGCGGCCCCGCCGAACTCGCCGCCGTACGCGAGCGGCTGGACGCCACCCTGCAGCGCGCCGCCCGCCTCACCCCCACAGCCGCAGAGCCCGCCGCCCCCGAGGCCCGCCCCCGCCCGGCCGGCTCAGCGGGACCCGCCGCCACCACGCTCGGCGAACTCGCCCGGGCCGGCGCCCTCACCCTGCGCACCGGCACCGCCGGCGCCCCGCCCGGCACCCCCGTCCTCACCGAAGCCGACGTGTACGCGGGCACCGCTCCCTCCGGCACGGCCGCACCCGACCCCGGCGCCGCGGCCGACGAACCGGTGCTCACCGAGCCCGGGGACGTCGTCGTGCCCCTCCTCGGCGGCGGCTCCGTCGCCCGCGTCATCGACGCCGCCACCGCCGGCGCCGCCCTCGGCCGCAACCTCCAGCTGCTGCGGCCCGATCCGGCCGCGCTCGACCCCTGGTTCCTCGCCGGCTTCCTCCGCGGCACCGCCAACACCCGCCAGGCCAGCAGCTACGCCTCCACCGCCACCCGCCTCGACGCCCGCCGCCTCCAGCTGCCCCGGCTGCCCCTTGCCGACCAGCGCCGCTACGGCGAACGCTTCCGCGCCCTCGCCGAGTTCGAGGACGCGCTGCGGCTCGCCGGACGCCTCGGCGAACAGCTCGTCCAGGGCCTGTACGACGGCCTGACAGACGGTTCGTTGACGTGCTCACCGCCCTAAAGGACAGCGATTCCAGCCTGGGCCGTCGGGCCCTTCCGGGGGCTTCCTGTTTCACGGCGCTGTGCGGGCGCAGGGGCCCGTCTTACCGGCGCTCCACAGGCGTTTAGCCTGTCCGCCCGTCCGGCGGCCAGGACGTTGCGTGCGGCGTTGATGTCGCGGTCGTGGACGGTTCCGCATTCCCGGCATGTCCATTCGCGGACGCACAGGGGCTTGGGTCCGTCCTTGATCCCGCAGGCCGAGCAGACCTGGGATGTCGGCTCGAAGCGGCCGATCCTGCCGAAGTACCGGCCATGCTTGGCTGCCTTGTACTCCAGCATGCCGACGAACGCCGACCATCCGGCGTCGTGTACGGACTTGGCCAGGCGGGTGCGGGCGAGGCCGGACACCGCTAGGTCTTCCACGTACACCGCTTGGTTGTCGCGGATGATCTTCGTGGATTCCCTGTGGTGCCAGTCCCGGCGCCGGTCCGCGACGCGGGCGTGCTGCCGTGCGACCTTGATGCGGGCCTTGGCCCGGTTCTTCGACCCCTTGGTCTTGCGGCTGAGGTCCTTCTGCAACCGCTTGAGCTTGCTCTCGGCGCGGCGTAGGAAGCGCGGGGATGCGATCTTCTGTCCGTCGGAGAGGACCGCGAATGCCGAGAGGCCCAGGTCGATGCCGGTCTCAGCGGTCGTCTCGGGGAGGAACTCGGGGGCGGTGTCGACGACGAAGGACGCCCAGTACCGGCCGTCCGCATCCATGGTGACCGTGACCGAGGTCGGCACGGCCGGGAGCCGGCGGGACCAGCGGACCCGCAGGTCGCCGACCTTCGCCACATACAGGCAGCCGTTGTCGCGCAGGGAGAACCCGTTGGCGGTGAGGCGGATCGACTGCCTTCTGTCGCGCTTGGACTTGAAGCGGGGCGGCGCGACCCCGGGTCCCTTGCGCTTGCCGGTGACGGAGGCGAAGAAGTTCCGGTAGGCGGTGTGCAGATCACGGAGCGACTGCACCAGCACGACGGAGGACACCTCGCCCAGCCACACCCGTTCGTCGGTGCGTTTCGCGGCGGTGATGACCTGCTTCTGGAGGTCGGTGTCCTTGATGTACGGCAGTCCCGCCGCGTGGGCTTCCTTACGGACCCGCAGGCCGTCGTTGAAGACCACGCGGGCGCACCCGAACGCCCTGGCCAGCGCGTGGCGCTGGCCAGGCTCGGGGTACAGGCGGAAGTTGTACCGGAGCTGCACGGCCGTGATCCTATTCGCCGCGTCCTGCGGCGGCGCCCCGCTCACGGTGGTGCGGCAGTGCATCGAGCAGCAGCGCCGCCCGCTCCACCTTCGCATTGCGGACCGTTTCGGCTCACCCCACCCTGAAGGACAAGGCTTACGCCAGGCCATCTGGTCACGCCGGGGTGATCAACCCGGCAACGGTTCGGCACAACCCGGACCGACTGTCGGCATCGGTGTATACGCTCTTCACGCGACCCGACGCATCTCCACACGCCCGCCCCGCCCTGTCAGGAGCAGCATGCACGGCCCCGGCTTCCCACAGCAGCACCAGCCGCAGCCCGTCAACCGGCCCTCCGACGGGGCCCTGGTGGGCCTGCGCGTGCTCTTCTGCAGCCTCTCGCTGTTCAGCTGCGGGTTCCTCGCGTGGGCCGCGCCCCTGCGCATCGCCGTCGTCAACGGCAGCCGCCGCAACTGGTCGGTCTTCGCGGGCTGCCTCGCGCTGAACATCCTGGCGCTGGTGGGCATCGCCACCGACTCCACCGACGACCTCAGCACCTGGCACGGCAACCTCGGCATGGTCGTGATGCTGTCCACCGCCGTCGCGGCCCTCGGCTGGTTCCTGTACGCGGACATCACGTACTACGCCAGGCCGGCCGGCAACTGGGCCCCGCCCACCGCCTCCGCGCCGTTCCCCGGCCCGTACCAGGGGCCCCAGCAGGGGTACGGCTACCCGCCGGCCCACCACACGCCCGTGCCGCAGCCGCCGGTCGGCCAGAACCCGGCCCACCAGACCCCGGTCCCGCAGCCGCCGGCGCACCAGACGCCCGTACCCCAGCAGCCCGTACCGCCGCAGCGCCCCCAGAACCACGACATCGGGCAGGTCCGCGCCGAACTGGACGAGCTGAGCGAGCTGCTCCGCCGTGACCAGGAGCGCGACAAGTGACCGGACGCGTCATCGCCGACCGGTACCAGCTCGCCACCGTCCTCGGCCAGGGCGGCATGGGCCAGGTCTGGACGGCGTACGACCAGCGGCTCGACCGCCGCGTCGCGGTCAAGCTGCTCCGCCCCGACAAGGTCAGCGGCGGTGCCGCCGAGGCCGAGGAGATGCGGCGCCGCTTCGTGCGCGAGTGCCGCGTCACCGCCCAGGTCGACCACCCCGGGCTGGTCACCGTCCACGACGCCGGCAGCGACGACCAGGACCTCTACCTCGTCATGCAGTACGTCGAGGGCGCCGACCTCGCCGACCACCTCGCCGAACACGACCCCTACCCCTGGCCGTGGGCCGTCTCCGTCGCCGCGCAGCTGTGCTCGGTGCTCTCCGCCGTCCACGCCGTGCCCATCGTCCACCGCGACCTCAAGCCGCGGAACGTGATGGTCCGCCCCGACGGCACCGTCCTCGTCCTCGACCTCGGCGTGGCCTCCGTCATGGACGCCGACACCACCCGCCTCACCAACACCGGCACCCCCATCGGCAGCCCCGCCTACATGGCGCCCGAGCAGGCCATGGGCGGCGCCGTCGGCCCGTACACCGACCTCTACGCCCTCGGCGTGCTGCTGCACGAACTCCTCAGCGGCGGCGTGCCCTTCTCCGGCACCACCGCCCTCGGCGTCCTGCACCGCCACCTGTACGAGCCCCCGCTCCCGGTCCGCCAGCTCCGCCCCGAGGTGCCGCCCCAGCTGGAGGCCCTCGTGCTGCGGCTGCTGGCCAAGGACCCGCAGCACCGGCCGGCCTCCGCCCAGGAGGTGTACGAGGCCCTCGCACCGCTGCTGCCCTCGCACGGCACGCCCGGCGGCCCGCTCGACCCCACCCGCCCCTTCCTGCGCCCGCACGCGCCCTGGCCCGACCGGGCCGGAGCCGCCCCGGCCGCGCCCGTGGTGCCGCCCCAGCAGGCCCGCGCCGACGTGGCCGGCGCGGTGGAGGAGGTCAAGCGGCTGCTGGACCAGGGCCGGCTGACCCAGGCCGTGGACATCCTGGGCGGCATCCTCCCGGCCGCCGCCGCGCAGCACGGGGAGAGCTCACCCGTCGTCCGCTCCCTGCGCAAGCAGTTCGCGGCCACCCTGATGCACGACGGCCAGTACCGCCGCGCCCTGCCCGAACTCCGGCGGCTCGCCGACGAGTACGCGGCCGAGTCCGGCATCGGCCAGCCGCAGTCGCTGCGCTTCCGGTACGAGGCCGCGCAGTGCCTGGAACAGCTGGGCGAGCCGGCCGCGGCCCTGGCCGAGTACCGGTCGCTGCTGCCGTACTTCGAGAACCAGTACGCCAACTCCGACCGCGAGCTGCCGCTGGAGATCCGCCGCCGGATCGGCCACCTGCTGCTCGCCCTCGGCGACCGGGCGGCGGCCCACGACACCCTGGCCCGCCTCCTCTTCGACGCCGAGCGCCAGCACGGCCCGAACCACCCCTTCCCGGGCGAACTCCGCCGCACCCTCCACTGGCTGGGCCAGGTCCACGGCTGAAGTTCAGCGCGGGTCGGTGGCTCGCGGATGCCCTGTGCTTGCGAAGGTGATTCAGCAGCTCCTGAGGCGGTGGTGCCGGGGTGTCTCCGTGACCGGTCCGGGCGTGGTGCGCATGGTGACCCAGGCGCGGTAGGTGTTCTCACGGGCCTGCTGGGCGAGGCTTTCCCAACCCTTGGCCGCGGCCGCATCTGCGAAGCGGACCTCCCAGTGCCCGTGGGGCGCCGGTGGGGCGGCGCGGTCGCCGCGACCCGCGGTCATGCGAGGTCTCGCGGGTCCGGTACGGGGCCGTAGTCGTGGCCGTGGTCCAGCGTCAGCGCGGCCAGCAGGTCGGGGTCGGAGTAGACCTCGGCGGTGTGCTGCCAGGCGATCAGCATCTGCGCGACGGACGCGCTGTTGCCGAGCGAGTCGGCGGCTCGCATGGTGTCGACCAGTTCGACAGCGAAGGCGTGGAGATCGCGCTCGGGCAGGAAGCGGATCCACGGGAAGGCGTCCGGCAGTATGTCGAGGAGCAGTTCCATGCTGCCGGGCTCGCGGCGCGCCATCGCGGCCAGCATCCTGGTGGCTGCCGAAACCACGGTCTGGTCCTGCTCGGCTCGCGCCGCGGTGGTGAGGACCAGGTCTTCGCCGTCTCTGCGGTGCAGGAGCAGCCTCGGCGATTCCTGGAGCCTGGCCAGCGTTTGCTTGTTCTTGTTCACCAGCTCGGAGAAGTTGACGGCCGCGCTCTCGATGCCCATAACTTTGAAGTTACTTTGAAAGTCTCCCCGGTGTCATCACCCGGAAGAGGGGCGTGCCGGGGCCGGGGGAAACCGGCGCCTTGCAGCCGCCAGCACCAGCAGCAGCGCCCCCGCGCCCCCCACCGCCGCGCCCGCGAGCAGGCCCGGCGGGCGGAACGTGCAGTCCACCACCGTGCCCCGCACCGGCGTGGCCACCAGGCCCAGGTACGAGCCCGCCGGGGCGTCCCCGCAGCGCCAGCCCGCGATGCGCGGAGCGGCCAGCACGGCCGTGCCGGTGCTGCCCGGCGGCAGGTGGGCCCGTACCCCGTCGTCCCGGACCTCCACCCGCACCGCGCCTGTGGCCCGCAGCCGGGCCACCGCGGCCGCGAGGCGGGACCGGTCCAGGCAGCCCACGCTCCACTCGCGCGGCGCCGGCCGGTCGAAGAGCACCCGCGAACCGGGACCCGGGGAGGCGCCCAGCGGCTGCACGGCCGCCTGGTAGCGGGGCCGCCCGCCGATCATCCGCACCGGCTGCCCGGCCGCCAGCCGGACCGTGCCGTTGTAGTCCGGGGCCCACAGGTACACCTCCGTGCCGGGGCGGCACGAGCCGTCCGGGGCCGGGGCCTCGTACACCCGCGCGCCCAGCAGGAGTTCCTGGTTGCGGAAGGGGGACGGGCCGAAGCGGGGGGTGCCGGCGGGGCGGACCGTCACCAGCGGCGGCACGGCCGCCCGGGTCACGCGTACCGGCCCGTCCACCGCGCCCCGCGCCCGCGCGCCGACCGCGAACACCGCGTCCGTCACCGGGTTGTCCAGGCTCTGCAGGCTCCTGCCCCGCGAGGTCCACCCGGCCCCCAGCGCCGCCATCGTGCGGGTCAGCACGGCCGGGGTGTGGCTGCTGTAGTACGCCCCGCCCTCGCCCCCCAGCAGCAGCGGGTCGTTGCCGGACAGCTGCATCCGGCCCGGGTCGGTGCGGTACGCGGGCCAGCCCGAGGCGTCCGACACCGCGCGGAACCGGTCGTCGTGCGGCGCGCCCCAGGCCGGGTAGTCGTCCAGCCGCCCCAGCCGCGCCCGGTCCGCGTACGCGGTGGTCGCGGCGGCCTGTCCGGCCAGCGCCCCCGCCAGCAGCAGCGCGGCCAGCGGCACCGCCCGCCCGCGCCGCGCCAGCAGCAGCGCCCCGCCCGCCGCGAGCAGCCCCGCCCCGAACAGCGAGTGGCTCCAGGCGCCGGCCAGCCCGCTGCCCAGGGCGCCCAGGGCCAGTGCGCCGAGCAGCCCGGCCCCGCCGAGCAGGGCCCGTACGCCCGGCCAGCCGGGGGCCAGCGCCTGCCAGGCCGCGATCACGAGCACCCCCGCCAGCACGAAGGTCTGCCGGTACGGGCTGCCGTTCGGGGTCTGGAAGACGTGCCAGGCCAGGTGCGTCGGCTCCCACTGGAAGGAGAGGGCCACCGCCACCGCCAGCCCCGCCCACCCGCACCGCTCGCGCACCGGCACCGCCCGGTGGAAGCCCAGCGCGGCGGCGGCCAGCAGCGTCCCGGTCCCCACGAACACGGCGGGCGTGAAGAAGTCGTACGTCGCCGGCAGCGCCCGGGCCAGCACGTCGCCCCACCCGGCCGCCCGGAACTCCGACACCCACCCCGGGTACGCGTGCCGCGACCCGAGGAACACCGGTACGAGCACGGGCGCCGCCAGCGCGATCCCCAGCAGCGTGGTCCAGGCGGCCCGTGCCAGGACCCGGGCCCCCTCCCGTACGCCCCCGCTCACGAGCACCAGCCGCACCAGCAGCACCAGCGCGGCGCCCAGGGTCGCCATGTAGGCGGTGTAGAAGTTCGCGGTCCACGCCAGGGCCACCACCAGCGGGCCGAGCACCGGCCGGCGTCCCCGCAGCGCCCACTCGCCCACCAGGCACAGCAGGGGGAAGGCGATCAGGCCGTCCAGCCACATCGGGTTGTACGCGGCCTCGGTGACGGACCACCCGCACAGCGCGTACGAGGCGCCGAGCACCCCGGCGGCCCACCACCGGGGCCCGCCGCGGCGCATGGTCAGCAGCAGCCAGGTCATCGCGGCCGCCGCCACCCCGGTCTTCAGGACGCCGGCCAGGTAGACGGCGAGGTCGATCCGGTCCCGCGGGAAGAGCGCGACCAGCGGGGCGAAGGGGCTGGTCAGGTACGTGCCCAGGTCGGGCAGGAAGCTGGTGCCCCAGCCCGACTGCCAGTTGAGCAGCAGCCCGCCCTCGGCGCGGCCGTGCAGCAGGTCCCACAGGCGGGTGTGGAAGGGGATGAACTGGTTGTTCAGGTCGTTGACGGCGCGGTGGTGCGGGCCGAAGGGGAAGATCCGCGCCACGGCGTCCCCGGCGGTCACGGACAGGGCGGCGATCAGTCCCGCGAGGGCGGCCGCGCGAAGGCTCGTACGGCGGTTGCCGCGGCGGTCGCGGCCCCGGAGGCGGTCCACCCGGCTGTCCCGGCGGCGGTCCCGGCCCGGGCGGTTGCTTCGGTCGGTCTCGTGCATGGTGGGCGTGACGCTGCCAACCCCGTGCGCCGGGCCGGTGAACGCGACGGAACCGCAAGGGAATCGTTGGTCGAATCGGTAGCTCGGATCACCCCGACTGCCTACCATCGATCACCGCAAGGCCTTGTGAACCGAAGCGCCCACCCGTCACCCGACCACCACCCCCCCAACGAGGCGCTCCGCGCCGCCCCTGCCTTCTGGGAGGCTCTCTTGCACCGCCGCACCGCGCTCTCCGTATCCGCCGCCCTGCTCGTCGCGGCCCCCCTGCTGACCGCGTGCGCGGGCGAGGCCCGGCCGGGTACGGCAGCCGTCGTCGGCGGCGAGCGGATCGCCACCTCCGCCCTCCAGGCGCAGGTCAAGGACGTCCGGGCCGCGCAGGACCGGTCGCCGCAGGCCGCCCAGCTGATCGGGGCCTCGGCGGGTCTGGAGCGGGCCAAGCTGAACTCGATGATCCAGAGCCTGGTGCTCCGCAAGGCCGCCGCGGACGCGGGCCTGACGGTCTCCACCAAGGAGATCGAGGACGCCCGCAAGGCCGACGTGCAGCGCACGGGCGGCGAGAAGCAGTTCCAGGAGATGGTCCTCCAGCAGGCCTCGATCGCGCCTGGCCAGATCGACGACGCGATCCGCGACCGGCTGATCGTCAGCAAGCTGACGGACAAGTACGGCCAGGACAGGATCATCGAGCCGATCGCGGCCGCCGCGAAGGCGCTCGGTGTCGAGGTGAACCCCCGCTACGGCAGCTGGGACGCCGCCAAGATCCAGCTGACCGGCGGCAAGACCCCCTGGATCCTCCAGAAGACCACACCCCAGACGGCACCCCAGGGAGCCTGACCACCGGGCGGCGGACGCCCCGGGAGCACCGTCGGAGTGCCCCCGGGCGAGTACCCCCCGCGCGCGGAGGTAGTTTCGAAGGGTGACTGACACCCGTACCGACGCCACCGGCCGCATCGTCCTGCTCACCACCAGCCACCGGGTCGCCCCGGGCCTTCTGTCGTGGTCGGCCTGGGAGACCCTGCGCACCGCCGACCGGGTGCTGTGCGCCGACCCGGGCCACCCGCAGCTCCCGTACCTGCGGGAGGCCGGGATCGCGGTCGAGGGTGCCCGGCCGGACGCCCAGGAGCTGGTCGACGCCTGCGCGGGCGGCCGTACGGTTGTGGTCGTCCCCACGGGCGAGGGCGACCAGCGGCTCACGGACGGGCTGGCCCGGATGGCCGGCTCGGGCCGGTTCGCCATGCCCGACCTGGAGCTGCTGCCGGCCTCCTACGACCTGCCCGGTGCCCGCCTCCTCGACCTGGTGCAGGTGATGGACCGGATCCGGCGCGAGTGCCCCTGGTCCTCCCGGCAGACGCACGCGAGCCTGGCCAAGTACGGCATCGAGGAGGCGTACGAGCTGGTCGAGGCCATCGAGGACGGCGACCGGGACGAGCTGCGGGAGGAGCTGGGCGACGTCCTGCTCCAGGTGGTCTTCCACGCGCGGATCGCCGAGGAGGACCCGGAGGAGCCCTGGTCCGTGGACGACGTGGCCGGCGGCATCGTCGAGAAGCTGATCCACCGCCACCCGCACGTCTTCGGGGACGCGACAGCCGAGACGCCCGAGGAGGTCAAGGCGCACTGGATGCGGACCAAGGCGGTCGAGAAGCAGCGGGAGTCGGTCACGGACGGGATACCGCTGGGCCAGCCGGGCCTCGCGCTGGCGGCGAAGCTCGCGGGGCGGGTGCGCGGCGGCGGCGTCGACGTGGAGTTGCCCAAGGGTGAGGGCGTCGGGTACGAGCTGCTGGCCCTGGCGGCGCGCGCCGAGGCCGAGGGGGTCGATCCGGAGGCCGCGCTGCGTGCGGCGGCCCGGGCCTACCGGGACGCGATCCGTGTCGCCGAGGGCGTCGGCGGGTAGCCCTCAGCGTCAGGTGTGCGTCAGCGTCCCTGCCCGGTACCGCGCGGGGCGCGGCCGGCCGGGTTGTACCAGTGGGTGTCGGGGGTGTTCAGGAACCACTCGCCGAAGCCGAGCGGCCGGCTGCGCGGTCCGCCGGAGGCGGGCACCGCGTCGTAGAAGATCCGCGAGGGGTCCGCGCCGAGCTCCTCCACGAGGTGGGCGGTCTCGTCGATGAAGGCGGGCGGGCCGCTGACGTAGACGTCCTGGTGGGGCCAGAGGCCGCGGTTGCTGAGCGCGGTCGCGAGCCGGTCGGTGGCCTGGTTGCGGTGCTGGCCGGGGGCCGGGGTGATGTACGTGACGGCCAGCCAGGGGCAGTGCCGCCGGAGGTCCTCGATCAGCGGGCGGTCGTACAGGTGCGCCTGGTCGCGCGCGACGACGAAGAGCCGTACGCCGTGTTCCGGCGGGTGGCGGACCAGGTCCTCCAGCATCGCCCGGACCGGGGCCCAGCCGGTGCCGGCCGCGATGAAGCTGACCGGGCGGCCCGCGTCCCGGCGCAGCGTCATGCCCCCTCCCGCGGCGCCCAGCCGCAGCAGCTCCCCCGGCTGGGCCTCGTTCACCAGGTGGGAGCTGAGCCGGCCGCCGTCGATCCGGCTCACGTGCAGGTCGAGGGTGAGGTCGGCGCGGGGCGCGTTGCCGAGGGAGTACGTGCGCCAGGTGGTCGGCACCCGGTCGCTGCTCACGCTGACGTACTGGCCGGGGGAGTAGGGGAGCCGCTGGTGCGGCCGCAGGGTCAGTACGGCGATGTCCCGCCCGTACTGGAGGTGGCGCACGATCTCGGCGTCCCACCACGGCGGGTCCTCGCTGGAGGCGGCGCCGTCCGTCATGGCGTCGGCGATCACCTGGTACGCCTCGCCCCACGCCTTCTCGACCTCCGGCGTCCAGGCCTCGCCGGACGCCTCGGCGAGCGCGGCCAGCAGGCTGGCGCCGACGGCGGTGTAGTGCTCGGGCCCGGCCAGGAACTTGCGGTGGTCCCGGCCGAGGTCACGGAGGTAGGGGAGGAGGTCGGGGTCCTCCAGGTGGGAGACGACGTGCGTCAGCGCGGCGAAGAGGCGGTCCCGCTGCCTTTCCATGTCGGCGAAGGCGGGCGGGAACATCTCCCGGATGCCGGGGTTGTGCCAGAACAGGTGCGAGTAGAAGAACTTGACCGCGTGCTCGGCCCGTCTCTCCACCACCGCGAAGCTGTTTTTCAAGATCCTCACATCCACAGAACCGAAAGTAGGAATGTGAGACTTCCTCAGGTCAAGGTCTGTCCGATCTGCGGACAGCCGCGACGAACCGTGCTATATGGGGTGCCGGCCCGCGCCCGCGACGCGTGGCCGGGTCGCGTGCCGCCTCGGCTCCGCGGCAGGTCGGTGCCCCTGCAGCGCCGGGGGCGTACGGGGCCGGCTACGCCATCTGCGAGACCGGCCGCGTACGCCGTGCGGCGGGCTAGCTCTGGTCCAACAGGTGGTCCGCCTTGCCGGCCTTGATGTCCCGGATGAGCTGCCGGAGCGCTTCGACGCTGTCGGTCAGGGGGGAGTCCTCCGCCCCTGCGACGGCTATGTAGCTGTTGCCGAGCGCGTCGATGCCGATGCGGTAGCAGTTGTTGCCTGCACCGCAGTACGGCTCCTCCCATGCGATGTCGGGTGACATGGCCCGTCCCTTCAGAGTTGTTTGGCGATGCCGTGGATGAAGTCCCGCGACTCCCGCTCGGAGAGCGCCGTCTCGTCCATCCACCGCAGGTGGCTCCGGTACTGGGCGAGCTGAGCCTCTGCGTGGGCGAAGTGCGGGCCGTGCGCGGTGTCGAGCTGGGCGGTGTCCAGTTGCGGTACCGGTCCCTCGGCGTAGAGCAGGGCGTGTCCGGCACCGGGGAAGATGCCGTGCTCGAACGAGATCACGCGCAGGCTGATGTGAGGCTCCTGCCCGCGCTCGATCAGGTACTCCAGCTGCGCCCGGGCCACGGCGCGGCCGCCGAACTGCATCCGGAGAGCCGCCTCGTGGATGTACCCCACGTACGGTGTCGGGTTGTCGCCCGCCAGGACCTGGCCCCGCTCCTGGCGGTGCGCGACCCGCAACTCGACCTCCAGCCGCGACAGCTTCGGCAGGAACGAGTCGAAGATCGCGCGGGCGTAGTCCTCGGTCTGGAGCAGGCCCGGCAGGTGCACGGTCTGGGTGGTGTGCAGGCGGCCGGCGTGCCACTCCAGCTCGGAGATGTCGAGCATGCCTGCAGGCAGCTTGCCCCGGTACTCGTCCCACCAGTGACGCCGGAGCCGGGCGGCCATGGAGACGAGGCCGGCGATGTAGTCCTCGTCGAAGCAGCCGCAGTTGGCGGCCAGTGTCCGCAGGCGCTCCTCGTTGATCGTCCGCGTTCCGGACTCGATGTGGGGGATCTTCGACCGGTCCATGCCCATCAGGGCCGCCGCCTCTTCGGCTGACATGCCGGCCGCCGTCCTGATCCGCCGCACTTCGGCCCCCAGGCGCTGCCGACGGTAGGTCGGGATGGTCCTCGCTGACATCGCGCCCCTTCTCTCGCTCCGGGCAGTCTGCTACCTGACCCCCCGGTGGGTCCATAAATGGCTCATGTGCCAAGAACGCGGCGACACAAGAGCCATAGATGCCCTACAGTCAGTAACGCACCGCTCACGCAAGGGGAGCTGAAGCGCATCGGTGGCGCACGTCCGCGCCCGCCGACAGGCCACGACCCGCCCTGCCAGGGACACATGAGCCCGACCCACCGTGAAGCCATCCGTGCGCGCCGACCTCGCCACACGCCCTCAGTCACGTACGCCGCCGCTGACCACCACGCCACGTACCCAACTCGCGGGAGTTCGCGATGCTCACCCCCTTCCACCCTGCCCCGGCACGTCTCACCGGCTGCCCGGTCGCTCCGCCCGCGCCGCAGAACCCGACCGCACCCCCACCCGACGCGCTGGCCTGCTCCCTCACCCTCCCCGGGGAAGCCCACAGCGCCCGCATCGCCCGCGGCACCGTCCGCCTCGCCCTGCTGACCCACCGGCTGGACGGACTCGTCCCGGCGGCCGAGCAGGTCACCGGCGAGATGGTGGCCGCGGCCTGGCGCCTGAACCCGGGCCGGGACCTCTACCTCTCGCTCCGCTGGCGCGACGACGCGCTCCGCCTCACGGTCTACGACGGCCACGCCCCGCACGAGCACCCCCGCCTGGCCGCCGCCTGCGAGGCGCGCCGCCGCAGCGCGCTCCGCCTCCTGTCGGTGGTGGTCCGGGAGTGCCGTGGCCAATGGGGCTTCGGCGAATCCCGCGAACCGGGCGGCGGCACCCGTACCTGGGCCACCCTCCCCACAACCCCCACCCACACCTACGCCCACCCCGTCCGGCGCGCGTGACGGTCTCCTGCCTGCGGATGGTCGGGCCTCTTTATGCGACAACGCGCATAGTCGCGTCCACGCATGGGCGCCGACGGCGACAGCTCCGTACGGTCGTCCTGACCGGCCCAACACGGCCAGAAGGCAAGCAGCCAGGGGGCTCCACGTGGCACGTGAAGAACTGACGCGGCTCACCGGCAACGGGAACGGCAATGGCAACGGCGGGCCTTGCGGTCAGGGCGACTGCCCGAATGTCTACCGGACCGCGTCCGGCTCGTTCATCGTCCAGGGGGATCGCTCGGACGCTTTCGTCCCGCCCGCGGGGGAGGGCCTCGTGGAGATCCCCGAAGCGGTGCTCAGGGAGGCTGTCCGTGCTCTTGGATGGTGAGGAGTGGGCGGCGAAATTCCGGACTTTTCAGCGAGAAGCCTGGAGGCTCGAAACTCTGCCCCAGTACCTCGTTCCGCAGGAAGCGGAGGGATTCGCCGCCTTCAAGGCGGGGGCCCGCTTCCCAGGGCCGTACGAGGACTCGTGGACGGGCATGGTTCGCAAGCGCGCCGCGACCGGCGGCAGCGTCAGGCGAGTCCACATCCTCACCCGCGGACTGGTGCGCCGACCGGTTCGGCCGGTTCGTCCACCACGCCCCGAACTCCAAGGTCCGGACGCGGCGGCTGATGGTCTCGGTCGTGGAGCGGCTTCAGGGCGCCGGGTTCGCGGTGGACGAGGCGCTCTGGGGGACCGCGGCCGACTGCAACCAGCCCGCCTGTTGCAGCGACGGTCCCTGCTGCTGAGGCGGCGGTGGGCGCCAGGGACGGGGTCGCCGGCTCCGGCCGGGTCACCGTCTTCGAGATGTTCGGGGTCGTCTTCGGGTACGCGACGCACTCGCTCGACGCTCGGGGGCTCGGGGAGGTGGCCGTGGTCGGGCCCCTGACGCCCGGCGTCCACTGGGAGCGGCTGTGGGAGATGGAGCGGGACATGAACCGGGAGGCGGCCCGGCAGGACGAGCACGCCGCGTGGTGGCGCAGGCCTCCCGCGCGTACATCTGCGGGAGCGGACGGATCGTCCAGCTCCGCCGGGAGGAGTGGAAGCTCGCGCCCGGCGGGCGGAGCGTGCGCTTCCCCGGTACGTACTGCAGCCGCGACGAACTGTGGACGGGCGATCTGGTGGTCGAGTGGGTGACGCCCGAACAGGTGGCCCCGCGCACGTCGTCGCCTTACGGTGCGTAGCCCGGCAGCACCGGCCGGCCGGGCCGGCACGGCGCTTTTCGGCACCGCTGGGCGGCACCCGGGGGCTTTCGGGCACCGCCGGCCGGCACCCGGGGGCTTTCCGGCACCACCGGGCGGCTCCCAGGGGCTTCCGGCACCACCGGGCGGCACCTCAACCCCCGGCACCGCCGGAGGCACCCGGCACCTCAACCCCCGGCACCGCCGGAGGCACCCGGCACCTCAACCCCCGGCACCGCCGGAGGCACCCGGCACCCCAACCCCCGGCACCGCCGGAGGCACCCGGCACCACGCGGCGGCCACCTGCCAAGGTGACGGCTAGGGTCGGCCGTATGCACGACCAGGCCGCGCCCGATTCCCCGCCCACCCTCTTCGACTGGCAGTTCGCCACCGATCCGTACCCGGCGTACGCCTGGCTGCGGGAGCACTCGCCCGTGCACCGCACCGCGCTGCCCAGCGGGGTCGAGGCCTGGCTCGTCACCCGGTACGCCGACGCCCGGCAGGCCCTCGCGGACCAGCGGCTCAGCAAGAACCCGGCGCACCACGCGGAGCCGGCGCACGCCAAGGGGAAGACCGGCATCCCCGGCGAGCGCAAGGCCGAGCTGATGACGCACCTCCTCAACATCGACCCGCCGGACCACACCAGGCTGCGCAGGCTGGTCTCGAAGGCGTTCACGCCGCGCCGTGTGGCGGAGTTCACGCCGCGGGTGCAGGAGCTGACCGACCACCTCATCGACGGCTTCGCGGAGAAGGGGGAGGCGGACCTCATCCACGAGTTCGCCTTCCCGCTCCCCATCTACGCCATCTGCGAGATGCTCGGCGTGCCGCGCGAGGACCAGGACGACTTCCGCGACTGGGCCGGGATGATGATCCGCCACGGCGGCGGACCCCGCGGCGGGGTGGCCCGGTCGGTCAAGAAGATGAGGGGCTACCTGGTGGAACTGATCCACCGGAAGCGGGACGACCTGGGCGACGACCTCATCTCGGGACTCATCCGGGCAAGTGACCACGGCGAGCACCTCACTGAGAACGAGGCCGCGGCGATGGCATTCATCCTGCTTTTCGCCGGTTTCGAGACCACTGTCAATCTGATGGGGAATGGGCTGTATTCCCTGTTTCGGAATCCCGCCGAGCGGGCCCGGCTCCAGGACTCGCTCGCGGCCGGCGAGACCGGTCTGCTGGAGACCGGGATCGAGGAGCTGCTGCGCTACGACGGCCCCGTCGAGCTGGCCACCTGGCGGTTCGCCACCGAGCCGCTGACCCTCGGCGGGAAGGACATCGCCGCAGGTGATCCGGTACTCGTGGTGCTCGCCGCGGCCGACCGCGACCCGGCCCGCTTCGACGGGCCCGACACCCTCGACCTCTCCCGGACCGACAACCAGCACCTCGGCTACGGACACGGCATCCACTACTGCCTCGGCGCCCCGCTCGCCCGCCTCGAAGGGCAGACCGCGCTCGCCACCCTGCTGACCCGGCTGCCGGACCTGCGACTTGCCGTCGCCCCGGACGAACTCCGGTGGCGCGGCGGGCTCATCATGCGCGGCCTGCGCACCCTGCCCGTGGAGTTCACCCCCCGCGCCAAACAACGGAATTGAGCATTCCTCACTTTCGTGACCTCAACGTGATCTGCGCATCATCGACTTGTGACATCCGTTCGAACCCCGCTAGGTTCGCCGTCACTTCCTTTGCCGCCACGCGAAAGGTCCACCTCATGCGTTCCGGGAACGGCCGTCACCGGCGCCCCCGTCAGGCCCCTGCGCTCGTCGTCACGGCGGGCGTCACCGGCTCCGCACTGGCGCTGCCGCTGCTCGCCGCCACCAACGCCAGCGCCGCCGACGCCGCCACGTGGGACAAGGTCGCCGAGTGCGAGAGCGGCGGCACCTGGAGTGCCGACCTCAACAACGGCTTCTACGGCGGGCTGCAGTTCACCCAGGAGCTGTGGAAGGAGGCCGGCGGCCAGGAGTACGCCCCGCGCGCCGACCTCGCCAGCCGCTCGCAGCAGATAGCCGTCGCCGAGCGGGTGCTCGCCGAGAAGGGCCCCGGGGCCTGGCCGCTCTGCGCGGCCCCCGCCGGGCTCACCAAGACCGGCCCCAAGGCCGACGTGGACGACGGCCTCGGCAAGCCGAAGCCGGTCACCCCCGCGCCCGTGCGCCCCGACGAGGGCTCAGGCGCCACCGAGGAGGCCGGTACGGGTACGAAGACCCCCGCGCCCCCCGTGACGCGCACTCCGGCACCGCCGACCGCCGGCACCCCCTCGGGCACCGCCACCCCGGGCGCCACCATCACCCCCGGAGCCACCCCCGGCACCGCGACCCCCGGCACCCCCACGGCCCCCGGCACGGGCGCGCCCACCACGCCGGGCGCCACCGGCACCCCGGGCACGCCCGGCGCGACCGACGGGGCCACCCCGGGTGCGACCCCCGGGGCCACCGACGGGTCGGCCACCCCCGGCCCCGGCAGGCACCGCGGCAACGCGGCCGACGAGACGTCAGGGGACGTGTCGGGCGAAACGGACGGAACGGGACGTCACGCCCTGACCCTCGACCCGCTCGCTCCTGACGCCGGGTCGGGTACCGGTGTCACTCCCGAGGGCGCCGGGGAGTCCACGTACATCGTCAAGTCCGGCGACAGCCTCTCCGGCATCGCGGACGCGAAGGGCCTCAAGGGTGGCTGGGCCGCGCTGTACAAGGCCAACGAGCAGGTCATCGGCGATGACGCGGACCTCATCAAGCCCGGTCAGAACCTCGACCTAAGCCAGAACTAGGGGCACTTCGGGCATCCGTTAAAGCGGGCAATGTCCGGATTCGTGTAAGTCTGGCGTCAGTGAGACATGAGTCTCAGGCCGTCAACTGGCGTGTCCCGCCCGGAAGCTCGGCTACCGCCCCTTCTCACCTGCGCAAACGCCGGTTCCCGGTGCGCAAGTACGGGCCGTTTCTCCCCGATGTCCTGCCTTGAACATCGGGGAGCGGTCTGTCTACGGTCTGAACCGCTCGCCACCGCGGGCTCCTTCGACCGCATCGCCGAGTCCTGCCGGCGGACGGGGGAAACAGTCGTCGCGCAAGCGCCGAAGGCAGGAGCGGGGGACCCAAGGTTTGTGCCGGGCCCGGCCGTTGAAAGACGGTCACGGAACGGCTTGGGGTGAAGCCACGCGCTAGGACGCGAGGCCGGGCAACTCACTACGCCCGAACCCGACAGCTCACCTCGTAGGCGTCGGTGAGGAGAAGCCTCCAATGCTGCTTTCCAAGGGCAAGCACCGCCGTGCGTCCAAGGCCACCCGCATCGTCACCCTCGTCGGCGTGACCGGCGCGGCCGTCGCCGCCCCGCTGATGGTCGCGGGCACCGCCAGCGCCGCCACCGCCTCCGAGTGGGACCGCGTCGCGCAGTGCGAGTCCGGTGGCAACTGGTCCATCAACACCGGCAACGGCTACTACGGCGGCCTGCAGTTCTCCCCCTCCACCTGGGCTGCGTACGGCGGCACCGCCTACGCCCCGCAGGCCAACCAGGCCAGCAAGTCCCAGCAGATAGCCATCGCCGAGAAGGTGCTGGCCGGTCAGGGCAAGGGCGCCTGGCCGAGCTGCGGTGTCGGCCTCTCCGGCGCCAAGTACAGCGGCGGCGGCTCGGGCGAGTCCGCCCCGGTCAAGAAGAAGGCCAAGAAGAAGACGACGGAGACCCGCACGCAGCAGGCTCCGACCACCCGCTCCGAGCGCACCACCGCCGCCCCGAAGCCCGCGGCCCCGGCCACCGGCTTCAAGAAGGGCAACGGCTCCTACGAGGTGAAGGCCGGCGACACCCTCGGCACCATCGCCGACGCCCAGAACGTCAAGGGCGGCTGGGAGAAGCTCTTCGAGCTCAACAAGGACATCGTCACCGATGCCGACCTGATCTACCCGGGCCAGATGCTGAAGCTCTCCTGAACGGCTCCGGTACGGGAGTAGTCCCGGCCCGGCAGTAGCCACGCCCGCCCGGCGCGTCCTCCCCCCGATGCGCCGGGCGGGCGTTCCCCTTTCTCCGGCCGCCGACCCTCCGGAGAACCCCTCTGCCCTCTGGCACCCGACCCTCCGGTAACCCCCTCCGGGAGCCCCTTTGGGAGCCCCTGTGCTCGTTTGATCAGGGGTCTATGTCCTGGAAGACGGGTATTCGGTCCCTTTTTCGTCCCAGGACCCGGGCGGTCGAGCGGCCGACGCCCCCGACGGGGTTAGGCTCTAGGCGGCGAGGGCCGGTCCCACGGCCCCCCACGCCACCGCACATCTAGCGTCACATCCCAGAAGGAGATGCTCGTGCCGTCCATCGACGTCGTCGTAGCCCGGGAAATCCTGGACTCCCGAGGCAACCCCACGGTCGAGGTCGAGGTGGGCCTCGACGACGGCAGCACCGGCCGTGCTGCCGTTCCGTCCGGCGCCTCCACCGGTGCCTTCGAGGCCATCGAGCTCCGTGACGGTGACCCCAACCGCTACATGGGCAAGGGTGTCGAGAAGGCCGTCCTGGCCGTCATCGAGCAGATCGGCCCGGAGCTCGTCGGCTACGACGCCACCGAGCAGCGCCTGATCGACCAGGCCATGTTCGACCTGGACGCCACCGACAACAAGGGCTCCCTCGGCGCCAACGCCATCCTGGGCGTCTCCCTGGCCGTGGCCCACGCCGCGTCCGAGGCCTCGGACCTGCCGCTGTTCCGCTACCTCGGCGGCCCGAACGCGCACCTGCTGCCCGTTCCGATGATGAACATCCTCAACGGTGGCTCGCACGCCGACTCCAACGTCGACATCCAGGAGTTCATGATCGCGCCGATCGGCGCCGAGTCCTTCTCCGAGGCCCTCCGCTGGGGTGCCGAGGTCTACCACACCCTCAAGAAGGTCCTGCACTCCAAGGGCCTCTCCACCGGCCTGGGCGACGAGGGCGGCTTCGCCCCGAACCTGGAGTCGAACCGCGCCGCGCTCGACCTCATCGTCGAGGCCATCAAGCAGGCCGGCTACACCCCGGGCAAGGACATCGCGCTCGCGCTCGACGTCGCCGCGTCCGAGTTCTACAAGGACGGCAAGTACGAGTTCGAGGGCCAGTCCCGCTCGGCCGCCGAGATGACCGAGTACTACGAGGGCCTCGTCGACGCCTACCCGCTGGTCTCCATCGAGGACCCGCTGTTCGAGGACGACTGGGCCGGCTGGAAGGTCATCACCGACAAGCTGGGCTCCCGCGTCCAGATCGTCGGCGACGACCTGTTCGTCACCAACCCCGAGCGCCTCGCCCGCGGCATCGAGGAGGGCTCGGCCAACGCCCTGCTCGTGAAGGTGAACCAGATCGGTTCGCTCACCGAGACCCTCGACGCCGTCGAGATGGCCCAGCGCAACGGCTTCAAGTGCATGATGTCGCACCGCTCCGGCGAGACCGAGGACGTCACCATCGCCGACCTCGCCGTCGCCGTGAACTGCGGTCAGATCAAGACCGGCGCCCCGGCCCGCTCGGACCGCGTCGCCAAGTACAACCAGCTGCTGCGCATCGAGGAGATCCTCGACGACGCGGCGGTGTACGCGGGCCGCAGCGCGTTCCCGCGCTTCAAGGGCTGACCCGGCCGAACCGGCTGACAGCGCCCTGAGCCTCCGTACGTCCCCGCACTCGGTCCCGTACCGTGTGCGGGGACGTACGTGCTTATCAGGGGAGGCGGGACATGGCCGGGAACCGGGATCGGTTCTCCACCGCGACCAGGCTGAAGGCGCTCGGCGAGCGGACCGCGGCCCACGTCTACCGCTCCCAGTCCCGCCGGCAGGTCCGGCGCAGCCGCCTCACCGGCCGCGCGGCGCTGCTCGTGCTCGTCCTCTGTACCCTGGTCGTCGCCCTCGCGTATCCGATGCGCCAGTACGTATCCCAGCGCTCGGAGATCGCGGAGCAGCAGCGGGAGGCCGACCGGGCGCGGCAGCGCCTGGAGGAACTCCGCGACGAGAAGGCACGCTGGCAGGACCCGGCGTACGTCGAGCAGCAGGCCCGCCGGCACCTGCACTACGTCCGGCCCGGGGAGATCGGCTACACCGTGATCGACCCGGAGGCCGAGGAGCGGCGCAGCGCAGACGAGGGCGCGGCCGACCGACCCTGGTACTCCAACGTCTGGGACGGCGTCGACAAGGCCGACCGCCCGGACGAGGATTGACGCGCCGCCCGACTGACGCACCGCCCACTGACGCACCGTCCCACCGACGTACAGCCCGACTGACGTACCGCCCACAACAGCACACGAACGAAGAGACGCATCCCAGGCATGGACACGCCCCCGCCCCAGACCGACCGGACCGAGCCCACGGACGCGGACGTCGCCGCGTTCAAGGAGCAGCTGGGCCGCCCGCCGCGCGGTCTGCGCGCCATCGCCCACCGCTGCCCCTGCGGTCAGCCCGACGTGGTCGAGACGGCTCCGCGGCTGCCCGACGGCACGCCGTTCCCGACGCTGTACTACCTGACCTGCCCGCGCGCCGCCTCCGCCATCGGCACCCTGGAGGCCAACGGCGTGATGAAGGAGATGCAGGCCCGGCTCGGCACCGACCCGGAGCTGGCCGCCGCCTACCGCGCCGCGCACGAGGACTACATCGCGCGCCGCGACGCGATCGACGTGCTGGAGGGCTTCCCGAGCGCCGGCGGCATGCCCGACCGCGTGAAGTGCCTGCACGTGCTGGTCGGCCACTCGCTGGCAGCCGGCCCCGGCGTGAACCCGCTGGGCGACGAGGCGATCGCGATGCTGCCCGAGTGGTGGGCGAAGGGTCCCTGCGTGACCCCTTGCACCGAGAAGGACGAGACGGGCGAGCAGGACGAGAAGGAGGAGTCCGCATGACCCGCGTGGCGGCGATCGACTGCGGTACGAACTCCATCCGCCTGCTGGTCGCGGACTGCGACCGGGAGACCGGCGAACTGACCGAGCTGGACCGCCGGATGGTCATCGTCCGGCTGGGCCAGGGCGTCGACAAGACCGGCCGCCTGGCGCCGGAGGCGCTGGAGCGGACCTTCGCGGCCTGCCGCGAGTACGCGGCCGTCATCAAGGAGCTGGGCGCCGAGCGGATCCGCTTCGTGGCCACCTCGGCCTCGCGCGACGCGGAGAACCGCGACGAGTTCGTGGCCGGTGTGCTGGGGATCCTGGGCGTCGAGCCCGAGGTGATCACCGGTGACCAGGAGGCGGAGTTCTCCTTCACCGGCGCGACCAAGGAGCTGGCCGCCCGTCCCGACCTGGCGAAGCCGTACCTGGTGGTGGACATCGGCGGCGGCTCGACGGAGTTCGTGGTCGGCGAGGAGCACGTGCGCGCCGCCCGCTCCGTGGACGTCGGCTGCGTCCGGATGACCGAGCGCCACCTGGTCCACGACGGCGAGATCACCGACCCGCCCACGGAGGCCCAGGTGGCCGCCATGCGGGCGGACATCGAGGCCGCGCTGGACCTGGCCGCCGAGACCGTCCCGCTGGCCGAGGCCCGTACGCTGGTCGGCCTGGCCGGCTCGGTGACCACCGTCGCCGGCATCGCGCTGGGGCTGGCGGAGTACGACTCCGAGGCGATCCACCACGCGGTGGTCTCCTACGAGCAGGTTCGAGAGATCTGCGAGCGGATGATCGGCTCGACGCACGCCGAGCGCGCCGCGATCGGCGTCATGCACCCCGGCCGGGTGGACGTCATCGCCGCGGGGAGCCTGGTGCTGCTGGCCGTCATGGAGCGCGTGGGCGCCTCCGAGGTCGTGGTGAGCGAACACGACATTCTGGACGGTATCGCCTTCTCGATCGCCTAGGCCGGGGGCCCTTCGGCCTCCCGTCCACACGAACTTCGTGAAGTTCTTCACAAGGAAAAAGGGCCTGTTGGCCGCCGGGAAAGGCCCTTCGCGGGGTGTCGGCGGCCGACAGGCCCGTTTCGTGTGATGTGCAGCGGCTGCGGGATCCGTATCGGATGTATCGACGAATCCCGTGGTCCAGTCCTCCTGGACGCCTGCGGGCCAGTTCAGCGGGGGTGTCAACGTCTCGCCGTACACCCTGGTTCCCGTATCGCGCCATGACCTCGGTCACGTGGGCCGCGCAGTGTAGCAGAGCCCTTCTCTCTCCTTGTGAAGGCCCTCACGAGCATCCCCCTAGCGGGTGCTGGATACTCGATGGCATGAGCACCACGGAGCGTCCCAGGATCCTCGTAGTAGGCGGTGGGTACGTAGGCCTGTACGCGGCTCGGCGCATTCTCAAGAAGATGCGCTACGCCGAGGCGACCGTCACGGTCGTCGACCCGCGGTCGTACATGACCTACCAGCCCTTCCTGCCCGAAGCCGCCGCCGGCAGCATCTCGCCGCGCCACGTCGTCGTCCCGCTGCGGCGCGTCGTGCGTGGGGCCGAGGTCCTCACCGGCCGCGTCACCAGCATCGACCAGGACCGCAAGGTCGCCATGGTCGCGCCGCTCGTCGGCGAGGCCTACGAGCTGCCCTTCGACTACCTCGTCGTCGCGCTCGGCGCCGTCTCCCGTACCTTCCCGATCCCCGGCCTCGCCGAGCAGGGCATCGGCATGAAGGGCGTCGAGGAGGCCATCGGCCTGCGCAACCACGTCCTCGAGCAGCTCGACAAGGCCGACTCGACCACCGATGAGAACGTCCGCCGCAAGGCGCTGACCTTCGTCTTCGTCGGCGGCGGCTTCGCCGGCGCCGAGACCATCGGCGAGGTCGAGGACATGGCCCGCGACGCCGCGAAGTACTACACCAACGTGAAGCGCGAGGACATGCGCTTCATCCTGGTCGACGCCGCGGACAAGATCCTCCCCGAGGTCGGGCCCGAGCTCGGCAAGTGGGGCAAGGAGCACCTTGAGGGCCGTGGCATCGAGATCTACCTCTCGACCTCCATGGACTCCTGCGTCGACGGCCACGTCGTGCTGAAGAACGGCCTTGAGGTCGACTCCAACACGATCGTCTGGACCGCCGGTGTGAAGCCGAACCCGGCGCTGGCCCGCTACGGCCTGCCGCTCGGCCCGCGCGGCCACGTCGACACCGCCCCGACCCTCCAGGTCCAGGGCAGCGACTACATCTGGGCCGCCGGCGACAACGCCCAGGTCCCGGACCTCGCCGCCCGCAAGGCCGGCGTCGAGAACGCCTGGTGCCCGCCGAACGCCCAGCACGCGCTGCGCCAGGCCAAGGTCCTCGGCGACAACGTGGTCTCCGGCATGCGGGGCTTCCCGCAGAAGGAGTACAGCCACGCCAACAAGGGCGCGGTCGCGGGTCTCGGCCTGCACAAGGGCGTCGCGATGATCGTCATGGGCAAGATGAAGATCAAGCTCCGCGGTCGTCTCGCCTGGTACATGCACCGTGGCTACCACGGCATGGCCGTCCCGACCTGGAACCGCAAGATCCGCGTCTTCGCCGACTGGACCCTGGCGATGTTCCTGAAGCGCGAGGTCGTCTCCCTGGGTGCCATGGAGACCCCGCGCGAGGAGTTCTACGAGGCGGCCAAGCCGGCCCCGGCGCCGGCTGCCGCCGCCGCCCCGGCCGAGAAGGCCAAGGCCTCCTAAGCACGACCCTCGAAGGGGCCGCCTGCCATCCGTGGTGCGGGCGGCCCCTTCGGCGTGCCGGGACGGCGCCGCCCGAGCGCCCTTCCGGTTCCTCCGTACGGAACCGGAAGGGCATGTTCGGCCGGCTCCGCGGGTACGCGATCCTGATGGGTAATCCCTCGGGAGGTGTGCCATGTCCGACGCCGCGCAGCGGCTGACCAAGCTCGCCGGAGTTCTTCTCGGCGCCCCCCTGCCCCTCCGGATCCGCGCCTGGGACGGCAGCGAGGCCGGCCCGCCCGACGCCCCGGTGCTCGTGGTCAGGCACCGGCGGGCCCTGCGCCGGCTGCTGTGGAAGCCGGGCGAGCTGGGACTGGCCCGCGGCTGGGTCGCCGGCGAGCTGGACGTGGACGGCGACCTCTACGAACTGCTGGACGCGCTCGCCGGACTGCTCTGGGAGCGCGAGCCGGGGCTGCGCACCGGAGCCTCGCTGCGCGACCCGAAGGTCCGCAGCGCCCTGCGCTCCCTGGCCGCGATGGCCGGGCCCTGGCCGGCGCCCGCCCCGCCGCCCGAGGAATCGGTACGCCGCGCGGGCCCCCTGCACACCAGGCGCCGCGACCAGCAGGCGATCAGTCACCACTACGACGTGGGCAACGAGTTCTACGAGCGGGTGCTCGGCCCGTCGATGGTGTACTCCTGCGCCTACTGGCGCGAGGACGGCACCCTGGAGGAGGCCCAGCACGAGAAGCTCGACCTCGTCTGCCGCAAGCTCGGCCTGCGCGAGGGCGACCGGCTCCTCGACGTCGGCTGCGGCTGGGGCTCCATGGCCCTGCACGCCGCCCGCGAGTACGGGGCCCGGGTCACCGGCGTCACCCTCTCGCGGGAACAGGCCGCGTACGCCCTCAAGAGGGTCGCCGAGGAGGGCCTGGCCGACCGGGTGGAGGTCCGGGTCCAGGACTACCGCGACGTCAGGGACGGCCCGTACGACGCGATTTCGTCGATCGGCATGGCCGAGCACGTGGGCTCCGAGCGCTACCGCGAGTACGCGCGCACGCTGTACGGACTGCTGCACCCGGGCGGGCGCCTGCTGAACCACCAGATCGCCAGGCCGCCGGAGCAGGACGAATCGGCGTACCGGATCGACGAGTTCATCGACGCGTACGTGTTCCCCGACGGCGAGCTGTCCCCGCTGGGCAGCACCGTCACCGAGCTGGAGCGCGCCGGCTTCGAGGTCCGGGACGTGGAGTCGATCCGGGAGCACTACGCCCTGACGCTGCGGGCCTGGGTGCGGAACCTGGAGGAGCACTGGGAGCGGGCCGTCCGGCTCACCTCGCCGGGCCGCGCCCGCGTCTGGCGCCTCTACATGGCCGCCTCGGCCCTCGGCTTCGAACGCAACCACCTGGGCGTCAACCAGATCCTCGCCGTCCGCACCTCACCGACCGGCGACTCGTCCTTCCCCCTCCGCACCCGCGAGTGGACCTGAGCCGGGCCGTCACCACCGCTCGAAGGCGGTGAAGGGACGGTCGCCGCCCGACCCGGCGACGATGATCCGCCCCCGGTGCTCGAAGAAGTCGGCGCCGGGCACGTCGTCGCGGAACCGGCGCTCGTCGAGTTCCTCCCCGTCCTCGCCGTCAGCGCGTACATCCGCTCGCCGACGATGGCCGTCTGGGCGGCGTCGGTCAGGTCGATCTTGTCGTCGCCGCCGCTGAAGGCGATGCCCGGCCGCGGCCGCCCGTCCTGGCCGAAGGAGATGAACGTGGCCTCGTCCAACCTCCCGGAGCGTCCGACGGCGAGTACCAGGGGGTCGGTCGACTCGATGCGCACCTTGGCGCGCAGGTCCACGGGACGCCGGGCGTCGAGGGGGACGTTCCACTTCAGCGCGCCGGTGCCGCGGTCGAAGGCCGCCATCGTCAGCTCGGCGCCGTCGGTGCTGCCGATGCCCAGCTCGTCGCCCTCTTCGCCGCCGCAGTCCAGGACGGCGAAGACCTGCTCCTTGCCGACGGAAACCAGCTCCGGGCCGCACCCGCCGGGCAGGGCCGCCGTCCAGCGGGGCTTGCCCGTACGCAGGTCGAGGGCGCGCAGGGAGGTGTGGTCGTCCTTGGCCCGTCCCATCAGCGGGGTCCGGTGGTGGTGGGCGACCACGGCGATGTCGCCGCCCGCGTCCAGGAACCCGCCGCCTCCGCCGAGCCGGCCGGTCGCGGCCTTCCGCCCGGTGGTCCACAGCTCCCGCCCGTCCTTCACGTCGAGCGCCAGGACGGTCGTGCAGCCCTTTCCCCGCGGGGCGGGTTCGGCGACTCCGCCGCCCTCCTCCCCGTACGCGACGAGCAGCACCGAAGCGTCCGCGTGGGTCGCGCTCCCGCAGATCCGGGTGCGGCCGGGCGGCACGTACTCCCAGAGCTTCCTGCCGTCCTGCCCGTCGGCGATGCCGTAGCCCGTCACGGCGTCGAACCGGCCCCGGACTGCCACGTCGCCGACGATCCACCGCTCGTTGGCGCCGTCGGCGGGCCGGTCCTTCGCGGTCGCCCAGGTCCGCACCACGGCGTCGCCCGGCAGGTAGCCGTTGTACGACAGGATCCATGCGGTGACGGACCCGATCACCGCCAGAGTGACGACCGTCGTCGTCAGCACCTTCGCGAGCCTGCTCCCCGACATCGTGCGCCCCCCGGCCGTTCGATCTTGGAACGACGGTCAGCGTAGGCCAGGGCCGCCCCGCGGTCCACGGTTACGGGGAAGGGCCCCGGCGACACGAAGTCGCCGGGGCCCTTCCCCGTGGCCCGTAACCGCCGGGCGGCTACTCCGTCTTGATGGCCGTCAGCATGTTCAGCCGCGCGGCGCTGCGCGCCGGCCACATCGCCGCCAGCACGCCGACCACACCGGCCAGGGCCAGGAAGAGCCCGATGCGGTCGAACGGCAGGACCAGCTCGTAGCCCGGCACCTGGTCGGCGAAGGTGCTGCCCACCGCCCAGGCGAGGAACACGCCCACCACGATGCCCAGGACGGCGCCGAAGAGGGAGATCACCACGGCCTCCAGGCGGATCATGTTCTTGACCCGGCTCCGGTCGAGGCCGATCGCCCGCAGCATGCCGATCTCCTGCGTCCGCTCGAAGACGGACATGGCCAGGGTGTTGACGACGCCGAGCACCGAGATGATCAGGGCCATGCCGAGCAGGCCGTACATGATGTTCAGCGCCAGGTTGACGATGCCGCCCATCTCGTTGCGCATGTCGGTCTGGGTGGCGATGGTCAGCGCCGGGTTCTTGCCGAGCGCGTCCACGACCTTCTGCTGGTTGGCGTCGGACTCGCCGCCGGTGCTCACGTACACCTCGGGGATGTACGGGTGGTCGCTGTGCGCGCTCAGCACCTTGTCGTCGATGACGAAGGGCGACAGCAGGCCCTCCATGTCCTTGTAGACGGCGCCGACCCGGAGGTCCGCCTTCTTCCCGTCGTCGAACTTCGCCTTGATCGTCGAACCGACGGACAGGCCCTGGGACTTCGCCGTCTTCTCGGCGACCGCGACCTCGCCACGGCCCAGGCTGCTCAGCGAGCCGCTGACCACGTCGATGTTGAGCAGCTCGCCGATGCCGGCCGGGTTGACGCCGGAGGCGGCGTGGAAGTCGTTGCCGAAGTAGAGCGTTCCGGCGGTCTGCTGGGAGACGGCCTTGATGCCGGGGGCCTTGGCCAGGGTCTCGGCCACGGACTTGTCGAGGTTGCCGCCGCCGGCCATGGAGACCTTGTAGTCGGCCTTGATCTTGTCCGTGCTCATCCGGTCCACGGCCTTGCCCATCGTGATGCCGATCACGGAGAGGGTGGTGACCAGGGTGAGGCCGATCGCGAGGGAGGCGGCGGTCACGGCGGTGCGGCGGGGGTTGCGTACGGCGTTCTGCGCGGCCAGCTTGCCGGGCACCCCGAACACGCGCTGCAGCAGCGGGCGTACGGCTGCGATGACCGGACGGGACAGCAGCGGCAGCAGGACGATCAGGCCGAGGAGGATCAGGAAGGCGCCGGCGCCGATGGTGTAGCGGCCGTTCTCGCCGCCGGTGGAGACGCCGAGGAAGACCAGGGCGATGCCGGCCACGCTCAGCACGATGCCGAAGATGTTGCGGACCAGCAGCGACTTGGCGGTCGACGGCAGGTGGGCGCTGCCCATCGCGGCGACCGGGGGGATCCGGCCGGTGCGCCAGGCGGGCAGCAGGGCGGAGAGGGTGGTCACGAGGACGCCGATGACCAGGGCCCAGACGATGGTGGCGGGGGCCACGACCAGCGGGCCGGCCGGGATCCTGGCGCCGAGGGAGTCCATGACGGAGCGCATGCCGACCGCGAGGCCGACGCCGCTGACCAGGCCGAAGAGGGCGGAGACCAGGCCGATCAGGGAGGCCTCGGCGAGCACGGAGCGCATCACCTGGCCGCGCTTGGCGCCGACGGCGCGCAGCAGGGCCAGCTCCTTCGTGCGCTGGGCGACCAGCATGGTGAAGGTGTTGTAGATCAGGAAGATGCCGACGAAGAGCGAGATCAGGGCGAAGACCAGCAGCATGGTGCTCATGCCGCTCATCTCGCGCTCGATGGACATGGCCTGGTCACGGGCCAGCTCGGCGCCGGTCTTGACCTCGGTGCCCTTGCCGTCGACCAGCGGCTTGACCTCGCCGAGCAGCCGGTCGGCGGAGACGCCGGGCTTGGCGGCCACGGACAGCTCGTCGTAGAAGCCGGGCTTGAGGTACAGCTTCTGGGCGACGGAGGTGTGGAACAGCACCAGGCTGCCGCCGGCGTTGACCGCGCCGTCCTCGGTGGTGAAGACGCCGGAGAGGGTGTACTCCTTCACCGGGCCGTTGGTGGCGACGCGGATCCGGTCGCCGACCTCGTACTTGCCGGTCTCGGCGCTGGCCTTGTCGAGGGCGACCTGGCCGGCGCCGGCCGGGCCGCCGCCCTCGGTGAAGTCGTAGCGGGGGTCCTTGCCGTCGCCCGCGGGGTCGAAGTTGGAGCCGCGGTTGGACCAGCCGGTGCCGATCAGCTTGCCGTTCCGGTCGCCGACGCCGGCGAAGCCGGAGACGCGTCCCGAGACGCTCGCGACGCCGTCGAGGGCCGCGACCTTGTCGAGGGTGCGCTGGCTGATGCCCGGGTCGCCCTCCAGCTTGCCGTTGTCGTCGCGGACCTGCCCGTACGAGGTGACGGAGACGGCGACGTCCTTGAAGCTCTTGGCGGACTGGCTGGAGAGCGCCTTGCCCAGGGTGTCGGTGAAGACGAGGGTGCCGGCGACGAAGGCGACGCCGAGGGTGACGGCGAGGACCGTCATCAGCAGCCTGGCCTTGTGCGCGAGGATGTTGCGCAGGGCTGTACGGAACATGGTGGAGGAGTCCAGAAGTCTCGGGGGGCTGAGGCGGATCGGGGCTGGGCAGGGCCTCAGCTGGTACGGCCCTTGGCGTCGAACGCCTTCATGCGGTCCAGTACGCCGTCGGCGCTGGGGCGGTACATCTCGTCGACGATGCGGCCGTCGGCGAGGAAGATGACGCGGTCGGCGTAGGACGCGGCGACCGGGTCGTGGGTGACCATCACGACGGTCTGGCCCAGCTCGCGCACGGAGTTGCGCAGGAAGCCCAGGACCTCGGCGCCGGAGCGGGAGTCGAGGTTTCCGGTGGGCTCGTCACCGAAGATGATCTCGGGGCGGGAGGCCAGGGCGCGGGCGACCGCGACGCGCTGCTGCTGGCCGCCGGAGAGCTGGGTGGGGCGGTGGGAGAGGCGGCCGGACAGGCCGACCATCTGGATCACGTTCTCCAGCCACTGCTTGTCGGCCTTGCGGCCGGCGATGTCCATGGGGAGCGTGATGTTCTCCAGGGCGGTGAGCGTCGGCAGCAGGTTGAACGCCTGGAAGATGAAGCCGATCTTGTCCCGGCGGAGCTGGGTGAGCTGCTTGTCCTTCAGCGAGCCCAGCTCGGTGTCGCCGATGCGCACCGAGCCGCTGGTGAAGGTGTCCAGGCCCGCGACGCAGTGCATCAGCGTGGACTTGCCGGAGCCCGAGGGGCCCATGATCGCGGTGAACTGGCCGCGCCCGAACTCCACGGAGACCCGGTCCAGGGCGACCACCTGGGTCTCGCCCTGCCCGTAGACCTTCGACAGTTCCGTGGCGCGGGCGGCCACGGCGGTGGTCTGGGGGGCGAGGTTCATGGTGGTCACGAGGTGCTCCAGTCGGGGCTCGGTACGCGGTCTGCGGGACCTTTCCATCGTCACCGGGGAAAGCGCGCGGGGGATCAGCCGCCAAGCTCGTTCCGGGGTCCACCGGAGTCTTACCGGGATGGGCGCCGGGTCCTCCTTTGGTATGACGGCGGAAGCGGTCCGTCCCCCTCGCGGCGGTCCGCCCCGGGGGGTGGCCCGGGGTGGCGCGGTGCCGTCGAAATCCCGTCATTCCGATCGCGGGCGGGGGCCGGGCGCGCATGGTCCGGACCGTGCGTTCTCACGCCTGACGGTCCCTCAAGCGTCAATAAAATCAGACAACATCGGGATGATCTTCGCCTGAAGGGAGGACTGTTCCGGTTAGGCTCACCACTGCGTTCAAGGCTTTTCGCGGAGCCCGACGTCTTGCCCGGATGGTGGAATGCAGACACGGCGAGCTTAAACCTCGCTGGCCTACGCGGCCGTGCCGGTTCAAGTCCGGCTCCGGGCACTCACCTTCGCGTCCCCGCCGGCCGTGCCGGCGGTTCCGGGCCCCCGGGGCGCGGGGGTGGCGTCGGATTCCGCTTCCCGGCGCGAACCGGGGCGCGCCCCGGTTTTCGCGCCGGCTCCCGCCGGTTTCCCCCTCCGTCGCGTACCACCCCCGCGCCCCGTCGCGAGTCCGTACACCCGACCGTGTACCACCACTCAGTAACCGGGGGATCCCCTTGTCCCATCACCGCGCATCCAGACGGCTGTTGGCCACCGCCGTGGCCGTCGGACTCGCTGCGGCCGCCGCACCGCCGGCGGCCCTGCCGGCCTTCGCGGCGCCGGCGGCCGTGCCCTCCTCGGGCTCGACGGGCTCCGGAGTCGCTGCCGAGGCAGACCTGCCGAAGATCGCCTCCCGCTCCCATGTCGTCAGCGCGGGCCCGACCGGCTTCCTGAGCATCGAGCCGTCCTACGACGTCTACTGGAACGGCTACTCGGGCGGGCAGCCCGTCAAGGTGGCCCAGGACGGCAGCCAGTCCGCCCATCACCAGTACCACGGCGCCCTCTCCGACACAGTGGCCACGGGCGACAACCCGTGGACCGGCATGTCCAAGACCGTGACGCTGAAGGACATGGCCACCGGCACCGCCGCCGAGCCGCTGAGGCTCGGCACCCACGGCCTCGACCAGTACCTGGGCACCGTGGGCTCCCTGCTGGTGGCCCGCAGGAACATCGGCGTCCAGGCCCAGGAGGTGCACCTGGTGGAGCCCGGCTCGGGCGCCGGCGCGCGCTCCGACCGCACGGTCACCGGACTGCCCGCCGGCGCGTGGGGGATCAGTCTGGAGAGCGTCGCCCCGGGCGCCGCGCTCTTCGAGTACCGCCTGGGCGACGGGCCGGCCACGCGCTACCACTACGCGGTGGTCGACCTGGGCGACGCGGCGGTCACGCACACCTTCGAACGCGTCGGCTTCTACCCCTCGCCCGGGGGCACGGCCCTGTCGGCCACCCACGCCGTCTGGGTCGAGGACGGGACCTCGGAGGCGGCGACCACCCTGGCGGTCGCCGCCCGCGGTTCCGGCAAGGTGGAGCGGATCCAGGTGCCGAGGCTCTGGAGCGCGGGGATCGCCCTGGCCGGCGACACGGTGGTCTACGGCTCTCGCGTGGACCTGGAGCACGGCGGTGAGCCGAGCGACCTCGCGATCAAGGCCATGCCAATGACCGGCGGCGCCTCCCGCACCGTGCTCGACCACGCCACCTCCTTCACCCCGGCCCCCGACGGCTCGGTGCTCGCCATGGGCGGCACCCTCGCGGGCGGCGAGGGTGTCTACCGCATCTCCCCGGCCGCGCCCGGCGCGCCCACGGTGACCAAGGTGGCCACCACGGGCGAACCGACCGGCACGGCCGTCCTCTTCTCCCCGCCGTACAACGCGGTCGCCTGACCGCCGCCGCGGACGCGCGCCCGGGCGACCACCGCCGGGGCGCGCGTCCCGGCTGCCGCCACCACGCTCGCGCGGGGCGGGAATCCGCTGGTCGAGGGCCCCGGTGCCGTGGTTATGATCCGCCTGGATCGAACAAAGGGGGGCCGGCTCGATCTGTTCGCCTTCTCCGTTTCCCCGTGCTTCCGCCGCGCGGCACTACCCGGCAGCGGACCTCCGCGCCCTCCTGCCGTGTACCGCCGTTCCCCTGGAGGGCCGATGCCCCGCCGACTTTCCCGCCCGTTGCTCGCGACCGCCGTCGCCGCGGCCCTGGCGGCGACCGGGGCGCCGTTCGCGGCCGTGCCGGTCGCCGCGGCGTCCTCGGCGGCCGGTTCCGAGACGACGGCTGTGGTGAAGCTGGCGCCGGGCTCGGTGGTTCTCAGCGCGGGCACGACGGGCTTCCTTTCAGTCGACCGCCAGGAGAACCTCGTCTGGACGCGGTATGCGGACGGTGCGGCCACCAGGGTCGGGACGACCGAGTACGACTGGGGTGCGGCACCGAAGACCTACGGCGGTGCCTCTGACGTCGTGGCCGTGCCCGACAACCCGTACACGCACATCGCGACCTCCGTCACGCTGCGGGACATGGCCGCCGGCACCTCCGACGTGATCGAGTTCCCCAAGGCGCCGCGGGGCAGCCGGGAGTACATGTACGCCGGTGCGGTCGGCCGGGTCGTCGTGGCCTGGAAGCAGTTCGGTACCGAGGCCCCGGAAATGCGTCTGCTGAGCACAGCCAACGGGGTCCTGACGGAGCGCAGGGTGGCACTGCCCGCCGGCGCCCGTGCGCGGGGCGGCGTACGCCCGCTCGGAGCCGGCCGCGCGTACATGGACTACGACCTCCGGACCTCCACGGGCACGGAATCGACCTACACCGCGGTCGTCGACGTCACGACGGGCCGCGTGGAGAAGTCCGTCCGGAAGACGGGGGACGAGCAGCACCTCGCCGCGTCAGACGGGCACATCGCGGTGGCGGCGGTCGACTACGAGGACAGGGAGGGCACCCTGCGGGTCTGGGACCGGGCAGCCGCCCGGTGGACCGCGCTCGAGCCGCCGAACGTCGGCAGCCAGGTCGTCGCCGTCACCGGCGGAGCGGTCGTCTACGGCGCCGATGCCCCGCTGAGCGGCGGCGACGAGTGGAGCGGGGACTGCGCCTTGAGGGCGTTCCCGGTCAAGGGCGGCGCCGGCCACAAGGTGCTCGACCACGCCACCTCCCTCATCCCCGCCCCGGACGGCTCCGTCCTGGCGCTGGGCGGAACCCTGGCCCAGGGAGAGGGCGTCTACCGGATCACCGCCGCGGCCGACGGCACGCCCACGGTGCGGCTGGTGGCGAGCACGGGCGAGCCGACGAAGATCACCCTGCTCGACTCGGAGGTGCCCCCGGTCGCCGACATCGACCGCGAGGCGTGGCGCCCGCGCTGGTACCTCTCGCGCTGGCGGGGCACCCAGATCGGCGTGACGATCCGGCACGTCGCCACGGGCGCCGAAGCCTTCCTCGGCCCCGACACCAATTACCCCAACGGCGCGAACTGGATCGAGTGGAACTGGGACGGACTGCTCCAAGCGGGCGGGCAGGGACTGTCCGCCCCCGCCGGGGACTACACGTGGTGGGTTCGCAGCACCCCGCAGAACGGGATCGGCCCCGCGCTCTCCGTCGGCGGGACGTTCAAGGTGGTCCGCAAGCCCGGCCCGCACGACTACACCGACAACGCCTCGCCGGACCTGCTCGCCAGGGACGCCGGCGGCCGTCTGTGGCGTGAGGACACCTGGTACGGCCGCCAGTACGCCGACTTCGGCTCCCGGCCCCGGAAGTACATCGGCTCCGGCTGGCAGACGTACAACAGGATCGCGGCGGCCGGGAACCTCGGTGGCCGGAAGACCGGCGACCTCGTGGCCCGTGACGGCTCCGGTGTGCTCTGGCTGTACCTGGGCAACGGCGACGGCACCTTCTCCAGCCGTGTGCGGATCAGCTCCGGCTGGGGCGGCTACACGCAGCTCACCGGCGGCGGGGACGTCACCGGCGACGGCCGGGCCGACCTCCTGGCCCGCGACGGCTCCGGCACCCTCTGGCTGCACCGGGGCACCGGCGACTGGAAGGCGCCGTTCGCCTCCCGCAGGAAGGTGGGCACAGGCTGGAACGCGTACAACCAGCTGACCTCGGTCGGCAACGTCGCCGGTGCCTCCGCGGGCGACCTGGTGGCGCGCGACAAGGACGGCGTGCTCTGGCTGTACCTCGGCAAGGGCGACGGCACCTTCGCCTCGCGCGTGAAGGTCGGTGCGGGGTGGAGTGCGTACGCGACCCTCGTGCCTCTCGGCGACGTCAACGCCGACGGGAAGGCCGACGTGATGGCCCGAACCCCGGGTGCGAGCGGCGGCTACGTCTACCGGGGAACAGGTGACTGGCGGGCGCCGTTCACCCCTCGGAAGGCGACCTGGGTCCTGATGCACGAGGGTTACAACACCGTGCTCTGACCGAAATCCGCCCCCCACTGCTGGCAGGAAAAGATCCTCCCTGAGCAGTAGGGTGGATTCTTTGCTAACGCATTACTCTTGACGCAAGGCCGCGCTCGGTGGCCATGGAGGAGTGAGATGAGGAGCAGCAACCCGGTCTTCTCGCGACGGGGGTTCAGCCGCGACAACGGCTACGCGGGCTTTGACGCGCAGCAGGTGCAGGCCGGGACCGCGACCAACCCGTACGCGACCAACCCCTATGCCGCGGACCCGCAGACGGGGCTGCCGCAGGCGCCCGCGCGCGGCAGCGTGATGACCATCGACGACGTCGTGAGCCGTACGGCCATGACGCTCGGCACGGTCATCCTGACCGCCGTCCTGTCCTGGGTCCTGCTGCCGGTCGACCCGGCGAACATCAACAAGTCGTACGGCATCGCCGTGGTCGCCGCCCTCGTCGCGTTCGTCCTCGCGATGGTGCAGTCCTTCAAGCGCAAGCCGTCGCCCGCGCTGATCCTGGGCTACGCCGCGTTCGAGGGCGTGTTCCTCGGCGTCATCAGCGCCGCGACCAGCACGTACATCTCCTCCGGCGTGGTCATCCAGGCCGTGCTCGGCACCATGTGCGTGTTCGCGGCCGTGCTCTTCGCGTACAAGATGCGCTGGATCCGCGTGACCCGCCGCTTCTACGGCTTCGTGATGGCCGCCGCGCTGGGCTTCGTCCTGCTGATGGTCGCCAACTCGCTGTTCATGCTCTTCGGCGGCGGTGACGGCCTCGGCTTCCGTTCCGGTGGCCTCGGCATCGTCTTCGGCATCGTCGGCGTCCTCCTGGGTGCCGCGTTCCTGGCCCTGGACTTCAAGCAGGTCGAGGACGGTGTGACCTACGGCGCCCCGCGCGAGGAGTCCTGGCTGGCCGCCTTCGGCCTCACCATGACCCTGGTGTGGATCTACCTGGAGCTGCTGCGGCTGTTCCAGATCCTCTCCGGCGACGACTAGTCCCGGGACCGGTCCGGTGGACCGGCGCATACGGGAAGCCCCCCGCGAGCACTGCTCGCGGGGGGCTTCCCGTATGTGAGGGGGTGGGTGGGACTGAGGGAGTCCTTTCGGCTAGCCCAGCTTCCGGGCGGCCCGGCGCAGGTCGTACTCGTGGATGATCGCCTTCGCCTGGCCGTACGACAGCGGGTGCTGACCGCGGAGCCAGTCGACCTTCTCCTCGAAGCGTACGAGTGAGGGGCCTTCGTCGACGGCGCGGAGCCAGTCGGAGAGATCACGACCGGTTGCCTCGGGGATACGGGAGAGCATGTTCCGGTGGGTTTCCTCGGAGAACTCTTGGGACATGGGCGCCTCCGGACGCATGGGACGTGCCTGGTTCTCTTCACGCCACGGTGCCCGAGCATTCGGCTGTTGGCAACACTGCCGGGCGGCCGCGTAGGGTCGCCGCGTGCTCGATACCTCACCTCTGACCACTGCCGTGGAACGTTTCGCCGACCGGCTCAGGGCCGCCCCGCAGAGCCGCCTCCAGCGCGGCGCGGCCGCCGAGGGACTGGCCGTGGCCAGGCAACTGGCCGCCCGTGCGCTGGAGCTGGAGGGGCTGGAGCCGCGCGAGCTGCCCGACGCCGGGATCTTCGTGGTGGGCGATCAGCTGTCCGTGGCGGGGCGGGATCTGGCCGAGGCGCTGCGCACAGCGGAAACGGCCCCGTCCATGGTGCTGGACGAGGCCGTTCGGCTGGTCGTGGAGGCGGAGGCGCGGGCCCTGGGGTGACCGCCCGGGGCGGCCGCCGGCCCGGGCGCTCCGCCCGGGGTGCCGCTCGCCGCTCGCCGCTGTGGCGGCGGCGCCGGCGCCGCCGCTACAGCGAGGCGATGACGCGGTCCGCCAGGATGTAGACGTTGTCCTCCGGGTTCTCGGCGTCGCCGCCGCACGAGAACGTCAGGGCGTACGCGCCGGAGATGCCGGACCCGCCCAGCAGCACCGGAGCCGTGCCCGAGCGCAGCGCCTCGGCGAGCCGCTCCGCCGTCTCCCGGTGGCCCGGGGTCATGCAGAGCGTGGTGCCGTCGGTGAACACGTACACGTCGAGCGTGCCCAGCGGGCCGGGGCGGACGTCCGCGAGCGCGGTACGGGCCTCCGCGAGCTCCTCAAGGCGGCTGACGGTGCGCTCGTGGTCGGCGCCCGGCGTGGCCTGGACCGGTACGAAGTCGGGGTGCGAGGGGTGCCGGCGGCGGGCCGCGGCCAGCTCGGGCGAGTCCTCGGGGTACTCGGGGTCGGCCGGCTCGTCCAGCAGCGGCTCCAGGCCCACCAGGTCCGCCTGACGGGGCAGGAAGACCGGGCCGTCCTCGCCCAGTCCGGGGAGCCCGCCCAGCAGCGACGCGGAGGCGTCACCGGCGAAGCGCGGCGCGGCGTCCGCGGCGTCACGGGCCTCCTGCGCGGCCCAGAAGGCGCGCGCCTCGGCCAGCTCGCGCTCGCGCTCCTCGGCCAGGGCCTCGGCGACGGCGGCTCGTATTTCGGCGGCCGGGCTGTCGGCGGCGGCGCGGGCGTGCGGGACGGTCGTGCCGCGCGGGTGCGGGGCCGCGAGCTCGCTGCGGAGGGCGGTGACCTGCTTGCGCAGACCGTGGACGGCGTGCAGCGCAGCAGCGCCCACGGCCGTGGCAGCGGCCGTGGTCAGCAGCAGGGCAAGAGACATGGCGCTCACTGACTAACTCCTGATGTGTTCCGATCCCCCGACTTCCTACATCAGCTTGTATCGACCTGGGAATGGCGTGCAGTGCATTACGTCACGAAATGGACAGGTCTTTCGTCACAGTCGAAGGGCCTGGACAGGGGCTGACCTGCGTAAATGCCAAACCCCCAGGACGTAGGTCACATCCTGGGGGAAATTCGGTCACAGGTCGGCCGCGACGCGGTTGGCGCGCGTGGCCCGCGGGGGACGCGCGAGGCCTCCCCGACCGGGCGTGGCCTGGGCGGGAAGGCTCTCGGGGTGCCGGGCGCGGAAGGTCACCCGTAGCCGGGCGGCAACGCAGCGCGACGAGGGGCGAAGGCGCGTGGAGGACGTCGTCCCCGCCCCGGGGGCGTCAGCTCAGGCGCTCGATGACCATCGCCATGCCCTGGCCGCCGCCGACGCACATGGTCTCCAGGCCGAACTGCTTGTCGTGGAACTGGAGGCTGTTGATCAGCGTGCCGGTGAGGCGGGCGCCGGTCATGCCGAAGGGGTGGCCCACGGCGATGGCGCCGCCGTTGACGTTCAGCTTGTCGATGTCGATGCCGAGGTCCCGGTACGACGGGATGACCTGGGCGGCGAAGGCCTCGTTGATCTCGACCAGGTCGATGTCGCCGATGGTCAGGCCGGCGCGCTTCAGCGCCTGCTTCGAGGCCTCGACCGGGCCCAGGCCCATGATCTCGGGGGAGAGGCCCGAGACGCCGGTGGAGACGATGCGGGCCAGCGGGGTCAGGCCCAGCTCGCGCGCCTTGGTGTCGCTCATGACGACCAGCGCCGCGGCGCCGTCGTTCAGCGGGCAGCAGTTGCCGGCGGTGACCAGGCCGTCGGGGCGGAACACCGGCTTCAGGCCCTGCACGCCCTCCAGCGTGACGCCGGCGCGCGGGCCGTCGTCCGTGCTGACGACCGTGCCGTCGGGGAGGGTCACCGGGGTGATCTCGCGCTCCCAGAAGCCCTTCTTGATGGCTTCCTCGGCGAGGTTCTGCGAGCGGACGCCGAACTCGTCCATGTCCTGGCGGGTCACGCCCTTCAGGCGGGCCAGGTTCTCGGCGGTCTGGCCCATGGCGATGTACGCGTCGGGGATCAGGCCGTCCTCGCGCGGGTCGTGCCAGTCGCTGCCCTCGCTCTGCGCGACGGCCTTCGTACGGGCCTCCGCCTCGGCGAAGAGCGGGTTGTGCGTGTCGGGCAGGCCGTCCGAGGAGCCCTTCACCGAGCGGGAGACCATCTCGACGCCGGCCGAGATGAACACGTCGCCCTCGCCCGCCTTGATGGCGTGCAGCGCCATGCGGGAGGTCTGGAGGGAGGACGAGCAGTACCGGGTGATGGTGCAGCCGGGCAGGTGGTCCATGCCCATCTGCACCGCGACGATGCGGCCGAGGTTGTGGCCCTGCTCGCCGCCGGGGAGGCCGCAGCCGAGCATCAGGTCGTCGATGTCGCGCGGGTCCAGCTCGGGGATCTTCGCGAGGGCGGCCTGGACGATGGTCGCGGTGAGGTCATCCGGACGGAGGTCCTTCAGCGACCCCTTGAAGGCGCGGCCGATCGGTGAGCGGGCTGCGGAAACAATGACGGCTTCGGGCATCACGGCTCCAGGGGAGGCGGTACGGAAAAGGGCAGGACCGCAGGTGAAGTTACCGGTCCGTACGGTCGAGGTCACCGCCTGACGCGTGTGACGAGTGCCGCATCCCTCCCGGGGGTCCCTCACCCCGCCCCACCGCAGCCATCGCCCCGGGCGGCGCTGGGGTCGGCCCCGCAGGGCGGCCCCAGCGGCGCCCGTGGCCCCCGTACGCGGCCTCAGCGGGCGAGAGGGGCTCCCCTGGCCCTGGGGCGGCTCCTGGGGGCGTGTGGGGCCCCTGGGGGCTTCGCCCCCCTCGGGGCCCGCCGGAGGTGTCACCCGCACACGGGCCGGCCGGTGACCGGCAAGGAGGCCGCCCTGGCGCAGGCGCAGGCCC
The DNA here is from genome assembly GCF_044540325.1 of Streptomyces sp. NPDC086023. Lineage (NCBI taxonomy): Bacteria > Bacillati > Actinomycetota > Actinomycetes > Kitasatosporales > Streptomycetaceae > Streptomyces > Streptomyces sp. NPDC086023. Next base: position 214,101 of record NZ_JBITRX010000012.1, read on the forward strand.
CGGCACCAGGCAGGGCCGGGGTCGGAGCCGGGACAGGCGCCTCCCCGCGTAGCCCTAACCCCGCAGGGGGTAGGGCCCCCTCGTCCTGTAGCCGGGCCGACAGCCTCCCCTGCGGTACGGGCCGGCAGCCTCGCCGACGGCCGCGGGCCCGCCCCGGCACGGTCCGCGCACCGCCCGGCACGGGCCGACAGCTGGCCCCTGGTACGGGCCGGCAGCCTCGCTCCTGGCACGGGCACCGCGCTCCCAACTTCCCCGGCACTGGGCCCCCACTCCCGCCCCCGGCACGGGAATGGCACCCCGCCCGGCGCCGGCCGCCACCCCCGCCCCCGGCACGGGCGGGAGCGGCACCGGCAGGTCCGCGGGCAGCCCCCGCACGGGCCCGGGCGCGACCGGCAGGTCCGCGAGCGGCACCCGCACGGGCCGGAGCGGTACCCGCACGGGCCGCGGGCGGTGCCGGGGGGCGGTGGTGGGCCCGCCCCGCAGGGTTACGGCTGGGCCGGGTTCTGGGCCGCCGCCGCCGTGACCTCGGCCGGTTCCAGCGAAGCGACGCGCCGACGGCGCCGGTGCTTCAGCAGGGCCCAGGGCGCGCGGGCCGCCGTGACCTCCGTACCGGCGACGGCCACCGCTGCGGACGCCGCCTTGGCCACCGGCAGCATGTCCTCGTTCCGCGTCGTGTCCAGCCGGTCCGACTCCGGCCACAGGCCCAGCGACGCGCACAGCGTCGGCAGCACGGCCATCGCCGCCGTGGCGTACCCCTCCGCCGACGGGTGGTACGCGTCCGGCCCGAACAGCTCCCGCGGGTTCGCCGCGAACTCCGGCCCCAGCAGGTCGCCCAGCGACACCGTCCGCCCGCCCTGCTCGACCACCCCTATGGTCTGCGCGGCGGCCAGCTGCCGCGAGACGCGCCGGGCCACCCACCGCAGCGGCTGGTACACCGGCTCGATGGTCCCCAGGTCGGGGCACGTGCCCACGACGACCTCGGCCCCCGCCGCCCGCAGCTTGCGCACCGCCGTGGTGAGCAGCCGCACAGACTGGGTCGGAGGCATCCGCCGGGTGACGTCGTTCGCGCCGATCATGATCACGCAGACGTCCGGCACGTACGTCGACGGGTCCGCCAGCAGCGCACCCACCTGCCGGTCCAGGTCGTCCGACATGGCACCCGACAGCGCCACGTTCCGCAGCTCCACCGGCCGCTCCGCCACCGCCGCCAGCCCGGAGGCCAGCAGCGCCGCCGGGGTCTGCCCGGCCCGGTGGACGCCCAGTCCGGCCGCGGTCGAGTCGCCCAGCATGGCCAGCCTCAGCGGCCGCGCGTCCGGGCCGCCGAACTCCGAGCCGTACCGGCCGTCCGCCCGCGGCGGATCCGGCTGCCCGGTCCCGACCACACGCTTCGCCAGCTGCACCTCGGCCAGCACCAGCCCCACGGCTGCCGCCCCGAGCAGACCGATGCCGCCACCGCCGTAAGCGGCGCCCGCCGCGATGCGGCGCGCCGTCCTCGCTCTCGACACCCTTCCGGCCACCTCCTCGTCGCGACCCGGCCGTACATGCCTGTACCTGCCCCGTACCGCCGGTCTGCCAATCGCTTTCGGCTTACTCTGACGGTGCCTCCCGGAGAACCCGTGGAGTCCCCTCCCTGGAGAACATGGTGCAATTCCACGACTCGATGATCAGCCTCGTCGGCAACACCCCGCTGGTGAAGCTCAACCACGTGACCGAAGGCATTCAGGCGACGGTTCTGGCCAAGGTCGAGTACTTCAACCCTGGCGGGTCCGTGAAGGACCGCATCGCCGTCCGCATGATCGAGGCCGCCGAGCAGAGCGGCGCGCTGAAGCCCGGCGGCACGATCGTCGAGCCCACGAGCGGCAACACGGGGGTCGGACTCGCCATCGTGGCCCAGCAGAAGGGCTACAAGTGCATCTTCGTCTGCCCTGACAAGGTGTCCACGGACAAGATCAACGTGATGCGCGCGTACGGCGCGGAGGTCGTGGTCTGCCCGACCGCCGTCGACCCGGAGCACCCGGACTCGTACTACAACGTGTCCGACCGCCTCGCCCGCGAGCCCGGCGCCTGGAAGCCCGACCAGTACAGCAACCCGAACAACCCCCGTTCGCACTACGAGACCACCGGTCCCGAGCTGTGGGAGCAGACGGAGGGGAAGATCACCCACTTCGTCGCGGGCGTGGGCACCGGCGGCACCATCTCCGGCACCGGCAACTACCTCAAGGAGGTGTCGGGCGGCACGGTCAAGGTCATCGGCGCCGACCCCGAGGGCTCGGTGTACTCCGGCGGCTCCGGCCGTCCGTACCTGGTCGAGGGCGTCGGCGAGGACTTCTGGCCGACCGCCTACGACCCGAACGTCACGGACGAGATCATCGCGGTGTCCGACAAGGACTCCTTCCAGATGACGCGCCGCCTCGCCAAGGAGGAGGGCCTGCTCGTCGGCGGCTCCTGCGGCATGGCCGTGGTGGCCGCGCTGCGCGTCGCCAAGGACCTCGGGCCGGACGACGTGGTCGTCGTACTGCTCCCGGACAGCGGCAGGGGCTACCTGAGCAAGATCTTCTCGGACGAGTGGATGGCCGGTCACGGCTTCCTGGAGGAGGCCGGCCCGGCGGCCCGCATCGGCGACGTCCTGGCCGACAAGGAGGGCGGCAGCATGCCGTCCCTGGTGCACATGCACCCCGAGGAGACCGTCGGCGAGGCCATCGAGGTGCTGCGCGAGTACGGCGTCTCGCAGATGCCCGTGGTGAAGCCGGGCGCCGGCCACCCGGACGTGATGGCCGCCGAGGTCATCGGCTCGGTCGTCGAGAAGGAGCTGCTGTCGGCGCTCTTCGCGCAGCGGGCCGCCCTGTCCGACCCGCTGGAGAAGCACATGAGCGCGCCGCTGCCGCAGGTCGGCTCCGGCGAGCCGGTGTCCGACCTGATGGCCGCGCTGGGCGAGGCGGACGCCGCGATCGTGCTGGTCGAGGGCAAGCCGACCGGTGTGGTCAGCCGCCAGGACCTGCTGGCCTTCCTGGCCAAGGGCGCGAAGTAGGGCTCAGGCCCGCCGCTGCCCCGCCACGCGCCGGGCGGGCGGCGGGCCAGACCGCGGACCGGACGACGGACCGGACGACGGACCGGACGGCGGCCTTCGCGAAACCGGTACGAGCGCGACACGTGACGGCAGCACCGGCTTAACACGGCTCCGGCACAGTGGTCTTCGTCGGCAGGGCCCGGGAGGGACCGGCCGGCACACCAACGGCGCCAGGAACCTCCGGAGCGGCTCCCGGACCTCCAGGCAGCCTCGGACGCGGCACCGGCCCTGACCCGGAGCCCGTGTCCTCCGCGGGGACCGCCGTCGTCCCGCCCCCCGGGCCCGCCCCGGGGGTGCGGCGGTCCCCGCGCCAGCCCACCGGCGCGGCCCGCGCCCGCCGCATCCGCCCGCTTCCCCCTGCGGATCAGTCCTGCGCGTCGCGGCGCCAGGACTTCGCGGCCGCGCAGAAGTTCACGCCGAGGATGCCGCCCCAGGCCACCAGCAGGCCCCCGATGCCCGCGTTGGCGACGCCGATCGCCGACAACGGGACCGCCAGGACCAGACTGAGCGCCGCAAAGCCGTACCGCGCGCCGAATCCCCGCAGGTCGGGGCCCTGGTCCGTGCCGCGCGCGGCCGCGACGCGCTGCTCGGCCAGCCGGCGCGTGAGCTGTACGTCGACCTTGTCCAGGAACGACTCGACCAGCGCGGGCTCGTACTCCGGACCGAGGTCGCGGCGGGTCTGGAGCGTCGCCTCCAGATCCTTCTTCAGCACGTCCTTCTCCACCGCGTCCATGACGACCGTCCTCCTCCAGGTGCCCGGGCGGCCCCGGGTCTCCGGGTGCCCACGCCCGCCACGGTAGGAAAGACCGCATTCCGGGTCACTGGGGCCAGCACCCGTATCCGTCCTTCGGTCGCCGCTTGCCGTGCTGCATAGATGCATGCACAGTGCAGGGTGACTGAATGGATCGGAGGGGCGGATGAGTGACAGCCCGGCAGCGCGGCTGCAGAAGCTGTTCGAGGGGCACCGCCTGACGCCGACGCAGCGGCGGATCGCCCACTGCATGGTGCGCGGTGCCGCCGACGTGCCCTTCCTGTCGAGCGTGGAGCTCGCGGAGCTGGCCGGCGTCAGCCAGCCCTCGGTGACCCGGTTCGCTGTGGCGCTGGGCTTCGACGGCTATCCCGCGCTCCGGCGCTACCTCCGCGAGGTGGCCCCGGCCGCGGCACCGCCCGAGGCCGGCGCGGAGGACTCGTACAACTCCTACCAGCAGGCCGTGCAGGCCGAGATCGACAACCTCCGGCACCTCTCGGCGATGCTGGCCGACCCGGCGCCGGTCGAGGAGGCCGGACGCCTGCTGGCCGCGTCCCGCCCGCTGCCGGTGCTCGGCCTGCGGGCCGCCTCGTCGCAGGCGCGGGGCTTCGCGTACTTCGCGGCCAAGGTCCACCCGGACGTACGACTGCTCGACGAGGGCGGCTCGATGCTGGCCGACCGGATCGACGCGTGCGCGCAGGCCGGCGCCTCGGCCCTGCTGTGCTTCGCGCTGCCGCGCCACCCGCGGGAGGTCGTCGAGGCCCTGGAGCACGCACGGGAGGCAGGCCTGACCGTGGTCACGGTCGCGGACTCGGCCTTCGCACCGGTGGCCCGCGTCTCGGACCTGCTCATCCCGGCCGCGGTGGGCACCGGCCTGGCCTTCGACACGGCGTGCTCGCCGATGCTGCTGGGCCGGGTGCTGCTGGAGGCGATGGCCGACGCCCTCCCGGACGCGCAGGCCCGCCTGGAGGAGTTCGACGCGAAGGCGGCGGCCAGGGGCCTGTTCGTGGACTAGGGATGCGGCCTGATGGTGCGGGCCGTGCCCGGCCTGGCCGCCAGGCCAGGAACGGCCCGCACCACCTCACCCCCCTACAGCAGCGCGTCCCGCTGCCCGCCCCCCGCCTCCGCCACGATCGACGCCGCCCCCTGCGCCTCGCGGACCAGCGCGAAGCGCACCGCGGGCCCGTCTGCCGTGAAGCCGTAGACGGCCGGGCGCGGCAGGCTGTTGTAGCCGTACGGGGTGGCGAAGCAGTACGCGCCCGTGTCCGGTACGACGATCAGGTCGCCCGGCGACAGCTCCGGCAGCGCCCGCCCCGCCGCCAGCAGGTCGCCCGCGAAGCAGGCCGGGCCCGCGACGTCCTGGACCACCGGCGGTCCCTCCTTCGGGGTGCCCTTGGCGTCGTACGCCAGCATCCGCAGCGGCCAGGCCTCCGGCACGTACACGGTCCGCGTGGCGAGCTGCACGCCCGCGTGGGTGACCGCGATGGCCCGGCCGCCCGAGGCCTTGGTGTACTCCACCCGGGTGATGACGAGCCCGTGCCTGGCCAGCAGCGACCGCCCGAACTCGGTGACCAGCCCGTAGGCGCCGCCGAACAGCTCCGGCACGGCGGACCGCAGGGCGCCCACGTACTCCGCGTACGTCGGGGACCCGGCGTCGGAGGTGAAGTCGACCGGCAGCCCGCCGCCGATGTCGAGGGTGTCGACCTGGCGCCGCCCGGCCGCGGCGTTGATCTCCCCGGCCAGGGCGTGGACCTCCCGCACGCCTTCCGCCATCCGGGCGAGCGGCACCCCCTGGGAGCCGGAGTGGACGTGCAACCGGGTGAGCCAGGGCCGGTCCCGGTAGGCGGCGACCAGCCACTCCCGCATCCCCGGGTCCCGCAGCGCGAAGCCGAACTTCGAGGTGGCGGTGGCGGTGGACAGCGCGCCGATCGCGCCGGCCCCGGTCTGCGGGTTGATCCGCAGCCCCAGCGGCGAGCGGGTCGGGGCCGAGCCCACCAGGGCGTCGAGCCGGGCCAGCTCCTGGGCGTTGTCGGCGTTCACCGCGATGCCCAGGGCCAGCGCCTCCCGCAGCTCGGCCGGCGTCTTCGCGGGGGAGTCCAGCACGGTCCGCTCGGGCGGCACCCCGGCCGCCCTGGCCAGGGCGAGCTCGCCGGGGCTGGCCACCTCGCAGCCCAGCCCCGCGTCCGCCAGCAGCCGCAGGACCGGCACCAGGGGCGCGGCCTTCACGGCGAAGGCGTGCAGCACGGGGGTGCCGGCGGGCAGGGCGGTGGCGAAGGCGGCCGTCAGGGCGGCGGCCGACGCGCGGATCCCCGCCACGTCCAGCAGGCACACCAGGGGCTCGTCACCGTCCCCGCCGCCGATCAGCCCCTGGTCGACGGCGGCGCGTACGGCCAGGTCACGGCGTACGGCGGCGTCCTGCGCGGAGCGTTCCGGTGCCCGGTCTGCGGCCATGGGACCCAGCCAATCACCGGGGAGTCACCCGCGCAGCTGTTGACTGAATCTATTCAGCCCGCCAGGATGTGAATGGATTGACCAACATCCTCAGGAGGCAACGCCATGTCAGGACCCCGCCCCGTACGTGCCGCGCGCGGTACCGAGCTCAGCGCCCTGGGATGGCAGCAGGAGGCCGCCCTCCGGATGCTGCAGAACAACCTCGACCCCGAGGTCGCCGAGCACCCCGACAAGCTCGTCGTCTACGGCGGCACCGGCAAGGCGGCCCGCGACTGGCGCTCCTTCGACGCGATGGTCCGCACCCTGCAGACCCTCAAGCAGGACGAGACCATGCTGGTCCAGTCCGGCCGCCCGGTCGGCGTCATGCAGACCCACGAGTGGGCCCCCCGCGTCCTGCTGGCCAACTCCAACCTGGTCGGCGACTGGGCCAACTGGGAGGAGTTCCGCCGCCTGGAGCACCTCGGCCTGACCATGTACGGCCAGATGACCGCCGGCTCCTGGATCTACATCGGCACCCAGGGCATCCTCCAGGGCACGTACGAGACCTTCGCCGCCGTCGCCGCCAAGAAGTTCGGCGGCACCCTGGCCGGCACCATCACCCTCACCGCCGGCCTCGGCGGCATGGGCGGCGCCCAGCCCCTGGCCGTCACGATGAACGACGGCGTCGCGATCTGCATCGACGTCGACCCGCGCGCCATCGAGCGCCGCATCGAGCACCGCTACCTGGACGTGAAGGCCGACAACCTCGCCCACGCCCTCCAGCTGGCCACCGAGGCCCGCGACGCCCGTCGCCCGCTCTCCATCGGCCTCCTCGGCAACGCCGCCGAGCTGCTCCCGCAGATGCTCGCCGAGGGTGCCCCGATCGACATCGTGACGGACCAGACCTCCGCCCACGACCCGCTGTCGTACCTGCCGGTCGGCGTCGCCTTCGAGGACATGGCCGACGCCGCCGCCAAGGACCCGGCCGGCTTCACCACCCGCGCCCGCGAGTCGATGGCCAGGCACGTCGAGGCCATGGTCGGCTTCATGGACGCCGGCGCCGAGGTCTTCGACTACGGCAACTCGATCCGCGGCGAGGCCCAGCTGGCCGGCTACGACCGCGCCTTCGCCTTCCCCGGCTTCGTCCCCGCCTACATCCGCCCGCTGTTCTGCGAGGGCAAGGGCCCCTTCCGCTGGGCCGCCCTGTCCGGCGAGGCCTCCGACATCGCCAAGACCGACAAGGCGATCCTGGAGCTCTTCCCGGAGAACGAGTCCCTGCACCGCTGGATCAAGATGGCCGGCGAGCGCGTCCACTTCCAGGGCCTGCCCGCCCGCATCTGCTGGCTCGGCTACGGCGAGCGCGACAAGGCCGGCGAGCGCTTCAACGACATGGTCGCGAGCGGCGAGCTGGCCGCCCCGCTGGCCATCGGCCGCGACCACCTCGACTGCGGCTCGGTGGCCTCCCCGTACCGCGAGACCGAGGCCATGCTGGACGGCTCCGACGCGATCGCCGACTGGCCGCTGCTGAACGCCATGGTCAACGTGGCCTCCGGCGCCTCCTGGGTCTCCCTGCACCACGGCGGCGGCGTCGGCATGGGCCGCTCCATCCACGCCGGCCAGGTCACCGTCGCCGACGGCACCCCGCTGGCCGGCGAGAAGATCCGCCGCGTCCTCACCAACGACCCGGGCATGGGCGTCATCCGCCACGTCGACGCCGGCTACGACATCGCCGAGTCGGTCGCCGACGCCAAGGGCGTCCGCGTCCCGATGCGCGAGGGTGACTCCGCGTGACCTCGTCCGACGACCGGTCCCCGGCCCCCGCGCCGGGGGCCGGGGCCTCGTTCCACACCATGTGGGAGGAGCTCCGACCGATCGGCCGCAACGCCGACACCGGCGGGTACCGCAGGTACGCCTGGACCGGCGCCGACCGGGACTGCCGCGACTGGTTCCGGGCGCAGGCCGAGTCCCGCGGCCTCGCCTACGAGGTCGACCGCAACGGCAACCAGTGGGCCTGGCTCGGCGACCCCGCCGCCGGCGACGCCGTCGTCACCGGCAGCCACCTCGACTCCGTTCCCGACGGCGGCGCCTTCGACGGCCCCCTCGGCGTCGTGTCCTCCTTCGCGGCCCTCGACGAACTCCGCTCCCGCGGCGCCCGGCTCACCAGGCCCCTCGCCATCACCAACTTCGGTGACGAGGAGGGCGCCCGCTTCGGCCTGGCCTGCGTCGGCTCCCGCCTCGCCGCGGGCCGGCTGACCAAGGAGCAGGCGTACGCGCTGCGCGACGCGGACGGCACCAGCCTCCCGCAGGCCATGGCGGCCGCCGGGTACGACCCGGAGACCATCGGGCCCGACCCCGAACGCCTGGCCCGCATCGGCGCCTTCGTCGAGCTGCACGTGGAACAGGGCCGCGCCCTGGACCTGTCGGGCGACCGGGTCGGCATCGCCTCCGCGATCTGGCCGCACGGCCGCTGGCGGTTCGACTTCCACGGCGAGGCCAACCACGCGGGCACCACCCGCCTGGTGGACCGCCGCGACCCGATGCTCACGTACGCGCAGACCGTCCTGGCCGCCCGCCAGGAGGCCGCGCTCGCCGGCGCCGTCGCCACCTTCGGCAAGATCTCCGTCGAGCCGAACGGCGTGAACGCCATCCCCTCCCTCGTCCGCGGCTGGCTCGACTCCCGGGCCGCCGACCAGACCACCCTCGACACGGTCGTCACCGCCATCGAGAAGGCCGCGCGGGAGACCGCCGAGCGACACGGCATCGACCTCGCCGTCGTGCGCGAGTCCTTCACGCCGGTCGTGGAGTTCGAGCACGCCCTGCGCGACGAGCTGAACCGGATCCTCGGCGGGCAGGTCCCCGTCCTCGGCACCGGGGCGGGACACGACGCCGGAATCCTCTCCGAGTCCGTCCCGACCGCGATGCTGTTCGTACGCAACCCCACCGGTGTCTCCCACTCCCCGGCCGAAACCGCGGCCGAGGACGACTGCGTCGCCGGTGTCCTCGCACTCGCCGACGTACTGGAAGGTCTCGCATGCCGGTGACCACTCTCTGGCTGGAGCACGCCTGGCTCGGCACGAATGTCGAGCCGGGCGTCGCCCTGGACGTGGCCGACGGCCGCATCACCGCCGTCCGCACCGGGGTCGACACCCCGCCCCCCGGAGCCGAGGTGCTCCGCGGCCTCACCGTCCCGGGCCTGGCCAACGCCCACTCGCATGCTTTCCACCGGGCCCTGCGCGGCACCGTGCAGGTCGGCTCGGGGACCGGATCACCCCCACACACGCGGGGAACGCGCGCGGCAGAAGGCATGGGGCGTGCGCCGGATTCATTCTGGACGTGGCGCGAGGTCATGTACGGCGTGGCCCAGAAACTCACCCCGGAGAACTACTTTTCGCTCGCGCGTGCGACGTACGCGGAGATGGCGCTGGCCGGCATCACCTCGGTCGGCGAGTTCCACTACGTGCACCACGCGCCCGGCGGCACCCCGTACGCCGACCCCAACGCCATGGGCGAGGCACTGATCGCGGCCGCCGCCGAGGCCGGCATCCGCATCACGCTCCTCGACACCGCCTACCTCTCCTCCGGCTTCGGCGAGGCCCCGAACGCGCACCAGCAGCGCTTCTCCGACGGCACCGCGGAGGCCTGGGCGGAGCGCGCCTCGGCCCTCAAGGACCGCGAGCACGCCCGTATCGGCGCCGCGATCCACTCCGTACGGGCCGTCCCGGCGGACCAGCTGTCCACCGTCGCCCGGTGGGCCGAGGAGCGCCGGGCCCCGCTGCACGTGCACCTCTCGGAGCAGACCGCGGAGAACGACGCCTGCCTGGCCGCCCACGGGGTCACCCCGACCCGCCTGCTGGCGGACCACGGCGTCCTCGGCCCCCGCACCACCGGCGTCCACAACACGCACCTCACGGACGCGGACATCGCGCTGCTCGGCGGCACCACCACCGGCACCTGCATGTGCCCGACCACCGAGCGGGACCTCGCCGACGGCATCGGCCCGGCCCTGCGCCTCCAGCGCGCGGGCAGCCCGCTCTCGCTGGGCAGCGACAGCCACGCCGTCATCGACCTGCTGGAGGAGGCGCGGGCCATGGAGCTCAACGAGCGCCTGGCCAGCCGGACGCGCGGGCACTGGACCGCCGCCGCGCTGCTGCGGGCGGCCACCGCCGACGGCCATGCGGCGCTGGGCTGGTCCGAGGCCGGCACGATCGAGGCGGGTGCGCTGGCCGACCTCACGACGATCGCGCTGGACTCGGTCCGCACGGCCGGTCCGCTGCCGAGCCTCGGCGCCGAGACGGCGGTCTTCGCCGCCACCGCCGCCGATGTCCGGCACGTCTTCGTGGGCGGCCGCCACATCGTCCGCGACGGCGCCCACCAGTCCGTCCCGGACGTCCCGTCGGCCCTGACCGAAGCCATCGCCGCCGTCCGCAGCTGAGCAGTTCCCGACCCCGCCCTCCCCCACACTTCGTGCGGGGGACCCCCGTCCCGAAACCGGGGGCTCCGCCCCGGACCCCCGTGCCTCAAACGCCGGCGGGGCTGGAATTCGCTGCGCGAATCCAGCGCCGCCGGCACATCAAGCCCTCCGGCGTTCGAGGAGCGGGGTCCGGGACGGAGCCCCGGTGAACGGGAGAAGGGCGGGGTGGGGAACCGGCAACGCCCTGAGAGGAACCCCGCATGACCACCACCCTCATCAAGAACATCGGCAGCCTCGTCACCAACGACCCCGCCCTCGGTGAAGGCCCCCTCGGCCTGGTCCAGGACGCGGCAGTCGTCCTCGAAGGCGACCGCATCGAATGGGTCGGCCCCACCGCCAAGGCCCCGTCGGCGGACGAGTCGTACGACGCGGAAGGCCGCGCCGCGATCCCCGGCTTCGTCGACTCCCACAGCCACCTCGTCTTCGCCGGCGACCGCACCCAGGAGTTCAACGCCCGGATGTCCGGCCGCAGCTACTCCGCCGGCGGCATCCGCACCACGGTCGCCGCCACCCGAGCCGCCACCGACGCGGAGCTGGAGGCGAACCTGCTGCGCCACCTCCACGAGGCCCGCCGCCAGGGCACCACCACCTTCGAGACCAAGTCCGGGTACGGGCTCACGGTCGCCGACGAGGCCCGCGCCCTCCGCATCGCCGCCGCCCACACCGACGAGGTCACCTACCTCGGCGCGCACATCGTCAGCCCCGACTACGCCGACGACCCGGCCGGGTACGTCGCCCTCGTCACCGGCGAGATGCTGGACGCCTGCGCCCCGTACGCCCGCTGGGTCGACGTGTTCTGCGAGAAGGGCGCCTTCGACGGCGACCAGGCGCGCGCCATCCTGACCGCCGGCAAGGCCAAGGGGCTCATCCCGCGCATCCACGCCAACCAGCTCAGCCACGGTCCGGGCGTCCAGCTGGGCGTCGAGCTCGGCGCGGCCTCGGCCGACCACTGCACCCACCTCACCGACGCGGACGTCGACGCGCTCGCCAACTCGGAGACGGTGGCCACCCTGCTGCCCGGCGCCGAGTTCTCCACCCGCGCCCAGTGGCCCGACGCCCGACGGCTGCTGGACGCGGGAGCCACCGTCGCGCTGTCCACGGACTGCAACCCCGGCTCCTCGTACACGAGTTCCATGCCCTTCTGCATCGCGCTCGCCGTCCGCGACATGGGGATGACGCCGGACGAGGCCGTCTGGTCGGCCACGGCAGGCGGCGCCCGCGCCCTGCGCCGCACGGACATCGGTACGGTCACCCCCGGCGCCCGCGCCGACCTGGCGCTCCTCGACGCGCCCAGCCACGTGCACCTCGCCTACCGCCCCGGCGTCCCGCTGGTCTCGGCGGTCTGGCAGCGGGGCGAGCGGGCGGCGTAGCCCGCGACGGGCGGCGCGGCCCCCGTACGACCTCCAGGACGAGCCGGACGGCACCCGCCGATCCGGCTCGTCCTTTGTCTTCCCTCGGCAGGGCCCCCGGCGTACCTTGACGGCCAATCTGATGTGTCGTCAGTAACTTTGGCCCGAGGGGAACTCAGAGGTGTCCACGCAGAAACGCTCCGCCGCGCTCGCGCTGGCCGCGGCACTGGCCGGTTCGGCGGTACTGACGGCCGCCCCCGCCGCCCACGCCGACGTCGTCGACGTCAAATACGACTGCAAGACCCCGATCGGGCCGAAGTCCGCGGTCTCGCCCATCGACATCACCGCCGTCAGGAACGGCGGCTCCTACACGCTGACGATGTCCTTCCAGAAGGGCGTCTCCTCCAGCCCGATCGAGCTGGGCAAGGGCGCGATGAACCCCAGCGCGGTCATCCGGGTCGGGGGCGCCGAGACCGGCACGGTCGCCGTCTCGGGACCGCCCAACGCCGTGGCCGCGCCCGCCAACACCCCCATCAAGATCAGCGACCTGTCGGGCACCTACACCCCGAAGAAGAGCGGCACGGTCACCTTCACCGCGGACGTCCTCACCATCAAGGCGATGATGACCGAGACCACCTGCACCCCCGGCAACAGCCCGGGCCCGTCCCTCCGGATGGACGTCACCGCCGCGGGCGGGGCCCGGCCGCAGACCGCCGAGAAGGCCGCCACCCTGCCCCAGACCGGGCCCATGGACTCCGCGCTCGCCCTCGGCACCCTCGGCGGCACCGTCCTGCTGAGCGGCGCGGCCGGGGTGCTGTGGCTGACCCGGCGCGGCCAGGGGTCCCGGGCCTGACCGGCGCCGCACCACACCACGACGCCGATCTGCGACAGGGAGACCCGTACATGCCGTCGCGCCGCAGCCGGCCAGCCGCACTCGTCACGCTCGTCACGTTCGCCGCGGCGGCGCTCCCGGCCCTGCTCTGCCCGCACCCGGCCGGTGCCGCCGTGCCCGGCACCGCCCTGACGGCCACCGCCGCCCTGCCCGGCACCGCTGCCCGCGGCCCCCTGCGTGACCCCGGAGGCCCGGGCTGGACCGCGCGGCCCGCCGCCGGACCGGCCACGGACGGCGCCGAGGTCCGCCCGTACTTCTACCTGGAAGGCGTTCCGGGCACCGTCCTGGAGGACCGCCTGGCCCTCGACAACCCCACCGGCGAGACCCGCACGCTCACCCTCCGGGGCGCCGACGCCTACAACGCCGAGGGCGGCGCCCTCGCCGTGCGCCCGGCCCGGGAGACCCGCGCGGCCGGGAGCTGGGTGAGCTTCGGCGCGGCACCGGCCACGGTCCGGATCCCCCCGCACACCCGCGCGGTCGTGCCCTTCACCGTCACCGTGCCGGACGGCGCGGCGCCCGGTGACCACCCGGCCGCCGTGGTCGCCGCCGAGGGCACCCGCGAGGCGGCCGTCCGGGTCCGGCTGCGCGTGACCGGCCCGGCCCTGTCCGCGCTGACCGTCGAGGACGTCGCCGTCACCGGCGAGGGCGCCGCCGGCCGCATCACGTACGCCTTGGTCAACCGCGGGAACACGGCCGTGGTCCCGGAGCTCGTGGTCGCCGCCGAGGGCCTGTTCGGGGACCTGCCGGACGTCCGCGCCCACTCGCTCGGCCTGGAACTGCTGCCCGGCCAGCGGGCCGAGCTGACCGAATCCTGGCCCGGGGCACCGGTGTTCGGCCCGGCGGACGTGACGCTGACCGTCACCGCCGCCGGGGGAGCGCGGGCCGAGGGGAGCGCGTCCGCGTGGTTCGTGCCCTGGGGCGCGCTGGGCTGGACCGGCGCCGGCGTGCTGGTCCTGGCGGGCACCGCCGCGGCCGCCGCCCTGCTCGTACGTACCACCAGGTCCCGGCGCGCGGAGGCGCCGCGGGACGGGGTGCGGGCCGGACGGCCCGTACCGGAAGCCGAGTTGACGGGAGCGGTCAGGTGAGCGGCAACCTCGGGTACGGGTCTGCGGCCCGGCGTGCGCTGGCGGGAGCGGCCGCGCTGGTCGCCGTACTGGCACTGCTCTGCGCCACGGCACCGGCGGCCGGCGCGGTGCCCGCGGAGGGGAAGCCGGCCGTCGAGCTCTCCCTCCCCGAGGTGGCGAAGGGCACGGAGATCACGGTCGCCGGCACCGGCTGGCGGCCCCGGACCCTGCTGATGCTGCTGGTCTGCGGCCAGAACATGATCGGCGGCACCAACACCTGCGCCAACGCCGACGGCCGGGCCGTCACCACGGACGACGCCGGGCGCTTCGGCAAGCAGCTTCCCGTGGTCGCACCGCCCAAGCCCTGCCCCTGCGTGGTGCACGTGGCCACGGTGACCGGGGACCAGGCCGCCGTCGACGCCGCAGTGAAGATCACCGACCACCCGGTGGCCGCGCTGCCGTCCGCGAGCGGCAGTGCCCGGCTCGCGGTGCTGGCGGCGGCCCGGCTGGAGGGCGACGACGGGATCCTCACCTGGTTCGGCGCCCCGCCGAGCCGCAGGCTGGTCGTCACGGTCGGCAACCTCGGCTCCGCCCCGGTGAAGGACCCGCTCTTCCAGATCGGCACCTCCCACGGGGTGTTCGCCCCGGTGTGGGAGGAGCGCCAGTGGAAGGGCACGGTCGGGCCCGGTCAGAAGGCGCGGGTCGCGCTGGAGGTGACGCTCGGCGCGGGCGCGTACGGCGACCACACCGTCCACCTCAAGTACGGGGAGAAGACGCTGGTCACCCAGCCCTGGGGGGTGGACCGCCCGTACGGCGTGACGCTCTTCTGGATCCTGCTCTGCCTGGTCGTCCCCGCCGGGGTCTTCCGCATCGGCATGGCGGTCGTCGACCGGGTCCGGCCCGGTGGCCCGGCCGCCGGCGGCCGGCACCGGGGGAGCGCCCGGCTGCCCGAGGCGGCGGCCGCGGTCACCGCGAAGCTGCCGCGGATCCCGGCGGGCGGGCAGAAGCCCGGCCACGGTGGCGGTGCGCCGCCGGGCGCGGCGGCCGCTCCGGGCGGCGCGGCCCCCGACCCCACGACCACCACGGCGGTCCTGCCGTGGTTCGCCCCGGACACCGCGCCGGGCGCACCGGCCCCGGAGCCGGCAGCACCCGGGCCGGCGGCACCCGGGCCGGCGGCACCCGGGCCGGCGGCACCTGCCCAAGCCGTACCGGAGCCGGCCCCACCCCACGGATCCGCCCCCCACGGGTCCGTCCCACAGACATCCGCACCGTCTGAGAACCGTCCGACAACGAAGGGACAGTCGTGAAGACCCAACGGAGGGTAGGCGCGGCCGTGGCCGCGCTCGTGCTCGGCGGCGCGGGCATCGTCATGGTGGCCTCGCCCGCCCAGGCCGCCGAGGTCACGTTCAAGGTCAGGTGTGTGCCGCCCGCGGGCGGCGGTGACCCGGTCGAGGGCGAGACCACCGCGAAGATCACGGCACCCGCCTCGGCCAAGGTGGGCGACGAGGTGGACGTGAGCTGGGAGACCGTCAAGCCCGCGTCCAACAACACCGACCTGATGGACATCCCCGAGGACTCGGTCAAGCCCACGGGCTGGATCGCCCTGGGCGGCGGGGGCGAGCTGAAGGTGGAGGGGGAGAAGAAGAACCCCCCGATCCCCAAGAAGGCCCCGATGCAGATGTCCGTGATGAAGGGCAAGCTGAAGCTCACGAAGGCCGGCAAGGTCACGCTGACGCCGGGCAAGTACGACGTGGCCGTCACGTTCTCCTTCGGCACCTTCGTGACGAAGTGCGCGCCCACGGGCTCGGTGGGCGTGGGTGCCACCATCAACGTGTCCGAAGGCTCCAGCGGCGGCACGACCTCGGGAACCACCTCGGGATCCACCTCGGGCACGACGTCCGGTACGACCTCGGGGACGACGTCCGGCACGACGTCCGGAACGACCTCGGGCACCACGTCCGGCACCACATCAGGGACCACCTCCGGCACCACGTCCGGGACCACGTCCGGGACCACCTCCGGCACCACCGCGGGCACCACCTCCGGCGGCGGTGACGGCGGCAGGACCGACTTCCCGGGCAAGCCCGTCCAGGTCGCGTACGACTGCGGCGCGGTCGTGCCCGGCGGCATCAAGACCCCGGTGACCGTCAACGCCAAGAAGAACGGCGGCAGCTACGACCTCACGGTCAAGACCGCCAAGGGCGCCATGGCCAGCCCGATGGACCTCCCCGCGGGCGCGCTCAAGCCGCTGATGGACATCAAGCTGGGCGGCGCCGACACCGGCTCGGTCCGGGTCTCCGGCCCCGCCAACTCCGCGCCCATCCCCAAGGGCAGCCCCGTCTCCCTCTCCGACATGACCGGCACCTACAAGCCCGGCAAGAGCGGCAAGGTGACGCTCAGCCCGGACACGCTCACCATCGAGGTCCGCATGGCGGCGGGTGCGACGCCCATCACCGTGCCCTGCAAGGCGGCCAGCTCCGGCATCTCCCTGGAACTGGACACCGCGGCCCAGCCGGGCGGCTCCGCCGGCACCACCGGCGACAAGTCCGGCGGCACCACCGCCGGCCCGCCGCTGGCCGAGACCGGCGCCGAGGACGACGCGGCGCTCAGGGCGCTCGGCCTGGTGGCCGGCACCGTGATCCTGCTCGGCGGTGCGGTCTTCGCCTTCACCCCGTGGCGCCGCCTGCGCGGCACCCGCTAGCCGCACCCGCGGCAGGACGCGCGAAGGCCCCCGGCACACCAGGTGTGCCGGGGGCCTTCGCGTACGCGTGCCGCCCTCGGGGGTCAGGGCGTGACGTCAGGTCAGTGCACGTCGCCCATCAGGGCCTGGACCTTCTTGCGGTACATGAAGACCGCCAGACCCGCGACCACCGCGAGCGAGGCCTGGAGGGCGATGATGCCGATGCCGTTCAGGTCCACGCCGGCCGTGGAGAGCAGACCGGTGGTGCAGTCACCGGCGGTGACGGCCAGGAACCAGACGCCCATCATCTGGGAGGCGTACTTCTGCGGCGCCATCTTGGTGGTCACGGACAGACCCACCGGGGACAGGCACAGCTCACCGATGGTCTGGATCATGTAGATCGAGACGAGCCACATCGGGGAGACGGTGGTGCCGTCGCCCGCCATGTTCATCGGGACGATGAAGACGAAGAAGGAGGCGCCGACCAGGACCAGACCCATCGCGAACTTCACGATGGTGTTCGGCTCCTGGTTCTTGCGGGCCAGCCACAGCCACAGCCAGGCGAAGACCGGGGCCAGCGCCATCACGAACAGCGGGTTAAGCGACTGGTACCAGGTGGCGGAGAAGCCGAGGCCGAAGACGGTGTCGGCGGTCTTGGAGTCCGCGAACAGCGACAGCGTGGAGCCACCCTGGTCGTAGATCATCCAGAAGACGGCGGCGGCGACGAAGAACCAGATGTAGCCGGTCATCTTCGACTGCTCGGTGGTGCTCAGGTCCTTGTCGCGCTTGATCTTCGTCAGGACCGCGATCGGGATGAGCAGGCCGGCCAGCATCAGCGGGACCATGGCCCAGTTCAGGGTGTACATGCCCAGGGCGACGACACCGGCGTAGAACACGGCGATGACCAGGGCGCCCAGGCCCACGCGGGTCAGGACGGTCCGGCGCTCCTCGTCGGAGAGCGGGTTCGGGACCACGGAGCTCTTCGGGCTCAGGTGGCGGGTGCCGAACAGGAACTGGGCCAGACCCAGCGCCATGCCGAGCGCGGCGAGCGCGAAGCCCAGGTGCCAGTTGTACTCCTTGCCGACCGTGCCGATGACGAACGGAGCGACGAAGGCACCCAGGTTGATGCCGATGTAGAAGAGGGTGAAGCCACCGTCACGGCGCGGGTCCTCGGGGCCGTCGTACAGGTGGCCGACCATCGTGGAGATGTTGGCCTTCAGCAGACCGGAGCCGATCGCGACCAGGATCAGGCCGGCGAAGAACGCCGCCTGGCCCGGCAGGGCCAGCGCCAGGTGACCACCCATGATCACGAAGCCGGCGATGGTGACGGTCTTGCGGGCGCCCCAGACGCGGTCGCCGAACCAGCCGCCCGGCAGGGCCATCAGGTAGACCATCGACACGTACACGGAGTAGATCGCCGTGGCCGTGGCCGCGGTCATCGCCAGGCCGCCGCCCTGGCTGCCCTTCGCCATGTCCGCACCGCCGGAGACGATGTAGTACACGAGGAGGGCGCGCATGCCGTAGTAGGAGAAGCGCTCCCACATCTCGGTCATGAACAGAGTGGCCAGGCCGCGGGGGTGGCCGAAGAAGGTCTTCTCGCCGGGGGTGCCGGCGCGGTCCTTCGTCAGGCTTGACGCCATGGTCGTTCCTTGCTTGCTCGGGACGCGTCTCGCTTTGTGGGCGGTGTCGCGCCTCGTGAGGTACGGCCGACAGGGAGCGTCGTCGCTCCCGATGGTCCGGTCCGCAGTTCTTTGCGCTGCACAGAAATAGAGACCTTCAGCGAGCAATTACGCATAAAGGTCCATCGTTAGTGCATCAGATGTCTCGCCACCATACGACACGACAGTGCCGGATATGGAAGGACTTGAGATATGGATCACAGGATTCCAGGGAACCGTTCGGCCACATTCGAAGGAGTTCAAGGGCCATAAGGCCAGATACCCAGGCCTGCGCGATCACACTCCAGGGGGTGCCGCCGTCGGACTACCATCACCCACATGACGCGTGTACTGCTCGCCGAGGACGACGCATCCATCTCGGAACCCCTGGCCCGCGCCCTGCGCAGGGAGGGCTACGAGGTCGAGGTCCGCGAGGACGGCCCCACCGCCCTCGACGCCGGACTGCAGGGCTCCGTCGATCTGGTCGTGCTCGACCTCGGCCTGCCGGGGATGGACGGGCTGGAAGTGGCCCGCCGCCTGCGTGCTGAAGGTCACGGCTTCCCGATCCTCGTGCTGACCGCGCGCGCGGACGAGGTGGACACGGTGGTCGGCCTGGACGCGGGCGCCGACGACTACGTCACCAAGCCGTTCCGCCTCGCCGAGCTGCTCGCCCGGGTACGGGCCCTCCTCCGGCGCGGCGCCACGGAGCCCGCGCAGCCCCCGGCCACGCACGGCGTGCGCATCGACGTCGAGTCGCACCGGGCCTGGATGGGCGAGGAGGAGCTCCAGCTCACCGCCAAGGAGTTCGACCTGCTGCGCGTCCTGGTCCGCGACGCCGGCCGCGTCGTCACCCGGGACCAGCTGATGCGCGAGGTCTGGGACACCACCTGGTGGTCCTCCACCAAGACGCTCGACATGCACATCTCGTGGCTGCGCAAGAAGCTGGGCGACGACGCGGCCAACCCGCGGTACATCGCCACCGTCCGTGGCGTCGGCTTCCGCTTCGAGAAGAGCTGAACCGGCCCGCCGCACCCCTTGAACCCCGCTGAACCACCCACGATGAGGTCATGCGCCGCCGTCTGATCAATTCCACGCTCGCCGTGGTCCTCGTGGTGATCGCGGTCTTCGGGGTCTCCCTGGTGATCGTCGAGACCCGGACGATCACCAACAGCGCCCACGACAGCGTCGAGTCCGAGGCGCAGAGCCTGCTCGGCACCGTCGAGACCAAGGTGCTGGAGAAGGAGGCCCTGGACCCGGCGGCCCTCGCCGACCAGCTCGACGCGGGCCGGCACGCCCTCGTCGTCGTCCCCGGCAGCCCCGACCTGGAGATCGGCCCGCCGCCCGAGGGCGGCGCCATCAGGGCCACCGCCCGGGGCGACCGGGGCGTGGCCGTCACCGTCGCGGAATCCCGCTCGATCGTCACCCGCGAGGTCGGGCGCACCCTCCTCGTGGTGGGGGCCGTGGCGCTGCTGGCCGTCGTGGCCGCCGTACTCCTCGCCGTACGCCAGGCCAACAAGCTGGCCTCGCCCCTGACCGACCTGGCCGAGACCGCCGAGCGGCTCGGCTCGGGCGACCCGCGGCCGCGCCACAAGCGGTACGGCGTGCCCGAACTCGACCGGGTCGCGGACGTGCTGGACGCCAGCGCCGAGCGGATCGGCCGGATGCTGACCGCCGAGCGGAGACTGGCCGCCGACGCCTCCCACCAGCTGCGCACGCCGCTGACCGCGCTCTCGATGCGGCTGGAGGAGATCACCGTCACCCACGACCTGGAGACGGTGCGCGAGGAGGCCTCGATCGCGCTGAACCAGGTCGAGCGCCTCACCGACGTGGTCCAGCGGCTGCTGACGAACTCGCGCGACCCCAGGACCGGCTCCGCCGTCCCCTTCGACGTGGACGAGGTCGTCAAGCAGCAGGTGGAGGAGTGGCGCCCGGCCTACCGCAGCGCGGGCCGCGCCATCGTCCGCTCGGGCAAGCAGGGCATGCGGGCCGTCGGCACCCCCGGCGCGGTGGCCCAGGTGCTCGCGGCGCTGATCGAGAACTCGCTCATGCACGGCGGCGGCACCGTCGCCCTGCGCACCCGGGTCACCGGCAACCAGGCCGTCATCGAGGTCACCGACGAGGGCCCCGGCGTCCCCGCCGACCTGGGCAACCGGATCTTCGAGCGGGCCATCAGCGGCCGGAACTCCACGGGCATCGGCCTCGCCGTCGCCCGGGACCTCGCCGAGGCCGACGGCGGCCGGCTGGAGCTGATCCAGGCGCAGCCGCCGGTCTTCGCGCTGTTCCTCAGCCGCACGGCGCCCGACCGCCCCGCCGACCGGGAGCCGACGGTCCGCTAGGGGGTGTCCGTCCGCCGGTCCGGTCCCTCGGCCGGTCCGCCGGTCCGGTCCCTCGGCCGGTCCGCCGGTCCGGTCCGCCGGCCCAGTGGGCTCGGGCCGGTGCGCTCGGCCTAGCGCCCCGCCCGGACCTTCGGCCGGTGCCCCGAGCGCGCCGAGGTGCGGGCCGCGGGGCCCGGCGTACCGGCGGCCGGGGACCCGGCGTCCGGCGCGGGAGCGGTGGCCGGCTGCGGCACCGGGATGGCCCGGAACACCCAGGTCCGGTAGGACCAGAAGCGGAAGGCCGTGGCCACGGCGATGCCCAGGAACTTGAAGATGTTGCTCTGCAGCGGGCTGTCCCAGCCCAGGCCGTAGGTCGCCGCGTACAGCAGACCGTTCTCGATCACCAGACCGACCGCGCTGAACAGCAGGAACAGCGTCATCTCGCGGGTCCGGCCGCTCTTGTCGCGGTCCCGGTACGTGAAGTAGCGGAAGCCCACGTAGTTGAACGCGATGGCGACGACCGTCGCGATCACGCTCGTGCGCACGACCTGGAGGTCGGTGGTGTGCCGGAGGAGGTTGAACACGCCCAGGTTGACCAGCACACCCAGGCCGCCGACCGCTCCGAACTTGGCGATCTCCCGCGCGAGCCCGCGTGCCCGCCCGATGAGGTCCGCCCGCTTGGAGGCGCTCATGGTGATCGTTCAGCCCCTGTCGGTCGATGGCGTCGACTCGAATGCGTCAACCCCGTCATGTTAAGCGTCGACCCGCGGGTACGCCCGTGGCTCACGGAACCCGTGGGGCGAGCTGCGTGACCGCCTGTTCACACTGCGCTGACCTGGGTGGCCGGGTCTCGGGGCCGTCCCGAACGGCGGATACCCTGGAGGAGTGACGTTCCCGGTAGTCGGCATGGTCGGCGGCGGTCAGCTCGCCCGCATGACCCACGAGGCGGGTATCCCCCTCGGCATCAGATTCAAGATCCTCAGTGACACCCCGCAGGACTCGGCGGCCCAGGTGGTGAGCGACGTCGTCATCGGCGACTATCGCGACCTGGACACCCTCCGTGCCTTCGCGCGCGGCTGTGACGTGGTCACCTTCGACCACGAGCACGTACCCACGGAGCACCTGCGGGCCCTGGAAGCGGACGGAATCCCCGTCCGCCCGGGGCCCGACGCATTGGTGCACGCCCAGGACAAGGGGGTGATGCGCGCCAGGCTCGACGAGATCGGCGCGCCCAGCCCCCGCCACCGGATCGTGGCCGATCCGGCGGACGTGGCGGCCTTCGCGGACGAGGTCGGCGGCTTCCCCGTCATCCTCAAGACCGTGCGCGGCGGCTACGACGGCAAGGGCGTGTGGTTCGTGCGCACCGCCGAGGACGCGGAGGCCCCCTTCAAGGCGGGTGTCCCGGTCCTCGCGGAGGAGAAGGTGGACTACGTCCGCGAGCTCGCGGCCAACATCGTCCGCTCCCCGCACGGGCAGGCCGTGGCCTATCCCGTCGTCGAGTCCGTCCAGGTGGACGGCGTCTGCGACACGGTGATCGCCCCGGCGCCCGACCTCCCCGAGGCCCTCGCGGGCGAGGCCCAGTCGCTGGCCCTGCGCATCGCCTCCGAACTCGGCGTCGTCGGCCACCTCGCGGTCGAGCTCTTCGAGACCACCGACGGCCGGATCCTCGTCAACGAGCTGGCCATGCGCCCCCACAACTCGGGCCACTGGACCATGGACGGCGCGGTCACCTCGCAGTTCGCCAACCACGTGCGGGCGGTCCTCGACCTGCCGCTGGGCGACCCGCGCCCGCGGGCCCCCTGGACCGTGATGGCCAACGTGCTCGGCGGGGACTACCCGGACATGTACCAGGCGTACCTGCACTGCATGGCCCGCGACCCGCAGCTCAAGATCCACATGTACGGCAAGGACGTGAAGCCCGGCCGCAAGGTCGGGCACGTGAACACCTACGGCGACGACCTGGACGACGTGCTGGAGCGCGCCCGTCACGCTGCCGGCTACCTCAGGGGAACAATCACCGAATGAGCACCTCTCCTCTTATCGGCATCGTGATGGGCTCCGACTCGGACTGGCCCGTCATGGAGGCCGCCGCACAGGCGCTGGACGAGTTCGAGATCCCCTACGAGGTCGACGTCGTGTCGGCCCACCGCATGCCGCGCGAGATGATCGCGTACGGCGAGCAGGCCGCCGGCCGCGGCCTCAAGGCGGTCATCGCGGGCGCCGGCGGCGCCGCCCACCTCCCGGGCATGCTCGCCTCGGTGACCCCGCTGCCCGTCATCGGCGTCCCCGTACCGCTCAAGTACCTCGACGGCATGGACTCGCTGCTGTCGATCGTGCAGATGCCGGCGGGCGTGCCCGTCGCCACCGTCTCGGTCGGCGGCGCGCGCAACGCCGGCCTGCTGGCCGCCCGCATCCTCGCCACCCAGGACGCGGACCTGCTGGCCCGGATGAAGGAGTTCCAGCAGGAGCTCAACGACCAGGCCACGGAGAAGGGCAAGCGGCTGCGCAACAAGGTGGCCGGCCAGGAGTCGTTCGGATTCGGCAAGTGAGCGCGGCCGCGCGGCTCGCGGAGGCCCGCGAGCTGCTCGCCGAGCACCCGGTCGTCGACGGCCACAACGACCTGCCCTGGGCCCTGCGCGAGCAGGTCCGCTACGACCTCGGGCAGCGGGACATCGCCGGCGACCAGTCCGGACACCTGCACACCGACATCCCCCGCCTGCGGGCGGGCGGCGTCGGCGCGCAGTTCTGGTCGGTCTACGTGCGCTCGGACTTCGCGGGCGACACGGCGGTCAGCGCCACCCTGGAGCAGATCGACGCCGTGAACCAGCTGATCGACCGTTACCCGGGCGATCTGACACGGGCGCTGACGGCCGACGACATGGAGAAGGCCCGCAAGGAGGGCCGGATCGCCTCCCTGATGGGCGCCGAGGGCGGCCACTCCATCAACAACTCGCTGGCCACGCTGCGCGCGCTGCACCGGCTCGGGGTCCGCTACATGACCCTGACGCACAACGACACCATCGACTGGGCGGACTCGGCCACCGACGAGCCCCGGCACGGCGGCCTCACCGACTTCGGCCGCGAGGTCGTCCGGGAGATGAACCGCGTCGGCATGCTCGTGGACCTCTCCCACGTGGCCGCCACCACGATGCGGGACGCCATCGCGACCTCCACGGCGCCGGTGATCTTCTCGCACTCCTCGTCCCGGGCGGTCTGCGACCACCCGCGCAACATCCCCGACGACGTGCTGGCGCTGCTGCCGGCCAACGGCGGCGTGGCGATGGCGACCTTCGTGCCGAAGTTCATCCTCCCCGAGGCGGTGGCCTGGACGGCCGCGGCCGACGAGAACATGCGCGCCCACGGCATGCACCACCTGGACACCACCGCCCCGGCGATGGAGGTCCACCGGGCCTTCGAGGCGGCCAACCCCCGCCCCGTGGCCACGGCCGCCACGGTCGCGGACCACCTCGACCACATGCGCGAGGTGGCCGGCATCGACCACATCGGCATCGGCGGCGACTACGACGGCACCGCCTTCACCCCGTCCGGCCTCGACGACGTGGCGGGCTACCCGAACCTGGTCGCGGAGCTGCTGCACCGCGGCTGGTCGCGCGCCGACCTCGCGAAGCTGACCTGGTCGAACGCGGTACGCGTGCTGCGGGACGCCGAGTCGGTGGCCGCCGCGCAGGCCCACGTACCGCCGTCGAACGCGGTGCTGCCGGCCACCGCTCCGTAGCAGCGGCGAGGTGTGCGGGGAGGCGCTCGGGACCACCCGCACACCGCGCCCGCGGCGGGTGTGGCGTTCGGACGTTGACCCGAACGCCACACCCGCCGCGAACGCGCGCGTCCCTCGTGTCACGGTGGCAACAACGCCCTGCTGCCGCCGAGACCGGAGCGAACGCCATGGCCGACCTGCAGGATGAAACCCACGAGGGCCCCGGGGCCGCCGGGGCGGTCGCGCCCCCGCCCGGCACCCCCGAGCCGGCGGCCCAGCCCGCCCCCGAGCCGGAAGCCGGCCCCGCCCCGTCGCGGCCCGTGCCGGAGCGCGTGGCGGCGCTGCTCGCCGCGCACCCCGTCGTGGACGGGTGCAACGACCTCCTGTGGACGCTGCGGCAGAGCCCCCTCCACGACCTCGCGACGGTCGAGAGCACCGTCGACACCGACCTTCCCCGGCTGCGGGCCGGGGGCGTCGGCGGCCTGTTCTGGTCCCTGCTCGTGCCCGGGGAGACCGCGGACGGGACCGGGCCCGGGGTCCCGGACGACCGCGTGGTGGCCGGAACCCTGGAGCAGATCGACTTCGCCCGCCAGATGTTCCGGCGCTACCCCGACAGCCTGTGCACGGCCTACGGCCCCGACGAACTGGTCGACGCCCGCAACCGCGGCCGCATCGCCTCCTTCATGGGCCCCGTCTCGGGCCGCGCCATCGACGCCTCCCTCGGCCCGCTCCGCGCCTTCCACGCCCTCGGCGTGCGCAGCCTGGCCCCCGCGGGGGCGGCCTGGGCGGAGCGCGGGCTCAGCGCGTTCGGCCACGAGGTGGTACGGGAGATGAACCGGCTCGCGATGGTGCTGGACCTCGCGGGCTGCGGGCCCGAGACCGCACGCACCCTCATCGCGGCCTCGAAGGCAGCGGTGCTCTTCTCGCACGCCGGGGCCGCGGCCCTGCACCCGCACCCCGGCAACGTCCCGGACGACGTGCTGGAGGCGCTGGGCGCGGCGAACGGCCTGTGCATGGTGACCTGCGCCGCGGACCGGCTGGCCCCGGCCGGAGCGCCGGTCACCCCGGCGACGGTGGCGGACCACCTGGACCACGTACGGAAGGTGGCCGGCCCCCACGCCGTGGGCCTGGGCGGCGCCTTCGGCACGGGACCGGCGGCCCCCCGCCCCGAGGGGCTCACGGACCCCTCCGGCTACCCCCGGCTGATCGCCGAACTCCTCGACCGCGGCTGGCCGGAGCCGGACATCGCCCTGCTGACCTGGGGCAACGCCCAGCGCGTGCTCCGGGAAGCCGAGTTCACCTCCCGGGCTGCCCAGTACCGCCGCTCGGCCTGAGGGCCCCCGTCCGCAGTGGGGGTCCCGCCGTCAGCAGGCGCAGAGGCAGAAGGGGTGCCCGGCCGGGTCGGCGTACACCCGCCAGGTCCGGCCCTCGGGGCCCGGGTCCAGCAGCTTGGCGCCCAGCGCGAGGGCCTGGCCCTCCGCGGCGTCCAGGTCCTCCACCGTCAGGTCCAGGTGGAACTGCTGCGACGCCTCGGGGGAGGGCCAGGCCGGCGCGACGTGCCCCGGTGCCTTCTGGAAGGCGAGGGCCGAGCCCCCGTGGCCCTCCAGGTCCGCCCAGGTGCCGTCCTCGTCGAGCGCCGGCGTGCCGCCGAGGAGGGCGGCGTAGAACTCCGCGAGCGCGAGCGGGTCGGGACAGTCCAGGACGACGGTCCCGAGCTTGGCGATGGCCATCTTTCCTCCAGAGAACGTACCGGGGTTACCGGAACAAGCCGTTAACCGGTAACCCCCAGGGTAGGCGTTACCGCTTGCCTTCGCCAGGAGGTAACGTCGACGACATGACGGAGAGAGCGCCCGCCCCCGGAGGCCTCGCGCTCGTCGAGGCGCTGGTCAACACACTGAGCGTGGACACGGGAGACGACCGCCTGGCGGCGGAGTTCGGCCTGTCCGGCGACGCCCTCGACCGGGCCGTGGCACTCCGCGAGGCCCTGCGCGCCGCGTGCCTCGCGCACGCCGGCCACGACATCCCGCCCGGCCGCCTGTCGGAACTGAACGCACTCCTGGCCGAGGCCCCGCTGACGGTCACCCTGGACCACGAGGGCGCGGCCGCACTGGCCCCCGCCGGAGAACCCGGCCTCACCGCCCGCGTCGCCGCCGCCATCGCCGAGGCGGTCGCCGCCGGCACCTGGAGCCGCCTCAAGGCCTGCGCCGCCGACGACTGCCGCTGGGCCTACTACGACCGCAGCCCGGCCGGCCGCAGCCGCTGGTGCACCATGTCGGTCTGCGGCAGCCGGGCGAAGATGCGCACCTACCGCGCGAAGCGCGGCTGAACGGGGCGGGGACCACGCCGGCCCTCTGAAGCCTCAGGCCCGCGGGCGGCCCATCGCGCGGTACGTCCAGCCCGCCGCGCGCCACAGGGTGGCGTCCAGTGCGTTGCGGCCGTCCAGGATCAGCGGGGTCGCCACCTGCGCCGCCAGGGCCACCGGGTCCAGCTCGCGGAACTCGCGCCACTCCGTCAGGTGCAGCACCACGTCCGCACCCGCCACCGCCGCCGCCGCGGTCTCCGCGTACGCCAGGGTCGGGAAGACCCCCCGCGCGTTCGCCATGCCCTTCGGGTCGTACACCGTGACCTGGCCGCCCTGCAGGTGGATCTGGCCCGCCACGTTCAGCGCCGGCGAGTCCCGCACGTCGTCCGAGTCCGGCTTGAACGTCGCGCCCAGCACCGCCACCCGCTTGCCCAGGAACGAGCCGCCCACGGCCTCCCGCGCCAGCTCCACCATGTGACCGCGCCGCCGCATGTTGATCGAGTCGACCTCGCGCAGGAAGGTCAGCGCCTGATCCGCGCCCAGCTCGCCCGCCCGCGCCATGAAGGCCCGGATGTCCTTCGGCAGGCAGCCGCCGCCGAAGCCGATGCCGGCCCGCAGGAACTTCGCGCCGATCCGCTCGTCGTGCCCGATGGCCTCGGCCAGCTTCACCACGTCGCCCCCGGCCGCCTCGCAGACCTCCGCCATCGCGTTGATGAACGAGATCTTCGTCGCCAGGAAGGAGTTCGCGGCCGTCTTCACCAGCTCCGCCGTCGGGAAGTCCGTCACCACCATCGGCGACCCCTCCGCGACCGGCGTCGCGTACACCTCCCGCAGCAGCTTCTCCGCGTGCGCGCTCCGCACGCCCACCACGATCCGGTCCGGGTGCAGCGTGTCCTGCACGGCGAAGCCCTCGCGCAGGAACTCCGGGTTCCACGCCAGCTCCACCCGGTCGCCCGCCGGCGCCAGCTCCGCCAGCCGCCCCGCGATCCGGTCCGCCGAACCCACCGGCACCGTCGACTTGCCGACCACCAGGGCCGGCCGGGTCAGGTGCGGGGCCAGCGACTCGACCGCGGCGTCGACGTACGACATGTCGCACGCGTACTCGCCGTGCTTCTGCGGGGTGTTCACGCAGACGAAGTGGACGTCGCCGAAGGCGGCCGCCTCCTCGTACGAGGTGGTGAAGCGCAGCCGGCCCGAGGACCCCTCGATCCCCGCGACGTGCGCGCCCAGCAGCTCCTCCAGCCCCGGCTCGTACATCGGGACCCGCCCCTGGGACAGCATCTCGATCTTCTCCGGGACCACGTCCAGACCCAGCACCTCGAAGCCCAGCTCGGCCATCGCGGCAGCGTGCGTGGCGCCGAGGTAGCCGGTGCCGATCACGGTGATCTTGAGGGCCATGCGGGAACTCCTGAGGGAGGGGGAGAACGACGGCAACCGAGCATAGTCGGGCCCGATCGGGGGACGTTTCCCCCAGGTACGACCCGTTGTCACGCAGCTCACGCCCCGCACTCGTATCCCTACGGGTGAGTAGCGGACTAGGCTTGGGTTACTTAACGGTAGTTAGCGTCACCTTGGGGAGTGAGACACCTTGGCGGGTTCCGACTTCGACCTGTACCGCCCGGCCGAAGAGCACGACATGCTCCGCGAGTCCGTCCGCGCGCTCTGCGAGGCCAAGATCGCGCCGTTCGCCGCGGCCGTCGACGAGGAGGCCCGCTTCCCGCAGGAGGCCCACGACGCCCTCGTCGCCAACGACCTGCACGCGGTCCACGTCCCCGAGAACTACGGCGGCGCCGGCGCCGACGCCCTCGCCACGGTCATCGTGATCGAGGAGGTGGCCCGCGTCTGCGCGTCCTCCTCCCTCATCCCCGCCGTGAACAAGCTCGGCTCCCTCCCGGTCATCCTCTCCGGCTCCGAGGAACTGAAGAAGAAGTACATGACCCCGCTCGCCAAGGGCGACGGCATGTTCTCCTACTGCCTCTCCGAGCCCGACGCCGGCTCCGACGCGGCCGGCATGAAGACCCGCGCGGTCCGCGACGGCGACTTCTGGGTCCTCAACGGCGTCAAGCGCTGGATCACCAACGCGGGCGTCTCCGAGTACTACACGGTCATGGCCGTCACCGACCCGGAGAAGCGCTCCAAGGGCATCTCGGCCTTCGTCGTCGAGAAGGGCGACGAGGGCGTCTCCTTCGGCGCCCCGGAGAAGAAGCTCGGCATCAAGGGCTCCCCGACCCGCGAGGTCTACCTCGACAACGTCCGCATCCCCGCCGACCGCATGATCGGCGAAGAGGGCACCGGCTTCGCGACCGCCATGAAGACCCTGGACCACACCCGCATCACCATCGCGGCCCAGGCCCTCGGCATCGCGCAGGGCGCCCTCGACTACGCCAAGGGCTACGTCCAGGAGCGCAAGCAGTTCGGCAAGCCGATCGCCGACTTCCAGGGCGTCCAGTTCATGCTCGCGGACATGGCGATGAAGATCTCCGCCGCCCGCGCCCTGACCTACCAGGCCGCCGCCGCCTCCGAGCGCGGCGACGCCGACCTGACGTACCTCGGCGCCGCGGCCAAGTGCTTCGCCTCCGACATCGCCATGGAGGTCACCACGGACGCCGTCCAGCTCCTCGGCGGCTACGGCTACACCCGTGACTACCCGGTCGAGCGCATGATGCGCGACGCGAAGATCACCCAGATTTATGAAGGCACGAACCAGGTCCAGCGGATCGTCATGGCCCGCAACCTGCCGTAAGGCCCGCAGCCTGCCGTGGCCCCCGGGTCGCGGCGCGTGGACCAGGCGCCTCCCCCGTCCGGGAGGCGCCTTTCGCGTGTCAGTACGCGACCACCAGCTCGTAGCCGCCGCTGTGCATGTCGTCGCAGAGCGCCCGGCACGCGCCGAAGGCCTCGGCGAACTCGGGTCTGCCCTGCCACTCCTTCATGGCCGCCGGGTCGCGCCAGGCGGAGAAGGAGACGAAGTGGTTCGGCTCGTTCAGGTCGCGGACGAGCCGGGCCCCCAGGAAGCCGTCGTTGGCCTCCTTGGTCCAGCTGAGGAAGGCCTTCCAGCGCTCGATGAACTCGTCGGCGCTGCCGTCGGAGACCTGCCAGTTCCCCGAAGCCCAGTACCTGCTGTCCTCGGTCATGGCGCACCGCCTGGATGGAGGATCCCCCTCCATCCAGGCTAGGTCCCTACCCGCGGGTCAGTTGCCGCGGACCGTGACCTTCTCGTCGTTCTGGATCTGCTGGACCAGCTGCTTGACCTTGGCCTTGTCCCAGACGAGGTTGCCGCCGCGGGAGCCGTTGATCGGCATGTTCATCGACACGCCGTCGCCGCCCGTGATGCCCTTCATCGCGAAGAACATCTCGCCCAGGTCGAACAGCGACATGTCCTCGTCCACGATCAGCGTGTCCAGGCCCGCGCCCATCACCGGGTAGAGCTGGAACGGGTTCAGGATCGTGCCCGGCGTCGCCGCCTGGCTCGCCAGCGCCGACAGGAACTTCTGCTGGTTCTTCGTACGCGCCAGGTCCGACTCCGCGAAGGCGTACCGGGTACGGACGAAGGCCAGCGCCTGCTCGCCGTTGAGGGTCTGCTTCCCGGCCTTGAAGTCGGCGCCCGACTTCTTGTCCTTGAAGCCCTTCTCGATGTTCATCTCGACGCCGCCGAGCGCGTCGACGATGTTGGCGAAGCCCGCGAAGCCGATCTCCGCGTAGTGGTCGATGCGCAGGCCGGTGTTGTACTCGACCGTGCGCACCAGGAGTTCGGGGCCGTCCATCGCGTAGGCGGCGTTGAGCTTGGTGCGGACGCCCCGGCCCGCGTACTTCTTGCCGGATTCGGAGCCGACGAAGGACGGGATCTCCACGTCCGAGTCGCGCGGCAGCGAGATCATCGTGTTCCCGCTGGAGCAGGCCGCCAGCACCATCATCGAGTCGGTGCGCTTGCCCTCGGCGGAGCCGGTGTGGAGCTTCTTCTTCTCCTCGGCCGACATGCCCTCGCGGCTGTCGGAGCCGACGATCAGGTACGTGGTGCAGTCGCCCTCGTCCGGCCGCTCGATGACCTTGGACAGGTCCACCTCGCGCCGCATCTTGGAGTCGGCCCAGAAGTACGTGCCGACGGAGACCACGGCGAGCGTGGAGACCAGCACGATGGAACCGATCTTCAGCCGGCGGCCCCAGTCCACCGGCCCCTGCGGCCGGCCGCCGCCCTGGGGGGCACCGGTGCGGCCCTGGCCGCCGCCCGGACCGCCGCCCGAGGGACTGCCGTAGACCTGGCCGGTGTTGTAGCCGCTGTCGTAGCCGCCGTACGTGTCGTGCTGCGGCCCCTGCTGCGACGGCACGCCGTAGCCCTGCGGGGCCGGCGGCTGCTGGTACCCCTGGCGCGGCGGCCGGGGCGGCTGCGCGGGCGGGTACGGGGGCTGCTGACGGGGCTGCTGCGGCCCCTGGGAACCCCGCTGGACGTGGCGCATGACCCGGGCGCCCTCCGGCTGTGCGCTGGAGCTGCCGCGGCCTTGGCGCTCGTCGCGGTTGTCGGTCCACCCCTCGGGCCACTCATTCATGCGGACAAGGATGCCTGGCCCGGCGTGTCGTCCGACAGGCCGGGGCGCACTTCGTGCCGGGTCTGTTGCACAGCCGGTGCATCCGTCACGCATTTAAGGTGGGTGCATGACAGATGTTTCGGGCGATCTTCCCGGTAAGCCCACCTCGGCGTCCCGCACCACCCTCAGCCACATCATGACGGCGAACGACACGAACCTGCTGGGCACGGTGCACGGTGGCGTGATCATGAAGCTGGTGGACGACGCGGCGGGCGCGGTCGCCGGCCGGCACTCGGGGGGCCCGGCCGTGACGGCCTCCATGGACGAGATGGTCTTCCTCGCGCCGGTGCGGGTGGGTGACCTGGTCCACGTACGCGCGCAGTGCAACTGGACCGGCCGCAGTTCGATGGAGATCGGCGTGCGCGTGCTCGCCGAGCGGTGGAACGAGTCCACCCCGCCCACCCAGGTCGGCAGCGCGTACCTCGTCTTCGCGGCCGTGGACGCGGACGGCAAGCCGCGCACGGTGCCGCCCGTCCTGCCCGAGACCGAGCAGGACAAGCGGCGCTACCAGGAGGCGCAGATCCGCCGCACCCACCGGCTCGCCCGGCGCCGCGCGATCATGGAGCTGCGCGAGCGCCGCGCGGCCGAGGGCCTGGACGACGACTGACACGCGGGGCCGGGTGGAGCCGGGCTCCCGGCGGCCCCGGCCCCCTCACGTGGTCCGGCAGGCCACCTGGTCGCCGGTGACCACCCCGAACTCGCCCTGGTGCGGGTCCTCGGCGCGCACCGGCGTCACCCGGCGGTAGTCGGTCCCCGCGGTCACCCGCAGCACGGGGCCGAGCCCCGGCACCGCCCGGGTCACCGCGCCGGACAGGGCGGTGGCCAGGGTCTTGGCGGAGCGGTCCCAGCGGGGGTCGTACGAGACCACCGTGCGCGTGACGTTCCGCGCGGACCCTCCCGTGGGCGCCTGGTCGGTGGCGAAGCCGGTGGCGCGCAGGGCCCGGTCCACCCGTCCCCCGAGCCCGTCGATCCGCGTGCCGTTCTCGACGTGCACCCGGATCTGCTGCGGGGCCACGTCGACCGGCACCGCGGTGTCCTTGCGCCGGGGCTTCGCCGGGGCCAGCGGCTTGTCGTCGCGCAGGGCCTGGAAGAGCCGGGCGGCCTTGGGCTCGTCCCAGCGCACCACCGAGCCCAGCAGCCGCACCGGCGGCGACTGGGCGAGGATCGGCACCGAGGCGAACTCCGAGGAGGCGGGGGTGAAGTCCCGCATGGCCTGCCCGAGGTCCAGCATCTCCTGCGAGCCGAAGCCCGGGTCGGCCCGCACGGAGCCCAGCAGTTCCGAGCTGACCTGCTTGAACTTCACCGGGTTCAGCAGCATCCCGCTCCGGGTGGCCTGGGAGATCAGCGCGGCGACGAACCGCTGCTGGCGCTGCATGCGCGCGAGGTCCGCGGCGCCGTCGAGGTGGCGGGCGCGTACGTACTGCAGGGCCTGGCCGCCGGTCAGCCGGTGCGTGCCCGGGGGCAGGTCGAGGCCCGAGTAGCGGTCCTTCAGCGGCTTGGCGGTGCAGATCTCCACGCCGCCCATCGCGTCCACCGTCCGCATGAAGCCGGTGAAGTCGACCTCCAGGTAGTGGTCGATCTTCACGCGGGTCATGTTCTCGACGGTGCGTACGGTGAGGTTCGGCCCGCCCTCGGAGTACGCCGCGTTCAGCTTCACCGGGTGCGGGGAGTGCGGCTTGCCGGTCAGCGCGTCGGTGTGGGCGGGCAGTTCGGCGTACGTGTCCCGCGGGAGGCTGATCACGCTGGCCCGCTCCCGGTCGGCGGAGACGTGCACCAGCATGATCGTGTCGGTGCAGTTGCAGGAGGTGCCGCCCAGGCGGTACTCGCGCCGGTCCTCCTTGGCGATCCTCTCGCGGCCGTCGGTGCCGACGATGAGGAAGTTCACGCCGTGTCCCGCCTGCGGGCGGTTCTTCATGTCCTTGAAGGGGTCGACGCGGCTGATGCCGGTGTCGAGCCCCGTCATCACCGCGTGCCCGATGGCGCCGGAGCCGAGGACGGCCACGGAGAGTGCCGTGGCCAGCCGTACGCCCCACCGGGGCCGCCGCACCGGGCGCCGCCGCGCACCCCCGCGCCGGGGAGCCTGCGGCGGCCGGGGACGGGGGTAGCGCTGCGGCTGGGGCACGGGGGACACCTCCGTGGAGGAACTGGTCACAGGCGGCCTCAGAACAGTAGGCCCATACGATCAGTCGCTGTCCGTGCCGGTCGTCCGGCACGCCCCGATTCCCCCGTACGCGGTAACGCGAGCGCCTGTCGCGCCGCCTCCCGTGCCTCCGGCCGCCCGCGCACTCAGAAGGTGAAGCCCTTCTGGATCTCCATGCAGGCGCCCTCGTCGTCGCCGTTGAGCGGGCGGGCCGAGTCGGGGGCCTTGGCGGGCGCGGCCGGGGGCGCGGTGGGCTTGTCGCCCTCGCGCCAGTCCTGGCCGACGAACAGGGTCACGCCGGTGACCTGCGTGGACCGCTGCACGGCGGTGGGCGGCAGGCCGAGCGCGGTGGCGACCGCGGCGGCGTCGCCGGCCTGGTCGAGCCCGGCGTACCGGACGACCGTGGTGTCCTCGGCGGCGGTCTGGCGGTCGGCCATGGCCTTGGCGAAGCCCTTGGCGGCCAGCAGCGCGACCACGTCGGCGGCCCGTCCGCGGACCCGGGTCGCGGTGTGCTCCTTGCCGCCGGTGGCGTTGCGGACCATGACCGGGATCTCGGCGGCGGGTGCGGCCGGGTCGGTGACCGGGGTGGCGGTGGCCGCGGGCTTCGGCTTGTCCGGGGCCTTGCCGTCCAGCGGGATGTCCTCGCGGACCATCCGGAAGAGCTTCTCGGCGTCGGCCGCGGGCTCGACCTTGCCCCTCCAGCGCGTGCTCTCGACCCAGGGCATGGTCGTCATGGTGATCCGGCTCGTGGGGACCCGCTTGAGCTCCATGCTCAGGTCGAAGAGCCGGTCGATCCGGTTGAGGCCCTCGTCGACGATCATGGCATCGATGGCCGCCTGGGCCAGGCTGTTGAGCTTGAGCGGGTTGCTCAGCTTGGCGTTCTTGCGGAACTCGCGGGCCATCGAGTTCATGTACATGTGCTGGCCGTGGGCGCGCGCGAGGTCGCTGCCGTCCTCGAAGCCGTAGCGGGTGCGCAGCCACTGGAGGGCCTGGACGCCCTTGATGGGGTGCGTGCCCTTCGTCAGGCGCAGACCGGAGCCCTCGCCCTTGTAGTTGCGGGAGTGGACGTTCTGCTTGACGCAGACGG
Organism: Streptomyces sp. NPDC086023; assembly: GCF_044540325.1. Taxonomy (NCBI): domain Bacteria; kingdom Bacillati; phylum Actinomycetota; class Actinomycetes; order Kitasatosporales; family Streptomycetaceae; genus Streptomyces; species Streptomyces sp. NPDC086023. Next base: position 248,599 of record NZ_JBITRX010000012.1, read on the forward strand.
GCACGCCGCCGATCGCGTCGGCCATCGACACGACGCCCTTGAAGTCGATCATCATGAAGTGGTCGACCGGTATGCCCGTCCGCTCCTGCCAGGTGGCGACGGTGCAGCCGGGGCCGCCCCGGCCGAGCGACTCGTTGATCGGCCGGACGCCCTGGGTGGCCTGGTAGACCTTGCCGTCCGTGTCGGTGCACTTGGGCAGCTTGAGCAGCGTGTCGCGCGGCATGCTGATCACCGACATGTTGCTGCGGTCCGCGGACAGGTGCAGCAGCATCTGGACGTCGGCGAGCGGGGTGCCGTTGAAGGTCTCCTTGGCGCCGCCGAGTTCCTGGTTCTCCTCGCCGTCGCGCGCGTCGGAGCCGATGAGCAGGATGTTCAGCGGCGTCTGGCCGAAGGCGTTGGGCTTGTGCCGCGGGACCTTGTTGTCGCCGAGGTTCAACGCGTCCGTCTGGATGGAGTCGTTGAGGTGCCGGTAGTACAGGTAGCCGGCGCCGGCGGTGCCCAGGATCAGCAGCGAGAGCGCGATGGCGATGTACCGCAGGACGCGCCGCCTGCCCTGGCGGCGGGGGCGTACGCCCTTCCGGCCGCCGGCGCCGCGCCGGCCGGCCGCACGGGGCCCGCCGTCGCCGTCGTGTGACCCTCCGTCACGGGGGCCGGGCGGGGTGCCGGGCGCGTCTGGTCCCGCGCCCGGTATGCCACCGGGCTCCGCGTCCGGTATGCCACCGGGCGCGTGGGCCGGCGCCCCCTCCCCTCGCACGCTGCTGTGCCTCACCCGTATCCCCCCATTGGTCCTGCTGTGTCAGGTGTGTATTACTCGGCGCAGGTGGCCTTGTCGGCCTCGACGCGCTGAATGCCCTCGGGCGCCTTCTTGGGCGCCGTGATCGGGATGCCCGCTCCCTTGAAGTCCGCGCCCAGGGTGAGCTTCATCGGGGTGCGGTCGGGTGCGTCGGTGGTGCCGGGCTTCAGGGCCGCGGCGGGCAGGCCCATCATGTCCGCGAGCGCGCGGGCCTGATCGGCCTGGTTGGGCGCGTACTCCAGGGTCGTCTTCGCCAGCTTCTCGGGCGCGTTGCCGTTGTTGCTGGACTTGGAGACGTCCTGGTCGTTCTGCAGCCAGTTCAGGGTGGTCTGGGCGGAGCCGGTGGGGCCGCCGCCGTTGTAGACCTCGACCCGGATGTCCGAGGCAGGTGCGCGGGTGCCCTGGAGCAGGGCGTTCTGCGCGTTCTGGGCCGCTTCCTTCTGCTTCTTGACCTCGGTGAGGGAGGTGTCCTCGCGGATCATCGCGAGCAGCGGCTCGGCCTGGGACTCCTTGACGACCACGGTCGCCTTCACCCGCTCCGCCGGGTTGTCGTCCACGGGGAGGGTGGTGAAGGTGATGTTCTTCGGATTGACGTCCTTCAGCTCCTTGGCCAGGCGCGTCAGTTCGGGGATGCCCCCTATGCCCGTGTCGACGGTGAGGGCCTTCGTGGCCGCCTCCGCCAGGGAGAAGAGCTTGGTCGGGCTGGTGAGCGTCTCACTGGACTTCATCTGCCGGATCATCGAACTCAGGAAGGCCTGCTGGGTCTTGATGCGGTCCAGGTCGCTCTCGTTGCCGAAGGCGTGCCGGGTGCGGACGAAGGCCAGGGCCTGCTCGCCCTGGAGAAGGTGCTCGCCCTTGGTCAGCCTGAGCTTGGAGTCCTTGTCGTTGACGTCCTTGTTCACGCAGACGGGGACGCCGCCGACGGCGGTGCTCAGCGTCTTGACCGCGTTGAAGTCGGCCATCATGAAGTGGTCCACGGGGATGCCGGTCAGCTTCTTGACCGTGCGCATCGTGCAGCCGGGGTCCCGGCCACCCTGGCCCAGGCTGGTGTTGAAGCGGACCCCGCTCTGGCCCGGCACCGTCTTGATCGAGCCGTCGGGCTGCTTGGTCGGGCAGTCCGGGATGTCCGTGATCAGGTCGCGGGGGATGGAGAGCGCCGTCGCGTTCGTCCGGTCCTTGGAGACGTGGAAGAGGATCGTGGTGTCCGCGTGGCCGGGGCTGTTCTTGTCGCCGTAGCCCGTGTTGCCGGAACCGGTCCGCTTGTCCGTGCCGATCACCAGGATGTTGATGGCCTGGTCGGTCTTGAAGCCGCCGCTGCCCGCGTCGCCGATGTCGGTGGTGCTGATGTTGTTGTTCAGGTGGCGGTAGTAGAGGTAGCCGCCCACCGAGCCGGCGACGAGGACGAACGCCATCGAGCCGCCGGTGATGAGCAGGACCTTCTTCTTGCGGTCGCCGCCGCCCGGGCGTTTGCGGCCGCCGCGCCGGCCGCCGCCCGGCGGGGTGCCGCCGCCGCGCCGGGGCGCGGGGACGCCGGGAGCCGTGCGTACGGGGGGACCCGACGGGCTCGCGACGGGGGAGGGGGCGGCGGGAGCCGCGTGTGCGGATCTACGGGGACGGGAGACCGGCCGCTGCCCTGCGGAGCTGTCCAGTCGCAGTTCGTAGTTGCCAGTGCTGGGGTTGAGTACCCACTGGTCTGCGGGGTCGATTTCGTTCGCCCGCCCACGGCCTTGCGCATCCACGGTTGTCTGAATCCTCCGTCGGTGCCACACGAAGCGCCTCCCCCCAGGCGCCTGGTCGTCGATCCGGCAGTGCACGGCCTGGTCGTTGGTCTGGCCTGGGCACCGGATCGCTCACACTATCCGCCCAGTTCGGCTGCAAACCATGCTGGTGACAAATTCCACTCCCCTTATAACCGGGCAATCCGCACATCCCGCACGGTCGGTCGCCCGGCTTTTTGGATTGCTTTACCGGCAGGTTGCCGTGTCGGCCGTCGTGCCGGTGAAAGTGGGGGCCGGGGTGGCGCTCCCCGTCACCTGCGAGGACGCGTTCCCGGTGGCCTCTCCGGGCTGCTTCGGGTCGGCCGCGGCCTGGGCCGGCTGGGCGGGGGAGACGGTCACCGGACGGTCCAGCCGCAGCTGCTGGAACAGGCGTGAGGCGTCCGGTTCGAGGAGTTCATCCCGGTTCGGGTTCGCCGCGTAGGGCTTGCGGGGAACCGTCAGGAACTGGGTGCGGTCGATCGGGATGTCCCGCATGCCGCGCACGAGTTCGTACAGCCCGCGCAGCGAGGCGAGCCCGGGGTCCGTGGTGACCGAGGAGGTGGCCGCGTCGAGCAGCGGGTAGAGCTTGGCCGGATTCAGCAGGACGCCGTTGCTCTGCACCTTCTTCACGAGGGCCCCGAGGAACTGCTGCTGGCGGGACATGCGTTCGGTGTCGCTGCCGTTGCCCAGGCTGTAGCGGGCGCGCACGAAGCCCAGCGCCTGCTCGCCGCGCAGGGTCTGGCGCCCGGCGGGCAGCTTCAGCTTCGCCTCGGTGTCGTCGATGGGCCGCTTCAGGCAGATCTCGACGCCGCCGACGGCGTCGATCATCTTCTTGAAGCCGCCGAAGTCGACGACCATGTGGTGGTCGATGCGGATCCCGCTCAGCCTCTCGACCGTGCGGATGGTGCAGGCCGCACCGCCGAACTGGAAGGCCCAGTTGAACTGGGCGAACTGCTCGGTGGTCCGGGTGCCGTCGGCCTTGCGGCAGCTCGGGACCTCCGTCATGAGGTCGCGGGGTATCGACACCGCGGTGGCACTCTTCCGGTCCGCCGCCACGTGCAGCAGGATCGTGGTGTCCGACCGCTGGGTGCCGCCGTCCTGGCCGTAGCGGCCGTTCTCCTTGCCGGCCCGCGAGTCCGAGCCGATGAGCAGGATGTTCTGGGCGCCCCGGACCGCCTGGGTGGGGCGCTCCTTCTCGTACCGCTCCAGCTCGGCGGCGGCCGAGGTGTCCGGCGTGATGTTCGCGTCGAGCTTGCGGTACAGCCACCACGTGGCGCCCGCCCCGACCAGCACCATCAGGGCGATGGCCAGCCCGACCCAGCGGAGCGCGCGTCGCCTGCGCCCGGACGGGGGCTTGCTGCCGCCTCCGTCCGGACCGTTCACGCCCGGCATGCCCGCTGCATCGGTCACGTCTGCGTCCATCCTCACGGCGGTCGGCGGCGGCCGCTGGGTCCGGGCGCTTTTGGGGTGGAGCGTCCGGTATGCGGCCTTCCGTCGATCATCCCACCGACGCGGCGGAAAGAGCCCTGGTGCGGGGCCCTGTGTTCCGCCATGTGGGTGACAAATCCGGTGGCCCCGCCCTTGGGCGGTATGGGTGAACGGGGCCCCGGCAGAGAGGGTGACCTGCGATTACGCGATCCGGGTGACCCCCGGGTCCGGGAGGGGAGGTCTCCCTCTACACGGTATGGGTGACCCGCTCGCTCTCGATCCGCTGCGCCAGGGCCTCGGCCCCAAGCCGGTCCAGGTTCCGGCAGAGCACCACGGAGCCCCCGGCCGCCAGGGGCGCGTACAGCCCCGCGGACAGCCCCTCCCAGGTGTCGTAGCCCAGCCCCGAAAGCACCCGCGACCCGGGCCCGAACCCGAGCTTCCCGGCGTCCTGCCGCGCCTGGTCGACCAGCTCCGCGTACGAGAACTCCGCCCCCTGCACCGCCAGCCCCTCCCCGTCGGCGTCCACCGGTACGAAGGGGGCGAACCGGTCGCCCTGGCCCGGCACCTCCACCGCGTAGTCCGCGAAGCCCGCCGGCGGCTGCGGGAAGCGCCCGCCCAGCGGCCGCAGCGCGAGGGCCACCCGCTCGCCGGAGCAGGCCCGCGCCTCCTCCAGGGTGTCGGGGCCGCTCACCACCAGGTCCGCGTCGGCCGGGTCCCCGCCCACCTCGGCCACCACGCCCACCGAGGCGCAGGCCAGCAGCCAGACGGCGGTCTGCCAGTGCGCGGGCAGCAGCAGCGCGAGCCGGTCGCCCGGCTCCGCGCCGAGGTCGCCCTGGAGGAGGTTGGCGGTCTTGGCCACCCAATTGGCGAAGGTGGCCACGGACAATTCCACGCGCTCGCCCGTGGCGTCGTCGTAGAAGGTGACCAGGGGGCGGCCGGGATCGGCGGCGAGCGCGGATCGCAGCAGGTCGGCAGGGGTGCGGTCGTTGGCGTTCACGCGGCAAGCGTACGTGGGGGCGGCGGGCCGCCCTCGCCCGTACGGGGGCGGGCCCGTCGCCCGTACGGGGGCCGCCCGCTCGCCCGTACGGGGGAACGGCGCCGGTCCGGGATCCGATGGTCCGTCAGGTCTCGGCTGGCGGGCCGTCAGCGGTGTGCTCAGCATCGGCTGCATGCGTGGATTCCTGTGTTCCTCGATCGGCGTCGCGACGGCGGCCGCACTGGCCCTCCCGCTCGCGCTGACCTCTCCGTCCCTGGCGGCGGGACCGGGCGCACCGCCCGCCCCGGCCGGTGCCCCGGCCGCCCGGCCGGGCGCAGTACCGGCCGGCGGGCCGGGTGCAGTACCGGCCGCCGGGCCCGCCGCCGGGGCCGAACCGGCCGTGCCCGGCTCGACCCAGTCGCTCCCCCTGACCCCCCTCACCCCCGCTTCCAGGAGGGCCTTCCCCGGCATGTCCGCCCGGCTGCCGGACACCGCCGCCGCAGGGCTCGCCGCCCGCGAGACCGGCACCTTCTCGATGGTCGGCGTCGTCTGGGACGACGCGCGTACGGAACTCCACGGCCGCGTCCAGGTCCGTACCCGGTCCGCCCACACGGGCACCTGGACCGCATGGCAGGACGTGGAGATCCACAACCGTGAGCACGCGGCCGACCCCGGTACCGCCGAGGGCGCCTCCCGCCGGGTGAAGGGCAGCACCGCGCCCCTGTGGGTCGGCGAGTCGGACGGCATCGAGGTGCGGGTGCAGGCGGAACCGGGCGAGGCCCCCGGTGCACCCGTGGCGCCGGAGGCCGGGGAGGCCTCCGACGCCGCGGGCCACCGGACGGCGGAGCCGGAGGCCCTCGCCCTGCCCACCGGGATGCGGATCGAACTGGTCGACCCGGGCAGGACGCCGGCGCCGGGGGAGGAGGCAGCGCCCCTCCCCGCCCCCGAGGGGAACCGCTCGGGCCGCCACGGCGCCTCCCCGGCCGTCCTGGCAGGCCTCGCCGGCTCCACCGCCCTCGCCGGCTCCGACGGACCCGGCCCCGACGAGAAGGCCGAGGCGGCCGGAGCCGCGGAGACGTCCGACGCCGCGCAGGCGACGGTCCTCCCGGCCATGAGCCAGGCCACCATCGAGACCTCCGCCGCCAACCTCGGCCTCGCCCCGCTCGGCGCGGACGCCATCGAGGCACGGGACAAGGCGGGCTCCGCGGCCGACGTGCTCATCGCCTCCGACGGCAAGATCGGCGTCGCGGCCCGCCCGTACATCGGCCCCCGCCCGCGCATCGTCACCCGCAAGGGCTGGGGCGCCAACGAGTCCCTGCGCGAGAAGGGCTTCGTCTACACCGGCAGCGTCAAGGCGGCCTTCGTCCACCACAGCGCCTCCGGCAACAACTACAAGTGCTCCGAGGCACCGGCCGTCCTGCGCAGCCTGTACCGCTACCACGTCGTCAGCAGCGGCTGGCGCGACTTCGGCTACAACTTCGCCGTCGACAAGTGCGGCACCGTCTACGAGGGCCGCGCGGGCGGTGTGGCCAAGGCCGTCCTGGGCGCCCACACCATGGGGTTCAACACCAACAGCATGGGCGTGGCCGTCATCGGCACCTTCACCTCCAGCGCGCCGCCGGCCGCCGCGGTCAAGGCCATCGCGCAGCTCACGGCGTGGAAGCTCGGCCTGTACGGGGCCAACCCGCTCGGCAAGGCCACGCTCAAGTCCGGTGGCGGGAACCTGTATCCGAAGGGAAAGCAGGTCAAACTGAACGTGATCTCCGGGCACCGCGACGGATTCGCCACCGAGTGCCCCGGCAAGAAGCTCTACGGCAAGCTCGGTACGGCCCGGTCGACATCGGCGCGATTGCAGGGCAGGTGAGGAAAACCTCTGCATAAACTGGCCGCCCGCCCCGGCCCTGCCGCGGCTCCGTCCCAGGCCAGACCCAGCAGGAAGCAGAGCGAAGTTGACTGAAGCGATCCTCCTGGTGGGCGGCAAGGGAACGCGGCTGCGCCCGCTGACGGTGCACACGCCGAAGCCGATGGTCCCGGCGGCGGGCGTCCCGTTCCTCACCCACCAGCTGGCACGGGCGCGGGCGGCCGGCGTCGAGCACGTCGTGCTCGCCACCTCCTACCTCGCGGAGGTCTTCGAGCCGTACTTCGGCGACGGGTCCTCCCTCGGACTGCACCTGGAGTACGTCACCGAGGTCGAGCCGCTCGGCACCGGGGGCGCCATCCGGAACGTCGCCTCCCGCCTGCACTCGGGCCCCGACGACCCGGTCCTCATCTTCAACGGCGACATCCTCACGGGCCTCGACATACCCGCCCTCCTGGACACCCACCGGACCTCGGGGGCGGACGTCTCCCTCCACCTCACCCGGGTCGAGGACCCGCGCGCCTTCGGCCTGGTCCCGACGGACGGGACCGGCCGGGTCACGGCCTTCCTGGAGAAGCCGCAGACCCCCGAGGAGATCGTCACCGACCAGATCAACGCGGGCGCGTACGTCTTCCGGCGCTCCGTCATCGACACCGTCCCGGCCGGCCGCCCGGTCTCCGTGGAGCGCGAGACCTTCCCGGACCTGCTCGCCTCCGGCGCACACCTCCAGGGCATGGTCGACTCGACGTACTGGCTGGACCTGGGCACCCCCCAGGCCTTCGTACGCGGCTCCGCCGACCTCGTCCTGGGCCGCGCCCCCTCCCCCGCGGTCCCCGGCCGCACGGGCGAGTCGCTGGTGCTGCCCGGCGCGGTGGTGGCCCCGGACGCCAAGCTCTCGGGCGGCACGGTGATCGCCGAGGGCGCGGAGGTCGGCGCCGGCACCACGGTCCACGGCAGCGCGGTGCTGGCGGGCGCGGTGGTCGAGCCCGGCGCGGTGATCACGGACTCCCTGATCGGCGCGGGCGCCCGCGTCGGAGCCCGCACCCACCTGACGGGCGCGGTGGTCGGCGACGCGGCCGTGGTGGGCGCGGACAACGAACTCCGCGAGGGCACGAGAATCTGGTGCGAAGCCACCCTCCCGCCCGCCACGATCCGCTTCTCGTCAGACCGGTAAGGCCCTCCGATCCGGCCCCGAACACCCCCGGGCCGAAGCGTGGCCGGTGTCGGGCGGAGTGCTCGTCTCCCAGCCCAAGCCCGGCCCGCGGTCGAAGCCGCACCCCTGTCCGACCTTGGCCCTCTGCCCGACGGTGGCCCCTGCACCGGGTACTGCCCCAGGCCGGGCCCTGGTACTACCTGGGGCAGCAGCCCTGGCCGGGCGTTCGTCAGGGCCGCGGCGCCGGCTCGCCCTCGGCTACCGCTGGGAAGTGCCCCACCCCACCCTTCTCCCGTTCACCGGAGCTTCGCCCCGGCCCGCACCCCGGGCCCCGTACGGACCCGCGGGTCCGCACCCGGTGGCCCGTACCCGACGGCATCGTCGGCCGGGCCGCACCCACAGGAGCCCCGCGGCCCCGAGGTACGGCGGGGCGTGCCGAACGCCACCCTTCGGACCGCCCAGGGCACCGCCCCGCCGGGACTACGCTCAGAAGGTGGCCGGCAGATTCGATCCCCTCACCCGCACCACCGTGCGCGGCGGTGCGACCCGCGTACCTGCACCGCTGCCCGCCACCGGCACCAGCGGCACCGAGACGGCTCCCGCCACCGGCAGCGCCGACGCAAGGAGCGGCACCGGAGCCGGCACCGGCACCAAAACCGGCACCGGCACCGCCCCCGCCACCACCGACGGGAAGGCCGCCACCGGCACGGGCCCCCGCACCCGCCACTACGCACCCCCCGGCCCCCTCACCCTCGGCCTGGTCCTCGGCCCGCTCCGCAGGGGCCCGCACGACCCCACCTTCCGCGTCACCCCCGACGGCGCGGTCTGGCGGGCCAGCCAGACCCCGGCCGGCGCCGGCACGCTCCGGGTGACCGCCCGCGCAGCGGACGGCACCGTCACCGGCGAGGCCTGGGGCCCCGGCGCGGACTGGCTCCTCGACCGCCTCCCCGCACTCCTCGGAGCCGAGGACGACCCCGCCGCCTTCGTCCCCCGGCACCGCCTCGTGCACGCCAGCCACCGCAGCCGCCCGGGGCTCCGCCTGACCCGTACCGGCCTGGTCCTGGAGTCGCTGATCCCCTCGGTCCTGGAGCAGAAGGTCACGTCCGACGAGGCCTACCGCGCCTGGCGCATCCTGGTCCGCCAGTACGGCACCCCGGCTCCCGGTCCCGCCCCGGACCGGATGTACGCGATGCCGGACGCCCGTACCTGGTGCCGCATCCCCTCCTGGGACTGGCACAAGGCGGGCGTGGACAGCAAGCGCTCCGGCACCATCCTCCGCGCGGCCCGCGTCGCCCCCCGCCTCGAAGAGGCCGCCGGCATGGACCTCCCGGAGGCCACCGCCCGCCTGGAACTCGTGCCCGGCATCGGCCCCTGGACCTCCGCCGAAACCCTCCAGCGCAGCAACGGCCACCCGGACGCGGTCACCGTGGGCGACCTCCACCTCCCCGGCATCATCGGCTTCGCCCTGGCCGGCGACCGCACTACCGACGACGCGGCCATGCTGGAACTCCTCGCCCCGTACGAGGGCCAGCGCCACCGAGCGGCCCGCCTGATCCTCCTGGCGGGCCACACCCCGCCCCGCCGCAAACCCCGCATGCCCCGCACGGACATCGGCCGCCTCTGACCGGGCCCGCCCGTACGTGGGCAGCACCCGGCGAGGCTTCGTGCGCCCGAAGGGAAGGCATGGATGGAGGAGTTGGAGGACCGCTGGGTCCTTGCCCTGCGGGACGTCCCCGTCGTCGACGTCGCCTTCCGAGGCGCCACGGTCGTCAACGCCGCCCCGCCGGTCGTCAACGCCGCCCCGCCGGGCGTGCCCGCCCGGCCGCGCGTCCCGGACGCCGACGTGCCCGTCGTCGGTGCCACCCCGCACCAGGAGCCTCCCGCCCTGGCCGTGGCACTGGCCGACGGCACCCGGATCGAGGTCCGCGGGCCCTGGCTGCTCACCCGCGGATCGGCGGCCGCGCCCGGCGCCGTAGCCCTCCCTCCGGAGGACCTGCGGCGGCGGTGGGTTCCACCGTCGCGTCGGCGGTCCTGTTCACCTGGGGCGGCATGCGGTTCGTGTTCCGCCCGGGCCTGCACCTGACCGTCCGCGGCCGGGGCGCGGGAACCGAGGCGCGCGTGTGGAAATCAGGCGCCTACGAGTGGCGCCCCCGCTCCGGGCGGTGCGCGATGACGGTCAACGGGTAGCCGGCCCGAGACGACGGCCGGCCCGAGACGCTGGCCGGCCCGAGACGCCGCCCGGCCCGAGGCCGGGCGGGGCGGCGCAATTCCCGCCCTGCCCGGCACCGGCACCGGCCCACCCCGGAACCCGCTACCGCACCTCGACGAACGCCTCCGCGTCCCGGTCCGGGCGGGGGCCCGGGAGAGTGGTCGGGTGGCCGATCGCCACCGCGCCCATGGGCTCCCAGTCGTCCGGGAGGCCCAGTACCTTGCGGACCACGTCGCGGCAGAACATCGTCGACGAGACCCACGCCGAGCCCAGGCGTTCCGCGGCCAGGGCGACCAGGAAGTTCTGGACGCCCGCGCCCGTGGCGACCACGAACATCTCGCGCTCCGCCGCGTCCCGGCGGGCGTGCCCGTAGTGGTGGGCGCCGTCCATGACCATGCACGGGACGGCGAGGTACGGGGCGTTGCGCAGGACGTCGCCCCGCCGCACCCGCTTCGCGATGGATTCCGGGGACTTCCCGTCCCGTTCCAGGTCCGCGATCCACGCGTCCCGCATCGCGTCCAGCAGTTCCACCCGCGCGGTCGCGGACTCCAGGAGGACGAACCGCCACGGCGTCGTGTGGTGCGGGGCGGGGGCGGTGACGGCGGCGGCCACGGCCCGCCGTACCGCGCCCGGGTCCACCGGCTCGTCGGTGAAGGAGCGGACCGTGCGCCGCTGCGTCACGGCCTCCCGGATCGCCTCCGAGGTGCCCAGCCGGAACATGTCGTCGGCGGCGGACCGGATCAGCTCGGCCGCCGTGCCCTCGCCGAGCACGTCACGGCCGAGGCCCCGCACCACCGCCACCGGCAGCCCGCCGGCCTTGCCCTTGACCAGGTCGCCGGCGGCGGCCAGTTCGTCGGCGGTGGCGACCACGGTGGCGCTCAGCGGGTTGCCGTACGCGTCGGTGCCGCCGCGCAGGTCGTCGAGGACCCGTACGCCGGCCGCGCCGATGGCCACGTCGGTCAGCCCGGCGCGCCAGGGGCGGCCGAAGGTGTCCGTCACGATCACGCCGACCGTGACGCCGAGCCGCTCCCGCAGCCCCTCGCGGATGGCCCGCGCCGAGGCGTCGGGGTCCTCGGGGAGCAGCAGGACGGTGCCCGGCCCGGTGTTGGACGCGTCGACCCCGGCGGCGGCCATCACCAGCCCCTGGCGGTTCTCCACTATGCGCAGGGCGCCGCGGCGCGCGACCACCCGTACCGTCTCGGCGTCGATCGCCGCCTCGCGCGAGTCGGCGGTGACGATCCGGCCCTCGGCCTTGGAGACGATCTTCGAGGTGACGAGCAGGACGTCCCCGTCGAGCAGGTCGGGGGCGGCGGCCGCGATCAGCGCGGCGAGGTCGTCGCCGGGCCGTACCTCGCCGATGCCGGGTACGGCCCAGACGCGGATGGCCGGTGCGGTCACCGGGTCTCCTCGGCCAGCTCCAGGGCCTCGCGGGCCATCACGGCGGTGGCCTCCAGGTCGGTCATCATCAGCGGCACCGCGCGGCAGCGGATGCCGGCCGCCTCGACCTCGGCCACGGCGTCCGCGTCGCTGCTGTCGACCAGCCAGCCGTCCAGCAGGCCGGTGCCGTAGTGCTTCGCCACCGCCGCGGCCGTGGACTCGACGCCCACCGCGGCCAGCACCTTGTCGGCCATGCCGCGCACGGGTGCGCCGCCGACGATGGGGGAGAGGCCGACCACGGGCGCGGCCGCGGCGGCCACGGCCTCGCGGATGCCCGGCACGGCGAGGATGGTGCCCACCGACACCACCGGGTTCGACGGCGGGAAGAGGATCACGTCGGCCGCCTCGATCGCCTCCAGCACGCCGGGTGCCGGCTTGGCATGGTCGGCGCCGACGGGTACGACGGCCTGGGCGTCCACCGAGGCCCGCAGCCGCACCCAGTACTCCTGGAAGTGGATGACGCGCCGCTCGCCGCCGTCCTCGACCGCGACATGGGTCTCGACCCGGTCGTCGGACATGGGCAGCAGCCGGACGCCCGGCCGCCAGCGGTCGCACAGGGCCTCGGTGACGGCGCTGAGCGGGTAGCCGGCGGACAGCATCTGGGTCCGCACGATGTGGGTGGCGAAGTCGCGGTCGCCGAGGCCGAACCAGGTGGGGCCGACGCCGTACGCGGCGAGCTCCTCCTTGACGGTGAAGGACTCGTCGGTGCGGCCCCAGCCCTGCTCCTCGTTGATGCCGCCGCCGAGGGTGTACATCACCGTGTCGAGGTCGGGGCAGACCTTCAGACCGAACAGGTGAATGTCGTCACCGGTGTTGCCGATGACCGTGATGTCCGCGTCGGGCGCGGCCGACTTCAGTCCGCGGAGGAAACGTGCCCCGCCGATACCGCCTGCCAGAACAACAATGCGCATGCCCCGCAGTCTGTCAGGCGCGGACGGTGTCCAGTGTGGCCGGGGAGCACTGAGAGGCACCCGTGCCGCCCTCGTGCATCGGCATCTCGGTCAGGCCCGGGAAGTAGACGTGCAGGCTGACGGCGGGTTCGAGGGAGTCGTTGACGACCTCGTGGACGTACCCGGGGGCGAACACGCGCTGGGCGCCGGCCGCGAGCGTGCGGCGGCCGCGCTCGGTGCGCTCGGTCAGCCCGCCCTGAAGGACGGTCAGCACGCCGGACGAGCCGCCGTGGTCGTGCAGTCCGCTGCCCTGTCCCGGCACCCAGCTGAGCAGCCACACCTCGTAGCCCGGGCCTGTGGTCAGGCGGTGGTACCAGCGGCTGGTGGCGTCGTACTCGACCAGGTGCTCCCACTGCGCGCGGTCGCCGGCGATCGAGCGGGCCAGGCCGACGAAGTCGGCGACGGTGGCCGGGTGCTCCCTGGCGGGCTGGAGGAGGTGCTGGACGGCGAGGATGTCGCCCGCGATCTGGAGGTCGCTGTCCATCCGGAGGTCCAGCTGGGGGGCTGTCTGGAGGGTGTTGCTGCTGCTGTTCATGTGCGGGGGTTCCTCGGCAGGAGTACGGGCTGTCGGGGTGTCGCAAGGACGGCTCTTCAACGAGCCAGTGCGGCTCGTACGCGAGCCAGGGGGAGAAAGCCGGACGCTCTACGGCATCAACAGCTGCAACAGCAACAGCGGACCAGGGCAGCGCTCAGGAGCCCACGAAGGGGGGTCCGGGAGTGCGCTGCGGTCGCTGACATGAAAACAAGGAGAGCGGGTTTGGGGAGCGACTGTCAACCCAATGTCCGGTTTGAGGGAAAAGTTTCACCTCATCCGGTTACTGTGTGCGGAGAAAGGTTTGTGCAGACACGCCCAGGGCAAGTGCGGCTGCAACCCGGGCGCGTCGTGACGCGTCCGTTATGGGTGACGCTGCGGACGCCGGTGACGCATGTGGCATGTGTCACGATTTTTGGCGATATGAACACTTTCTGTATACGCTTGGTTCCGCAGAGTGAATAAGGGGCCCAATAGCAGATCTCGGCTTGACTGCCCCGGATACGCACACTTGTAATTTCACTCGTGTCGTTCGGCCGGAAATCGGCGGCGGCAACATCACGGGGACGCGAAGACAGACGAGGGGCGCACATGACCGAGCTGTTTCAGGAACTGCTGGTCGAGGAGGCGGACGAGGAGCTCGGATGGCAAGAGCGCGCCCTGTGCGCCCAGACCGATCCCGAATCCTTTTTCCCCGAGAAGGGCGGCTCGACCCGCGAGGCCAAGAAGGTCTGCCTCGCCTGTGAGGTCCGCTCCGAGTGCCTCGAATACGCCCTCGCGAACGACGAGCGCTTCGGCATCTGGGGCGGTCTGTCCGAGCGTGAGCGCCGTCGCCTGAAGAAGGCCGCCGTCTGACCGGAAACCGAAGCTTCCGCCACGCGCCCTGTCCCGCGTGACGGCGCATCGTACGAACCGAGATCCGTACAAGCCTCACAAACGCCACGAGCCGCCAGCGGCACCGGCCATACAGACCAGCGGTCCGCCTCCTGCCCCTTCCCCGCAGGAGGCGGACCGCTTTGTGCGCAGCCGTTAGTGTGGGGCGCTGTCCAGCAGCCTCCCGGGGCCCAGCCCCCCGGACCCTCCCCGGCCCCGCCCGGGGACCCCCCAGCCCGGAGGGCCCGTACCGCGATGTCCGTGCACAGCCACTCGACGGCCCCCCATACGGCGGCCGCCGCCCCCGAGTTCCCGAGGCATGTCGTCACCGCGGTCCTGGTCGCGCACGACGGCGCCCGCTGGCTGCCCCAGGCGCTCGCCGGCCTCCAGGGCCAGGAGCGGCCCGTCCAGAACCACGTCGCCGCCGACACCGGCAGTGCCGACGACTCCGCCCGCCTCCTCGCCGACGCCTTCGGCGACGACCGGGTGCTCCACCTGGCCCGCCGCACCGGCTTCGGTGCCGCCGTCGACGAGGCCGTGCGCACCGCCGGCGTCCTCACCCCCGAGGACCTCCCGTACCTGAAGCGCCCCAGCGGCTGGGACCCCGTCAGCCGCACCTGGCGCGACGATGCGTACGACCTCCCCGAACTGCCCCACGGCGAGCCCGTCCAGTGGCTCTGGCTGCTGCACGACGACTGCGCGCCCGAGCCGGACGCGCTCACCGAACTGCTCCGCGTGGCCGAGGAGAACCCCGAGGCCGCCGTCATCGGCCCCAAGCTGCGCGGCTGGTACGACCGCAAGCAGCTGCTGGAGGCCGGCGTCAGCATCGCCCGCAGCGGCCGCCGCTGGACCGGCCTCGACCGCCGCGAACAGGACCAGGGCCAGCACGACGGCGTCCGTCCCGTCCTCTCCGTCTCCACCGCCGGCATGCTGATCCGCCGCGACGTCTACGAGGAGCTCGGCGGCTTCGACCGCCGCCTGCCCCTCATGCGCGACGACGTCGACCTGTGCTGGCGCGCCCACGCCGCCGGACACGGCGTCCTGGTCGCCCCCGACGCCGTCATGCGGCACGCCGAGGCCGCCGCCCGCGAACGCCGTCCCATCGACTGCGCCGGCCGCTCGGTCGCCAGCCCCCACCGGGTCGACAAGTCCGGCGCCGTCTACACGATGCTGGTCAACTCCCGCGCCGCCGCGCTCCCCTACGTACTGCTGCGCCTCGTGCTCGGCACCCTCGTGCGCACCCTCGCCTACCTCGTGGGCAAGGCCCCCGGCCAGGCCGTCGACGAGGTGCGCGGCCTCCTGCGCACCCTCCTCGTGCCCGGCCGCATCCTCGGCGCGCGCCGCCGGCGCGGCCGGTCCACGGTCCCCGCGGGCGAACTGCGGCCCCTGTTCCCGCCGCCCGGAGCCACCCTCCGCGCCACGGTCGAGCAGGTCGCCGGGTACCTCGGCAGCGGCTCCGACGACGCCTCCGGAGGAGCGGGCCGCCACGGCGGTGCCGTCGAGTCCGGCCCCGGCGGCGACGACGCGGACTTCCTGGAGATCGAGCAGTTCGCACGCCTGAAGCGGATCGCCCGCAAGCCGGCGCCCGTCCTCTTCGCCCTGCTGCTCGTGCTCTCCCTCGCCGCCTGCCGCGAACTCCTCAGCGGGGGCTCGCTGATGGGCGGCGCGCTGCTGCCCGCGCCCCCCGGCGCCTCCGGGCTCTGGAGCTCGTACCTCGACGCCTGGCACCCCGTCGGCACCGGCGGCACCGCCACCGCGCCGCCCTACCTCGCGGTGCTCGCCGCGCTCTCCGGACTGCTCCTCGGCAGCACCCAGCTCGCGCTCACCGTGCTGCTGGTCTGCTCCGTGCCGCTGGCCGGCCTCACCGCGTACTTCGCCTCCCGGCCGCTCGTCGAGTCCCGGCTGCTGCGCGCCTGGGGCGCCGTCGCGTACGCCTTCCTGCCCGCCGTCACCGGAGCCCTCGCCGGCGGCCGCCTCGGCACCGCCGTGCTCGCCGTGCTGCTGCCGCTGCTCGCCCGGTCCGCCGTGGCCGCGTACGGCTTCGGCGGCTCCGACGGCGCCCGGGGCAGCTGGCGCGCGGTGTGGACGTACACCCTGCTCCTCACCCTCGCCACCGCCTTCACCCCCGTCGCCTGGCTGTTCGCGGCGGTCCTCGGGGTCGCCGCCCTCGTCGTCAACCGCTCGGCGCTCAAGACCCACGCGCCCCGCCTGCTCGCGAACCTGGCCGTCCCCCTCCTCGTCCTCGCCCCCTGGTCCCTGACCCTCCTCACCGACCCGGCCGCCCTCCTGCGCGAGGCCGGCCTGCCGTTCGGGACCGGCTCCGCGACCGCGCTCGACCTGCTCGGCATCAGCCCCGGCGGCCCCCGCACCGCCGGCGGCCTGCTGCTCGTCGGCGTCGTGCTCGCAGCCCTGGCCGCCCTGCTGCGCGAGGAGCGCGCCTTCACCGTCCGCGCCGCCTGGGCCGTAGCCCTGACCGGCCTGGCCGGAGCGGTGGTCCTCAACCGCGAGGGCTGGGCCGGACCCGCCACCCTCGTCTACGGCATCGCGCTGCTCACCGCCGCCGCCGTCGGCGCGGAGGGTGTACGCACGCGGGTCGCGGCCCAGAGCTTCGGCTGGCGCCAGCCCCTCGCCGCCCTCATCGCCCTCGCCGCCGCGGCCGGACCGCTGCTCGGCGCCGCGGGCTGGGTGATCAGCGGTGCCGCGGGCCCCGTCGAGCGCCGGGACCCGGTCCAGGTGCCCGCCTTCGTGGCCGAGGAGAGCCGCACCCGGGACCAGGCCCGCACCCTCGTCCTCGGCGGCGACTCGCCCGCCAAGGTCGCCTACACCCTCGTCCGGGGCTCCGGCGGACAGCTCGGCGACGCCGAGATCGCCGCGGCCACCGGCGGCGACGCCCGCCTCGACAAGGTCGTCTCCAACCTCGTCGCCGGCTCCGGCGCCGACCAGACCGACCAGCTCGGCGCCTTCGCCATCCGCTACGTGCTCGTCCGCGACGGCGCCCCCAAGCAGGTGGGCCGGGTCCTCGACGCCACCCCCGGCCTGAGCCGCCTCAGCCAGCTCGACGGCAGCGCCCTGTGGCGGGTGGACCGCCAGGTCGCCCGCGCCGTGATCATCTCCGGAAAGTCCGGCGACGACCCCATCCCGGTCGCCTCCGGACCGGTCGAGGCGCACACCGAGATCCCGGCCGGGCCCGCGGGCCGCGTGCTGCGCATCGCCGACACCGCCGCCCCCGGCTGGCACGCCACGCTCGACGGGCACGAGCTGACGGCCAGGCCCGTCGACGGCTGGGCCCAGGGCTTCGAGCTCCCCGGCGAGGGCGGCAGGCTCGACCTCGTGTACCGGGGCGACCTCGGCCACACCGCCTGGCACTGGGCCCAGGGCTCGCTCGCCGTGGTCCTGCTGGTGATGGCCCTGCCGGGCCGCCGCCGGGAGCTGGACGACGACCTGCCGGAGGAGCCGGAGGCCCCCGCCGAGGGCGCCGACGGCACCGGCCGCCGCGCCCGCCGGCTGCGCGCCGAGGCCCAGGAGGCCGCGCCGGAGGCCGCCGCGTACGGCGAGACGGCCGACCCGTACGCCGCGCAGCCCGCGACGGACGCCGCCGACGCCTTCGCGGGCGTCCCGCAGCAGCCGTCGTACGGCGAGTGGGACACCCCGGCCCCCGCGTACGCCGACCAGCCGGCCCAGGAGGCCGCCGGGTACGCGTACGGGCAGGGCGGATACGAGGACCCCTTCGCCGGCACCCCGTACGAGCAGGGCGGCCAAGGCGGCCAGGGCGGCTACCGGCAGGGCTACGAGGAGACCCCGTACCAGGGCGGCTACCAGCAGCCCGGCTACGCCGACGGCCGCCCCGCGGCCCAGTACGGCACCGACCCCCAGGGCTACCCGTACGGCGGCGGCACCGGCCGGGAAGACGCGTACGACGGGCAGACCGGCGACGGCGCGTACGACCCGCACGGCCAGGACGGCGGGTACGGCCAGGACGGCGGGTACGGCCAGGACGGTGCCTACAGCCAGAACGGCGAATACGGCCAGAACGGCGAGTACGGCCAGGACGGCGCGTACGGCCAGGACGGCGCCCCGTACGACCCCCACGGCCACGACCCCCACGGCCACGACCCCCACGGCCACGAGAACCGGCGTCCCGACGGGAGCACCCAGCAGTGAAGCGCGCACCCCTGACCCTCGCCGCCGTGGCCGCGGCCCTCGCGGCCGTCACCGGCATCGCCTCGTTCACCGCGCCCGGCGAGCCCGGCGGCACCACCGCGAAGGCCGCCGTGCGGATGCCGGTCGAGCGGTCGGCGCTGCTGTGCCCCGCGCCCAGCGGCTCGGACGTCGCGGAGACCGCCTACACCTCGGTCACTCCCGCGGGAGGCTCCGGCCAGGCGTCCCCCGGCGGCAGGCCGGGCGCCCAGCTGCTCACCGCGGGCAAGACCGTCAAGCCGCTGCTCACCCTCAAGGAGCCCGGCAAGCCGGTGGCCGCCAAGGCCTCGGGCGCCGAGGCCCCGGCCCTGGCCGGCGCGGCCGAGGGCGCGCTCGCCCCGGGCTGGGCCGCGCAGCAGACCACGGTGGTCCCGGTCGGCTCCGCCCGCGGGGTGCTCGGGGTGGGCTGCTCGGCGCCCGACACGGACTTCTGGTTCCCCGGCGCGAGCACCGCCAAGACCCGGCAGGACTACCTGCACGTCACCAACCCGGACGACAGCACCGCCGTCGTCGACATCGAGCTGTACGGGCCGGACGGCAGGCTGAAGTCCGACTCCGGCGCGGGTGAGGGCATCCCGGTGCCCGCCAAGTCCTCCGTTCCGGTGCTCCTCTCGACGCTCACGGCCACGCCGTTCGCGGACCTCACGGTGCACGTCACCACGCGCACCGGCCGGGTCGGCGCGGCCGTGCAGGTCCTGGAGGACGGCGTCGGGGCCGACTGGCTGCCCGCCTCCGCCGACCCCTCGGGCGCGCTGGTGCTGCCGGGCATCCCTGCCGACGCGACCTCCGTACGGCTGGTCGCCTTCGCCACCGGCGACGACGACGCGGACCTCACGGTGAAGCTGGCGGGACCGGGCGGCTCCATCTCCCCGGCCGGCCACGAGCAGCTGCACGTGAAGTCCGGCATGACGGCCGTGGCCGACCTCAAGGACCTCACCCGCGGCGAGGCCGGCTCGCTGGTGCTGGCCCCCGCCGACGCCGGGCGCGCGGCGCCCGTGGTGGCCGCGCTGCGGGTGGTCCGGGGGACGGGCGAGAAGCAGGAGCTGGCGTTCGTGCCGGCCACCGGGCCGGTCGGCGACCGGGCGACCGCGGCCGACAACCGGGCGACCGGAGGCACCCTCTCGCTGACCGCGCCGGGCGCGGAGGCCGTCGTCAAGGTCACCGCCTCCGCGGGCACCGAGGCAGGGGAGCCGGCCACGAAGACGTACACCGTGAAGGCGGGTGCGACGCTGGCAGTGCAGCCGCCCGTGCCGGCCGGGCTCAAGGGCTCGTACGCGCTCACCGTGGAGACCGTCTCGGGCGGCCCGGTGCACGCCGCGCGCACCCTGGCGCTGCCCGCCGACGGCATCCCGATGTTCACGGTCCAGACGCTGCCGGACGACCGGGGCACGGTGGCCGTGCCCGAGGCGGAGCAGGACCTCTCGGTCCTGGGCGGCTGACCGCGCGGGGTCCCGGGAGCGCGCTGCGCCGCGGGACCCGGTCAGTCCTGCCCGTACCGCGGGTCGACGGTCTCCGGGGACAGCCCGAGCAGCTCCGCGACCTGCTCGACGACGATCTCGTGCACCAGCAGGGCACGCTCGTCGCGGTTCTTGGTGCGGATCTCCACCGGCCGCCGGTAGACCACGATCCGCGCGGGACCTCCCGCGCGGGCCTGGAACACCGCACCCAGGGGCACCGCCTCGTCGTTCCAGCCGCTCTCCGGGCCGCCCGGCCGCGGCACCTCGGCCACCATGAACTCCACGTCGGCCAGCTGCGGCCAGCGGCGCTCCAGCCGCTCCACCGAGTCCTGGACCAGGTCGCCGAACAGCTCCGCGCGGCTCGCGGACAGCGGGACCTGCGGCGGCGCGACGGGCCCGCGCATCCCGCGGCCGTGGCGGTCGCGGCGGCGCGGACGGGGCTCGGAGGGGCGCTCGGCCGACGGGGGCGGTACGGAACTGTCCATCACCCACGCAGGGTAGCCCCGACACGCCCCCGGGGCCGGGTGATCCACGGCCCGCACCGCATGTCGGAGCTTGAACATTCCGGCCAAGCTTTCGATCGTTTCCGGAACCTCCCCTGACCAACGATCTCGCCCTGATTGATGGGATTCGTACCGAGTGGTGACCGTGATCCGCGCCGGAGGTCGCCTCCCGGCCACCGCACCGCGCAGGTCAGGCCAGTTGCCGCCGGAGCCGGTATGGCCGAGATCACGCCACGACACGGGGGAGTGAGCTGGGGGAGAGTCGTCGCGGCCCGGTCAAGAGTGCGGTACCGTCCAACGTCGTGAGCCCTGTACGTCGCTGTTCGCGCACCGCGTGCGGCCGCCCTGCCGTCGCAACACTGACGTACGTCTACGCCGATTCGACCGCAGTCCTCGGCCCGCTCGCCACGTACGCCGAACCCCACTGTTACGACCTGTGCGCCGAGCACTCCGAGCGGCTGACCGCGCCGCGCGGCTGGGAGGTCGTACGCCTCTCCGACGGTTCCGCGCCCTCCCGCCCCAGCGGCGACGACCTCGAAGCGCTCGCCAACGCCGTGCGCGAGGCGGCCCGTCCGCACGGGCGGGCGGCGGAGGCGGGTGGCGGTTCCGGCCAGGGCGTGGTCTCCGAGACCCGCCGCGGCCACCTGCGCGTCCTGCGCTCGCCCGACTCCTGACGCGGGCCGGCTCCGACGCCCGACCCGGCCGGGCTCCGCCTCCCGGGGGGATCGGCTCGAAACCGACGGGACTCCGACAGCCACCCCACCGTTCGCATTCATCTCCTGCGGGTAGGTTGGGGCGAACCACCCAGGAGCTCAGGAGGGCAGGCCGTGGCTGCTGATCTGTCGCAGATCGTCAAGGCGTACGACGTACGCGGGGTCGTCCCCGACCAGTGGGACGCATCGCTCGCCGAGCTGTTCGGCGCCGCGTTCGTCCGCGTCACCGGCGCCACGGCGATCGTCGTCGGCCACGACATGCGGCCCTCCTCGCCCGAACTGTCGGGCGCGTTCGCCCGCGGCGCGGCGGCCCAGGGCGCGGACGTCACCGAGATCGGCCTCTGCTCCACGGACCAGCTGTACTTCGCCTCGGGCCAACTGGACCTGCCCGGCGCGATGTTCACCGCCTCCCACAACCCCGCCCAGTACAACGGCATCAAGATGTGCCGGGCGGGCGCGGCCCCGGTCGGCCAGGACACCGGCCTGACCGAGATCCGCGAACTGGTCGAGGGCTGGCTGGACGCCGGTGCCCCCGAACCCGCCGCCACGACCGGCGGGATCACCCGCCGCGACACCCTCGACGACTACGCCGCGCACCTGAAGTCCCTGGTGGACCTCGGCTCCATCCGGCCCCTCAAGGTGGTCGTCGACGCGGGCAACGGCATGGGCGGCCACACCGTGCCGACCGTCTTCGCGGGCCTCCCGCTGGACGTCGTGCCGATGTACTTCGAGCTGGACGGCACCTTCCCCAACCACGAGGCCAACCCCCTCGACCCGAAGAACATCGTCGACCTCCAGGCGCGCGTCCTCGCCGAGGGCGCCGACCTCGGCCTCGCCTTCGACGGCGACGCCGACCGCTGCTTCGTCGTGGACGAGCGCGGCGAGGGCGTCTCCCCGTCAGCGATCACCGCGCTCGTCGCCGCCCGCGAACTGGCCCGCCACGGCGGCTCCGGCACGGTCATCCACAACCTGATCACCTCCTGGTCCGTCCCGGAGGTCGTGCGCGAGCACGGCGGCACCCCGGTCCGCACCCGGGTCGGCCACTCCTTCATCAAGGAGGAGATGGCGCGCACCGGCGCGATCTTCGGCGGCGAGCACTCGGCGCACTACTACTTCAAGGACTTCTGGAACGCCGACACGGGCATGCTCGCCGCGCTGCACGTGCTGGCCGCCCTCGGGGGCCAGGACGGGCCGCTGTCCGGCCTGGTGGCCGCGTACGACCGCTACGTCGGCTCCGGCGAGATCAACTCCACCGTCGCCGACCAGACGGCCCGCACGGCCGCCGTGAAGGCCGCCTTCGCGGACCTGCCGGACGCCACCGTGGACGAGCTGGACGGCCTGACGGTCGCCACCGCCGACTGGTGGTTCAACCTGCGCCCGTCCAACACCGAGCCGCTGCTCCGCCTGAACGTGGAGGCCCGGGACGCGGACACCCTCGCCCGGGTCCGCGACGAGGTACTGGCGCTCGTCCGCGCGTAACACCCTCCCCGGGGCCGGACACCACACGTGACCGGTCCCGGGCCGCAGCGCGCGTACGGCCGGCCCCGCGCCGCACCGCGTACGGCCGGCCCCGCGCCGCACCGCGTACGGCCTGCCCCGCGCCCGCACCGCGTACGGCCGGCCCCGCGGCGCCCCCGCCCGGACCCGCCGAGCCGCACCCGGCCGCGTCCGGCGGTACGCTGACCTGGCCCAAACCGCATGTTCGAAAGGGACACCCCATGCCGCTCGAAGCCGGCCTCCTGGAGATCCTCGCCTGCCCCGCGTGCCACGCGCCGCTGCGGGACGAGTCGGCCGCCGACACCCCCGAGCTGATCTGCACGGGCACGGACTGCGGCCTGGCCTACCCCGTACGCGACGGCATCCCCGTCCTGCTCGTGGACGAGGCCCGCCGCCCCGCCTGACCCCTGACCGGTGCCGTAGCCCTGACGGACGTGGGAGGCCCCCATGCTGGACGAGTCCCTGCTCGACGCCCCTGAGGCCCTCGGCAGGGCCGACCGCCGCGGACTGCTCCGCGGCGCCGCCGAAGCCGGGGCCCGGGTCCGCACCGCGGCCCGGCACGCCGCCGAGGCGGGCCTGGCCGACCTGCGGCCCGACGGCCGCCCCCGCGCGGTCCTCATCGCCGGCCCCGGCACCGCCGCCACGGGCGTCGCCGACCTGCTGAGCGCCCTCGCGGGCGCCTCCGCGCCCGTGACCCGCCTGCACCCCACCGGAGTGGCCCCGGCCGCGGGCGCGCTGCGCTGGACGCTGCCCGGCTGGGCCGGGTCGGTGGACCTGCTGCTCATCGCCACCACCGACGGCTCCGAGCCCGGCCTCTCCGTCCTCGCCGAGCAGGCCTACCGGCGCGGCTGCACCATCGTGGCCGTCGCCCCCGAGCGCTCGCCGCTCAGCGAGGCCGTCGCTGCCGCCCACGGGCTCGTCGTACCGATGGCCAAGGCCCCGTACCAGGAGTACGACGACAGCGCCTCCGCCAGCCCCGGCGCGCTCTGGGCCCTGCTGACCCCGCTGCTCGTCCTCCTCGACCGGGTCGGCCTGATCTCCGCCGCCCCCGAGGAGCTCCAGAAGGTCGCGGACCGCCTGGACCACACCGCGGAGCGCTGCGGGCCCGCCATCGCCACGTACTCCAACCCGGCCAAGACCCTGGCCGCCGAGCTGGCCGACTCCCTGCCGCTCATCTGGACCGAGGGCGCGGCCGCCGGCCCCGCGGGCCGCCGCTTCGCCGCCGTGCTCGCCGAACTCGCCGGGCGCCCGGCCCTGGTCGCCGAACTGCCCATGGCCCTCCCCGCGCACGGCGTGCTGCTCTCCGGAGCCTTCGCCGGGGGCGCGGACCCCGAAGACTTCTTCCGTGACCGGGTCGAGGAGCAACAGGCCCTGCACGCCCGGGTCGTCCTGCTGCGTGACCGGCCGGGCGGCGGACTCACCGCCGCACCCGCCGCACGCGAACTCGCCCTCAGCCACGACACGGCCGTGAGCGAGCTCGAACCGGAGGAGGGCGGCGAGCTGGAGACGCTCGCCGAGCTCCTCGCCGTCACGGACTTCGCCACCGCCTACCTGGCGCTGGCCTCAGGGGGACGTTCATGACGGACGCAGCCGTGCATGAGCGGACGTACCCGACCGGGGGACCGGCCTGACCGGATCCCGGCCCGCGAGGCCGGGCCCGGTGGCCCTCCCCGGCTCCTCCTCCCAGGAAGACGACCGATGGACCGCCTCTCGAACACCGTCCGCCCCTACGCCTGGGGTTCCCCGACAGCCATCCCGGAACTGCTCGGCGTCACGCCGACGGGAGAGCCCCAGGCCGAGCTGTGGATGGGCGCCCACCCCGGAGCCCCCTCACGGGTGGACCGCGGCCGGGGCGAGACGGCCCTCTCGGAGCTGATCGCCGCCGACCCCGAGCGGGAGCTCGGCGCGGAGGCCGTCGCCAGGTTCGGCCCCCGGCTGCCCTTCCTCTTCAAGGTCCTCGCCGCGGGCGCGCCCCTCTCCCTCCAGGTCCACCCCGACCTCACCCAGGCCCGCGAGGGGTTCGCGGAAGAGGAACGGCGCGGCGTCCCCCTCGACGCCCCGCACCGGAACTACAAGGACGCCAACCACAAGCCCGAACTCGTCTGCGCGCTCACGCCCTTCGACGGCCTGTGCGGCTTCCGCGACCCGCTCAGGACCGCCGACCTGTTCGCCGCGCTGGAGGTCGACTCGCTCAAGCCGTACGTCGACCTGCTCCACGCCCACCCCGAGGACGCCGCCCTGCGCGAGGTCCTCACCGCCGTCCTCACCGCGGACCGCGCCGAGATGGCCCACACCGTCGCCGAGGCGAGCGCCGCCGTGGAACGCCTGGGCGGCGAGTACGCCCCGTACGCCAAGCTCGCCCACCACTACCCGGGCGACCCGGGCGTCATCGCCGCCATGCTGCTCAACCACGTGCGGCTCCAGCCCGGCGAGGCGATGTTCCTCGGCGCCGGCATCCCGCACGCGTACCTCGACGGGATGGGCGTCGAGCTGATGGCCAACTCCGACAACGTGCTCCGCTGCGGGCTCACGCCCAAGCACGTCGACGTCCCCGAACTGCTGCGGGTCACGCGCTTCGAGGCCGGCGACCCGGCCGTCCTGCGCCCGGAGGGCAACGGCGAGGAGGTGTACGACACCCCCATCGACGAGTTCCGCCTCTCGCGCCTGGTCCTCGCACCCGGCTCCGCACCCCGCCAACTCCCGGCCGTCGCCCCGCAGATCCTGCTCTGCACGGCCGGCGCGCCCGTGGTCCGCGGGGAGTCGGCGCAGGAGGTGCTGAGCCCGGGCCACTCGGTCTTCGTACCGGCGGGCGAGAAGGCCGAATTGTCCGGTACGGGCACGGTCTTCCGGGCCACCGTGGTGGTCTGACGTGGCGTTCCTCCCGACTGCTGCAACAATGTGCGGCCGAATCACCGGTCGGAGAAGGGACACCCTGCACCCATGAGCGCGTCAGGCGGAACCAAGGCGATCGTGGCGGCCCTCGCCGCCAACCTCGCCATCGCCGCAGCCAAGTTCGTGGCATTCATCTTCAGCGGCTCGTCGTCGATGCTCGCGGAAAGCGTCCACTCGCTCGCCGACTCCGGCAACCAGGGCCTGCTGCTGCTCGGCGGCAAGAAGGCCCAGCGGGAAGCGACGCCGCAGCACCCCTTCGGCTACGGGCGCGAGCGCTACATCTACGCCTTCCTCGTCTCCATCGTGCTGTTCTCCGTCGGTGGCATGTTCGCCATCTACGAGGGCTACGAGAAGATCAAGGACCCGCACGAGATCGAGCAGTGGTACTGGCCGATCGGCGTGCTCGTCTTCGCGATCATCGCGGAGAGCTTCTCCTTCCGCACCGCGATCAAGGAGTCGAACGAGCTGCGCGGCGGCCTGACCTGGATCCAGTTCGTCCGCCGCGCCAAGGCGCCCGAGCTGCCCGTGGTCCTCCTGGAGGACCTCGGCGCCCTGGTCGGCCTGGTCCTCGCCCTCGGCGGCGTCGGCCTCGCGCTGCTCACCGGCAACGGCGTCTGGGACGGCATCGGCACGCTCTGCATCGGTGTCCTGCTGATCGTCATCGCGATCATCCTGGCCGCCGAGACCAAGTCGCTGCTGCTCGGCGAGGCCGCCGGAGTCGAGGACGTCGAGAAGATCAAGGCCGCGATGGTCGACGGCGACACCGTCACCCGCCTCATCCACATGCGCACGCTCCACCTCGGCCCGGAGGAGCTGCTGGTCGCCGCCAAGGTCGCCGTCAAGCACGACGACACCGCCGCCGAGGTCGCCAACGCGATCAACGCGGCGGAAGAGCGGATCCGGGCGGCCGTGCCGATCGCCCGCGTCATCTACCTGGAGCCGGACATCTACCAGGAGCAGGCCGCGGCCGCCGAGTAGCGTCCCGGCCCCGAAGCCCGATGCCGGAGGCCCCCGCGAGCAACCGCCCGCGGGGGCCTCCGGCGTTCCCCGGTGGCTCCGTGCGGCTACCGGATCTCGCGGAGCACGTCGAGGATCGCGGGCTCGTCCGGCGCCGTCCCGAGCCGCTCCCGGAAGTCCGCGTCCATCAGCTTGCGCGACAGCAGGGCCAGGATCCGCAGGTGCTCGTCCCCGGCGGCCGCCTCCGGTACGGAGATCATGAAGACCAGCCGGGCCCGCGTACCGTCCAGGGCACCCCACTCGATGCCCGCGGAGGACCGGGCGAAGCCCACCGTGGGCCGGCTCACCGCGTCGGTCTTGGCGTGCGGGATGGCGATGGACTCGCCCAGGCCCGTGGTGCCCTGGGCCTCGCGGGCCAGTGCCACCCGCACCAGCCCGTCGACGTCCCGGACGTTGCCCGTGGTCGCCAGCATCTCGGCCATCTCCCGGATCGCCGCCTCCTTGGAGTCCGCGACCAGCTCCGTCCTGACGGTCTGCTCCGTGAGGTAGCCGGAGAGCACCTCGGGCGCGGTGTTTACGGGTGCGCCGGTGGCGGTGGCTGCGACGGTCGCGGTGACCGTGCCGGCCCCGGCGGCCGAACCGGCCCCCACGCCCGCGCCGACCAGCGCCGGCTCGGGAGTGGCGGAGACGGCCGGGGCCGCGGCGGCCGCGCCCTCCCGGCGCCGCTTGAGGTCGATCAGCGCGTTGGTGGCCAGGGCGGTGACGGCCGTACCCGCGGCGATGGCGACGAAGAACATCACGACCCCGCCGACCGCGCCGAAGAGCGCGACGACCGGACCGCCGTGCGGCACGGAGTCCTCGACCCCGGCGAGGCCCGCGAGCGCGCCGGCCACCGCACCGCCGAGCATGTTCGCGGGGATCACCTGGGCCGGCCGCGCCGCGGCGAACGGGATGGCGCCCTCCGAGATGCCGAAGAAGCCCATGAACAAGGCCGCGATGCCGGTCTCGCGCTCCTGGTCCGAGTAGAGCCTGCGGCGCAGCAGCGTGGCCAGACCCTGGCCGAGCGGCATCACGGGGATCGCCGCGGCGGCCATGCCCATCACGGCGTTGTTGGTGCCGATGAGGCCCACCGCGACCAGGAAGGCCGTCTTGTTGACCGGGCCGCCCATGTCGAAGGAGATCATCAGGCCGATGACGGCGCCCAGCAGGATCGCGCTGGAGCCGGTCATGCCGTTGAGCCAGTCGGTCAGGTGCACGAACACCCAGGAGATGGGCCGGCCGATGACGTAGACGTAGAGCAGGCCCAGGGTCAGCGTCGACAGGATCGGGATCACGATGATCGGCATGATCGGCCGGACGAATCCGGGGACCTTGACCTTCTTGATCCAGATCACCAGGTGGCCGGCGAGGAAGCCGGTCGCGATGGCGCCGAGGAAGCCCGCGTTCGCCTCCGCACCGTAGATGCTCACGGCGTCGGCGGCCAGGAAGCCGCCGATCATGCCGGGCACGAGGGCGGGCCGGTCGCCGAGGGCGTACGCGATGTACCCCGAGAAGATCGGCAGCATCAGCTTGAAGCCGAGACCGCCGAGGGCGTTCACGTAGAACCAGAAGGAACCCTCGTCGAAGACGATCCCCTTCGACGTGGAGTGGCCGCCCAGCGCGATGGAGACCGCCAGCAGCAGACCGCCCACCACGACGAACGGGATCATGTGCGAGACGCCGTTCATCAGCGCCTTGTACGCGGCGCTGCGCTCCTTGCCGCCGGGCCCGCCGGCCCCGCCGCCCTCACCGGCCGGCGCGGCCCCGCCCTCCGACTGGACCGGCGCACTCTGCACCCGCTCGATCAGCTCCTCCGGCCTGTGGATGCCGTCGGCGACCCCGACCGACAGGACCCGCTTGCCGGCGAAGCGGTCGCGGTCCACCTCCTTGTCGGCGGCGATGATGATGCCCTCCGCCTGCTTGACATCGTTGTCAGAGAGCACGTTCTCGGCGCCGATGGAGCCCTGTGTCTCCACCTTCATGCCGACGCCCAGGCGGTCGGCGGCCTGCTGGAGCTTCTCCGCCGCCATGTACGTGTGGGCGATCCCGGTGGGGCACGCGGTGACGGCGAGCAGCTTCAGGCGCTTCTGCCCTGCCCCGTAAGGGCCGGCCGGACTGGTCACTGGAATCTCCTCACGCCGTGGGTGCTGCGCGATCGCGCGAGCGGCACGATCCACTCGGCATCCTCCCCCGCTCAAGAGGCGGATCAAAAGTCCGAAAGGCCTGGAACCGGCACGCCAGAAGGCCCGAAGTCGCACCGCGGCGGTCGCCCGGTCGGCTGGGGCACGCTGGGCCGATCGGTGTAGATTCGTAAGCGGTGTCAGACGTCGCTGCTGATGGCGGGTCGGGCGATCCTCGTGATCGGCCGAGGGGAGAGAGGGCCTCCGACGGACTGCGCTGGTGCGCCCCCGAGGTGCACGGCTCAGCCGTACCCACCCTCTCCAACCTGAGGAGCAGCACGCATGGACTTCAAGGTCGCCGACCTCTCCCTCGCGGCGTTCGGCCGCAAGGAGATCACGCTCGCCGAGCACGAGATGCCCGGCCTGATGTCGATCCGCAAGGAGTACGCCGCCGCGCAGCCCCTGGCGGGCGCCCGCATCACCGGCTCGCTGCACATGACCGTGCAGACCGCCGTCCTGATCGAGACCCTGGTCGCCCTCGGCGCCGAGGTCCGCTGGGCCTCCTGCAACATCTTCTCCACCCAGGACCACGCGGCCGCCGCCATCGCCGTCGGCCCCAACGGCACCCCGGACAACCCGCAGGGCGTCCCGGTCTTCGCCTGGAAGGGCGAGACGCTGGAGGAGTACTGGTGGTGCACGGAGCAGGCGCTGACCTGGCCGAACACCCCCACCGGCGGCCCGAACATGATCCTGGACGACGGCGGTGACGCCACCCTCCTGGTCCACAAGGGCGTCGAGTTCGAGAAGGCCGGCCAGGCCCCGGACCCGTCCACGGCGGACTCCGAGGAGTACGGCCACATCCTCACGCTGCTGAACCGCACCCTCGCGGAGTCCCCGCAGAAGTGGACGCAGCTGGCCTCCGAGATCCGCGGTGTCACCGAGGAGACCACCACGGGCGTCCACCGCCTGTACGAGATGATGGCCGAGGGCACCCTGCTCTTCCCGGCGATCAACGTGAACGACGCCGTCACCAAGTCGAAGTTCGACAACAAGTACGGCTGCCGCCACTCGCTCATCGACGGCATCAACCGCGCCACCGACGTCCTCATCGGCGGCAAGGTCGCGGTCGTCTGCGGCTACGGCGACGTCGGCAAGGGCTGCGCCGAGTCCCTCCGCGGCCAGGGCGCCCGCGTCGTCATCACCGAGATCGACCCGATCTGCGCGCTCCAGGCGGCGATGGACGGCTACCAGGTCACGACGCTGGACGAGGTCGTCGAGACGGCCGACATCTTCATCACGACCACGGGCAACAAGGACATCATCATGGCCTCGGACATGGCCAAGATGAAGCACCAGGCGATCGTGGGCAACATCGGCCACTTCGACAACGAGATCGACATGGCCGGTCTCGCCAAGATCGACGGCATCGTGAAGGACGAGGTCAAGCCGCAGGTCCACACCTGGACCTTCCCGGACGGCAAGGTCCTGATCGTCCTGTCCGAGGGCCGCCTCCTCAACCTGGGCAACGCCACCGGCCACCCGTCGTTCGTGATGTCGAACTCCTTCGCGGACCAGACCCTGGCCCAGATCGAGCTCTTCACCAAGCCGAACGAGTACCCGACCGACGTCTACGTGCTCCCGAAGCACCTCGACGAGAAGGTCGCCCGCCTGCACCTCGACGCCCTGGGCGTGAAGCTCACGACCCTCCGCCCGGAGCAGGCCGACTACATCGGCGTCAAGGTCGAGGGCCCGTACAAGCCGGACCACTACCGCTACTGAGCCGGCACCCGGTACCCCGTACCGGACCGGCCCCGCAGCACCCAGCACAACAGGCAGGCCCCCCGCACCCCGTGCCGGGGGCCTGCCCCGTATCCGGAGCCCCACCCCGAGAGTTCTGAGGCCCATCCATGCCCCGCGGCCGTTATTCACTGCACGACCCGCACGACCACACCCCCCTCGGCGAGGAGCACTTCCACTGCGCGCCCGGCTCCTCCGGCTGGCGCTACGTCTCCCAGCTCACCGGCCCTTCCGGGGACCACCGCGGCTCCGTCGACCTGACCATCGACGACCTCGGCCGCCCCATCCGCCTCGAACTCCACGCCGCGAGCTGGCAGGTCCGCGGCGCCGCCCTCGAAGGCGTCACCTGGGTACGCACCGACCCCACCGGCACCGAGGCGACCGAGGGCAACGTCCCCGCCCACGCCTTCACCGGCGCCTCCCCGGCGTTCCTCGTGGCCGCCGCCCGCCTGCTGCGCCTCGCCCCCGGCGACCCGGCGAAGCGCGTACGCCTCGTCGCCTTCACCGACCCCGTCCTGGCACCCCGCACGCTGGACCAGGCGTGGGCCCTGCTCCGCAGCGAGGCGCACCCCACCGACAGCGGGCCGCTCATGGTGGACGAGTACCAGGTCAGCGAGCTGGACACCGGCGAGCAGCACACCGTGCACATCGCCGGCGACGTGGTCCTCTCCGCGCCCGGCATCGAGCTGGAGGACCTCGAAACCCCGCCCTCGCAGTTCCGGCCGGACTAGCTAGGCCGGCGGCGCGAACCCGGTGGCGGGCCGGTCGGGCGCCGGCGTCTCGGCCGGGGGAGCGGCAGGCACGGCCGGAGCCTGCGGCGCGTATGAAGCGGGCGGGCCGGACGACGCGGGCGGTCCGTATGAAGCGGGCGGGCCGTACGCCGCGGGCGGCACCACCTGGCCCCCCGGCGCCGCGAACGGCCCCGGAGCCTGGGCGACCGGCGCCGCGTACGGCGCACCCGCCCCCGGCACGTGCGGGACCGGAGCCAGCGACCCCCCGCCCCCGCCCCCTTCCCCGAAGGCACGCCGCGCGTCCCGCTCCCGGCGCTCGTGCACCACGGCCGCCAGGTAGGCCGCCGCCGGCACCCCGGGAGGCGCGGGAGTACCCGTACACGCCACCAGGTCGTCACCCAGCCGCGCCGCCATCGAGGCGCTGACGTGCGGATCCAGCTGGTTCATCCGCGTGAGGTACTGGCGGATCGCCAGCCACAGCCCCTCCGGCACGGCCGACAGGTCCAGCTGAGTGAACCGCCCGGCCAGCCACGGCGGCGGAGGCGGTACGTACGCGGCCCGCGCACCCGGCACCCGCTCGCGCACCACCAGCGTCCCCGCGAACACGTCCCCGACCCGCCGGCCCCGCGCCGAGACCAGTGACGCGATGATCGCCACCACCCCGAAGGTCATCAGCAGCTCGACCACGCCCATCGCCCCGCGCACGAGCGCGTGCCGGAACCGGATCGGCCCGCCGTCGTCCCGCACCACCCGCAGCCCGCAGACCAGCTTCCCCAGGGACCGGCCCCGGCTCAGCGTCTCCACCGCGATCGGCACCCCGACCAGCACGAGCAGGAACAGCGCGATCGAGATCGCCATCTGCGCCGCCTCGTCGAGCGAGGAGGTCGCGGCCACCACGACCGTCGTCACGACCAGGAACACCGCCCACTGGACGGCCAGGTCGATCACGATGGCCAGAGCCCGGCTCGGCAGCCGCGCGGGCCGAAGACCGAGGACGACCGCGTCGCCCGTCACCAGATCGCTCACCGATGCCCACCCTCCAAGCCGTGCCCCTTGGTCGACAAGTCTGCCAAGCTGACGTTCGTACGGTCAGCACCCGGGGCGGTACGCGAAGAACAACGGACCGCAGCGGGGAGCAGCAGCCGGATGGACCTCGACGTCTTCGTCACCGCCCACCAGGCCGAATGGCAGCGTCTGGAGCAACTGCTCCGCCGCGGCCGGAAGCTGACCGGCGCCGAGGCCGACGAACTCATCGCGCTCTACCAGCGCACGGCCACCCACCTCTCCCTGATCCAGTCCAGCGCGCCGGACCCGATGCTCACCGGACGCCTGACCCAGCTCGTCGCGCGCGCCCGCGCCACGGTCACCGGCACCCGCCGGGCCACCTGGCGCGACGCCGCCCGCTTCTTCACCGAGGGCTTTCCGGCAGCCGTGTACCGCAGCCGCCGCTGGTGGGTGCCCACGGCGCTGCTCTCGATCGCCCTCGGCGCGCTGATCGGCTGGTGGATCGCGGCGCACCCCGAGGTGCAGGCCGCCATCGGCGCGCCGACGGAGCTGCGGGAGATGACCAGGCCGGGCGGCGCCTACGAGACCTACTACTCCAGTCACCCTGCGACCTCCTTCGCCGCCCAGGTGTGGACGAACAACGCCAGGGCCGCCGCCATGTGCCTGGTCCTGGGCGCCTTCCTGGGCCTGCCGGTGATCTGGATCCTCTTCCAGAACATGCTCAACCTCGGCGTCGCGATCGGCCTGATGGGTTCGGCCGGCCGCCTGGACACGCTCCTGGGCCTGCTCCTCCCGCACGGCCTGCTGGAGCTGACGGCCGTGTTCGTCGCCGCGGGTACGGGCCTCCGCCTCGGCTGGACGGTCATCGACCCGGGCCCCCGCACCCGGCGGGTGGCCCTGGCCGAGCAGGGCCGCGCGGCCCTGGGCATGGCCATGGGCCTCGCGGTGGTGCTGTTCCTGTCCGGGATCATCGAAGCCTTCGTCACCCCCTCCGGCCTGCCGACCTGGGCCCGCATCGGCATCGGCGTCCTGGCCGAGGCCCTGTTCCTGGTCTACGTGTGGGTGCTCGGCGGACGAGCCGCGAAGGCGGGCGCGACGGGCGACCTGCAGGCCGCTGACCAGAGCTCATCACTGCCCGTCGCGGCCTGATGTGCGTACGAGCCCGTTGAGCTGCTAGTCTCCTCGTCGTCCCGCAAAGACCGTTGACACGGTCCGCGTGGGGAGGTAGATTCGAACGGTTGCCTCGAACTGGACAGTTCGACCGCGACGGTCTAATATCTCTCTCGCTCCCGGATGGAATTCGAATTCCACGGTCGGAGCACACCCCGACTCCTTTATCGGATCGACAAGCCGGAAAAACCCGGTGGAAAAGATCTGATAGAGTCGGAAACGAAGGAAGCGCCCGGAGGGCCCGGAAACGGGAACAAAGGAAGCGACCGCACCTTGAGAACTCAACAGCGTGC